>JACQFE010000019.1 GCA_016200265.1 Planctomycetota bacterium | reverse complement strand
ACGGACAGCTCACCGGACCGGACGCGCCCTGGTTCGGATAGGCCAGGTTCTTGAACGCGTCAACGATTGCGGCAACGTCGTTAATCTGAGTGATGAAGTTCGGCAAACCGGCCGCTCCACCCGTCAGATCGCACCTTGGCATCGGCAGCGACGACGCGGCCGACTTGAATGTATCCACGCACGCGCTCACGTCGCTGATGTTCGGCTGGGTCAGCTGTGCCGCGTTTAACAAAGAGCGTTCCACCAGCCAGGGCCGTCTGCCAGTTGATGTAATTCGCCGCACACTGCGTCACGGATATGTCAAAGATCGCATCCGATGGAACGGCACACGGCGGAACTCCACCGTTCTGGCAATGCTTCGTCGGCGAACCGGCATAGGAGAACTGGTTCTCGAACGCCGAGAAATTCGGCGGCGGGAACTGCGGCAAGTTCGGCGGAGATGGCCGCTGCAACTTGACGCGCTTGATCTGGATCGCCGTCTCGCCGGCAGCCGTCGCCGTCACCGGAATTGCAAAGGCCACGTACCGGTTCTTGTCCGGACCGGAATCTGCAACAACCTGGCCTGGATTCCCAGGACCGCCAGCGGGGCAATTGCGCGTGCCGCGGGCCGCATTATCCGCCATAGTCGGCGGATCCAGTGCGATCGAATTACTCGCCACCGCGCAACTGATATTCACCTGACCCGAGCCGTGAGCGCCGTTAAACCCACCGACGCGAATGAGGTAGGTATCTCCTGCTATCGCTGGAGTAATTGCGAGGCCCGCACCGGCCACAGCGACACCGGTACAACTTTCATCCTCGTAATGGCCGTTGGCCAATTGGGTGTTGTCGGTGGTTGGACAATAGTTCGGATCCCCGGTCTTGTGGTAAATACCGACCATGGAGTCGAATGCTGTCCCCGTGGCGCACATGCTCGCGGTGAGCGTGCAATTCACAGTCGGCTGGAACCGGTACCAGACGTCTCCGCTCATTGCTCCCGAACCGATCTCTGTGTGATCGCTTGCCACTGGCCCATCCGTATTGGCACACTGGGTGTCGAAGAAATACGTGCCGGCTGATACGTAATTGCCAATCGTGCTGGTGCAGAGGTCGTTCGACGGTCCGCCAGTCACGCAGGTGCCGCAGGAAACCGTCTGGTTGTCAACATCCCAGATTCCATTGGCCGCGCGGCAATCCTTGAGAGTCAGGAGGCTGCACGTGCCTGCGCCGCAGTTGCAGCAATTTCGAATGATGTCGCCAGAAGCGCCGGCGACGACGTTTCCATTCAGGCACCAGGAATAATCGGTTGTGTTTTCCGAACCGGAAGGATATCCGGCATTGGAACCTGACGCAGAATAGTGGTTCCCCGTAGTTGTGCCGGCCCCAAGCTGATCCCAGAACCAAACACATGTCGAGATGGACGAGGCCGGGGCATTGGAAACTTCAAGCCAATAAATGGTGTTTCCGCTGGCATCCAAGCCTGTTACTGGAGTATTCAGCGTGAGCTGGTGTCCCCACGTGGAAGTCTGGAAACCCTGAATGAGTTCAGTCTTTCCATGGACGTTGGCACGCACGGCTGACGCCGTGGATTCCGCCACCACACTGCACGGCAGGCCTTCGAAATCGTCGTAAATGCGGACGCGGAAGCTATCCGCCGTCACGTTATTCCCGCAATCGAACGGAACCGCGTGGGGAGCGCTATTGATGTATTCACCCCAGACGCAAATCGTGCTGACGGTGCTGCTGTTGGACTTGAAGTCGTCGGCATTAACCAAACCGCCGGAGCCCGCTACCGCAGAACTCAGCAATCCGAAGTTACCGGTATCTTCCCAACCCTGGCAATTGGTCGCGCCCTGAATTTCGCAAATTGGACACGGATTCGCCTGGGCCTTTTGCACACCCGTTGCGTTGCATGTATCGCCAGTGGGGCAATCCCCATCGGCGTTGCAGGAAATCGAGTTGTCTGTGTTGCAGACGCCGCCCTTGCACCTGATGCCTCCAATAAAGTTGCCGTTCAGCGACGTCAGGCATTCCTGCGCACTCACCGGCGGAGTCAGGTCGCGATCGACGCAGACGCCCGGCGCCGTGCAGCACGAGCCATTGTCGCATGTCGCCGTACCCGAACCCGGCGTGCCTGTGCAGGTTGAAGTCGCGGGAGATTTATTGGGCGGTCCAAGGTAATAGCCACCCGCGGTCGCGCAATCCAAAATATTCAATGCCGCACAAGAGCCCTGACAGAGTCCGCCTGGGCATCCAGCATTGTCCGAACACGTGTTGCCATTATTCGCACCGCCGATGCACTTGTTGCTGCAGCATGCGGCCGTCGGACACGGTTGGGCAGTGATGTGCAACTGATACGTGCCGTGATAACCAAGAAGCGCTGAGTAAACCGGGTAGTAATAAGTTCCGGCGGTCAACGGACCGAACCAGAACCAAATGTTGTCGTTCGGGCAATACGGACCACCGCGGTTAAATGACGGTTCCGGTCCATTGTTGAACAGCGGGCTGTTCGGATTGGGCGTATCGTTGATCAACGCGCCACATGGGCAATCGGGGAACAACAGACCCCACGCCGGCCTTAAGATGTTCGACCCAGAACCGGTGCAGCAGGTATCCACGCGCACATACGCACACGCATCAATGCTGAACGCCTCCCACCAGCCGACGTCCTGTTCCGGATCGGGCGACGGCTGAAACAGCGTGATGCAAGAATCCGGATTTTGCACTGTACTCGATGCCGCCAGGTTGCTACCGGTGATGGTGACAACCACCGGGTCAGAACCCGGGGCCGGCAGATGGATAGCTTGAACGACTGCATCGCTGCAATTGTCGCCGCCAGTAGCCACCGGCTGCGGGCAGCAGCTTTGTTGATCACCCGTTCCGCCATACCCATTGTCCACGTCGCAGGTGGTGCCAAAGCCCTGGAACGTTCCCGTGCAAGAACCCGGCGTCGACTCTGAGCAAACTCCGCGGCAAGCACCGCCGGGGCAATTTGCATTTGTCGCACAAGCCAGGCCGTCGTTTCCGCCGCCGACGCACTTATTCACGCAGCAAGCGCCGTTGTTGCAGGATGCCGAAGAAACGCACGTTCCGCCGGGGCATGCAACGTTGTTCGCAACGCAGGTTTCGCCGCCCGGACAATCGCTGTTGCGATCGCAGGACTGGCCCGTCGTGACCGAGCACCGACGGCAGTTGTTTCCCGTGTTGACGCCGCCAGAGCAGGCCGCGCACTGTTGTGCGTTGCCAAGATAAATGCCGCCCAAGCCTTCACAAACCCACGGGGCCACGCCGTTATCGCATGCTTGCGTCGGACCCGGATTTGTAAGGCAGCACGCGCCGGACGATGCCGTCGTCTTGCGTCCAACCAATTCCAGCGTCAGATTTTTATTCGGCGCCGACAACGGATTTGCCGCCGGACCGCCATTGATCCACAACAAGTTCGCATCGTTGCTGCCGGTATCCACCGCACCAGAGTCCGTCGATGCCCAGAAAATTCGCGTGTTCGGGGCGAACGAGCTGGCCACCGTCATCACAATGTAGCCATGGGGAGGAATTTCAATTGCCGGCTGGAACAGAATCGTCTGCATCGCGAGAAGATTCGTGTTCATGATAATAAATGTGTCTTCAATGAAATTTCCACTGAAGTCATACATTTCAAACGAGATTCGTTCCTGAACGAAGGCGCCGCCGATGAAGTGCAACTCATCGACCAGAATGTTGCTGCTGTCCGTCATCTGATAGTCATCACCCAGTTTGTTCAAAGCGGAACCAAACGGAGCGACGTTCAGGCGGGAATCAGAGATCGGACCGATGAGCGGTCCGGAATTCTGTGGAGCAATACCATCGCCATATTTCGGACAGTGCAGTCCCGGAACGCCGCCTGGCAAGGTTGCGTCGTTGGACGCAGGGCAAGTCAAGTCAAAGCTGCTCGGACCGGCGAGCGAAGAGGTGGTCCCCTTGTCGCCCGCGAACCACTTCCCACCTGTTGAATTGCAAGAGCCATTGCCCTGAACCGTTATGTTTAGAGCACGTCGGGAGCAGTTCGGCTGCGTGGCGTTGTCGCAGCAGCGACCCGGCAAACAGGCAGGGCCCGCAACCGTGCAAGTCGTGCCGGTACGACAATCAGAGGTGACTGAGCAGCCCCAGGGGTTGTTCGCCACGGCAGAACACTTCTTCTCATAGCAGGTTCCGCCCGGGCCGCAGGGCGGTGTACCGAGAGTGCACTTACCCGCCACGCAGGTTTCCGCACCATTGCACAAGAGTCCGTCGTCGCAGTTTGCGTTGGTCGTGCAAGTAGTCTGGCAGTGATTGCAGGTGCCGCTGGCGCAATCGGCATCAATCGTGCAATACTTGCCGTCGCTGCAACGACCGTTCTCATTGCAAACGGATCCGCCGCCGCAGGCAAGGGCTCCGCTGGACACGCACGCGCCGGCACCGTTGCAGGTCTCTTTACCGTTGCACGCGATTCCGTCATCGCACCCACCACAGAGAGATCCAATTCTGCAATCGACTGCGTAGGGTTGGTCCACACCTGATTGAACGAACGTGTAAACGCACTTGCCGCTGCCGGCCGGCTGACCATTCGCCAGCGAGCATCGATCGTTCGTGCAGGGATTGCCATCTTCGCAATCGATCGCAAACGAGCAACCGCAGTGGCTTCCCAGACAGTCCTCAGCAAGCACACAGGCGACCCCTGGACTCAATCCACCGACACAATGACCCGCCGTGCAAGTACCATCGGCAACACCGGGGCAAGCGGCATCATTCGAGCAAACGCCGCCGGCATTCCCTCCGCCGACGCAGTGACGAGCGCCGGGAATGTTGGCCACGGCCTGCTCGCCGGATCCCACGATCTTGGGCATCGGACCCGTGAACAATCCCATCTGGCGACCGCGGGTTCCTTCATCGTCGAGATAGTTGACGATGATCGGCGTGGCGGCGGGATAATCACCGGCCATTGTTCCCATGTTGTTGAAAAGAACTTGTGATCGTGTGGGAAGATCAGGATTTACCAGTCGATCTTCCACGCGCGCAGTGCCATCGCGCAGTGTACTGGGCTTGGCCTGGTCAGTCGCAGTCCGCGTCTGTTTGGGCATCGGTGCGCCCTCCAGCCGCAAACTCACGGCAACCGTGAAACACCCAATCGCGAGGACGCCCACGACCGGACGCCATCCACCCATGCTCTTTGCCTTCATTTTTCGTTACCTCCACCCACTGGGATTTGTCCAATTCCCTCGACGAAGAGTGACGCTTTCTTCGACTGGTGATTTCGATTTACCGCATTCAATTTGCGCGAATCGAAGCCCGTTTCACCGCTCGTCCCAAACTCTACGCTTATCCGTTTCCGGCCGTATGAAGCAAGCTCTCCGCTCGCCCGATACGAAACTCCCCTACGCTGGGGATTAAACGCCGCTACTGATCCCGACAATGCGCGAACGTGATTTGTCTTGAGAGAGGAGAACCCACTGGCGAAACGCAGGCAGTGCGAGGACGCCGTTTCATTCGTTGAACGCTTCAACGCTGTTTCCATTTGCCTACGACCGCCCAGAAAAACCAAGAAATTTGACCACTTTACAAGTTAGAAAGGTCGCCCTTTCCCTCTCCACGAAACCGAAGACCCACTCCTGCGATCAACAAAATCAACACGACTCCCGCCACCGCAACGACTTCTGCACTTCGTCGAACCGAATCATCGCGATTCGAGTTACGCCATTGAAACGGCGGAAACATGATTCGAGCACTACTCCAGCGGGGCCGATATTACCAGTTCTGCAACCGACACGTCAATATATTTTTCCATTTTTCACGGGCAAAGCACCCTTTCTTCGTAGCTTATCGCAGTAAATAATGCCCGTTTTAGCAAGGACTATAAGCGCCACTGTAATCGAGTCGGGAATCGCAAGGGTATGTGGAGCAAACAGGTTTTCGAACTTTCCGCTCGGTCGAGTTTGTCGCAGCGGTGCATCGCATGAAATCGGCAGCGAACAAAACCAAAACACAAATTCGTACAAATGGCGAAAATGTACGCTCGTTAACCGGACTCGAAATGAATTTTGGAAATTCTGCGCGTTCTCCTTGATGCTGAAGCCCTCGCTTGGCCATTGCATTGCACGACCTTGATCGAAAGTCATCGAGTTTTGTATTTTGCAACGACCCATCATCAGTCGCTCAGGAAATCCCGGAAATGATCTCACATGGAACTGGTCTTGACGATGGCTCGCAAGGTAGAATCAATCTCGGCCTGAAGGGGGTTTTCAATATCAGGGTACGTGCATCGCATCAGATTTGAATGGAGCGGAACCTTTGCGACACCGTTCGTACATGATTGTCGAAGTCGAAGCGCCGTGAGCGATGGATGAGTCCTTGGTTTGAATTCAACACTTATGGAAGGAAGACATCCGATGTATCCGGGAATTTGGAATCAGTCACGAGTTCGAGCATTCAAACATGTCACATTCGCGTGCATTACTTTGGCATTGGCGCAATATCAACAACAAATTCACGCGAACGAAAAAGCGACGGCAAGTAACGTCCGTAGCGGCGCCGTCGTCGTCGAATTTGATTCCGTCACCCTTGCTCAATTGGGCGTGGAAGTCACCACGCGCGCGGATTCCGCAGAGGCAGACGGCGGCCCCAGGTTAGCGACCGGTATTCTTCCGGGTGGAACCCTCACTGTACGCACCAATTCCGAAGATGGCACTCAATCCGTGAGCGGCTCGCTCCAAATTCGCGGCGCAATCCTTTTCATTGCAGGTGAAAACCGCGTGGCTCTCGGAAATCTTCACTTGTCGACGGGCAATGACGGCGTGTGGAGAGCCCAAGCGACTCTGCATGATACGGATGTTGCGATGGAGTCCACTTCGATCCTGATCGATCATCCCGCTGGCGCCAATCAATTGCGACTTGCGGCCGAACTGACCGCCACGAAATCTCTCGCCTCAAAACTCGGAAAAGCGGAGCTCGCAGGAATGCCAATGGGAAGAATGGTGATCGATGCTCGAATCGGAAGCAACGATTCGGCCTCGCAAGTAAATGAATCGACGAATCCACCGACCCTGCCGGATCCGCACACTGTCGCGGCCATTGGCCCCGACGTCATCGTCGGCGACTTGCACGAAGTTGCCAGCTTTGGAGGTTCCGGCGGAATCTCCGCCTTCTCGGTCGGAACCACTTCCTGCAACATCGGCGACTTCTGGCTCAACTGGGATGACAACACCAATCAACATCCCGTCATTGGCGGAAACATGTTCCGCCTGAAGAACGGCCGCTTCGAGCAAGTCGGACAAAGTTGGCTGAAGCATGGGTTTTTCGCACTTTCACAGACTTTGTGCTTCTCCAATTGCGTGCCGACGGATGGGTCCCATCTCGGCGTACATTGTTCCGACCCATACAACGCCAGCTTGAACGGCACGCAATCAAACCTCGGCCCGAAGTATCAGGTCAATCCTTCGACGGGCGCATTCTCGTATCCGCCGGCGAACCCCCCATACTCCGGCACCATCGCCCGCCGATTGCAGGTAAAAAACTCCGATCTTGATCCAAATCAAAGTGGCGGAGGACAATACTTCGTTGAAGGACAATATGTCACTCCGGACGACGCCGCCGCAGGACATCAGAACAACAACGCATCGTGGCGACCCATTACGATTTCGGGTTCCGGAAGCTCTTGGAACATCGCACTTTCGGGTTCCACCCATAGGCAGGAAAGCGCCATCAAAGCGTGGAAAGCAAATGATCCGCAAGTCGTGGAAACGAACATCCAAGTGCCTAGCGATGGATTATTCCTCATGGCCGCAAAGGCCACCGCCATCGGTGGAGGATTTTGGCATTACGAATATGCAATCCAGAACATGAACTCGAACCGAGCGGCCGTTTCGTTTTCCGTTCCGATCGACCCCACCGCGACGGTTCAGAACATTGGTTTTCATGATGTTGACTATCACAGCGGCGAGCCCTTTGTCGGAACGGACTGGAACGGCGTGTTCTCCAATGGCGCCGTGACATGGTCGACCCAGGACTTCAATTCCAACCAGAACGCCAATGCACTTCGCTGGGGCACGCTCTACAATTTCCGATTTGATGCGAACCGCCAGCCACAAACCGTGACAACCACGCTGGGGCTGTTCCGTCCGGGCTCGCCCACGGCGATGAATCCATCCACGGTCGGCCCAACCCCCACGCAGGCGGATTGCAATCACAATGGGATCCCCGACTCCATTGATATCCAGAATGGCACGAGTGTTGATTGCGACGGCGATGGACGTCCGGACGAGTGCCAGTTTTATGGCATTGCGGCGCTGGAAACATTCACGGGCCTGGATCGACCGTTGTACCTGACTGCGGCCCTTTCTGACTCGACTCGACTGTTCATCGTCGAACAAAGCGGACGCATCAAAGTCGCACGCAACGGCACAATTCAACCCACGCCGTTTTTGGATATCACCTCCAATGTAAGTTCAACCGGCGAAAACGGTTTGCTGAGCCTCGCATTCCCTCCTGATTATGCGACCAGCAAACAGTTCTCCATCTCCTACACGAACTTAAGCGGCAATCTCGTCATCGCGCGGTACAGCGTGACCGCAAACCCCGAAATCGCCGATGCCAACAGCGAGGTCATCATTGAAAACCTTCCGCAAGACGGCATTGATCATCATGGCGGTCACTTGCAATTCGGGTCCGATGGAACGCTATACGTGGGCACGGGCGACGGCGGCGGCCCCAGCGACCCGTTAAATCATGGGCAGGACACCGGCTCTCTGCTTGGAAAAATCCTGCGCCTCGATGTGAACAATCCACCAACTTATGCCTTTGGCGGAAACCCATTCGTCAATCCGGGCCTGCCGTTGGATGAACTCTGGGCACTTGGAGTGCGCGATCCTTGGCGATTCAGTCTCGACCGCCACACAGGCGATCTTTACCTCGCGGACATCGGACAATCGGGTTACGAAGAAATCGATTTTCAACCCGCAACGAGCAATGGCGGGGAAAACTACGGATGGCGGTGCATGGAGGCTTCACATTGCACAGGGCTTACCGGCTGCACCTGCAACGCTCCCGCACTCACGCAACCCGTCGTTGAATATGTGCATCCAGCGCAGGGTTGCGCTCGTGTCATCGGCGGATTCGTATATCGCGGCTGCCTGTTGCCGAACATGCTCGGCACATATTTCTACGCCGACTATTGCAGCGGCGAGATTCACTCCCTGCGAATGGTCAATGGTTTGCCCACCGAACAAACCGATCGCACGGCCCAACTGACTCCCTCGGGCGGTTCGATTCAGTCCATCATCTCTTTCGGTGAAGACGCCAACGGCGAGCTCTACATCGTCAGTCGTGCCGGCTCCATCTACAAAATCGTCCGCACGTCCTTTTGCGGCAACAACATCCTCGAACCCGGCGAGGAATGCGATGATGGAAATACCCTATCAGGCGATGGCTGTTCCGCCACTTGTCATCTGGAAGTCGGTCCGATCAATGATGCCTGCGTCAACGCCAAGGCGGCAGCCGAAGGGCCATTCGGTTTTGAAATTCTGGACGCAACGACCGACGGCCCGAACGAAAGCGCGGCATGCGGTGTGAGCGCTGCAGGCCATCCCCTTGGCAACGACATCTGGTATTGCTACATGCCAACTTGTACAGGCACAGCAACCGCTACGCTCTGCGGTGCAACGAACTTCGATTCCATGGTCGCAGCGTACGACGGCTGTAGCTGTCCAACCAGTCCGTCGGCGATCGCCTGCGTGAACGACAGTTGCGGCACCGATGCGGCCATTTCGTTCCCGGTTACCGCATGCGAAAGCAAATTAATTCGAGTCGGCGGATTCAACAGCTCCGTCGGAACAGGAACGTTGACCATCAACTGTGCTCCACATGCTCTGGTGAACGACTGCAATGGCAACGGCGTGGAGGATGCGGCCGACATCGCCTGCAGAACACTTACCGATGGAAACGGCAACGGCATTCCTGACGTTTGCGAGGCCGTCGGAGACAGGCTTCGCGGCGGACGCATGTATGACACCTGGTGGCTGGAGGCCGGCGTGGCTGAACCATCCTCCGATCATCCACTTTGGCAGTACCGTCCCGACATGGTCTCTGATGGAGCCACGGGAAGCGCGACATGGAAGTGCAACGAGTGTCACGGTTGGGATTATTTGGGAGCGTCGGGTCAGTATGCTTCAGGCCCGCAACATACTGGTTTTTCCGGTATCCGAGGCACGCAACTCAGCGGTACGGCGCTGTTCGACCTGCTCAAGCAGCCGCCAAGCAACGGAGGCGGCGCGGGCGTGCTGAACGGACACAATTACGCCACCGTCTTGTCCGACAACGACATTCACGACGTCGTTGCATTCGTGCTCTTGGGCACGGTGGATTCAAATTCTTACATCAATCCTTCGAACGGCGTTTTCCTTGGCGACCCCGTTCAGGGTGGTTCAAATTACACCGGCGGAGGAACTCAGACGCACTGCGTGACGTGCCACGGCAGCAGAGGCACGAACATCAACTTCGGAACCCCCACCGAACCGGAGTTCCTCGGCACGACGGCAGTGAACGAGCCTTGGCTGTTTCTGCATCGGGCGCGAATGGGCTTCCCGGGAGGGGAAATGATCGGATGGCTCACCGCCGGCGGCAACGACCAGGGCGCCGCGGACATCGGTCGATACGCCCAGTTGAACTTCCCCACAGAGTGCGCGAACGACTCCCAATGCGATGACGGCATTGCCTGCACAGTTGATTCATGTGATGCATCAGGACGATGCGTGCACACACCGAATTCAAACCTCTGCGCGGATGACAGTATTTTCTGCAATGGCCCGGAAGTGTGCGATGCTTCCGCCGGGTGTGTCAGTCTGGGCAACCCGTGCGGAAACCCTGCAAATTGTAATGAGGGCGCTGACTCGTGCGGTTGCCTTGCCCCAATCGTTTCAACAACCGGTCCTCGATACCTGGCAATTACTCCTCAAAGCTCATCGCCCGGTATTGCAATGTCGATTCTGGTTGCACCCTCTTGTTTGGGCGGAGTGGCCAAGTATGTCGGAATGCCCAGCGGTCCGAATAATATTGCTTATCTTGTCGACACTCGCGCAGAAGCCGCTGTGCTGACTGCGGATGAGTGGGGCGGCGTGGTTTATGTGAGCGGGATTGATATTGCTCCTTCTGTCACATATGGATTACAGGCAGATTGCGGAGGACCGGCATTCCCCTCGCTGACACAGGCTGTTCAGATTTCAACACCTATGTGGGGTGATGTCAGCGGTGCACCCAACGGGGCACCGGATGGATTTGCGAATATTGTGGATGTGGCTGCAGTGGTTGATGGATTCAAGCAAATCCCCACTGCCAAGCCGTTAACGACTCTGGACCTTTTTGGATGCGTGCCGAACCAGCGAATTGACGTTACGGATGTCGCAGGAGCGGTTGACGCCTTCAAGGGTAGATCGTACCGGGATTCGCTTTGTCCAGGACCGTGCTGGTAAGTATCGCACTCGACCGAAGCCGTACGATTGGCTCGAATCGGACGCAAATTACAGTTTGGCCGTTGAATCCTGGCAATAACGATCAACATTACCATGGCCCATTTCGAAGTTGGGGTGTGGAATTGGATGAAATGGATCGTAGGTACTCGAACCGGCACTCTGTCTTTTCGATCCTCCCACCGGAAATTACTGGACAACGTCCGAAAATTCTGGTACAAGGGCGGTAGACAATTTTCAGGGGTAGAATGAGTTTTACGCAAAGTGGTCGGGGTGAGGCGCGAGTCGTTTGTGGGTGCTTACAGGAAAACTGCTTTAGCTCGTGACCATTTCCTGGATTTGAAATGTTCGGGCGCGGTTGCTGATTTGCATGCTTGCAACGCGTCCGTGGCTTGCTTGGATGGAAGAAATATCGGCGAAGGCGGAATGGACTTTTCGGAGGACGGATCGATGAGACAATCCCAACGAAGTGCGATCGCGGCGGCGCTTATTCTGTTTTTCGTTGGCGCGACAGGTGCGAACGCGGCCATCATGAAAATCCACCCGGTCAGCGCGAGTGGAACAAACACAATCGTCGGAGATGAGATCAAGCTCACCGGCGGAAATCAGCGGGTATTCCTGAATGTCCAGCTTTCCGGCTGGGGACCAAGCTTCTTAAAATCGTGGCAGGTGAAGCTGGATTCGAACAGTTGGTCAAGCGGACTTGGCGCCGCGCTGACTCCTGCTGCGCAAGGATGTGCAAAGGTCTGCATTGGCGGTTCGAACAATGGGAATGCATGCACAAATGCCGCAAATTGCCCGGGAAGTGGGCTTTGCTCAAGCAAAATTTGCGAAGGCGGCACGAACAACAATACGCCCTGCAATAGCAATTCACAATGCACCGGCGGCGGCACTTGCATCGAGACCTGCACATTCAAATATGAAGCAGGGTCAAGTTGTCCCGCGGGCACAGGTCAGGTTTGCGATCCCGGATTCATCAATACGACGCGAAATGACTGGGTGCATATCAACGAGGAATCTTCGCAGGGCGGTAGCGGCGTTATTGTCGCGGTGGATTTGAGTACTCTCGGTTGGCGCTTCGGGGCCGTTGTCGTGCCGCCGGGATCGACATTTGACGATGGAACCGTGAAATATGGCGCCACCATTGTCGTCGATGTGCCATCCAATGCGATCGGAACGTATACTTTTTCGCTTGTCCCCGGTGGTGATTTCAGCTTCATGACGGACGACAACAACGTCAATATCACACCGATTGTCCTGCAAGCGGCCAAGATCACGGTCCTTTGCTCGACCGCGGCGCAGTGCAATGATAACAACGCCTGCACGGCGGACACGTGCAATCAACAGGGAGCCTGTGTCAACACGCCCAACTACAACACCGCCACGCAATGCTGCAACCCCGCGAACGGCAGCACAACCAATTTGAGTGATGGCAACCAGTGCACGCAGGACCTGTGCGACACAACCACGGGTGTGGTTAGCCATCCGAACAGTTCTTCAGGCACGGCATGCGGCAGTCAAACGAGCAGCCAGTGCAATCTTCCCGACACTTGCGACGGGAATGGACTGTGCAAGAGCAACCTGCTAACTGCGGGCACGCCCTGCGGCGATCCCACCAACACCGATTGCAACGGTGCGGATACCTGCGACGGTAACGGCACATGTCTTGGCAATTTGCGAAGCACTGGCACGCCGTGCGGCAACTTCTCGTCGGGCCCCTGCGATAATCCCGACACGTGCAACGGCGCCGGCGCATGCCTTTCAAATAATATCGCCAACAACACACCCTGCGACGACAGCCTTTTCTGCACCGTCAATGAAAAATGCACGAACGCAATCTGCGGCGGCGGCACTCCACGAAATTGCGATGATCTTCTGACCTGCACCGCCGACTCTTGCAACGAAAGCCAGCACAAGTGCGATCACACCCTTATCTCGGGGCGCTGCTTGATCGCCGGCGTTTGCTATTCCGATGGTGACCTGAATCCAGCCAATCAGTGCGAGGCTTGCAATAGCGCTTCGAACGCGACCAACTGGACGATTCGTCCGGACGGAAGCATTTGCAACGACGGCAACGCGTGTACCGGAACCGGGCGGCCGGGCATCGGAGTGGACACCTGCACGAATGATGTCTGCGCAGGCGTTCCCGATCCGGACTGCAACTCCAACTGCCCGTTTGCAGTTGACGTCGTTGTGGGTAGCAACGTCAGCAACAACAATTCCGGAGGTCCGGACGACGGTGAGGCCTCCTGCCAACCCGACTCCAACAATGACGTCTGGTTCAAATTTACACCGATTTGCACGGGTGTCGTGTTCGTCAGCACGACCGGCAGCAACCTGCAGCCCGTGAACGACACCGTCCTTTCGATCTACACGAAATGCCCCGCGGATGGCGGCGTGGAAATCGCCTGCGACGATGACAGCGGCGTCGGCCTGCAATCCGCATTGTTCTTCAACGCGACCGCCGGACAGACGTACATCATTCGTGTCGCCGGATTCATGAACAACAAGGGCAACATATTGCTCAACATCCGCCCGGTGAGCGATTGCCTCATCGATGGGTTCTGTTACGCGGAAGATGATTTGAACCCGGCGAACGATTGTCAGGCATGTATTCCAGACATCTCGACCACGAGCTGGTCACCTCGCATGGAAGGCTCACAATGCGGCAACAATGCTTCGGGCGAATGCGACAACCCGGATGCCTGCGACGGCGCGGGCGTGTGCGAATCCAATCACAAGACGGACAACATTCCTTGCTCGGATGAAGTACCGCCGAACGTTTGCACCAAGAACTTCTGCAGTTCAGGCTCGTGCATCCACCCGCCGGAGCCCGTCGGCCTTGCCTGCGGCGACCCAAAGAGCACGGAATGTGACCGCCCGGACTCCTGTGACGGGGCTGGCAGTTGCGCTTCAAACCTCGAAGGTCCGGGACATCAATGTGGCGACCAATCGTCGAGCCAGTGCGACAAGCCGGATACCTGTAACGGACAGGGCGTCTGCTTGATCAACCATCGAATTAACGGCCTCGCCTGTGACGACGGCAATGTCTGCACGGGTGGCGACGCGTGTTCAAACGGCGTCTGCGTCGGAACGCCGATTCCTCAACCTCCGATCGTCGCCGCGCTGAGCCCGCGATATATTTCCGCGACTCCTCAACTTCAAGGTTCGGTGGCGCCGGTGGCGCTCCTTGTGACCTCACCGGATTATCCATGTCTTCACAAGTATATTGACGGCACGGGTCACTTCGTCGCGAGCCCTGTTTCCATGCTTCCCAGCGCCTGGGGAACCGTGGTATGTCAGGATCCGGACATCGTTCCGAACACGACATATAACGTGCAAGCCGAATGCGGCGCTTTCTTGACCTCTCCGGGCACCGCGAAGACGTATCTCTGGGGGGACGTGAACCAGGACGGTGTTGTTGACATCCGAGACGTCGCTGCTGTCGTGGACATGTTCCGCGAAATTCCATCGGCGCTACCCATCATTCAGGGAGACTTATTTCCTTGCACGCCAGATCATCGGATCAACATTATTGATATTGCTACGGTGGTGGACGCGTTCAGGATAGGGACGTATCCGTGCGGATTGCCTTGCCACTAAGGCGCTATTACACGGTCGCTTGCGTGCGATTCAAGACACGCTCTGAGCCGTGTGCAGCCTGGTAGGAGTGAAGACCGTTCCGGATCGGATCCGGGGCGGTCTTTTTATTGGGCTGGGACCGATGCCTCTTGCCACACAGCAAACCATTCAAACGGTCATTCGATTCAATAAGATTGCAAGTCAAGAACAGTCAGGTGACATATAACGGTGACGGGAGGCTGCGGTGAACCTGACGACGACCCTTACGGAGACTTCTTTGCGCGCGCACTGTCCCCGCACCGCTGAATTTGCCGCCGAATTTCGCGCATCGTTTCGTGCCTTGTGGCTGATTGCAGCCGGTATTATCGGAGACGCAAGTCTCGCTGAAGATGTCGTTCAAGAAGCCGCGATCATCGCCTTGGAAAAGCTCGATCAGTTCACACCCGGCACGAATTTCAAGGCTTGGGCGGGACGGATCGTACGAAACGTGGCCTTGAATCGAGCACGCAGTGAGCGCCGCCGACGAGCCGTGACGGGCAATGCGGATAGCTTGAATGCGGTGTCGGCGCGAAACGAGAGAGATTCAACTGAACATCCAGAGCATGCGAGATTTCCAGACCACAAGGCGTCTTTCGATTCGCGCGTCCTCGCCGCACTGGAAAGTGTGACCGAAATCGCCCGTGCCTGCTTGTTGCTTCGCACACTGGAAGGAATGGAGTATTCAGAAATCGCGGCCGTTCTCGAAATCCCGGAAGGCACTGCCATGAGCCATGTGCACCGAACTCGCCAGCACCTCCGTGAACGATTGGCAACGGTCTGGGCGGAACGAACCGAAACACATGGATCTAATTTTGACGTCGGACTTCCGAAAGAATGAGCAAAGCAATGGAACCAACGATTGACGCACTTCTGGATGGGCTGTTGACCCAAGCGCAGGTCACCGAATTTTCGATCAAGTCCGGTGACTCAACGGTCCGCGCCGCCATGGAAGGTCAGAAGCACGTTAACGCATCACTTAATCGCCTCTTTGCGTCACCGGCTCCGAATCGCGTTCTCGAACATGTGCTTGAATCACCCCACAGGGACCATCGCACGCTGCCGGGAGCAGTCGCCGTTTCCGCGTTTGCACGGCGATTCGCGCTTGCGGCTGTTGTTGCGCTTTGCATCATTGGCGTTTGGCGATTTTCTGGTCTGTTCAGAACGAATTCGACCAACGATCCATACCAGGTGCAGCCTTGGCGAAGCATGGATTCTGTGTATCACGATGCGGTCGCTGCGGGCTTCAAGCCGGCCTGGGTATGCAAGGACGAAGATGAATTCGCCTCGTTTTTCCGGCGGTCCACAGGCTCGCGGCTGCTTCTGGCGGAAGCATCACCCAACGTCCACACGTATGGGTTGAGCATTTGCAACTGCATTACTCCAGGTACGCTCTACCTCCTCGCTCGCGTCGAGAATTCCGAGGTCCTTGTTTTCGCGGATCGGGCAGCCAGGGATCCAGGCGGCTGGAAACCGGCCACTCCGGGCTTCCATCTTTTCCAACGCAGGATTGGCGATGCAGTCCTCTACGAATTCACTCAATTGAATTCTCCACATCTTCTCGATTTATTCCATCTTTACGACACTAGTGTCGCAAGACCGACCGATGGGGGACCTTCCCGCTGGCAGAAGGACTCTGCGGACGGTGCAAGACAGACTCCATAGCCGGTGCGCGCTGACCCCACTCAAGATCGCCAATAATTGTGCGGTTATCTGCATGACCTTCGCCGTTCGCAGACATAGTGCAAACGGTGGGGCGAGTGCGGGTCGGCGCACGAAGACATCTTCCCGAAGATAAGGGCATCTTCGTGATGCCGTCCCGATTCGGAATTCTCAAGAGTCGCCGTTTCGCTCGACTTTCAATTGCGAAGAATCCAGAGCGGCAATGCGCTTCGACTCGAGCGTATGGGGAGACCAAATCACTGATTGGAAGGGAGATTGGAATCATGCTGGGAATTGGCAGATACACAGCGTCGCTCACCGCAATAGTGACATTGTTGAGCGTCAAGCGCGCTGACTGCACGCCCTCGCCGTCAATTCCCGCACACTTTTTCACTACAACGTCTTGATAGGAGGAAAATCCATGAAGTCTCTAGGTCGCATGTGTCTTGGCGTGTTCTTGGTGTCGGCATTCTCGACGGTTTCCGCGCGTGCGGCGTCGCACCTCTGGCGAATCAACGAGATCTTCAGCAACGCGAACGGAACGGTTCAGTTCATCGAATTGAAAGAGAGCCTCGGCTCTTCCTTTGAAAACGCCCTGGGCGGGAAGACCATGACAGATCAGGTCAACGGAAGCTCCTTTACCGTTCCCAGCAACATCGTCGGCAACACGGCGAACAAGTTCATTCTGTTCGCGACTTCGGCGTTCGCCGCGCTTCCCGGGGCACCCACGCCGGACTTTATCATTCCGGCGCACTTCTTCGCCGTCAACGGCGACACGATCCACTGGGCCCCGGTGTTCAATTACGACAATTTCACCTACGGCAGCGGCGCGCTCCCCACCAACGGCACGAGCTCCATCCAGATCACCAATTTCACGACGCATACTTTCGTCACTGGTCCCAACTCGCCGACCAACTTCGCCGGCAGCACCGGCTCAGTGGATGCGTCGTGCATCGACAACGACGGCGACGGATATGGAAGCCCTGGGAACGCATCGTGTTTGCATGGTTCGGCCACGGACTGCAACGACAACAATCCCGCCATTCACCCCGGTGCGACGGAAAACTGCACCGACGGCATTGACAATGATTGCAACAACCTGATCGACTGCGCCGATCCGGCATGCCTCTCGGCACCGCCTTGCGTGCCGCCGCCCACCGGAGCGTGCTGCAGGGATCAAACAGGAGTTTGCACGGAGACACAGACTCAATCCGCCTGTCAGGGCGGTGGCGGCAGATACGGTGGAAACAACTCCACCTGCGCGACGATCAATCCGCCGTGTGTCCCGCCTCCAGATCCCGATTTCCCAATCGGATTGCAAGTCGTCGCATCCGGTCTCCCTTCGCCGCTCATCGTCACCAACGCCGGCGACGATCGACTCTTCATCGTGGATCAGAATGGTCAGATCACCGTGCTCCAAAACGGATCCGTTCTTCCCACGCCGTTTCTGGACATTTCGAGCAGGATTATTCCATTGGGCAGTTTCTATGACGAACGGGGACTGCTTGGCCTGGCCTTCCACCCGAATTATTTGAACAACGGAAAATTCTACGTTCGCTACAGTCATCCCCGTGCAAGCACCGGCACCGAACCGTGCGACCTTTCCGGCTTTGACCCCGGTTGCCATGAGGAAGTGTTGGCCCAATACAGCGTGACCGGCGATCCCCACACCAGCAACGTCGCCGATTTCAATTCAGAGGTCATCCTCTTCCGCGCGGATAAACCGCAGTTCAACCACAACGCCGGACAGGTCATGTTCGGGCCCGACGGCTATCTTTATTTCTCCCTCGGCGACGGCGGCGGCGCCAATGACGGATTGAGTGACAACCCACCGTCACACGGTCCCAACGGCAATGGTCAGAACATGCAGGCCGCTTTGGGCAAGATGCACCGCATCGACGTGGACAATCCTCAGAATCCTTTGCCTTACGGCATTCCCGCAGACAATCCATTCGCTGACGGCGTGGACGGACTTGCGACGATTTATGCGTCAGGATTGAGAAACCCGTTCCGATTCTCGTTTGATGACCAGCTCGGGGGCGATGGGAAACTCTACCTCGGCGAAGTCGGACAGGACTTGTTCGAAGAAGTCGATATCGTTCAAAACGGAGGCAACTACGGCTGGGTGATCCGCGAAGCTCTGCATTGCTTCGACGCTTTCGACACGCTCCATCCTCCCGCATCCTGCGCCACCACCGGACCGCTCGGAGAGCCGCTGCTAAACCCGGTGATGGAGTACATCCATCCCGAAGGCTGCAACTCGGACGCCGACTGCGCGTTCTACGGATTGACCTGCAACATCGCTCGCGGCTTGTGCAACAACGAAGGCGGTCTGGCGATCGTCGGCGGTTTCGTCTATCGCGGATCGGCCTATCCGCCGCTTTACGGCAAGTATGTGTTTGGCGACTTCAGCGCGGATTTCGGACCGACGGGCCGATTGTATTATTTCGATTTGACCGGCCCGGATACCTACGTTCGCAAGGAATTCAATGTCCGTCCGGCAGGCACGATTCCGGGTGGCGCCTTTAGCGGCTCGCACCTGCACCAGGCCCTCAAGGGCTTTGGACGCGATAGCGATGGCGAACTCTACGTTTGTGCGTCGAACTCCATCGGACCGGCGGGCACCGGCGGATTCGTTTACCGAATCGTCCCGGCGGAGGCCGGCAGCTTCGGCGCGACGCCTCGATATCTCGATGTGACTCCACCGGTCGCCGGTTTCCCGTTTGCTTTGATGGTGAAACCGAGCTGTGCGAATTCAACCGCGAAATATGTCGGAGCGCCTGATCCAAACGACATTGCCTTATTGGTGGATAATCCAGCAAATGCAGCTTACCTGAGATCCAACCAATGGGGAACGACCGTGCACGTGACGGGTTTGGACGTTGTTCCATCCACAATTTACGAAGTGATGGCCGATTACGGCACGCCGGGTTCACCGGCGCTTTCCGGGGCCACCGAGACCATCACCCGGCATCCCGGCGACGTAGTTGATCCATTTAACCCGCCTTCACCGACAGACCAGCCGGACATTCGCGACGTGTCGGCCATTGTGGACGGCTTCAAGCAAGTTCCCACGGCGCTGCCCGTCTATCGCCTTGACCTCGTGGGTGGGGCATCCAATGGATGCGTCCCGCAACAGGTCATCAATATCTCTGACATCGCGGCGGCGGTTGACGCATTCAAAGGCCTAGCGTATGTCTGTCCGACTCCTTGTCCGTGACGACGGGGTTGCCGCGACCGCGATGGGAGCAGTTGCGGCGCTGATCGTGCGGACGATGTTTCGAAAGGTGAAATCATGTTCCGCACGATTCGCATCCGATCAATCGTCATTGCGTTATTTGTTCTGACCGCACGAGATCTTCGCGCCGAGGAGCCCGCTGCACCGCCGCCTACCGCCGCCCCGGTGTATTCGCTCGAAGCGGCGGAAATCAACGGGAAACCCATTCCCGGCGGATCGATGTCGCGCATCAGCATCGCCCCCGGCGACACCATCAAAATCAAAATGATGCTGCGCGACTGGTCTCCCAAGGGTGAGAAGCTTCGCGGCTATCAGGCAATGATTGATTCCTCCTCATACACCAGCGGCGAAGGCGGCGCGGTCCAACCGGTTGATTACAACAAAGTGCCCGACAACGGCGCGAACGCCTACATCGACAGAAAGTCCCCGCAGTACATTTTCCCGGGACTCGATTCATTCCCCGTCGTGGACGCAGGCCACCCCGATTATCGCTGGATGAATGTCCTGCTGAACAAGGACACGGACTCTCCCGGATGCAAACAGGACGGCAAGAAGTATGAATGCATGGGCCTGAACATGCAGGCGACGCCCGACGCGAATGGCACGTTCACCATTAAGCTCTCCGCCAATCCGGACGCGACCAGCCTCCTCACGTCGGAAGACAAATCCGTCGATGGCCTGAAACTGGAACCCTTGATCGTGGAAGTCTCCACGAAAAACGTCCAAAACCGCATCGTCTCCACAGATCCGCCGGATGGCGCGGTGGACGCGCGGCGCAATAAAAGCGGTCATTCCTGGGATTCGCTCCAGCTCACGCTGAATGTTCCGCCGAAGGATCTCACGCCAAAGGACTTCACCATTGAAGACGGCTCACCCTCTCCACCGAAAATTACTCGCGTCAACGCCGATGGCAGCGTCGTGGTGCTCACGCTCGATCATGCGATTCGCACAGGGGCCTGGACCACGGTCACCTTCCCAAGCGCGGGCAAGTTCAAAGTCGGCGCGCTTCCCGGCGACGTCGACAACGATGGCGAGACGAATTCGAACGACGTGTCGGCCCTGATCGACGCCATGAACGGCACGAAACGGCTTCCGCTCTATCGCACGGACATCGATGGCGACGGCGCGTTGACCTCCCGCGACTTGAGCGCGCTGGTGGATATCCTCAGCAACGCCGACTCAACTCCCATTCGATTGAAAAAGTAAATCGGATCCAAGCTCATTCTCATACAAGCATGATGCCTCCCCCCTTGATAAGGTGGGATTAACGGGGGTCGAGTGCTACACTCGAGTTGTATTCCGGTTAACCCAATCGAAATGCGTTGCACAGCGCACCCTCTGACACTCCGACCGTCCCCCAAGGGCAACGCTGTGGTCTAATAATCGACCCCGTCGTAATGAATGTTAACAAGATGAGGAACCTCGCCGCGGTGGAATCTCGTTGGCTGAAGAACATATGCTGGCCTCCGAAGCTTTTGAGTTGGCTGCTTCGTCGCTACGGAGTCGATTGTATCAATTCGAACAAAGGCGCTTAATACAGTTGTCTTTGCGGTGGGAGCCATTGCCGCCTGTCCTGTTGATAGTTGCTTGCCCGGCGAAGTGCTGCGTTCCAGCAGGCGGGGGCGGCCAAATCATCACCGGGGACTGCCAATGGCATATGTTTTCCGGCGGCGCGGCGGGCGTTGGCACTTCGGACAGAAAAAAGTCGATCGACCCGCAGCGATGATCCGCTTGATTAGAGTGCCGCACGTTCGGCACTTCTCACCTTCCCGCTGATACACGCGGTGCCGAAGCTGAAACCCGCCCGGCTCCCCGCTCGCGTCGCGATAGTCCATCAGCGTTGATCCCTTATGTTTGATCGCGCGGCGAAGCGTGGATTGAATCGCATTCCTCAATCGATCGACGCTCTTAAGACTCAAGGTGTCAGCCCGCGTCAGCGGATGGATTCGGGCCGCGAATAGGGACTCGTCGCAGTAAATATTTCCCAATCCCGCGATCACGGATTGGTCCATGAGAAGGGCCTTGATTTGACGCCGCTTTTCCATCAACCGTCGAAATTCAATCCGCGTCATTTCCAGGGGTTCGATTCCAAGCGTTGCGTCTTTGCCCGCCCCATCTTCGATGTATTGGATTCCCCCGAATCGCCTCGGATCACGAAACCGAAGTTCAAATTCACCATCCTCGATGGCGATCCGCAGATGCGTATGCGTTTCAACCGGGTCCGCCGCCCGCTGCACCTGTAGCCGCCCGGTCATGCCCAATCGCACGATAAGCTGGCCCGTCGGGGCAAGCCGGAGAATCACCCGCTTCCCGCGCCGACCGACCGCGACAACCGTCGTCCCGCCTAGAATCTCGTCCAATCCCGCCAAGCCATCCGGCACGCCTGAAACCATATCCTCGCGAACATGGACAACCTGCGTGAGCCGCCTGCCCTTAAGCAAGGCATCAAGCTGTCGCGCAATGGTCTCGGCCTCTGGAAGCTCAGGCATGGATGAATTCTACCTTCGCTTTGGCACGACAACAGTTGGCGATTACACTCCCCGCTTCGCCACGAAATTTGTTCCTTTGTTTTTGTGAGCAACGAATATGGAATCACCGGCCCTTTCAAATTCGGAAGACACGCTCCTTGGCCATCCCAAGGGACTGTTCGTGCTTTTCTTTGCCGAGATGTGGGAGCGCTTTTGCTATTACGGCATGAGAGCGCTGCTCGCTCTTCACATCGCCCAACAATTCTACGGGAGTTTGGACGACGCAGCTCAGGCGAAGGCGTCCGCGAGCTATGGCGGCTTCACCGCCCTTGTCTACGCGCTCGGCATTTTCGGCGGCTCGATCGCTGACCGCTTGCTCGGATATCGGCGATCGATCGTTCTCGGCGGGTTGTTCATGGCCGCCGGCGAATTCATGCTCATGGTGCCGCAGAAGAACGCATTCTACTACGGATTGGCGATGCTGATCGTGGGCAACGGATTGTTCAAGCCCAACATCTCAACGCTCGTCGGCAAGCTCTACAAACCCGGCGACCCGCGCCGCGACGGCGGATTCACGATCTTCTATATGGGGATCAACATTGGGGCCGCGATCGCTCCGGTCGTATGTCAGGCAATCTCAGCCTGGATGGGCACGCCGGGGCATCCAGATTATCGATTCGGCTTCATGGCCGCAGGCGCAGGGATGTTGCTGGGACTGATCTGCTTCGGCTCCTTTACCAAGGTTCTTCACGGACAAGGCTTGGCTCCCGCCGGGAAGGAAGGTCCGGGCTGGATTTTCAAGGTCGTACTCGGTGGGCTCATTGTAGCGCCCGTGATCTATCTGCTTCTAAGCGTGCAGGAAGACGTGGTCGGCTACATTCTTTATACAAGTTTCGGAGCCATGCTGGTATTTCTCCTGCTCGTTGCTTTCAAAGAGGAGCAAATCACGAGGCAGCAGATGTTCGTGATGGTCATACTCATCGCTCTCAATGCCGTATTCTGGATGGGATTTGAACAGGCTGGAAACTCCTTAAACTTCTTTGCCAAGAAGCAGCTCGTCCCGTTCACCGCGGGAAGTTGGACGATGCCGGCCGAATGGTGGCAGTCCGTCAATGCCGTGTTGATCGTGATTTTCGGTCCCATTTTCTCTTGGTTGTGGGTCTTCCTCGATAAGCGCGGACTTAATCCGTCGATCCCGGCGAAATTCGGGTTGGGATTCTTCGGAATGGGAATGGGGTTTGTCGTCATAAACTCAGGAATCGCAGACGCCAACTCCGCCGGACTGGTCACATGGTACTTCCTGCTCGGCCTCTACATCGTCCACACGCTCGGTGAGCTCTGCTTGTCGCCGGTGGGTCTCTCGATGGTAACGAAACTTGCGCCCAGCCGAATGACGGGCATGGTCATGGGTACCTGGTTCATTTCGATTGCAACGGGCAACTTCCTCGCAGGCAAGATCTCAACGATGGCCGCGAATCGCGCCGGGCAGACGGCCAATGCCCTTGGAAAAGTTCACGCGTACGCCGACGTCTTCCGCTACATGGTCTACATCGGTGGCGGTGTCGGAATCACTGTTTTCATCTCATCACGCTTCCTGAGGAAATGGATGCACGGAGTGAAGTGACGTCACGCTTCGCGAGGCGCTTTCGCCATTCGCGCATCTATGTACACAAGCAAGCAAAGTGCGACGAAGCACCCTAGGCCCAACCAATTCGTATACCGTGCAAGCATCTCCGGCGCTTGCCCCTTGACCGTGATCAGGTACTTCATCACGTCGAGGTTTTCCATCCATTCCTCGGTTTTTGGCCAAGCGATCAGTCCTCGAACTACAACTCCAGCAATCGCCGCACCGGCGATATAACCCGACGCGATCAAAATGCCCTTGTCGTTTCGCGCCTTGGATGTTGCCGGATCGGCACTGCTCTTCTCAACGGCGCGGGCCACAAGCGCACCGATCAAGAGCGGCGCATTCAAGAACATCGGTAAATAGACGCCCATACCGAACGCAAGCGGTGAGACTCCGATGAGCTGAAGGAGCAGCGCCAATCCGACGCCCGTGCCGTACATCAACCAAGGCACTTTGCCAGTCCCCAAAAAGCTCTGCAGCGCGCTCTTCATTAGATTCGCCTGTGGCGCTTGCAACGCGCTTGCACTTACCTCCGGGTCATATCCCGGATTCTTCGCGAGAATCATTATCGTCGCCGTCACAGCGGCCGACGCCAGCACTGAAGCCGCAATCGCGCTCCACTGAATTCGCCGTGGTGTTGCTCCAGTCCAATAGCCAAGCTTGAATTCAGTGACCAAAGTCCCGGACATGGAAAGTGCCGTCGCGACGACACTTCCCACGAGCAGAACCGCCAGCATGCCCTTGTCACCTCGCGGCAACCCAGCGGCCAGAAGCACGACTGCGGTGATGATAATCGTCGTCACCGTCATGCCGGAAATCGGCGTTACGGAGATTGTCGCAATTGCCCAGGCGGAAACCGTGATGAACACGAACGCGACCGCAAGCGCGAGGACCACGGATACTATTGATAACCACGTGGCATTTGCAACGCCGCTCAAGACTACAAACCGAAAATAGACCCCCAGCATCACCGTCACGATTAAGCCAAGCAGCAACAGCGCCGGATACCCGATGTCCTGATCGGTGCGATCCAGCGCGGGAATTTCCGCCCGTCGTCGAAACAAACTCCCCATTGCCTCACGCAACGCCGTGATAATGACCTTGCTCATTTTGAGGATCGAGAGAAGACCGGCAGCAAAAATGCATCCAATGCCGATGTTCTTGGGAATCTCCTTGAACACCGCAGGTGGCTCGACGCTCTTGACGCTCGCATTGAGCGTTTGCAATCCATGAAGGTCAAGCGGCGAAAGAAGCGGCATGACCACGATCCACGAAAATAGAGACCCCGCCACCAGGATGGCCGCATACCGCAAACCCATGATGTATCCCAAACCAAGAAACTCCGGTCCTGTGCCGATCGAAAAAATCACCTTCAATTTTTGGCACAAATAGGTCCCTAGTTCACTCGGGAAGGCCAACGTCTCGAAGGTGCGCGTCACGACTTCAGGTGTCGCAGCAACGTCACTTGCCGTCCCGCCACTTTGAACGCGTTCTTTGAATTCAATCGCGAGTGGACCAGTTGTGAACGTTTCCGGAATAATCTTGAGCGCGGTGCTGATGATTGTGTAAATGGCCGCCACGATGCACGAGTAAATCAGCACCCACGCCCCGACCCCGGCGCCCGCACCGCTCACGAGAATCTCATTGGTCGCCGTGCCTTCCGGAAACGGCAATTTCCCATGCATTTCCTTGACGAAGTACCGACGAAACGGAACGAGGAAAATCACGCCGAGCACCGCGCCCATGAGCGGCACAACGAAGATCACAAAGAAGAGGCCGATATTGCCGAATTGCAGATTCTTATCGAGGCCGAGCAAGTAGATCGCAGGCATCGTGAACACTGTTCCGCCGGCCACGATTCCTGACGTCGTGCTGATCGCGAGGACGTTCATGTTTTCAATGATTGTGCTCCGGCGCAGACCGAATCGCATGAGCAAACCGGACAACCCGACCGCGAGAATTGAAATAGGAATAGCAGTTTCAATCCCCTGTCCGATTTTCAATGCGAGGTATGTGGCCGCCATTCCAAACAAGATGTTCATCGCCACGCCGAAGATTACTGATCGTCCAGTCACTTCCGGCACGTTCGCCCGCGCCGGAACCATCGGCGTGTACACCTCGCCCGGCCTCAACTCGCGATACGCATTCTCCGGAAGCTTCGTCTTCACGGTGGATTCGGACATGGATGGTGTTGTAGGTTCGGCCATCGCTTTCTCCTAAAACTGACAAGTAGCCGCTGACAAATGACTGCTCAAATCTGACAACTGAAAACTGACCGCTGACAACTTATTTAAGCGGCGACATGCTACACGATGCTCGCTCATCCCGCGCCTGCTTGACGGAGCACCGTGTACGCGGTACGGTTTTTCAAGGCTCTTGTTCATTTCGCCGGCCGGCGCGACGCATATGCGAGGTCGGGTGTTCTTGCAAATTGGGAGGTGTCTTATGCCGTTCGAACTACCGCCGCTTCCGTACAAGTATGACGCTCTTGAGCCGCACTTCGACGCCAGGACGATGGAGATTCATCACACGAAACACCATCAAACCTACGTGACCAAGCTCAACGAAGCCATCGCCAAGCATCCGGAGTTGGCCTCGAAATCGGTTGAAGAATTGCAATTGAGTATCCAGGCGATCCCCGACGACATCCGCACCGCGGTTCGCAATCACGGCGGCGGCCACCTGAATCATTCGATCTTCTGGAACAATCTCTCCGCGTCCGGCGGCGGTCAACCCAGCGGCCCGCTCGCTGACGCGATCAAAGCGGGATTCGGAACCTTCGACGATTTCAAAAAGAAAATGTCCGATGCAGCCGCCGCTCGTTTCGGAAGCGGCTGGGCATGGTTGTGCGTGGATAAGGCCGGCAAGCTGACCGTGAAGGATTTTCCGAATCAGGACAATCCGCTGACCGAAGGCCTGAAGCCGATCCTCGGCCTCGACGTGTGGGAACACGCGTACTACTTAAAGTATCAGAATAAGCGACCCGACTACATCGCCGCATTCTGGAACATCGTGAACTGGAACGACGTGGCCCAGCGCTTCGCCAAAGCGAAATAATTCCGCGCACGACCACAATTGCATAGCCTCCCCCCTTTACAAGGGGGGATTGTGGGGAGTAAGTCGATACGCTCGACTGCCTACTTCAATAACAAGAGAGTTGGCAAGAGAAAACATGAAGGCCTCCGCTGCTTGCGCGATCGGACCTTGCATTCCAATGCCGCAAACCGCGGAGGCCCCTGAATTTCAAGCATCTTTCGCTTTCGTCACTCGCCGCGCGAGAAAATTGCTGTACGAAATCGGAGTCCTGACTTGTAGCTTGCTCTTTCGACGTGGATGAATTGATTCGCCTTTGTGATTCAATTCACTTAAAGGAGACCGCATGAGTCCAAAAAGCAGTGCTCACCTCCGAGCTACGATTCTTGTGGGATTGTTTTCAACCGTATCCACTGGCCAGGATAACGCCGGGCTCAAGCTCTTCACCGATCGGTATTGGGAAATGGTTCTGGAGCGCTCGCCGATTCGAGCCACGGAAATCGGCGATCATCGCTACGACGACCGACTCGATGACCTTTCTCCACAAGCCGACGAACGATATGACGCGGCACTCACCGCACTCCGCCAGGAAATTGAAAAACTCGGCGCGAACAGTTTGCAAGGCGACGACCTGCTCACTCGTGATCTGCTCTTTCGAACCATTGACGATTCGTTGCTTACCGGCCCGAAACTGCATGGACGATATTTACCGATCAGTCCCCTCGAAGGCCCCCACCTTCGACTTCCCCTTCTTCGAGTCGCACAGCCATTCCGCAACGCCGACGACTTTGAGAACTGGATCAAGCGCCTCAGCGCGTTTCCAAAGCAAATCGACGACGTGATCGCGAACATGACGGAAGGAATGTCGAAGGGCGTCGTCGCTCCGAAAGCGGTGATTGAGCGCGTGCTGCCTCAGCTTCGCATTCATATTGTCACAGATGCAGCTCAAAGTGAGCTTTTCAAGCCGCTCGCGGAATCGAAAACTCTCGACGATGCAGTCCGCGAGCGCATTAAGAAGGAACTTTCGGAGACTATTCTCACAAGAGTCGTACCCGCCTACAAAAAATTGCTCGACTTCCTGGAGACAAAATATATTCCCGCCGCACGAGCCACGGTCGGCATCGGCCAAGTGCCCGGCGGCGACAAGATGTACGAAGAAATGGCCTATCTGAATACCACTGTGAAGATTTCGCCAGAGAAAATCCATGAAATCGGCTTGACTGAGGTCGCGCGAATTCGCGGCGAGATGGCCAAAATTCAAAAAGAAGTCGGCTTCAAAGATTCGCTCGATCAATTTCTCGAACACATGCGGAGCGATCCAAAGTTTCGATTTCAAACCGGGCCGGAGCTTTACGCCGCGGCGGACAAACTTCTTGCTCGCGCGAAATCACAATTGCCCAAACTCTTCGGCCGGTTGCCGAAGGCCGATTGCGTGATGAAGGAAATGGAGGCCTTTCGCGCACCGCAAAATCCCGTTGCCTATTACAACCCCGCACCCGAAGACGGTTCTCGGCCGGGCTACTACTACATCAACCTGTACAAGCCCGAAGAGCGGCTGCGATTCACGCTCGAAGCGCTCACTTACCATGAGGCCGTACCGGGGCATCATCTTCAAATCACGCTCGATCAGGAAAACACGACGCTGCCGAAGTTTCGGCGATATGGTTCGTATACGGCGTACGTCGAAGGCTGGGCCCTTTATACCGAAAAGCTGGGCTATGAAATCGGCGGCTATCAAGATCCATATTCTCGCTTCGGTCAGTTGACGTTTGAAATGTGGCGGGCGTGTCGGCTCGTTGTTGACACGGGAATGCACTTGAAGGGCTGGTCGCGGCAGCAGGCCATCGACTACATGGCCGCGAATACTTCGCTCGCTCGCATCGACATCGAAAACGAAATCGACCGCTACATCTCCTGGCCGGGCCAGGCGCTCGGCTACAAGATCGGCGAGCTTCGCATTCTCGCCCTTCGCCATGAGGCCGAACAAAAACTCGGCGGCAAATTCGACGTCCGCGCCTTCCACGACGCCCTTCTCTCCGGCGGGGCCATGCCGATTGATATGCTGGAGAAGCGGATGAATGAGTGGATTGAAAAGCAAGGCAAATAGGCATAGAGGCAACGGGAAACGGGAAACGGGAAAAAGTCGAAACGTCGAAAAACAGTCAAGTCGAGCCCACGAATCCGCAGATAGCGCCGATTTTCGCAGCAATGCTGGGGAGCGCAAAGATTCTCTTTGCGCAATCAAGTCTCTCCGTTCCAGTGCAACTTTCAGATGGGTTCGTTTGGAAAAGTATTTTTTCGCGAGTGTCAACGATTGACACCAAATCGAATGCGGAATTGCGAATACGGAATGTGGAAGTAATGGCGAAGATCGAATTCACGATTTCCAATTTCCAATTTCCAATTGCCGATTTGAGCGAATGATCGAAGAGCGAAGATAGAAGATCGAATATAGAGAGCGCGAAGGGCCGAAAGGGGCGAAAAGTGTGAAGGTACGAAGAAGGAGAACGATTGAAGCGTAGGAAAGTGTGGCGGTGGTTGAGGGGCCGGCGGCTCATATTGGGAAAACGTCAAGAGTGGTCGGTGAATTGTTGGAGAATGGCGATCAGCAATATCGCGTTTGGCATGGCAGGCACAATCAAGGCGGCACACCTCGCATGTGAGAAGGAGGCGCCCAGCCGGGCGAAATTCCTCACGGTTGGCTATACCGATCAATTTGCATAGCCGATAATCATCACGCGGCGCGTCATGAGCCGTCGCAATGGATCGCATGTTGCTCGAATTGGGCGCACGGCTTGTGCCATTCCACTTTTTTGAAAATTGGCGGCGAATTGGCTTTTGGCGTTAGCCAAATGCAAGCAAAATGATGGAGATATGACCAATGTCGACTCGAACGATCGTTCGTCCTTTGTCAGCCGTCTGTTGCCTCCTGATCGGGCTTTCGGCGACTCGATGCAATTTCGTTGCTCCCAGCGGAAACAGCGGAACCGGAACGCTCAAGCTGCTGGTGACGGACAAACCGTATCCATTCGACCTGATTCAGGAAGCCTTGGTCACCATCACCCGAGTCGAAATTCGCAAGGCCGACGGCGGATCCTGCGACCAGCCGTGCAATGACGGCCTGTTCTGCAATGGCGAGGAAACATGCGTGAACGGCCAGTGCCAGTCCGGCGTTTCGCCATGCGCGGCGGGCCAAGCATGCGATGAAGACAATGACCAATGCCTGACGGCCTGCGCCGCCGACACCGACTGTGACGACGACGTTTTCTGCAATGGCGCCGAAACCTGCGACACAGCCACAGGGCTGTGCCATGCGGGTGACAACCCTTGCGCCGGCTCGCCATTCTGCGATGAGAATACGAAAGCCTGTTCGACGGTATGCACTTCCGATTCACAGTGCGATGACGGGTTGTTCTGCAACGGCGCCGAGACGTGCAATCAGACCACGGGAAGCTGCGATGCCGGTACGGCCCCCACTTGCAACGCGGATCAGGTGTGCGACGAACGCGTCGACGCTTGCGTCGCGGCATGCCTCAGTGACGCCGATTGCGACGACGGCGCATTCTGCAACGGCGCGGAAACCTGCGTCAATCAATTGTGCTTCTCGGGCAGTCCGCCGTGCGATGACGGTCAGACCTGCGACGAAGCCAACGACGAGTGCAATCCCAGTGACACAGGCGGCAGTCCGTTCATCACCATCTTCACCGGCGAAAAAACATTCAACCTGCTCGACCTGCAAAACGGAAAGACGGATCTATTAGCCGACGCCGACATCCCTGCCGGCAATTACGATCAGATGCGGCTCATCGTAACCGGCGGCCAAATCACGCTGATCGACGGCCACCAGTTTTCCTTGACCGTTCCCAGCGGCGATCGCTCGGGAATCAAGCTGCATTTCGACTTCACCGTCGCCGATGGCGGACAAACCACGCTGCTGCTCGATGTCGATATGAGCCGCGCATTCAACGCGATTCCCGGCGGCCAGATTGATGACCCAGGCTCCATCCACCAATTTCACTTTACACCGTCCGTGGCGATGCGACTGATCAATCTGCTCGAGGCGGGAAGCATTTCCGGAATCGTGTCGACGGACGCAAACAATTCCACGACGCCCGTAGCCGGTGCTTCCGTCACCGCAGTCAAAGATGGCCAGGAAATCACCAGCACCTCAACCGCCGCCGACGGCAGCTACACACTCATCGGCCTTACCACCGGCGACTACACCGTCGAAGTATCCGCCACCGGCTTCGCCGACGCTGACGTTACGGGAGTCGCTGTTCAAGCCGGCCAGGCGACGAATCATGTTGACGTGACGCTGATTGCTTTTCCATGATCGAACTTGAGTTCTCGCGAACTTGATTCACGTGCAACGAAATTTCAGGTGATCCGCGCGAAGTGTTGCCAATAAACAACTTCACATGCGGTCCCGGCTCGGAAAACCGCCCGTCGCTTGCGCTCCGGGTTCAGATCAGCCAGAAAACGAATGGCGCCAGCCATAGACCGACTGAATCAAACCGAATCCGATTAGCGTCATCCGGAGACGTTCTGGATCAATTGCACGAGCGGCATGAACAAGGCCACGACGATGAAGCCGACCATGCCGCCGAGCAGGACCACCATGATGGGCTCGAGCAATGAGACGAGGCTGGCGACGGCCACATCCATTTCTTCCTCGTAGTTGTTGGCGACTTTGAGGAGCATCTTGTCGAGCTCGCCGGTTTCTTCGCCGACGTCGACCATGTTGACGACGAGGCCGTCGCAAATGCCCGTGGCGCGAAGCGGCGTGGCGAAACTTTCGCCTTCGCGGATTGCGTCATGGACCTTTTGCATGGCACGAGCGTAGACCTCATTGCCCGAGGTCTCCTTGGTGATGTTGATGGCCTCCAGGATCGGCACACCGGCGCTGATGAGGGTTCCCAAAGTGCGCGCAAAGCGAGACACGGCGGCTTTTTCCACAAGGTTGCCGAAGACCGGAATTTTCAACATGACCACGTCAACGACGTAACGCCCTCCGTCCGAAGAACGTATCAATTTCCATAAAATATACGCGACAAACGGCGAGAGCAGAATCATCGCCCAACCGGGTAAAGGCTTTCCTTTGACGACCCAGTCGGAGGTGTTGAGCAGGATCATGGTGACGCCGGGGAGTTTCACGCCGAAGTCCATGAAGATGTCTTTGAACTTGGGGATTACGACGATCATGATGCCAGTGACGATGCCGAGAGCGAAGGTCACGACGACGGCCGGATAGATCATGGCGCCGATGATCTTTCGCTTGAGCTTTTCGGCTTTTTCCATGAATTCGGCGAGTCGCTGAAGGATGACGTCAAGCACACCGCCGGTTTCGCCGGCGGCGACCATGTTCACGTAAAGGCGGTTGAAGGCTTTGGGGAATTTTCCGCAGGCTTCGGAAAGCGTGGATCCGCCTTCGATTTCCTCACCCATTCCTTTTAAGATGTTCTTGAGCACTCCGGGCTTTTGCTGTTCGTGGAGGATGTTGAGGCTTCGCAAGATGGGCAGGCCGGCATCTTGAAGCGTCGAAAGCTGGCGTGTGAGCTGCGTGACCTGCTTGGTTTTCACGCGGCCAAAGCCGACGGAGCGCGTGCCCTTTTTCTTGGCGGGGGCGTTGGCTTTGGATCTTGAGCCGCCTTTCTCGCGGATACGGGTGGGGAAATAGCCGAGATTCTTGATTTTCGCGATGGCGTCTTCGGTGGAGAGGGCGTCCAGCTCGTCTTTGACCTCCTGGCCCTGCTGGTTCATCGCTTCGTATGTAAATGTCGGCATGGCTCAACTCCTGCGTCCCCAATTTGCGGACCTAGCGCGGTCCGTTGCGGAGATTGTACGGAGAACGACTGTCCGAACCAAGGCCACATTTCAATCAATGCACGATGGTCAGGGAATGGCAGGCGTCGGCCAGTAAAAAGACCACCGCCCCGACTCTTTGGGCCGGAGCGGTGGTTGGAGTAGCGGCTTAGACCGTCAAATTCTCGATTGGCGATCTTCTTGTGTCTTACTGTCCGAGCAGCTTGAGAACGTTTTGGGACTGAGCGTTGGCGATGGCCAGGACGCTGTTGCCCGCTTGAACCAAAATTTGCGAACGCGTCAGCTCCGAGGTTTCCGTTGCGAAGTCGGTGTCGCGGATCACGGACTCGGCCGAAGTCAGGTTTTCCGAGGTAATCTGCAACTGACCGATGTTGGCCTGGAGCGTATTCTTCTCGAACGCACCGAGTCGCCCGCGAAGAACGGCCACCTGCGTGATCGCTTCTTCAACAATCTTTGATGCGTCCTGGAAGTGCCCGCTCTTAAGTTCCAGCGGCTGACCGCTGTAGAGTTCGCTAAGAAATCCGATGACGGTGTTGCCGAGCTTGTTGGCCTGCATACTCTTGACGCCAATGTCTTCCTGCAGGTTTGTGTTGACCTGCGGACCGAGCTGGAAAAGGGCGCCGCCATCAGTGATTTGGAAGCTGGACGTGCCCGCACCGCCGCTCAGGCCCTGAGAGCCATTACCAAAGGCTTCGTTGAGGATGACCTGGAGCTTCAAAAGGTTTGAGCTGAATGAGAGTTTCAGACCGTCGGCCGTGGTTGAGATCCCATTGACGGTGGCCACAGCGTCGCGGCCGGTCGTGTGGTCGTTTGTGGCGCCATTTGGGTCGGTGGTGGTAAAGGGTCCTCCACTCAGTTGCTTGACGCTGACAACGGCGTCGCTGCCATATTCGAGGCTTTGAATACGCATACCGGAAGCGCCGCCGCCGCTGAGCACGGCCTTGACTCCGGTGGCGTCGGTTTGTGCGTTGATGGCCGCGGCCATCGTGGTGGTCGATGCGCTTGCCGGGAAAGTCAGTGTGATGACACCGTCCGGGCCGCGGATATCCAAGGTCACGCCGCTCCCCGTTAACTGCGACCCGGCAAAGAGCAACTCGCCGCGAAGGGCCGACTGCGACACCGAGACGTCAACGTTGACGAATTTCTGCGTGCCGAACTTGGCGCCCAGGACGCTGACGTCCGCAAGTTGAGAGTTGGTCACGCCACTGGTCACGTAATCCAGCTCGCCATTGAGCAGTTTCTTGCCGGCAAATGTGGTTGTATTTGCGATTCGCGTAATTGAGTCGATCGAGTTGTCGATCTGCAACTGGTTGGCCGCTACTTCGTCGGGCGAGAAGGCGCCACTGTTGGCGGCCTCCACCAGAAGCGACTGGATGTCGGTCAGGATCGATTGAACCTGATCCAGCGCGCCCTCCGTCGTCGCGATGACGTTGATCGCGCGCTGGGAGTTATCGACGGCCTGATTGACCACGCCGATTTCCGAACGCAATCGTTCGGAGACGATCAAGCCCGCGGGATCATCGGCCCCGCGATTGATCTTCAATCCGCTCGACAGCCGCTCGAGAGCTGTGGAAAGAGACTTTTGCGATATACCCAGGTGGCGCTGGGCAATCAATGATGAAACGTTACTGTTAATCCTTGACATGAGGAAATCCTCCCTGACTACCTCCGCATCGCGTCAGCGAAGCGGTGCATGTCCTCGCAGTGATCCATTACCGCGTGCGTCGGGCCTGCCGGGCCCGCCGCGCGTTTTCCGTTTCCAATTCCGTTTGGGCGTCGGGTTTCAGCGGGATGTTCGCGGCGTCCGGTCCGACAACGCCTGATACATCCTGCGGCGTGAGATTCGCCGCCTGCTGATTCTCGCGCTTGATTGCGTCGTAAACTTCCTTGCGATGAACCTGAATGTGCCGCGGAGCGGTGATCCCCAATCGGACCTTGTCGCCGCGGATATCGACGACGGTAATCTCCACCTCGTCGCCAATCATTATGGTTTCATCGCGCTGTCTGGAAAGCACCAACATACTCGGCTCCTTCCTTGCCATGCCGATGCGTCACAACCATGCGTTCTCCTGTTTGTCCCCGCATCATGCGGGTCCATCCGGAGCATGCGTCAGGCTGCAACCGTCACTTCGTACATTCGTGTCCGAGACCCGAATTTGAGAGACTGGCGACGTGTTCCCACTGCCGCATCAGAATTCTTCGTCTCACAATTCTAGGCCCGGTCACCCGGTGAAGGCTACTACCTGATGTCACGCCGTCTTTCCCATCGCCATCCGGTTAGGGACTCGCATCAAGGGGTGTCTCGTCGAAAACCGCTTGTCGCTGAGAACCAATTGCCTCGCGTGGCGGTTGTTGACGTTGACGACCAACGGCCCCTGCAAATTGCCCGTGAGCAAATCTCCGGTCTTGTTGACGATCACAAAAACCTGGGAATCGCGCACGTCCCGCAACTCGATGGATTCCAATTCCTCGAGCTTGACCGGCACCTGGTAATCACCCACGAATAATCGTGGGTCGCATACCACAAAGGCGAGGTCTCGCGTGCAGACGGATTGCAGCCAATAGAAGCCGCTGCCCTCGCCGGTTTGCACCAGGGCGTATTCCTTCTGCATAGGGAATCCGAGGATCCCTTCGTTGAACGTAATCAGCCGCTCGGCGTTGACGTCCAACAGCCCGAAACGCGACGTTTCAATAATCATCGCGACGCTCCAATCAGTTGTATCTCGTGCCGGCTTGTCGGCGCCGCGGTCGACCATACGACCGCCGTCCATCGCACCGTTGCACGCCATCCATCCTGGATCGCGCCCCGACGTCTCCTACGCCGGGCGACACACCTACCGCTTCACGGTCGCCAATGCGACCGCCCCTGCTCTGTCGAGTTCACAGGATCATCAGGGCCCTGACGATCTTCAAACTCTCTGTTTGACATACCGAGCGAAGCGAAACATCTCGCCTTGCTCCCGATCTCGGTGCATCAAGATGCACCCTACAAAACTCACCTCTAGATTGCTGATCGCTCCTAATGGAGATAATTCAGCAATGTAAGTTGCATGATGCTGGCACTGCTCTGCAAACTTGCCTGTAAGGCCGTGCTCGCGGTCTGCAAGCGAGTGGCGGCCTGGGCATAATCCAAATCCTCGATCTGCGACAGAAAAACATGCGTCGTTTGCACGGCGTCCTGAATCTGGTTGTTCTTGCTGGACATGGCCTGCGAACGAGCGCCGATGACTCCGTGCATGCGTGTGACATTGTTTCGAAGCCCGTCAAGACGATTTCCGGCTTCGGAAATGCCTTGTTGATCGTTGCCGCGCAAAGCGCGCTCCAAATCCGTCAGGGCGCCGAGGATTCCATTGGTTCGCGTCAAATTCACATCGGCTCCCACGATTTCGGCCGTTGTGCCGGTGATCGTCTGCTGAATACCGAGATCGGAAGCGGCCTGGGAATTCAGGAAGTTCACGGAGAGATCACCCGCGCCGCCGGTTGAGTCGGCGATGTGGATTCCATTCCCTGTCGTGACGAGCGACGCCTGAACTGAGACGGTCGCGGCCGTTGCGGCGTCATTGATGGCCTTGATTGCGTCACCCACTGTGACGGCGCCCGCAAGATCGACATCGACAACGCTCCCGTCCTTGGCGGTAATCCGCAGGTCCGGCCCGGTGTCGGATGTATGCACGCCCTGACTGAAATTCAGCGATGAAAGCGGCGTGTTGAGGTCCATCGTGCGGATTCCGAGATCGGTCGCAGTGGTGCCGCCGTTCTCTCCAATGCTCAGCGCCGTGCCGGAGACCTGATTCGATACTTCAATACCCGTATGGGCCGCATTGATGCGTGCCAGAACACCGACACCCGCGTTGTTGATGGTGTTGATGATGTCCTGAACAGTTTTTGCGGTGCTGACATCGACGGTCACTGACTTGCCGCCATTCGTGATAATGAAGCCGTCCGTCAGATCGATTCCTGCGCCGGCGGCGAGAGCGGTTACGTCGGTCAAGCGGGTTACGTTTGCGGACAGAGTTTGGCCTGTAATGACAATCGGTGACGGCGTTGTGGTGAGAATTCCCAGCGCGGAGGCAAGCGTGCCGCCGCCGCTGTCGCTGACGGAAACGGGCAGTGCTCCCGGCGTAATCGTCAGTCCGGTCGCGCCGACGGCGGCCGTGAATTTTCCGTTTGCGGCGGCTGATGCGGCATTGATCGCATCGACGATCTTTCCAATCGTGTCAGCGCCGCTGAGGTCCACACGCACGATGCCCGCACCGCCGAGTTCGTTGAACACGAGCGTGCCCGCTGGAATCGGTCCTCCGGCCGCCCCGGTGATGTCTTCAAGTCTCGTGTCGGCGGTCAGTGACGGCGACAAATTCGCGCCATTTCCGACGCTGGTGGAAGCGCCAAAGAGCAGGCTGCCGGGCAGGCTGATCGGGTCCACTTCATCGTCGGCAACGCGAGTCTGCAGCTCATTCGGATCGCCGACATATTGAATTCCGCCGAGCGCATCGATGAACGGCTGATTGGTGACGTCGCGACCGCCGAAGATATACCGGCCATTGAATTGGCGATTGCCGATCGACTGCAACTGCTGGCGGATCGAAGCCACGACTTCGGCCTCGGAGGCGCGTTCATCGGACGTGGTAAGGCTTCCCACGGTTTGAATTGCGATTTGCGACGCCTGCACAAGGAGGCCGTTGACCTCCGTGAGGGCGCTGTCCGCGGCACTGAGGAAGTTGTCGCCGTATTGGGCGTTTGATGCGTATTGATTTTGCCTCGCGAGGGCTTGTGTCATGTTGAGGACTCGCGACGCGGCCACCGGATCATCACTTGGATTAACGAAGGTCCGTCCGGTGGAAATCTGGGCTTCGGCGTTGTACATGTTTCGCTGGCTTTGGCGCAGGGTTTGCAGCAGAAAATCCGCCTGGAAGTTCTGACTGACGCGAGTGATATTGATCGGACTGATTGCCATTTCGTTTCTTTGCCTTATTGCCTCATTGCTTTAGCGAATAATTCCCATCAGCTCCGTCAATGAATCCTGCACCGCGGTCACGTATCGCGCGGCGCCCTGATAACTCCGTTGGAACTTCAACAGTGAAATGGCCTCCTCGTCGAGATTGACTCCGCTGATGCTTTCTTTCTGTGCCTGCAACGAGTTCAACACGGTTGACGAGGCGTCCGCATTCGCGTTCGCCGCGGCGGCACTGACAGCGACATCATTGGCCATGCTCGCGGCATAGGCATCGATGGATCCGCCCAGGCGAGTGCTCACGGTCTGGCTCAGGTTCGAAATCGATGCGGCGTTGGTTCCGTCGCCGGAGACAAATGTAGTGGCCGCGGCGAGCAGCTCGTGGTGGGCCTGGAGTTCCGGTGCAACATCGATGTTGCTCGCGTTGGTGCCGGTGAAGAATGTGTTGATCCCCAGGGCTGCGAGGACGCCGGACGTATCCGGTCGGGCATCCTGACCGTCGGTTCCAAAAGTAAATGAGAAGCCATCATCAGCGACGAGTGACAGTTTGTTGTCACTCGTGATACTGGCTTTGACGTTCGTCACGTTCGTATTGATGGCGTCGGCCAGGGATTGAAGCGTCGTGTCCGCCGTGCCGCCGAAGGAGACATCGACGCGATGGGCGACGGGCGTGTGCGTCGCATCGTCCATGACGGTGACGTAAAAGCTTCCGCCTTTTGGCGGATTCGCGAGACCGGCGGCAGAACTGTTTAACGCGGCGGTCGAGCTAAGCACCGCGAAGTCGCCGGTCACGGACTTGAAGCCTGCTATGCCTTGGCCGTTGGAATGGGCCGCGTTGACTTCCGCGATGACCGCGGCAGCCAGCTTGTCAACGCTTGCAATTCGCCCGTAGGCATCCTGATCGCGAGCCTGAACAAGACCGCCGAGTTGTCCGCCGCCGACGGCCACGTCCTGCCTGGTGTCCGCGAACTGCACGCTGGTGCGAACGAATTCGCCGTCGCTGCGGCTCGCGGTCGTCAGGCCGCGCGAAATGCCATCTTGAATCAGCGTTTCACTGCCGATGTAGACGTTCATTGAGCCGTTGGCCTGTTCGCGAACAGTGACGTCGAAAAGTTTGGAGAGCTTGCGGAGCATTGCGTCGCGCTGATCGCGCAGGCCCGTCGCCTGACCATGATGGCCGGCCTCCTGCGTGGTGATCTGGCTGTTCAGATCGGCGATTTGCTTGGCCAGATCATCCGCCTGCTTGACGATGTCCTTGATCTGCGAGTCGAGATCTTTTCCGAGCGCGGCGAGCTGACTGCGAACGCCGTGCAGCGTCTGTGCGAGCTGGACGCCGTTGGAGATCGTCAGGTCGCGAATGCCCAAGTCTTCCGGCGTGTTTTGCAATTCTTCGAATTGATTCCAGAAGCTCGTCAGTCGCGAGCTGATGCCGTTACCGCTCGTTTCATCAAAGAATGTTTCGATTTGGGAAAGTGCGGTTTGCTGCGAGTTTGCGGCCTCATTGCCACCGATCGCCAGGCGAAGTCGCCCTTCCAATCCTTCATCAATGTCGCGCTGGATGTCAGTCAATGCGACGCCGGCACCGGGCGCCGGATCGGACGTCGACAGATTGCCGGTGATCGGATCCATCTGGGGATCGAGGCGCGTGTAATCCGGGCTGCCCGCGCTGCTGATGTTGCTACCGATCGTCTGGAGCGCGGCCTGGTAGCCCAGCAACGCGCTGCGTCCGACCTGTAATGCCGAGTTCAGAAGTCCCATTGACGTTATCCAATTGTCTCGAAGGCAATTGCTCCGCCGACGGCCATTCGACCGCCCGCGAAGGAATAGCACGGCCCGTCACCGACCGGTCGCACGGCGGCGAACACAAAACGAAGATGGTTCAAGACTTCGCGAGTCGCGGCTGCGGCGACACGATTCAAGTTTGATACCGCCAGCATCGCGGAGCGAAGGGCATCCGCGACCGTACGCAACGCGGACTTTTGAGATTCGTTCAAGTATGCAAAAAGCTGAGTCATCGAAAGTTGCTTTGCTGCGGGCTTGGGAAGTCCGATCGTGGCGCCGACCGCCTCCATGAGTTGCGATCGCAGACCCAATCGTTCCTGCAATTGACGCACGACGATTTGTTCCTGACAGGCGCAATCTTCCATCGCGGGAACGTCGGCGCGGCGCATGGCCGCAAGCCGAGATTGCAGGATGCCGCCGAGCTCTTCGTAAAGGGCTCGAAGTTGCTCGAACAAGCGGCAAAGGTCGCTGATTCGTTTGGTTTCGATTGTCGCGGTCATCATGCTCTCTCCTGCAATCGCGATTTACTGCGTTCTTCGTGCGTCTTACTGATCAATTCCTGTTGGTGCGCGAGTCGCGTGTAAAGCACATCTCCGAGTCCTCGCTTCAAGGCCGTTCCGGCTTTTTCCGCCAACACGCCGTCGAGCTGTCCGGCGAAGACTTCCTCTCCACGTCCGCCGTGACCGTATTTACCCTTCAACGGGCTCTCACGCATCATCTTCAACAAGGTTCCGAAGAAGACGTTTCCGACGACCTGACCGGCGGTCTGCTTGAGGCGGTGGAGGTCGCGCGTGGTGGCGGTCGCAGTCGCTCCGTGAGTGCCATTCATTGTCATTAAGGCGTTCATGGTTTTCAGTTATCCGTTGTCAGCCGTCAGAATTCGCAAATCAGCCCTCATAAATTAGTTTCGCGTGGAGTTTTCCGGCGCGATGGATTTCTTCGAGGATCGATACACGATCCTTGAACTGCACTTTGAGTTTGTTCAACGCATCAAGCAGGTCGGTGACACTGGCCGGTCTCTGCGATTCCACATCCAGCGCCACGAAATCCTGCGTCTGGGGCGCGCCCTTCTGTCCGGCCGCACCACCGTTGTTCGCGACCGTCACGGTCATGCCCTGTTGCGAGATAATCACCGGCGAGATGCGCGTCTCTCCGGTCACGACGATCGTTCCCGCGCGGCGGTTGATCGTCACTCTTGCTTCGCCGGCTTCCATCAGAATCGGCGTTCGTTCCACCTCGCGAATCCATGAGGCCGGATCACCGCGCTGATGCTTCGGCAGCAGCACGACGACGTTTTTCGCATCGACGGCAAGTGCCACTCTGCCGACATCCGCTGAGACGCCCAGCTCCTTGTCCAATGCCTGGGCGATGGCCGTGGACATGGACCAGCTCGCGTGCGTTTCGTCGATCACGAGCGTCAAGTAGGTTTCATCGGCGTTGATCCAGGGCGTGGTGATGCCGGTGCCGTGAAGCTGCGTCCCGGTTGCGATGACATTCATGAACACATCGCGTTCGATTCGAGCGCCCTGGCGAATCACGCCGCCCGTCGGCGTCGTAGGGTCCACGACGATGCGACCGGATGCGAAGGCGAAGAGGCCTTCCACCGAGCGATCGTGGTAAATCATGGGCGTCGTGATCAGTCGTCCACCGACAAGACTCTTCGCGGCGAGAGCGGTGACCGAAACATCGAGCAGTTCACCTTCGCGTGCCCCGTGATCCGGAATGACGGCCTCGAGCATCACGACGGCCGTATTCTTGCTTTGGTCAATATCCTTGACGTTTTCGACGGGAGCGCCGAAACGGGCCATCATCTCCGCAACCGCCCGCATCGTGGGCATGAACTTCCCGCCATCCCCGGTCTTGTCGAGCCCGGTGACGAGACCATAGCCCACCAGCACATTGCGTCCCTGGCCTTGAAGATGAGTCACATCGCCGACGCGAGCCGTGGGCGCCTGTGCATTCGCCGCCGCGGCCCATGTCAGGCTCAGCACGCTCGACGCAATCAGTTGAATCAGCTTGGTCCTCATCCTTCGTTCAACTCTCTAATCGCACTTCTCTGACAACTAACTCCTACCAACTGACAACTCCCTGAATCACCAGGGTTTCAGCGCGTCAATTACCTTTGACACCCAGCCCCGCGTCGCGGCGTTCTTTATTGCTCCGCTGTTTTTCACGTGAACTTCCTTGTCCGCGATTTGCGTGCTGAGCACGGTGTTGTCCGCCGTGACGTCTTCCTTGCGGCAATTTCCGATAATGGTGATCTCGCTGAATTCCTCGTCGTGGGTGAACTTCGCCCGGCCCTCGATCACCAGCACACCGTTTGGTTTCACGTCGATAATTTGTGCTTCCATTCGCGTGGTGAATTTGTCCTCGCGCTGCGAGTCGCCCTGCGTCTTGTTGTTCTGATTGAACTTGTAGTCAATGGTGGGTTTCCCCCGCTGGAATGTCGCAGCCCCGATGCCGCCGTCGGTAGCCTTAATGAATGCATCGAGCTCGCTCTTGAGATCAAATTTTGATTTCTGTTGGAGTTCGGAATTCGCCGCCCATTGCTTTTGCTCGCGGACGATGACAGTGATCAGGTCGCCGGGCTTGAACGTCTTGAGCGGCACGGGCGTCGCGGCCGTCCAGCCAAAGCGTTCGTACACGAAGTTCTTTGGAGCGCGGACCACTTCGCGGGGGAGCTTTTCCGGCGGACGGTTGGCTTCCTCCTGCCGGCGGATCGCACCGATGGAGGAGACTTGTGCCCGCGCGGAATTCAGCTCGGCACACAGGAGCAGGATTGGAAGCATGACGCGAACTCGCCTCATTTTTTGCTCCTCGCCGCGTCGGCGGTGCGTTGAGCATTGTTCGTGGATTCGCCGATCAACCGGCCTTCACCGGGACCGGTGATCACGGCATCGAATTCGACGTGTTTGTCGTCATCGGAGCGAACCCTAATGGTGTCGCCGCGTTTTCCTTCCTGCGTGGACTTTGCCGCGGTGACAACGCGAACGCCGCCCGATTCTGAAGCAAGCGTGATGAGCTGACCGCGCGTGACAACGGGTGCGATCTCGACCATGTCCGCTTCGATCACGGCGCCGGCGGTCATCATCTGCTTGGCCCGTTGGCCGACGAGTTCCGAAAGATCGTCAACGCCGATGTCGTCGGTGCGGTGAAAGGTAAGCGTGCTGAGCTCAACGTCGGCGGATGCGATCATCGCGCCCTGGTTGATCGCCCGCCGTGCGGTCGCCACTTTGCGAATCATGGCTACTTGAATTTGCATAGGCACGACCTGGACGACCCGGCCACCGGTGCTTACTTCGGCCTCGATCGACACCAACCCCAGCGGCGTGGCACTTTTTCGCTTGATATGAAATTCAAACGTCGGCCCGCACAGGTCGAGCACACCCGACGGTGTGCGATCGAACGTCACCTCCGCGGTCGCCTGAAAACGGGTCAACTCGGCGTCAAAGAATCGACTGATTGCATCACGGAGGGACAACTTCGCCAAATCCGTCGCGCCCGGCGGAGTCTTCGCATGACGAAGCACAGTTGCGGAGTTTCCAACGTCCGTCGAGCTGCGCCCAGATCTTTGGTCACCCGGTGAATTCAATCCGGCTGTGTCGGACGAAGGTGAAGACGCGCTCAAGGGTCGAGACACTTCGCATTGGGTCGCGCCGGCGATCACAATGGAGGCCATATTCATTCCGGCGGAACTCATGACCGAACGCACGAGGTCGAGGTGGACCACTCGCGTTCCCCCCGACACAGGTGCTTCGGCCACGGAAATCTGTGACAGTGTGCGTTCGTCGGCGGCGTTGAAGCCGCTTAATTCGCACAGTTCGCCCAGACGAATTGGATCACTCGCGACGACGGCCGTCGGCCAGAGCCGAATTGTTCGTTTGGCTTCCCGCGGTTCCGCAAACGAGAATTGCGCAGCGAAAAACGTGTTGGCCAGCCAGACAAGGCAGGCAACTCGTGCCGCGAAACTACTCTGATGATTATCGCAATCCTTGCGCATCGTTTTGCGTCCTGCTCCAAACCCCGCCCATCAATTCAGACTTCGGAAATCCTCCGTATCGAAAATCATTTGTCAGCCACCGCTGTCACGTTCTCCTACCGTCTTAGATTCGAAATCACTTGCAACGACTGGTCCGCGGCCTGGATCGACTGACTGTTCAATTCGAACGCGCGTTGCGTGGTGATCAGATCGATCAACTCACGCACGGGATCGACGTTGCTGATTTCCAGATTGCCCTGACTGATCGCGCCCAATCCATCGGATTGGGGATTGCCCGTGACCGGCGTGCCGGAGGCATCGGTCTCGACGTATAAATTCCGGCCGATCTGCTTGAGACCTTCGGGATTCACGAACCGTGCGAGCTGAACCTGACCGACGGTCGACAGCGTGCTCGACCCTTGCTGCCGCACGCGCACTTCGCCGTTGCGAGCGACGCTTACGTCGAGGGCATCGGTTGGAATGGTGATGGGCGGCTCAAGCACGGAACCATCGGAATTGCCCAGCACGATGTTTCCCTGGGCATTCTCAGCAAAATTGCCGGCTCGCGTGAAGGCCGTGACCCGAGTTCCGTCCTGAATCGTCGACACCTGGAAGAATCCCGGGCCTTCAATTTCCCAGTCGAGCGGCTTGTTCGTCGGGTCCACGGTTCCCGGCTCGAAATTCAATTGTGTTCCCGAGACCTTCACGCCGGTTCCGACGACGACGCCGTGCGGAATCGGCTGATTGTCTGCGTTGGGAATGCCCGGCTCGCGATGCACTTGATACAACAAGTCCTCGAAATTCACGCGCGAGCGCTTGAACCCCGTCGTGTTGATGTTGGCGAGGTTGTTCGCGACGACGTTCAACTTTTCATCGAACGCCCGCATCGCGGACGACGCAGCATGTAGTGCGGTAATTCCCATTTAATCGATTCCGTCGATCTTCAAGGTTCGTTGCCGATCGCCGTTTCTTCACTCCTGATCACTGAATCCTGAAAACTTTCACGCCGCTTTTCCCAGTTCCATGACCCGCCCCGTCACGTCATCCTGCATTTGCAGCATCGAAGCATTGATCTGATACGCCCGCGACGCCTGAATCATGTACGCCAGGCCGTTGGTGACATCGAAGCTCGAACCTTCGAGCGCTCCGGACCGCAACTTGCCGTTGATCGGCTTCATTTCCGTCCCGTCGGGCTCAAACAGGTTTTCGCCGAATTTTTTGAGCAATCGCGGTTCGGCCGGCGCCCGCAGGTCGATCTTGCCCGCGACCGTGTCGCCCTGGCGAACGGTGCCATCGGATGACACTTCGATGATGGGATTGGCCGGATCAATCACGATCGGCCCGCCTGAATTTCCGTCCACGATCTTCCACCGGCCGGATTCCGTGGAGAGCGCCAGCTCGCCGCCGGAATTGACGGTCAAGGCGCCGTTTCGAGTGAAGCGTGTGTCCTTTCCATCATGCACCGCGAAAAATCCATCGCCGTCGATGGCGACATCGAGCGGCCGTCCGGTCGTTTCGATGGGCCCCTGCTGGTGACTCCAAAATGCCGGACGGACATTGACGCCGCCGGTCATTGAGTCCATCACCGGGCTCGCCGCCATCATTCCACCGGGCGCGACCTGGGATTCGACGCGACGCTGGGTCACGACCGCGAGATCGTGCTTGAAGCCGGGCGTCTGCATGTTGGCCATGTTGTTGGTGAGGAGCGTCTGCTGGTGATCATTCACCATCATCCCCGCCGCCGACAGCCATAGCCCGTAACTGCTCATGGTCTTACAACACGTCCTTCGCCCACGTGGCTTTCCCGTCCTCGATGATTTTAAATTCGGGTGTGGGATCGCAATGGCCGCTCGTCCTTCTCAATTTCCCAACGCGCTTGCGAATCGCTTGCTCCGCAAAGTCCTTCGCGACCGCCTGCAGAGTGGTGACCCGCACCAACCGGCCGATCGCCTCCGCGCTCATGCCCAGCAGCTCGATTCGATTTCGCATTGCGTCCGCTTCCGATGCCATCCGCTTGACACTCGACGATTGCGGCGATCTCGCCGCAGCGCGATTCCAATTCGCGTTCGCCGCTTCCATGACATTCGGCATGCCAGAATCCCTTCTGACCAAATCAGAAATCACAACGGTGCATATGCAAACTATTATTTGGCAATAGTTTACGATTTATCGAATCGTCTTGTGAGGACAAATCAAGCCAATTGGATTCGGGAACAGATCGCGCATGCTCGGCGCGAGAGTCGGCAAGATTTACCGGCATTGAATGTACACAGACACGATCGCGCGCTCGATTGCGTGGCGATAAAATCCCCTTAGACTCGGTGCATGAAGCAACCGACAAGCATCAGCGAATTGAAAAACCACGTAGGGCGGGAAGTCACACTGTCCGGCTGGATTCATCATAGCAGGCCGGGTGGCAAAATATGCTTTATTGTCCTCCGCGACGGCACGGGTTTCTGTCAGCTTGTTGTCGAGAAGAACGAGCAGACGGCTTCTTTCTATGACGACATCAAGCGGCTGTCGCAGGAATCTTCTCTGGAGGTCACAGGGACGGTTCATGCCGACGAACGCGCTACGGGCGGGTTTGAAGTCCGAGTCACTCACGCCAACGTGATTCACGCAGCGCGAGATTATCCGATCACTCCCAAATCGCACGGCATTGACTTTCTGATGCGGCACCGGCACCTGTGGTTTCGCTCGCAGCGGCCGTGGAACGTGCTTCGCATTCGAGCCACGGTCGTCGATCAGATTCGGCGATTTTTCAATGACAACGGCTACGTTTTGATTGATACGCCGATATTCGCCCCGGCCGCGGGGGAAGGCGCGCAGACGCTTTTCAAAGTCGATTACTTCGGCGATCCGGTGTATCTCGCGCAGACAGGGCAGCTTTATCTTGAAGCCGCGTGCATGGCCCATCGCAAGGTCTATTGCTTCGGACCGACGTTTCGCGCCGAGAAGAGCAAGACGCGGCGTCACTTGACCGAATTCTGGATGGTCGAGCCGGAGATCGCGTTCGCTTCACTCGATGATGTGATCGCAGTGGCCGAGGACTTTGTGTGCTCACTGGTCGAGCGTGTGCTTCGCGATCATAGCGACGAATTGACGGCGCTGGGACGCGATCTTTCCGAACTTGAAGCGATCAAGAAACCGTTCTACCGACTGAGATATGACCAATGCGTCGAACTGTTGCACAGTTCAAAGGCTCGCGAACTCCTGGAGAACGATCTGGTCGCGAAGCAGGCGCGAATTTCCGAACTGGGGGCGAAGATCGATGAGCTTGATACATTGGTCAAGAGTGATGCGGCGCAGTGGAAGAAGGACAAGGCCGCCGGCGAGGTGATCGAGCTTCGCGAAGATAGGGTCGAGCTTCAGGAGCAGATGGGCAACATTCCGCATCACATCGAGCTGGCGAAGAATTTCGAATGGGGCGGCGATCTGGGGGGATCGGATGAGACGATTATCTCGCGGCTGCACGATCGACCCGTTTTCTGCACGCATTATCCCAAGGGCGTAAAGGCATTTTACATGCGCGAATGCCGCGACGACGCGCGCGTCGTGGAGAATTTCGATCTGCTCGCGCCTCAGGGCGTCGGCGAGATCATCGGCGGCTCGGCTCGCGAGGAAGATTACGATCGGTTGCTGGCGCGAATTGAGCACGAGCATCTACCACAGGCGGACTATGAATGGTATCTCGACCTGCGCCGCTTCGGCAGCGTCCCGCACGGCGGGTTCGGCCTGGGCGTGGAGCGCACCGTGGCGTGGATCTGCGGCGTGAAACACATCCGCGAGACAATTCCGTATCCGAGGATGATGGGGAAGTTTTATCCGTAGTTTTCCAAGTTCGAGTTCGATCATGAAAGCGACTGAAATGCCCGTCGATCATGACGCGAATTCACAGCGAGCCGAATTGTGAAGAAAGAAAGCCTTCAACATATCATGAAGGTCCTGCACGATGGAGGAGTTCGCTTTCTTGTCGTAGGCGGTCTGGCAGTCAATGCGCACGGCTTGCTCCGGTTCACCGCCGACGTGGACATCGTAATCCGATTGGTCGCGGACAACGTGCAAAAGGCGTTTCGATCGCTCGCTTCGCTTGGATATCTGCCCATTGTACCTGTTACCGTGGACGGTTTTGCGGACGCCGAGACGCGCAAGGGTTGGATTCGCGACAAAGGAATGCGCGTACTTCAATTTCGAAGCGACAAGCACCAGTCAGTCGCGGTTGACGTATTTATTGAGGAGCCGTTTCCGTTTGACGAGGAGTATCAAAACGCGATCCAAAAGGGAATGAGCAACGGAGCCGTCGTGAGGTTCGTATCTTTGGATACGCTTATTCGCATGAAAACGGAAGCCGCGCGTCCGCGAGATCTTGCGGACGTGGAAGAACTCAAACAGGTCAAGAAAAATCGCCCCAATGAATCGTGAAGACAACATCGACTGGAGTCTTACAACGTGGGAAGGCAGCCGGCGCAATCTGCTTGAATACTGGGCCAAGTTGACGTTGGACGAAATTTTTGAGGCCCAGGAGGATATGGCCGCATTCGTCGAAGAATTAAATAACGCGAAAAACTGTCCGCTTCAGGATGATGCCGCAGGCAGTTCTTGATTTTCCGGCGTTGCGACCGTCCTAGCGATCCGGGTGATCAAGGTGTGCCGGAAATTCCGGCTTTCCCACCGGCGGGGCGCCGAAGCGCTGTCACCCACGGCGCCGGAGCGAGCGTCCTGGTCGTCGCGAACAATATCATAAAGCATTGCGGCGGGTTCCGTGCCGAGACCGATATGTGCTGATCCGGTTGCAGCGGCGTCGCCACACGTCGTACCGCTGATCGCTAAGAGCTTGCTGGCCACGCCGAGGATGGGGAGATTCAAGCTGCAACCAAGCGACGGAACCGTGCCATCCGCGATTTGGCTGCTGTTCACGCGATCATTGCAATTCAAGTCGGGATTATCACAACGCGAGCTGGCGATCCCGTCGATGCGGGCCTTGCCGACGTCGGTCTGCAAGTTGTCAATGATGAAGTTATTGGGATCGGCGTACTTGCTGAGCAGCGTCTGATCCCAGCAGGTTACGCAACGCTCCGTGCCCGAAAGGCGCGTTTCGTTAATGTTCCAGATATCAAACTTGGCCTTCGTGGTGAGCGGCCCGACGTTGTCCTGCCGAAGGTCCATTGTAACCGGCATTCAGAGTAAGATCGGTGTCCAGTGTGGCGAACGCACTTTAGCTTCACTTCCGGCCTGCTCGTTCGGCGACCTGGATACGGAAATGGCAACGCACAGCATCGACGCGACGGAGTGCAAGCCCTGGGAAACCTGCCTGCAAGCGGAATTCAAGTTCCAGCTTTCGCTTGAAGACGGGGCCAACGGTCGACCGCGGATTCACTCCGGCGGCGGGCAGATCATCCGCCACGACGACGACTTTGGCACCATGTGCGGCGGCGCGATCAACGTCATCGGGCTCGATTTCTTCAACGACAGCGCCAGCCATACGCAGATTTTCGACAATCTCAAACAGCGTCAGCGCGACAACACTCCGCCGCTCGTTGGCGAGGGCGCCGAACTGGGCAGCTTCGCCACCTACCAGCGCGATCGCATCATCGCGATTAAGACCCAACTTCCTAGCCAGGATGACGGCTTCCGGGATGATTTTGGCATCATCCGAAACGTAGTTCCCAATCCATGAAATCCCGAAATTCAGTCCGGAGCGGGACATACGGCCCCAATCAGGGCCAATAAGTAACCCAAATTGTGGCCAATTTGAGCCTTTTCGCTACGTCCCCCACTCTTCGTTTCAAATACGTAAGAACATGTGGCTTGGGAGAACTGATATACACCCTGTAGAGTCCAGATTGAAGAGAAACGCAAGGTCCGAGATTTGACGAATCCTTAATTTTCAGGTAGAATCCGCACAATGCCTAAAGTTGCAATAAAAAAGACAAATCATAAGCCACAAACGAAACACGCTGCCGGTTCGATTTCTACGCTGGGAAAAGCAGTATCGTTCTTAGATACCCTTGCGAATAACGAGCGGATTATCGGGCCTCAATACTCAAACAAGACTTTCGGATTATCCAGAATCTCAAAGATACTGAGTGAACTGGGTAATCCACACAAGCAGTTTAAGACAGCCCATATCGCAGGGACCAAAGGTAAGGGCAGCACATCGTCCATGCTTTATGAGATGTTGCGTGCTGCGGGGTTCAAGGTCGGCCTCTACACGTCCCCGCACTTGCTCGACGTTCGCGAGCGAATTAGGATCGACGGTCACGCCATTTCCGAGGGGGCGTTTGCCAAGTCGGTTGCCGCCGTCGCCAATGCTGCGAAGAGGGCCAAAGTCGCTGATCCGACGTATTTTGAGGTTCTGACCGCGGCGGCGTTTGTCTATTTTGCCGACAAGGACGCCGACCTCGCCGTGCTGGAAACCGGTCTTGGCGGACGGCTCGATGCGACGAATGTGGTCACGCCGGAAGTCGTCGGCATCACCAACATCAGCTACGACCACGTCGCTCAGCTCGGCAGCACGTTGGAGTCAATCGCTCGCGAGAAGGCCGGCATTTTCAAAAAAGGTGTGCCGGTCATCAGCGCGACCCAGCCGGAGAGCGTCCGCAAAGTCCTTCGTGAAGTGGCTGACTCGGTAAACGCCCCACTGCGTTTCGCGGATGAGAACGTCGAATTCAGCTATCGCTTCGAGCATTCGCGAGTGGCCGGTCGTCACGCGCGCATCTGCCTGACCACGCCGACGAGCAAGTATGAGCACGTTCAGGTTCCGCTGCCCGGCGAACATCAGGCCGTCAATTGCAGTATCGCCCTGGGCATGCTCGACATCCTGAAGTCGCGCGGCTTGGAATTCGATGATTCGGCCGCGGTCGCGGGTCTGGCAAATGTGAATCTGCCGGGGCGGATGCAGATCATCAGCGAGAATCCGCGCGTGCTTGTCGACGGCGCTCACAATGCGGCCAGCGTCGACGCCTTGATGCGTGCGATCGGGCAGAACATCACGTATGATTCCATGGTGGTCATCTTCGCGTGCCAGCGCGACAAGGACATCCCTGGAATGATCCGGCGCATTCAGGTCGGCGCTGACAAAGTCATCTTCACCAGCACTGGCTCGCGGCGTACGGCCGAACCCGCCGAACTCGCCGCCCAGTATATCGAGCACTGCGGCAAAATGGCCCAGGTCGCCCGCAATCTCAACGAAGCGATGGAGATCGCCATGCGCGCCATAAGTCGCGAAGACCTCATCTGCATCACCGGCTCGTTCTACCTCGTGGCCGAGGCGATGAAACGCTTCGGCGTCAAGACGATCTGAAGCACGCTGCCTGAATTCAGAGAACTTCCCTTGAAGCCGTGCTTGCAGTCAGATTGAAATTATTCTTGACGGGTCCGTTAATCTCGATTAGCCCGCTTTTCCATATCACTTGATTCCAGCGATCGGCGCTTCTTTTTTGAGAAGGGGAAGGCGCATATGTCGTCGCATACAAGTCGCTTTTACAGTACTCGGCGGTCATGCACATTGGCCGCGCTATGGGTGTCCGTCTTGCAATTCAGCATTATCGATCGAAGCGTCGTGAATGCGCAAGACGCGGAGCGCACCTTCGATGGGCCTCGATCGCCTACCGCTGGTGGGCGAGATTCAGGGTTCATTCGCGATACAGCGGAACTTACGCTGCGGGCGCTCTCAAATAAAGGCACGATCGTCATTTTCCCTTCAATGATTCCGTTGGACGACAATCGCGATTCCACAGGGTATCTCGGCTGGTGGCGCGATGATATCGGTCAGGTTTGGGTTTATGATCGTTTGATTATTGACGAAGACGATGCCGTACTTGCGATGCACAGACTTGGCAAGCAATTTAGCGATGACGCGGTCAAACTGATGGCCAATTTTCCCGATCTCGGTAAGAAGGTGGCGAAGATCGAAGGATTCACCGGTCGCGGCGATCACTGGGTGCCGGCCATGCGGGACACGATCCTCAGGATCATGGGTTTTGATGCGTCGGCTCTAGGTCCGGAGCTTGCCACGGATGTGAACGTCTCCGGCGTGTCCACCGGACCGGGAGGTTGTCCGATTCCGGTTGCGTCGGCGGAAGATCACGCACCTCGGATCGAGGTATTGGGTGCGGCGGAATTGTGGGCGCCGCTGCGGCAAGTCGGAATACGGTCGCCTCGCGAGATGATCATCACTGCCGTGGTTTCCACGGGCACGGGGAAATGCGGTGGTGGAGGCGGTTGCACGGGCTGCTGCGGCACGCCTTGTTGCGGGAACCCCGATCCCTGCTGCGGCAGCACCAATCCATGCTGCGGTGATCCGGACCCCTGCTGCGGATCGGGTGATCCATGCTGCGGGAATCCGTGTTGCAGCGGTACGGACCCCTGCTGTGGAAGCACGGACCCCTGCTGCGATGACCCGTGCTGTGGGAATCGGTGTTGCCGGGGCGAACCGTGCTGCGGGAATTCAGATCCGTGCTGCGATTCGAACGACCGATGCTGCGGGGATCCGAATCGTTGCTGCAATTCGGACAATCCATGTTGCGGGAGCACGGACCCGTGCTGCAATTCGAGTGATATCTGCTGCGGCGATCCCGACCCATGCTGCAATCCGGACAATCCATGCTGCGGGAACAGCAACCCATGCGATCCGTTGTGCGGGAATCCGTGCCTATGCGACCCATGTATCTGCAATCGATGTTTGTGTATGAATTGCGACGATGGAGACGTCTGCACGATCGACGGGTGCAGCGCGGGGTCCTGTTGGCACGAACCGAAGTGCGACGGTGAGCAATGTTGCCCCGGAACGGCCGTATGCTGCCCGGACGGCCAGGAGTGCTGCGGCGAAACGGGCTGTTGTCCGTCGGGCCAACATTGTTGTGCAGATGGGGTGACTTGCTGTCCGACGAGCGCAACGGCCTCGGGCGCGGATTCTTGTTGCGGACACGCGTGCTGTGCCGATGGATACATTTGCTGCAACGAAGAATGCGTACAGCCAGGATGCTCTGTTTCGCTGAGTTCGGCGAGCGGCGCGCCTTGTCAGACGATAGAATTGACTCTGACGGGGAGTTGCCGGCCGGGGTGCAATAGCATGACATTCGATGTCCACGCGCGTTACCCCACGCCGTATAGTCTCATTATGCAGCCTTGGCTCGATATTTCCATCCCTGAGCCGATCAACTGCGCCGACGGTAATCAAACGCGGACTGTCAGCGTTTACATTCACGGCGACGCACCACCCAGTGATGTCATCATTGATGTTTCAGGAAGTGCCAACGGGCAGTCATGTGGCGCCTCCGGTACCCTGACGATCAATCGAACCTACACACCGGTTACGCTAGAGTACAAGACATTCATTAGCTGCGGTTACATTCAAACAGGTTATCCGAGTCCTGTGTGGCCCTTCTTTTCGGGTGATGGGCGTGTATTCAATGCTCCGGGAACAAGCCGCACGCAGCAAAGCATTGTGATGAAGCTTGATCCGATCTACTCAGTCGGCGAAGTCGGCCCTCCCGTACAATCCTCGGGAATATCGAATGGCTACATCTCACTTCTTGAAACCCCGCCGCCTTACGCGGACTGGTGTTCTATTCTGTGTCGTTTCTACGCAGGTCCGAACCAGCAGCCGAATTGCAGCGGACCCGGCAGTTCCGGATGGGAAACCCTACCGGAGCGAATTGACAATAATAATGTGAAGGTTCGATTCCATCTGTTCGCGACTGCAGGCTGCAGCGGTCCAGGAACGCCTTCGATTGACTCGGACCTGACTGTTTACCTCAAGCAAGAATGCGAAGGCAATACATTGGGTCCACTCGAGATGCGGTTCGATGGTTTCATGGATGGTTTTCCATGGCACGAATTGATTGTCAACGGAGGAGTTTATCCAATAGTTGACCCATGTCAGATCATGAGTAACGGCTACTGGTTGTTGCCTCCTGACAACGACCTAAACGTCAGTATTTCTTGGCAGCCGGTCCTGATTCCGTGAGGAGATCAAAATGAAGAAGCTCGGGACGCTTTTTGGTTTGTGTTCTTCGCTGGCACTCTGCGTGTTACGCTCGGCGGGAGGTGTACCGGCGAACGCCGACGATTGCGTTCGCGATTTCGCCGCAGAATACTCGTCAGCGAAGGCTTACAATTGTCTCATGCAACTCAGCGATTCGGAAGTTGTGCCTCTACTGGCGAAAGCGCTTCGTGATGATCCCGCGTATCGTAAGGATGGGATCAGGGCAATGACTTATTATATTCTACTTCACAAGGGCGCCGCACGCTTCCCGACTGGAATGGATCAACTCTTGGCGGGGTTGAAGGATTCGGACGTCGCGATCCAACGGGATTCAGCAACCGCTCTTGTGCTGGCACCGGGGGAGCAACATGCCAATGTCGTCAAGGCACTCGCGGAATTGTTGGAGGATCGGGGCAGGGCGAGCGAGGTCATATCTGCGGCACTCCAGACAATCACTCACTTGCCGCGTTATCCTGGAGGGCCCCTATTGGGAAACCCGTCCGCCCCGCGCTACCCCGAAAACATCAGGCTGGTCGTGCCGCGCGTTCAGGAAATCTTAACGGCCGCACCCGGCGACGCAAGCCTTCGAATTTTCGCAGCGACCGCATTGCTTGAAATCGTTGGCACAGACGAGTTCCTCCCCATCGCTGAGAAAGTTGTGGACTTGCAAGGGCGAAGCGCCGCACTCTCAGCGATCACGCAGTATGGCATGGAAACGGAGGGCGCGTCTCAACTCACCCCGGCGACGCAGCAAATCCTGAGAAGCTACGTGTCAAAGGGCTTGAGCGATCCGGACGTTGAACTGCGTAAAGCGGCCCTGCAGGCGGCTATGGCCGTCCATGGTAAGGACTTGGTGTTCGAGGCGCAGGGCCACTGGCAAATTAGACCAGAGGTAGAGACGATTCTGACAGGTCGCGCCCAGAGCGACCCAGATGTAACCATGCGTGAGCAGGCCGCGGGAATCCTGAAATCGCTCCATGAACAGACCGCTGCCCGAAACGCTGCTCCGCCGACACACGGCGGATGAGGATCCTTGCTGCACTGGGGCTGACGCAGCGATGTCCGGGGGTGAGCATTGCTGCGCCGACTGCGTGACGTGTTGTCCGTACACAACGACGGCGACGATTGCACGAACGATTCGTGCAGCCTTGCGGCCGGGGGCTGCGTGCACACGCCGAAGTGCCCGCCGGGCAGCGTCCGTGCAAGATTGTTTCGTGCCTTGAGGGCCAGTGCGTGACAGACTCGCCGTGTCATGGCGGGCCTTGCAGGAATTCCCAATGCTCGCAGATCAGCGGGCCGCCGTATTACTCGTGCACGTACACCAATCGCGACGGCTCGTGCCCGGATGATGGGAACGCCTGCAGCGATGACTGGTGCTTCAACGGCGTTTGCAGTCATCCCTGCTGGGCCGGTTGCAGTCTATGCGCTCAGCGCATGTTGAGGCTACGATGGCGGCGAGTGCACGCCTCGCATCACAGAGTGCAACCGTTACGCACACGGGGGATACTCCTGGCAGCCCGTCTGGTTGGGATCAGCGTGCCCGTTTATTGATTGTCAGATTTACGGACTTCAGCAAGGCGGTGGGGATCCGTGAAGCAATTGTCCAAGAATGTACGGAAGTCCACCGCACGGCCTCTATTTCCTCTCAGCGAGATTCGTCCGCAGCCAGTTCACCGTTTTGTTGAGCATGTCGGCATCGACCGGGCCGGTGAAGCCGGGATCCAGCGGACCGGAGGTGCGCTTTAAGTTGTGGCTGCCGTCTTTGACGATAAAAGTCTCCACGCTGCCTGATTTGCGCGCCTTGGAAGCCGCTTCGAGCAGCGGAAGGTCGAGTTTGGGGTTCGTCTGTGCGTCTTTCTCGCCCTGAATGAGAAGCACCGGGCCCGCGTATTGTGCGACCAACTCTGATGGATTGAGGGCGAGATACTTCTGCAAGTACGTTCCAAAACCCTTGGGATAAAGTCCCTTTAGGTCATTTGGCACTTCATCTCGAATTTTACCCTGTTCGATAGCGAGTTTCATAATATCCGCATTCGCAGCGACGAGTTCGGCGATTTCTTTGTCCGTCTTACCCATTAGCGGCAAGTGATCGCGAAGCTGCTCTTCAACACAATCCGCGAGCTTGCGGCCCGGCATTCCCGCGAGAATCAAGACGTTTGGCGCGACGCTTTCCGCTTTCGCGGTGGCGGCCGCAACGGCGATGATCGCACCTTCGCTGTGGCCGAAGATTCCTACGCGCTTCGGATCGATACCCTTTTGAGTCGAAAGAATGCGAAATGCGGCCTCGGCGTCGCCGACGAAACTGTCCCAACTGAAGAACTCCTCGAATTTCGCCGGATCTTTGGGCCATTTCTCCTTGTATTCGGCGAAGGCGCGTTTATCGAAGCGCAGCGTGGCGAAGCCGTCGGTGCTCATCCGCTCGGCCGTCTGCTTGAGCAAGTCCGTGACCACGTAGGGCTTTTGATTTCCGTCGCGATCGGTCGGTCCGCTTCCGGGGATCAGAAGAATCGCCGGACAGCCCGCCGCGTCCTTGCACTCCGGCGTCATGAGCGTGCCATGAAGCTCCAACCCGCCGACGCCTTTGAATGAAATGTCGTGCATCTCGACGGCCTGACCCATCGCGAAGCGAGTGAGAGCGATGACCGCTCCGGCCGCGGCGATAGCGATCCAGTTTTTTCCAAGCTGCATGAAAACATCTCCGAAAACGGTGCGGCGCCAACGAACGGGCTTGATGATAACCGTCGAAATGCAGGGCGGACAAATATCGGCGCATGCAACTTGATTTGCCTGCTTGTGCGAGATTCCCATCTCACACGTAGAAACGCGGGCTTCCTGCCCTGCATGAATGCGGGAGCGGATTTTCGCTTAAGTGGGTGCGAGAAAGGATTCTCGCACCAGCGAAGTTCCTTCCTCGACGTCGCTCTTCCTCTTCTTTGTGGTTGTTTTCTTCGTGGTTGTTGTCGCTTTCTTCATGGCTGCTTTCGCCCCGCCCGTCACTTGAGTACCGCTAGTTAGCACTTGGTACCATCGGATCTCTGATGCCCGCCCAATCCAACTCGCGAAGGACCCTCACGACCGGCCAGTCGACTGCAACGGGTAATTAGCCCACATCGGCAAACAAGCTTTCGCTTCGGCGCCGGCCAACCTGCGCGAGACGCCGTCGCGCGAGTTCCACATATCGGCCTTCAATCTCGATGCCTATGGAAGGGTACCCCAATTCCTCAGCCGCAACGAGAGTGCTCCCAGAGCCAGCGAATGGATCGAGGACGGTGTGTTGCGCGCCAGGTGGAACAAAGAACTCAATCAGTTTCTTCATGAGAACAAGTGGCTTGATCGTACAATGCTCGTCAAACTCCTCGTCATCTCCCTTCGAGTATCCTTCGAGTATGTTTGATTGAAATGAGCCATCAGCACGAATGGTCTTGAACGGACCAAGTCCTGTTTGTTCAACCGTCTGCATGTAATTATTAATTAGTGGCTTCTGAAGGACGACGATTGCCTCCCACTCATTTCTAAAGCACGTGTGCCAACCGCGCCACTTTGTAGCTTGCTTATCGCCCATTTTGCTCAGCTTTTTTTCGAGGTTAAGCCCCTTTGGAATGCCAGCGTGTCGCCTATAGACCAGACAATCGCGCGCGTAGAATCCTGCATCTTCTAAAGCCACTTGAACATGAGCGGAGGTTCTAGTGCTGTTGAAGACCGCGACTACAGCACCGGGCTTACACACCCGAAGAAGACCTCGACCCCACTCTCCGCACCATCGACGGTATTCCAGGATGTTCTCCCGATTACGTTCGTACCAGCGCTCGTTACGTATGCCACCCGCCAAACCGCTGCCATACGGAATGTTCTTAACTAGCGTCGTGCTGTTCTGGATGCGATCGAGCCGACGTGTAATTTCTGTATGATCCCATTCTCTCCCGATGAATTCGTAATTGTAGGGGGGGTCCGTGATACAGCATGAGACAGATCCCTCGGGCAGCTTTGAAAGTACTTCTCGGCAGTCGCCGTGGATCAACTGACTTGTTGGTGCTCTTCCCATTTCCTATGCCTTTTTGATGAAGAACTCCTCCTGCGTCTTACATTTCTCCAACCAACCTTTGAGGTCAAATTGACTTTTCTCTCGGATGTAATTGAAGGAATCTGCGGCTTGAAGCACGTTCCATCCACCACTCTTGCACGCGGTAATCGCAGCACCGAGATTATCCTGCCGAACAATCAAAAGAAACGGACGAAATTTCTTGTCAATGAGGAGCTTCCCATAACTCTTGAACTTTTTGAGCGTTCCGGAGTCGCCCGAACCAATCCTGTACTTTGTATCCACAGCGTCCTGACCCACGCAGCAGTCACATGGCTCATCTGAGCCAATTTTAATCGCAGGGGCGTAGTTTTGAGCGTGATAGGAGAACACATTTGTTACCAAAAGTTGCCAACACATACCCAACTCGCGTCCCCAATATTGTCGGTTCTCCCGCTTTCGGTCGGGGGTAATGCCAAAAACATCCATTAGCGGATCCGAATCGTCGTTCTCCTCGCTGTAAGTCTTGATGGCAAACGAATCGCGGCACGCCCGCAGCACGTCCTCGAGTGTGTTATCGAGTGATCGTGCGTCTTGGGTCATTCTGTCCTTGATGTCTTCCGGGCTAGCGTCAGGCCGTTAAGCGGCCGCAACAGCGCACGCGCGACACTCGACCGCGAGGGGAGTATACCGCCGCCGCGATCCGCCGACAGCTTCAGGTCGCCGCTACGGAACCTAGCCAATTAGGGTGCATCTTGATGTACCATTTCCGGCGCGATTTGATGGAGGGTGCATTAAGATGCACCCCCACATTTCTTTCGCTCCCAAAAAGATGGGACACTCGACAGGTCGCTGGCACTTCCGGCTCTGATCAATGCCCCGCGCTGGTGCATGGGGTTCGGATACAGCACATGTGTTCGCAGCCACTGGCGGGGGAGCTGCCAGTGGCACCCATGCGGACTTGCAACAAGACGGCGGGCGGAGCCCGTGCCAGCGGCGCGTTCGCCGAATGCCTGAATTCCATCGAGCGCTTGCGAAGATATACACGTGGAGGAATTATGCATCCACCGCCGCGTCATTTGTCGAGCACCATCCGCCCTTCGCCCGTCCCCTCAATAGGTTCATTCGCACTTTTCGTACCTTCCCCCATTTCGCACAACTTGGTCGCATTCCGCATCCACCCCGACGCCTCTGCCTCGCTGCTTATTTGTCTCGCTCCCTCGTTGCCTTCTTGCCTCTCGGCATTGCCAATTGCCCTTGTTTTTCAGTCCTTAATCTTCAATCTTCAGTCTTCTCGGCAGTGCCGCGCTGTGACACTAGTGAAAAAAATACTTTCCAAACGAAGCCATTTGAAAGTATCACTGAACTGCGGGGTGTCCCATCTTCGCGGAGCGAAGGTGGGCGACGGATTGGCCAACCGTCGGTGCGAGAAGGGATTCACGCACCGGCAATCAAAAAATCTGCGGAATCTGCGGAATCTGCGGTTTCGTCGTTCCGCCTCCTCACGGGCGCGGCTCGGAAAAGCGCCCCGGACTGGCACTTGGGGTTCGGATAATTACGACGGACGCGGATCGGAGGGGACCGCTTCCTTACGGGCGCGGCTCGGAAACGCGCGCAGAACCCGAAAATCCACGGACGTCATGCGTGCTCAAGGGCCGCGTCGAGGTCGGCGATGATGTCGTGCCAGTCTTCCAGGCCGATGGAAAGGCGGATGCCGCCGGGGACGATGCCGCGGGCGCGCTTATCCGCATCGCACATCGAAGAATGCGTCATGCTGTACGGCGCTTCGATGAGCGTTTTGATCTGGCCCAGCGATACGGCGAGCGTGAGCGTGTACGCATTCGTTGCGGCCCAGTCGATGAAGTGCTCTGCCGCGTCGCCGTCGCCTTTGGTATCCTTGATGACGAAGTAGATCATCGAGCCGGGGGCGAAGTGCCCGCGATAGTCGCACATCTGCCGCTGGGCCAATTCGTACTGCGGGAACGATTTCAAGCCCGGATAGTGGACCTCTTTGACTTTGGGATGCTGCTGGAGAAACTCCGCGACTCGCATGGCCGACTTCTGATAATTCACCATTCGCGCGGCGAGCGTGGGCAGGCCGTAGACCAGCGTGTTCCAGGCGTTTTTCGGGGACAGAATTCCGCCGAAATCTTTGCGATAGAGAATGAGGTCATGATAGAGCGATTTGGGGCCGATGAGTGCGCCGCCGATGTCGGTGCCGAATCCGCCGATGGCTTTGGTGAGCGACTGGCAGACGAGATCGGCGCCGAGTTCGAGCGGTCGCTGACAGTAGGGCGTCGCGAAGGTGTTATCGACGACGATCCAGACGCGGTCCTTGGGATCGCGCCGGGCGTTGATCTGATCGACGATGCGGCGGACTTCGGCGATGTCAATGAGCACCATGTCGGGGTTGACCGGCGTTTCGAAATACACCACGCGGGTATTGGGCTTGATCGCGCTTCGCAGGGCGTTCGCGTCGGTTAAATCCACGAGGCTCGATTCGATGCGAATTCGCGGCAGCCAGTTTTCGATCAAAGAAAACGTGCAGCCATAAAGCACCTTGTGAGCGACGATGTGTTGCTCCGATTTCGCCAGAGAACAAATCGCCGCGGAAATCGCAGCCATTCCGGAAGCGAAGCACAGCGCCATCTCGCCGCCTTCTGCGGTGGCCAGGTTATCTTCCAGCATGCCACCGGTCGGCTCGCCCAGGCGGTCGTAGATGTAGATGGGGTGGTGCGATGGGGTGAGTTCATCAGCGCCCGCGAATTCGGCGAACCCTTGAGCCCCGCGCTTGGCCGAATCCAGCCTGAACGTGGCACTTACCGTCATCGGCGGGACGACGTGGTGATCATAGTCCCAGCGCTTGCTGTGGCTCAGTCCATGAATGAGCCGCGTGCGCAGGTGATACTTTTTCTCTCGATCGTTTGGGCCATCCTTCTTGGTTGTCATGAAATCACCCTCCGTTCAATAGCGTGGCGAAGATATTGTACCTTGCGAGCGAGGCATGCGACACAAAACGTAACTCGGCGAAGGGGATCGATTATTGCGGTGGCTTGTCGAGCGGGCCGGCAGACGATTATGGTCGGACGAATCCCTCGGCTGTGCGACCATAAGAGTCGAGCCGCGCCAGTCAGCTGTTTCGGGTGTCAAATGACGCTTCCCAAAATAGCGTGACCAGCGCGGCTCGTCCACGATTCAAAATCGGCGCCCCATTGTGAGCGCGGAAGCAGGGCTATTCGCGCTGCTTGAGCGGCTGCACGTCGTGAACGCCCTTTGCCTTCATCTTGTCGAAATCGAACGCAACTGACTTGTCGAAGCTCGGACTCTTCTCGTTGTGACACGTCACACAAACCGCCTTGTCCGGCTTGGTGTTCTGCCCGGCGGCAACGAGTTCGTCATCCTTGTACTTCCGCTTCGACTTCATGATGTCCTCATGAATCACGATGTACTTGCTGCCGGGACCGTGGCACATCTCACAGCCCACGTTCTCCATTGCTTCCATCTTCTTGGCGGCCTCGGCATCCGCAGGCATCTGATAACCGCCCGGTTTTCCGAACCCCACGGTGTGGCAGGCAACGCAGGTCGCATCTTTGGTGTAGTCCTTTTGCGGATCGAGTTTGGCCTTCTCCTTGGCTTCTTTGGCGCCGCCCGGCTTCAGTGTTTCCATGGCCTTTGCGTGGGGAGTTTTCTCCCAGGTCTTGTGTTCGGCCAGGTGGCATTTTTTGCACTTGCTCGATCCGACATATTCGGCGTCTCCGGCTGGCCCCAGTGCCGCGGAAGCCGCCGCGGTCGTCGCAACGACGGTGAGGTCGCCCGGATTCGCCGACACCGTGGAGGCTCGGCCGCCCTGCCAAATTACCACGCCCCCTGCCGCCAACAACGCTCCCACTACGAATGTGTTTCGATATCTCATTCCATTCACTCCATTCAAAAAAATTCACCCGCTCAGCAGCTACACGTGGCTGCATGATTCATCTGTAATAAGAGACACCCTGTACCAATTCGACCCCGATCCGAATGTGAACCGTCACAGCGGTTGCCGCCGCTCCCACGTCTGTCGGCTATTCGATGGAGCTTTTTGCGCTTCGGCGTTTCACTGCGCGGAATTGGACCAATGCACTTCATGCTACCCGCCGGCAGGCATGCGCCAAGCGCGAATTTTCGGTCGCCCACGAATTCGCCGGGGCGAATGCGCGAATCGAGACTTGACAACAAAGCCGATACTGGGAAGGAATTCCACATTGCCGATCGAATTCGGTGATTTTGATCGCTGTTGGCCATTCTGCTGGCACGCAACGTGCCAGCAATCGTGTGACCGTCGAGGCCATTTTCCTCCGGCGTCGTCCTGGGAGATAGTTTCGAAACATGAAATTTCCCTTGTGGGGCATTGTTGCTGTTTCCACCCTCATTCCCGTCGGTGCTGTCACCGCCAAGCCGGTTGATTGCGCCGCATGCCACGCTGATCGGCACAAAGAACTCGCAGGATCCGTCCATTCGACGTTGCACTGCCAGGAATGCCATGGCGGTTCGGACAGTTACGTGGTCGAAGGCGAATTGCCCAAATCGGACGGCGGGGCCAAATTCGATCACGGTTCGTCCTTTAAGGGCCATGTTGAACGGCGTGATATTCCACAGCTCTGTGGAGAATGCCACACTGACGTGGCGCGGATGAACCCCTATGGCCTGCGGACCGACCAGCTCGCCGCGTACTGGACGAGCGCCCACGGAAAGGCCCTTAAGGAAAAGGGCGAGACGCGCGTTGCGGTGTGCACTGATTGCCATGGCGATCATGCGATTCAGCGGCCGAGCGAACCGACGAGCAAGACCAATCCATTAAACGTCCCCGACACCTGTGGACATTGCCACGCGGACGCCAAGCTGATGTCCGAATTCAAAATCCCCTCTGAGATCGTCGCGGAATATCGACAGAGCGTGCACGGGGAGTTGCTGCTCCAAAAGCACGATCGCGGGGCGCCAACCTGTGCGACCTGTCACGGGAATCATGCTGCGACACCGCCGGGATTTGCGAACGTCGGGTCGGTCTGCGGACAGTGCCACCAGCACGCCGCGACGAACTTCGCCAAGAGCATTCACGCCGATCGCGAAGGCTTTCACGGATGCGTGCAATGCCACGGAGGAGGACCCGACGCCCATTTCCACAAGATCGAAAAGATCACCGAGCCGGCCGCGGAGCTCGTTCAAGATTATGCGAGACTTGTAACCGATCAACGCTATCCTCCTTCGCCTTCCGAGGTCGCAGCGCGGCTCCATGCGACCCCAAAGCAAATCGTCCAGCGGGCGCTCCCAGGCTGTTCGGAGTGTCACGACTCGCTGGAAAAGGACGAAAGCCTACAGAAGTTCTTTCACTTGCTCGACACGATCACGGACGGCGAACGGAAGTACGTGGGCACCGCGGAGCACCTCAACCGCGTGGGTCGCGGAATCCTGCTCGTGGACAGCCAGCGTTTTCGTTTGGAGGAGGCCACCACGCATCTGATCGCCCTTGCTCCTTTGCAGCACACGCTCGACCAAGAGGCTCTGACCAAGAAACTCGGCGAAATGAACGCAGTGTGCGACGAGGTGGACGGCGACCTTGTCCAACTTGAAAAGGGCCTGCAACTGCGAACTCAGGCGTTGGCGCCGATCTGGGCGTTCGTTCTTATTTTTGTCGCGCTGCTCTACACGAAGTACAAGCGCCTGCGAAAAGAATACGTCGCCACAGCGCCCGGAAAGGAACATTGAATGTCGCGTGAAGATGCGCCCAAATCGTTCAACCGTCGCGGCTTTCTGGAATGGATCATCGCCGCGTGTTCGGCGATCACGGCCGCAGCTATGGTCGTGCCGGGCCTGCTTTATCTCTGGCCTGCAGCAAAGGGCGGCAAGGCGGAAGATGTGGAGGTCAAGGGAGGGGAAAACCTTAAGCCAGGTGAACATTCCACTGTGCAGGTGCGCGGTAAGGCGGTGATCGTGAGGCGGGATCCTGGTGGACTGGCGGCCTATTCCGCCGTCTGCACGCACCTTGGGTGCCTCGTGAAATGGGACGCTGGCAAGGAGCAGTTTCTTTGTCCGTGCCATGCGGCCGTGTTTAATGCAAGAGGACAAGTTGTTTCTGGGCCGGCGCCGGCTCCCTTACCGGAATACAAAGTCAAAGATGTTGGCGGAAAAGTGTACGTTTCAACGTAATTGGATGTTTGCGATCGATCCGAACCCCAAGCACGAGCGCAGGGCCCGTCGCTTGCGCTCCGGATTCGGATCAGCTAGGAACCAATGAGTCTGAAGAACGGCATCACGAATTTCCTCGACTCGCGCTACGACATGGAGACCGCCGGGGGCTTCCTGAAGAAGCAGCTCGGCAAGCGCCTGCCGCCACACACGGGCTGGCTGCACGTTTTCGGAAGTCTTTCGCTGTTTCTGTTCATCAGCCAGACGATCACCGGCATCCTGCTGCTGATGTATTACCGCCCGACGCCGGACGAAGCCCACAAGTCGATTCAGTTCATCACGGCCGAGGTCCACTTCGGATGGCTCTATCGACAGGTCCACGCCTGGGGCGCGTCGTTGATGATCCTCATGGTGGTCCTGCACATGATCCGCACGTATTTCTGCGGGGCCTACAAGAAGCCTCGCGAGCTGACGTGGGTGACCGGCGTTTTCATTTTCATTGTGACGATCACCTTCGGCTTCACCGGCTACCTGCTGCCGTGGAATCAGATTTCTTTCTGGGCGACGACGGTCGGCACGGAATCCGCGAACAAGGTTCCGTACATCGGGGGCTGGCTGCGTTATTTCATTCGCGGCGGGGATGTGGTCACCGGCGAGACACTGTCCCGCTTCTTCGTCGTTCACGTCATCATCCTGCCGTGGTTACTGACGGGACTCCTCGTCGTTCACCTCTTCCTCATGAGAGCCACAAACCTGGCCACGCTTGAACCTGTCGATGAGGAGAAACCGCTCGAACCGAAGTACGGCATTCCATTTTTTCCGGTGCACGTCTGCAAGGAATCCGTCGTGGTGATGCTGATGATTGCGGTTCTGGTGACGCTCGCGGTTGTGTCTCCTTGGGAGATCGGTGAGCCGGCCAATCCGCTTCTCACGCCCGAGCACATCAAGCCGGAATGGTATTTCCTGCCCAGCTACCAGTTGCTCAAATACTTCGAGGGGCCTTACGGGGCCTTCATGGGCATCATCGCCTGTTCCGTGCCGTTCGCGCTGCTGCTGTTCTGGCCATTCCTTGATCGAAGCAAGTATCGCCACCCGCGCCAGCGACCGGTGGCCGTCAGCGTCGGCCTCATCGGCTTGGTCGGTGCTCTCATTCTCGGCACGCTTGGACACTTCTCGGAGACGAACCAGACCTTCTTCGGGCAGCGGTACCACATCGACCACTATGGTCGCCCGCATCGGCTCGAAGGTGGTGTTCAATCGGAAACCGTGCCGGGCGCCGATTCCGCACACGCACCAAGCGGTGATGCAAAGCCTTCCCACTAAACAAGCAATCCGTGCCTACTTCGTGCCCTCCGTGTCCTCCGTGGTAAGAAAACACGATTGGACCACAGAGAGCACGGAGTACACAGAGGTATTTCGTGGTAGTATCCAGCGATGCTCGAAACGTTTCCCAATCCACATCCGCAGCGGGATTATTTGATTGAGCACGAGGTGCATGAGTTCACCAGCATGTGCCCGATCACCGGCCAGCCGGATTTTGCGACGATCAGCATTCGTTACGTCGCGGCGGCCAAGTGCGTCGAGCTAAAAAGCCTCAAGCTCTATCTCCAAGGCTACCGCAACAAAGGCATCTTCTACGAAGACGTGACCAACGTGATCCTGAACGACCTCGTGGCCGCCTGCGGGCCGAAGTGGATGCAGGTCGTCTCGCACTGGACGGTCCGCGGGGGGATTCATAGCGTGATTACGGTGGAACACGGGAAGAACCCTCTAGCGTAGTGTAACCATGGCGAGCCTCGAACTTCAGTTCGTGCGAATGCTCGAACGCGAAAAACGCCCCGCCGCAGGAGTCGAAGAGGTTCTTATCGTCGCCGCTTGCCGGACGCGGGGCGATGGCGGCCGTTGAGAATTTCAACGGATGACACGTGCAAAAAGGGAATGAGCACTCGCCGATCGGAATTGGGAAAGGCAATGAAAATCGCGCTCTTCAGAACGGCAACCAAAGTGCTGTCTCGGACCTCATAAGTCTCGCCACCGGTGGCGAGGATGGAAAACGGTTCAAAAGGATGCTTGAGCAGGAGTTCGCGAATTTCGTCTCGGATCATAAGTGTTGCCCCTTGTTCGCCGACTCATCGGCCAAGAACCATGCAGGATATATTAGCACGCGATTAGGCTTGGACAATCGAAGTCGTCGGTTTCGCCCAACGCGCAGCGACGCCTCAGCAGGGGGAGAACCTTCACTTGGTGATGATTCCTCGGTTGTATCTCGAGTTTCATCCGTTGCGATGAAACGCGCTTTTGGTGCGCCGGACGTTGACTCGGGGATCGTACCGCAATCGTCGCTCGGATCGTGGGCAATCCGTTTGGTACGCCTGACTTAGGGTAAATCCGCGCCATTGCCCAATATCCTGTTGACCCAGCGGTTTCTTGGCATTACACTGTTACCTCCCTTACAGATTAAGCAGCGATCGCTCACCGGAATCTTGAGGATCCTCTTGATTTAGGTGCGCGAAGCGTCTTTCGACGGAGACCGCACCATGTACACAGCATTCAAGTTTGCTCGAATCTTTGTGGCGATTCTTGTTCTCCTTTCAGTTCCAGCACGGGCTGAGGGCCCTTCGAAGCGGGGTGACGTTCCCACGCTCGGCAAACCCGCGGTGCGGATCGGGTCGGTACCCGTTTCTCAATTGGCGGCGTGGACGAAGTACGACCTTCGCCCGGCCACGCCATTGTACAAGGGTGGCGCGGCGGCGACCGAAGTGGGAATCGCGGTCGCGAATCAGGCACAGGCAGAGGGTGCGGTCGTCGGTTGGGGAAATCAGGTCGTCGGTGTCGACCTTTCCAGTGGCTTCACGGCGGTCGCCGCGGGCAGCTTTCACAGTCTGGGCCTCAAAGCTGACGGATCAATCGTGGGGTGGGGTAGCAACGGCTACGGTAGGACCAGCGTACCAGCTCCCAACACGGGCTTCGTCGCAGTCGCTGCGAATTTTGACTCCAGTCTGGGACTGAAGGCCGACGGATCCATCGTGGCGTGGGGGAGCAACGAATACGGTCAGATTGACGTCCCCGGGACCAATGCCGATTTCGTCGGCATCTCCGCAGGCTTGTATCACAGCATGGGCCTCAAGGCCGACGGATCCGTTGTGGCGTGGGGTTGTGGCGGCCCCTTCCATTACGACTATGGTCAATGTGACGTCCCCGCGCCGAATACCGGCTTCGTTGCCATCGCCGCAGGCGATGTGCATAGTCTTGGTCTCAAGGCCGACGGATCCATCGTGGCGTGGGGCTGTAGTAACTATAACTACGGTCAATGCGACGTCCCCGCTCCCAACACCGATTTCATCGCCATCGCCGCGAGCACGGGTCACAGTTTGGGCCTCAAGGCCGACGGGTCGATTGTGGCGTGGGGGGACAACAGCTACGGACAGACTGACGTCCCCGCTCCGAACACCGGCTTCGTCGCCATCGTCGCAGCATGGGAAAACAGTCTGGCCGTCAGGGCCGACGGATCCATCGTGGCATGGGGGAACAACTACGTTGGTCAGACCAACGTCCCCGCACCCAACACCGGTTTCATCACCGTCGCCTCGAATTCGTTTCACGGTCTGGGTCTTAAGGCCGACGGATCCATCGTTGCATGGGGATTCAACAGTGACGGTCAGACCAACGTCCCTTCTCTCAACGTGGGTTTCACCACTGTCGCCGCGAAATCGTTTCACAGCCTGGGCCTCAAGGGCGACGGCTCAATCGTGGGGTGGGGAGACAACGTTTATGGCCAGACCCATGTCCCTGCTCCCAATGCGAATTTCATCGGCGTCGCGACGGGCGAAGGTCATAGTCTGGGACTCAAGGCCGACGGATCCATTTTGGCTTGGGGATTCAACAACTATGGTCAGACCAACGTCCCCGCCCCCAACGGTGGGTTCGTAAAAGTCGCCGCAGGCTTGGAACACAGTTTGGCCCTCAAGGCCGACGGATCCATCGTCGCGTGGGGACGCAACGTAGAGTATCAAACGAACATCCCCGCGTTCAACATGGGCTTTGTCGCAGTTGCCGCGGGCTACTTTCATAGCTTGGGCCTCAAGTCCGACGGGTCCATCGCGGCGTGGGGGTGCGGAATTCCTTACGACACTGGTCAATGCGATGTCCCCGCACCCAATGCCAATTTCATTGCTGTTGCAGCAAGCTGGCGTCATAGTGTGGGTCTCAAGGCTGACGGTTCCATTGTGGCTTGGGGATGTGGTGATCCAAACAACGATGGCGGGCAATGCGACGTTCCTTCTCCTAATACGGGCTTCGTCGCGGTCGCTGCGGGCGAATACCACAGTCTTGGGCTCAAGGCCGACGGATCCATCGTGTCGTGGGGGTGCGGAAGTCCATTCAATTACGGCCAATGCGATGTCCCCGCCCCCAACATGGGCTTCACGGCCGTCGCCGCAGGAGCGGAAAGCAGTCTGGGTCTTAGGGTAGTCGCTGCACCTGGCGCGGCTGTCCCCGCTCGATATATTTCCTTCTCGATTCCATCGCCGGCGGTTACCGCGAGCGAAACGGCGATCCAGGTCAAGATGATCAGCTTGATGCACCCTGATCCGGCGAATCCAATGCAGTTTCCGGCGCCGGATTTTCACTTGCAGGAGAACGCGCATCGATATGTCGGGATCCCTGGCGAATGTCAGGAGACACAGTCACCATCGACGACGTTCATGTGCGCGACCCTGCAATGTGCGCCGGTTTACCTGGATTGGGACGCGGCATTAGGTGGGCAGACATTGAACGTTTTCGGCCAAGGGGTCGTGCCAAGTTCGACGTACGAGATTCGACAGCTTGAAGTCTCCTGCCAAGGCAACGAAGCAACTTGCACCGCAATCTCCGATCCGCTGAAGGTGCGTACGCAGCGTTGGGGAGATATGGTCGCTCCGTTTCAAGCGCCGTCACCCGCGTCGCTGACGCAGCCGAATATTGCTGATGTGGCCGCTTGCGTGGACAAGTTCAAGGCCGTTCCAACCGCCATCGTCGTCGCTCTCGCGGACGTGAATCCAGCGGTTCCCAATGGCCGAGTGGATATCGCCGACGTAGCTAACATTGTGGATGCGTTCAAGAGCCTTGCGTATCCGTTTCCCGGACCGGCCGCGTGTCCGTAGGCGAAAAGCTGCCTTGATTCATCAATTCAGGGAGTTGTAGGCAAACCGCTCCTTCACAGTTGCGGATCGGAAAAGGCGTTTGCCGACCTGCATAATGACGCACTGAAACTCCCACTTGGATTTCGTCGTGGATGGATTTTCCACTGGCGCAGAAAATGCGCCGAGGACTGCGCAAAAAATTCTTTGCAATTTCATTTCGCCACAACCTCCGCGATCATCTTAGGTTAAGCATGTCGATTGATTTATTAAATTGAAATCGAGCGCATTTTTCTCTTGAAGGCTGTGGTGCAAAGTGGTAGATATACGCCGTTAGTCCCACAAAATGGAGTGAAATAGGCGGAACGATGCGGTTTTTCACAGGTCAATACGATCGTGTTATCGACTCAAAAAACCGTATCCAACTGCCCTCTCAGCTCCGCGGTAGTATCGACGAAAAGCGTGATGGCGCAGGAGTTTATGTCACGCTGGGCGAGCACCGTGGGACGCTTTCGATCTTCACTGAGCGAGCCTTCGAAGAGCTGTCTTCAAGGATGGAGACGGAATTCCAGACCGGTCCGGACGCACTGCGGTTCGAGTTGCAGTTTTTCGCTCTCGCGTCGCGTGTGGACGTGGACAAGCAGGGACGCTTCGTCCTTCCGGACCTCTTGATGAAAAAGGCCAAGCTCAAGCCGGAGATCTATCTGGTCGGCCAGAAGAACCGTATCGACATTTGGAACCGGACCGATCTCGAGCGGTCGATGGGCATCGATTGGGAAGGCGAGGATTGGCCCAACTGGCAAGGGTTCATGCGGCGTAGACCTGAAGCCGGAGACGGCAAGTAGCGAGGCGGGAAGGGATTCCCGCAGAAGGCAGAGGCAGTTGCGAAAAGGGATTCTCGCACCAACTGAGAAGTAGCCGGCGGGAAGGATTTCCCGCATGAATCAGGTGCAAGAAAGGACTCTTGCACCAATTAGGCGTTCGGCGCATGAGGTGAATGGAGTCGCCTTGCCGGACGCACATTGGTTTAAGACACGCGGTGACGGGCATGGATGTAGTGCAGAATCGGCTGGTGGAACGGATTCAGCGGCGGCTTTCGGCGAGTTGGTCCGGATCGGAACAAGCTGCTGCCCCTTATGAGGTTGCAGAGCTTGAGGAGCGGGTGAAGAGGCTTCGATCGGCCACTGAAAGCTGCATGAACGTGCGGGTTTCTGACTATGTCGCTGCGGGCGGCGGGCACTCTTCGGCTTGCGTCGGGGGTCAAGTCGTCGCCACCGGAGGGCAACAACTCCCTTCTGGAATCGTACGGTAAAGTGTGGTGTCCATCGGGCGAATATCCGCGCGAACTAAATTTCGCGGCCCGCTCCCGCTGGTATATTGGCCGAGTGATGGATGAAAATTCTCAGGGCGGGTCACTCGGTCATACTCCAGTTCTTCTTGACGAAGTTCTGGACCGGCTCGATCCCAGGCCCGGCGACGTGGTGCTCGATGCGACGGTCGGTGCGGGCGGGCATTCACGAGCGTTCGCGGAACGAATCGGCGCGGCTGGCCGGTTGATCGGGCTGGATGCCGACCCGACAGCATTGGAAATTGCGCGTGCGGCGCTCGCGGACATCGCGCCGAAAGTCGATCTCATTCACGCAAATTTTTCCGAGGTTGAGGAAGCATTATCGACGCTGGGAATTCCGGGCGTCGCGGTCGTGCTCGCAGACCTCGGCGTCAGCTCGATGCAGCTTGATGCCGGAGAGCGTGGATTCTCGTTCCGCTTCGATGCGCCGCTGGATATGCGGATGGACCCGCGGCTTCGGGTGACGGCCTCTGATCTGGTCAATCGACTTTCCGAAAAAGAACTCGGCAATGTGCTTTATTACAACGCCCAGGAGCACGACGCCCGTCGAATTGCTTCCGCGATCTACGAGCATCGGCGATCGGGCCGAATTACCACAACGGCAAGACTTGCCGAAGTGGTTTGCCGCGCCCTTCACGTTAACCCAGATTCGCGGCGATCGAAGATCCATCCAGCCACACGGACGTTTCTGGCATTGCGAATGGCGGTCAATCAGGAAGTGGCGAGTTTGGAGCGGTTTCTCGATGCGGCGCCGAAATTTCTTCAGCCCGGTGGGCGAATCGGCGTGATCTCGTTTCACAGTGTGGAAGATAAAGTCGTGAAATTGGATTTTCGCAAGCGAGCGAATGAAGGTTTGTACAAGATCGTGACGAAGAAACCTATTGTCGCGAGCGACATGGAAAGGGACTCGAATCCGCGGTCGCGAAGTGCGAAGTTGCGAGTGGCGATTCGAGCCACTGGCGACGACACGGAATAGATCACGGGTCCGTCGCTCGCGCTCCGGGTTCGGATTTGGTGCGGAGCAAGATCGATGTCATCAGAGCCGCAAGGAGGCAGGCAAGGGATGGCGAGGGAAACAAAGGTCGGACTGCTTGCGGGATTGGCGTTCGTGATTTGCTTCGCAGTGATTCTGGCCAATCGCGGAGGTGAGAACACGGCCCATGGGACGATGTCGAACTACTCGGCCGTGGATGTGCCTTCATCGATTCAGAGAAATGCGGCCAGAAATTCCAACCCTGCCCACGTGAATGAGAGTTCGCGTCGTGCGGGGTCCGACCCACGGAATGCAAAAGCACCGCCTCGAAATTCAGCGCCGGCTCGCAATCCGAATCTCGTGACTGGCGAGGCTTTGGCCCCCTCCAATGGGGCCGAACTTGTATTCGACACGCAACACGGCGGATCGAGCCTGACCCTTCCATTCAATTCCAACACTCGACCCACGACGGGTTCAATGCAAATCCCTGCCGACAGAGCTGACGCGAATGCAACGCGGCGGCCTGCGGATGTCGGGCTCGAAGTGCCAAATCGTGGTACGGCAATGGATGCACGAGCGGCGAACAATCAACCGGCCTTCGCGCCGGTCCCCAAGCCGGAACCTTCGAACATCGGCCAGGTTTCGGCCATTCAGGCGAAGCTCTCGGATTATACAGTGGAATCCGGCGACACGCTCAGCAAGATCGCAATAAAACAATACGGAGCGAAATCGAAGGCGGCGATTCAGGCGATTTTCGACGCCAACCGAAATGCACTGTCCAGTCCGGATGCGGTCCGTGCGGGGATGACCCTGGTGATTCCACGATTGGGACCCTTGGCGGCGGCGCAAGGAAACACGCCGGGTGTTCAGACCTCGTCGCGGGAAATATCGCAATCGAAAGCACCGAAAGGCGCGGCGACCGATGCGGTTGCACCTGCTCCAAATGGAAAGCCCGGATCGTCGGCTCCTGAAAAGCACGGGACGGCGGAACACGATAAGCTCAGTGATGTTGTTCCCCCACCGGCTCAAGGACGCGGCAAGCCGGATTCTCGTAAGTCAGTCGAAAGCACATCGACGGACAAATTTCGCTGGTATCAGGTCAAGAAAAACGATCGCTATGTCAGCATCGCGCGGGATCAGCTTGGAAATGGTGAGCGCTGGCATGAAATTTACGAGTTGAACAAAGATAAATTCGCGGACCCGCAGCAGATTCGCGAAGGCGTGCGCATCAAGTTGCCGGCAGCGGCAGGTGCGTCTTTGGAGGCCACACATTGACCGTCGCACGTGGGGCCATCATGTTGGCGATTTTTTCGGGGATCGCCCTGGCCGTTGTTCACTTGCGTGGCGAAGAAACGCGATGTGCGGCGAGGATTTTGTCGCTTGAAGCGCGGCAAGTAACGCTGCGTCGGGAACTTTGGAGTTTGCAAAGCCGCACGGCCCGGCTGCGGACACCCGAGAGGGTTCGCGATCGCGTGGCGTCGTTTCAAACGGGTCTGATTCCGCCAGGGTTCCGCGCAACGCCACCGAAGCCAGAGCGGATCGTTTCGGTTCGAAAGTAGCCCCGATCTTTGATACGCGTGAAATCGTCGTCACCCACGAGGTGACGCTTCAACTTGTTCGATGATCCTGTGCTCGGCGGGAAGCGGTCATGTCGGTCGAATCCTCTCGTTTTGATCTCATCCAAAAGCGAATCGGCGCGGCACTCTTGATTGTCTGCATGGCCGGCCTGGTGTCACTTGGCGGCAGGCTTTTTTACATTCAACTCCACATGCGCGGGCCGCTGCTGGCAAAGGCGACGCAGCAAAAAGAGAGTCATTCCGTCGTTCCGGCGCGACGAGGCATGATCCTTGATTCTCGCGGACGGGTCGTCGCCGCCAGTGAGCACCGCCCGGACGTATTCGTTGACGTCGGACGGGTGCGCGATCTGGCTGCATTCGCGGCCGAGCTCAGTCCACGACTGAATCTCCCTCAAGCGGAAATTTTGCGACATTTGATGGCCCGGGCGGGCTCACGCTATGCGGTCATTTTGCGCGATGCCGACGAGATTACGGCCGATGCGATTCGAGCGATGAAGAACCCAGCAGTGGGTTTGGCCGACCATCCCGCGCGAACGTATCCCCTGGGCACGTCGCTTGCCCATGTGCTTGGCTGGGTTGGGCGAGACGGGCGGGGCCTTGAAGGAATCGAGCTTTCCTTCGACAGATTTCTCCGCGGCAAGGATGGGGCGCGAGAAACGATTCGCGACGCTCGCAGGAGGGCGATCAAGCCCGGCGACGATGAGCCGATTTCGCCGATCGATGGCGGGCATGTCGTGCTCACAATCGATGCCGAAATTCAACGAATCGCCGAGGCCTCTCTGGCTAAATACGTCACGCAGGTCGAGGCCGAGAATGGCGTAAGCATCATCATCTCACCGCACGATGGTAAAATCCTGGCCATGGCGTGCTATCCGACCTTTGACCCGAATGATGTCAATTCGTTTCCGGCCACGGTCCGCCGCAATCGCGTGGTGACTGACACGGTCGAGCCGGGCAGCACATTCAAGCCCATCATCGCCTGTGGTGCGCTCGAAGGTCGGCACATCAACACGACGGAACAATTCAACTGCCACATGGGTTCGCACGAGTTTCATGGCCGCGTAGTGACCGATGTGCATCCGTACGGCATGATGGATTTGAAGGGTGTTGTCACGAAAAGCAGCAACGTGGGCATGGGCGAGATTGCCGAGCGAATGGGAAATCGAGCACTCCACGAGACCGTTCGTAACTTTGGACTTGGAGACAAGACGGGGATCGAGTTGCCGGGTGAGAACGCCGGCATGGTCCGAGGTCTTAAGAAATGGGGCAAGCAATCGACGCAATCGGTGGCGATGGGGTATGAAGTTGGGGTGACGCCGTTGCAGCTCATCACCGCCTTCGCGGCGATCTTCAATGACGGGGTGTTATTGAAGCCGACGATCGTTGACAAGCTGCTCGGACCGGACGGCGAGGAACAGAGAAGCTTTGAGCAACCGACGGTTGTACGACAATCCGCGCCGATTGAAATCGCTCGATACTTGTCGCGCGAAGTAATGGTTTCCGTCGTGGAAAATGGAACCGGCAAGCCGGCCAAGCTGGATCGTTGGCGAGTGGCCGGCAAAACTGGCACGACGAAGCTGACGACTCCGGGACATAAAGGATATGTCTCCGGCGCGTATATGGGGACTTTCGTGGGCGCCGCGCCTGCCGATGATCCGGTGGTGGTGGCGATGGTGATGATTCGTAAGCCGAACGCAAAGCTGGCGTACTATGGTGGTTCCGTCGCGGCGCCGGCAGTGGGCGAAATCCTCGATCAAACGCTTTCATATCTTGGCGTCACGCCTGATGGGACGATTCCGACTGACGAGTTCCTGGAAGATGGCGACATTCATGCTTCCGCGTCTCCGAGAGAAGAAGATGACGAATGACTGCACGGAGGGAATCACTTCTTTGCAATTGATACATTGTGCCACGTCCCCCACTGCTCTTGAACCATTCAACCTTTGACTCGCATCGCATTCCTCGCGACACTGAATTCATGACTTGTGTTTTCTCTTTGTGGAATGTCCTCGCGTGATTGCACTTCGTGAACTTCTGAGCAACCGAATTGCGGACGCCCTACGAGCCATTGGGGCGGAAGGCGACGTGCAGATTGCGCCGGCGCAGGACGAAAAATTCGGCGACTATCAATGCAACGCGGCCATGGCGATTGCAAAAAAGCAAGGCAAAAAGCCACGTGATGTTGCGCAGTCAATCGTTGAGCAATTGAGAATTGACGACATGTGCGAGCTGCCGGAGATCGCCGGGCCGGGGTTCATTAACCTCAGACTCAAGCCGGGTTTTCTCGCGAAAACACTGATGGATGTGCCTGCGCAGGCAGTCGAGGATAATGATCGACTTGGGCTGCCGCTCGCAGTAACGCAAGAGACGATTGTGATCGACCTATCGAGTCCAAACTTGGCCAAGGAAATGCATGTCGGGCATCTGCGAAGCACGGTGATCGGTGACTGCATCGCCCGCGTGCTGGAGTTCGAAGGCCACAATGTGATTCGCGAGAATCACGTCGGCGACTGGGGCACGCAGTTTGGAATGCTGGTCGCCCATCTGCGGCGGATCAAGCCCGATGTGGCGGACAATCCCGCCTCGCTGGTGATCAAAGACCTTGAGACGTTTTACATTGAGGCCAAGGCGCGATTCGACGCGGATGACGAATTCAAGACCGAGGCCCGCGAGACGGTGGTGGCGTTGCAGCGCGGCGATCCGCTAATCCGAAAGATCTGGCAGGCATTCTGCAATGAATCACTTCGCCATTGTCATGAGATTTATCGCCAGCTCAATGTTCGGCTCGTTGATCGCGGCGAGAGTTTCTATAACGATTTGATGGACGACGTGATTCGGCGGCTGGAACGGCTCCAGCGAGAGAATCCGGGCGGCGCGGTGCGGGAAAGCGAAGGTGCACTGTGCATCTTTCTCGATGGATTCACGACTCGCGAAGGACAGCCGCTGCCGATGATCGTCCGCAAAACCGACGGCGGCTACAACTACGCCACGTCCGACCTTGCGACCATCGTGGATCGCGTCGAGCGACTTCATGCGAATCGAATCATCTATGTGGTGGGCATGTCGCAGAAGCAGCATTTCGAGATGCTGTTCGCGGCCGCTCATAAAGTTGGAATCGCCGGCGCGAACATTGCGATGGAACACGTGGGATTTGGAAATGTGCTGGCGCCGGGCGGGCGACCCTTCAAGACGCGTGAGGGCGGCACGATCAAGCTGAAGGATTTGTTGAATGAGGCCGTTGATCGGGCGCGGCGCGTGATCGATCAGCCGCCGACTGATGATTCCAAGCGCCCGACTGATCTTGCGTTGTCGGAGAAGGATTCGATCGCGGAAGCGGTGGGGCTTGGGGCCATCAAGTATTTCGACTTGTCGCATTCGCTGATGAGCGACTACACGTTTGATCTCGAAATCATGCTGTCGCTGGAGGGGAACACCGCACCGTACATGCTGTACGCGTACGCGCGGATTCGTTCGATCGCGAGAAAGGCGGGTGCCAGCCCGGATGCACGGTTGACGGAAGCGGCAATTGCGCTCGAACATCCCACCGAAATCGCCCTGGCGAAGAAAATCCTTCAGTTCGCTGATGTTCTTCAAACGGTTTCTCGCGATCTACGACCCAATGTGCTCACCGATTACCTATTCGAGTTGGCCAAAGCATTCAGCCGATTTTACGACAAGAAGATCGGCGTGCGGGTGATTGATGCCACGCCGGAGTCGATTCGTTCGTCGCGGCTTCGATTGTGCGACCTCACCGCCCGCGTGCTCAAGCTGGGGCTGCACCTGCTGGGCATTGAGACGATCGAGCAGATGTGACGGTGATCTGTGCTGCCATTCATGCCTGCCAACGTCATGCTGAGCGAAGCGAAGCATCTCAATTACGAGATTCTTGGCTCGCCTTCAGCCGGCTCAGAATGACAGCACTTGCGTCACGGCATTTCTGCGAGCCATTTCGATGCGGCGGGAGCGAAGTAGGTGATGATGCGATCGGCCCCGGCACGTTTGATCGCGGTCAATGCTTCCATTGCGATCAGGCGTTCATCGAGCCAGCCCCTTTCCGCAGCCGCTTTGATCATGCTGTATTCACCGCTGACTTGATACGCGACCAGAGGTGCGCCCGGAAATGTGTCGCGAACGCGGCGTATCACGTCGAGATACGGCAACGCCGGCTTCACCATGATTATGTCCGCGCCTTCCTCGAGATCGGTCCGGGCTTCATTCAATGCCTCGCCAGCGTTGGTCGGGGCCATTTGATAGCCACGGCGATCGCCGAATGATGGTTTCGAATCGGCGGCTTCACGAAACGGGCCGTAGAACGACGACGCATATTTCACGGCGTACGAGAGGATGCACGTGTCGATGAATCCGGCGTGATCGAGGCGTTCGCGGATGGCGGCGACCTGGCCGTCCATCATCGCACTCGGAGCGACGACGTGAGCACCGGCCTGAGCATGTACGAGCGCCACTTTCGCGAGCAACTCGATTGTCGCGTCGTTATCCACCTTTTCCTTCTTGATGACGCCGCAATGTCCGTGGTCGGTGTAACTGCACAGGCAGACGTCGGTGATGATGGCGAGGCGGTCTGTGGCTTTTCTGATTCGCTCGATGGCGGCCGCGACGATGGATCGATCGCTCAGCGCGGAAGAAGCAGTGGCGTCCTTGAGGACGGGGATTCCGAACAGCAGCACGGACCGAATTCCCAGATTGAGAATGCGCTCAATCTCGGCATCCAGTTGCTGGAGCGTCAATCGCGAGACTCCAGGCATCGATGCGATGGGTCCGGCCGCAGACGCCTCTTCGACCACAAAAATCGGATGAATGAAGTCCGCGGCGCATAGGCGCGTCTCGCCGGCAAGTGCGCGGACCGCCGGCGTGGAGCGAAGTCGCCGGCCTCGATGTTTTGGAAAGCTCATTTTGCAACTCCCGATGGATTCATGCTGAACGCCGACTCCAATGCCGTGACCAACTCGTGAACGTCCGGCGACTGCGGCACTACATCCGCCCGCATTCCGCACGAAACCGCTTCCGCGGCGGTCGTCCGTCCAAGGCAGGCGATCAATACCGAGCCCGCTCTAAGACCGGTCGCAACGAATTGCCGTACGGCCGACGGACTGCAAAAGATGATCGCATCAACGCCCTCTTCGATCAAACGTCGCGCGTCCTGAGACGGCACGGAGGCGACGGTCGAATACACGATTCGCGCATCCACCGTCGCCCCGCACCGCCGAAGTTCATCGACCAGCTCGGTTCGAGCCTGGTCACCGCAAGGAAACAGAATTCGCATTCCCTCAATGTTTTCGCCGATGCGTCTGATCGCGTCAGCCAAACCCATTGCCGTCTGAGTCCTGGGAATTAGATCGGGCCCGAAATGAAATCTCCCTAGCGCGCGGGAGGTCGCCGCGCCGATGGCCGCGATTTTCGGCGAGCCTACGGCTCTCGCGTCAAGACCATCTATCGGGGATTGCTGGAAAAGCCCGCGCACTGCATGCTGAGAAGTGAACACGATCCAATCGTATGTTTCCAATGCCTTTGCAGACAAGGGCAATGTCGATGCGTTTGCCGTCGATCGAACTTGCGAGTTGGGTTGATATTGAATCTTGATTAGCGGGCAGGTGATGACTTCCGCGCCGCGAGCCGTCAGGGCGTGAAGCAATTCTTGCGCCGTGGATCGCGGCCTCGTGACGACGATCCGCTTGCCGAGCAGTGGGAGCATTTCACCAATTTCGTCGGTGCGAGGGTACGCTGCGGCGTCTCCGATGACTGTCACCATCGGGGCTTTCAGGCCGTCTCTCTCCACGGCCGCAACCAGTTCACCAAGAGTGGAGACGGTTACCCGCTGCATAGGCGTTGTGGCTCGCTCAATGCAGGCGGCCGGAGTCGAAGGCGATCTGCCCGCCTGCCGCAGGGAATCCACGATTCGCGGCAGACCCGCCCGCCCCATCAGAATGACCAATGTGTCGATGGCCGCAAGCGCCTCATAGTTGTATTCGGGCGGGACACCGCCAGCTCCTTCGGCGGTGATGATTGCAAGCGAATGGCTGATGCCCCGGCCGGTGAGTGGGATCCCGACGATTTCAGGCGCCGCGATCGCGCTGCTGACTCCCGGAATGACAATGCATGGCACTCCTGCTTGACGACACGATTGCAACTCCTCGAATCCGCGTCCGAAAACGAATGGATCGCCGCCCTTCAGACGCACGACCATTTTCCCGGTTTTGGCGCGGTCGCAGAGAATCTGATGAATCCGCTCCTGTGAATCTTGCGGATTTCCGGGCGATTTCCCGACGTCGATGATTTCCGCGTCTCGCCGAGAAAGTGCAACCAGCTCACGCGAAACCAGTCGATCATGCACGATGACATCGGCGGCTCGAAGCAATTCGCGGCCGCGCACGGTGATCAGGCCGGGATCTCCCGGACCCGCTCCGACGAGATATACGATGCCCGATGGTGAATTCATCGGCGCACCGAAAATGAGGGAAATCCAGGCGATGCATGCGGATCGGCGTGCGATTCTCCTTTAAAGACTTCTCGCGCCGCGAAATTAGCGAGATCAATGATGAGTGGAATGATCGCCGGGTCATTGCCGAATGCCTCATCAATGAAAAAGATCCGGTCATTGACCATTTCACGGTACGGCGGTGACAAGGCTGCATTCAGCAATCCAAGTCGTCTTGGGACATCTTCCAGTGCGTGCGGGCCGGCGGCGATCAGAAACAAGAGTGCCACAATTGTGGCATGTTCGGCGCGATCGGGGACAGTCTCCACAAACGGTTCTTCATCGAGAAATGCAGGAAACACGTCGCCGCACGGACCCATGCGATGAAGCGCCGCGGCAAGATCGTTCGTCGCAATCTTGCTATTCGCATTCCGGGGAGTGCCATGACCGATGACCGCGACCGATGTTTCACTCGCGGACAGATTGAATCGTTCGAGCAGCTCATTGAGACGCATCCGCATCACATTCGGAACCTCAGGGTGAACGCCGATGGGTCGGGTGATTTGCACGGCATGTCGCGCAAAATCCGGATGGGCGGTCAACGCACGCGGCAAGGCTACGCGACTGTAGTAGCCCTCGCTGGTCATGATGGGCACGACCACGGCACAACGGGATCGAATCGTTCCGAGTACATCCGCAAATCCGGGCGCGCCGTGGTGGAAGGCGCATGTCACCTCAGCAAATGTACTCTGCTCGCGAACTGTTTCGGCCAATTGCCAGAGCGCTGGATTGGAGGAAGCATCAACACGCGAACCGTGGGCGGCCAATATGAGAGCGGCATCGTTCATGGGGAAGCACGGCGTGTCATGCGGCGACCTCGGCCTTGATCCGTTCGATGCGTCGGTGGAGTTCGCGGCGGCCGGCGGCGCCTCGTGACTGCGGAGTCCTGCAACTTCCCAGAAGATCGCGGATTCGTTCTGTCGCGGCACGTTCACGCCGCCATTTCATAAAACGCTGCAATTCATGGCGGACGATCAGTTCCGCTTCGTTGATGTTTTCCCTGTGGCCGGATTCACCCTCTAACAGGTCATCCAGATGAACAAGGCAAATAGTATCGCCCGACTTGCGAACGGCCGGATCGACGCTGCGCGGAACGGCAAGGTCCACAACGTACATCGGAGCGGATGAAGTTTCTCGCAAGGCGAGGGTCGATGGCCCGACGAGATATCCGTTGGTCGCAGCGCAGGCGAGGACCACATTCGTGCGAGCCAACTGGGAGTCAAGCTCACTCAAATGGGATGCCGTCGCGTGATGCTTTTGTGCCAATTCGTGGCATCGTACAATGTTCCTCCCCGCGATTTTCAACTCCCCGGGTCGATGTCGGGCGATTTCAGCAGCCACGACGCCGGCCAGTCCTCCGCTGCCTAGAATCAGGACGCTCGAGGACGGAAAGCTGATCCCCAGGCCCGTGAGCCAATCCAGTGCGATGGTGGCGATGGATCGCGCCCCGGCGTTCAATGATGTTTCGGCGCGGACGCGCTTGCCGGCGCGAATCGCCGCTCGAGCCAGCGCCGACATGGTTGCATCGAGCGCTCCCTGCCCTTCCGCCAGGAGGAAGGCCTCACGGACCTGCCCCAGGATTTGATTCTCGCCAAGAATGCGCGATTCGAGACCGGCGGCGACGCGCACCAGATGGGCCGCGGCTGCATCATCGCAAAGCACGCTTGCATAGTGGGAGAACAACGCCCGCGGAATGCCCAACCAATCCGCGAGGCAATCTATCCACTGTTCCGGGTCGGCGCCGGTTCCGGACGCATAACACTCAAATCGTTCGCAGGTGCTCAGAATCATTCGTCCGTGAGCCATCGTTGCAGACCGGGCGAAGATCATTGCCTGCAATTCGCGATCGGGAATTCCTTTTTCACGAACCGCAAGAGGCGCACATTGATGCGTCAGCCCGATGTACACAAGGGGCGTGATTGCCGAATTCGAGCAATGATTCACGAAATTATATTGGAAGCTGCTCTGAACCACGTGGACGTATTTCCTGTCAGCGGCCCAACCACCATTGGATCGTCAAGCGGCGCGCCCAATCGCGCGACCGCGAAGGGAATTGTACACCACTTGCAGGAATGACGTATCGGAAATTTGGTGATCAGGGCCGAATCGCCCGATTCGATCCGAAGTTGTTGCCGTAGACGATGTAGATGTTTCCTGCATCGGAACGCCGTCCGGCGGATGCATCGGATCCGGGAGCATCGGGGCCCTGCGGGTACGTCAGATCGATGAAATCAGCCTTGGGATTGCCAATGGCGATGTCGCCGAATCCGTCGTTGTTGATGTCGCCAAGGAAACCGACGGTACTCGGGGCCGCCTCGTTGGGGCGACCCATGACAAACGGGCTTAGGAAAACGATGCCGGGGAGGTCAGCCGAGCCGACGCCGCGGTTCTTATCGGACAAATTCCAGCGCGTGTTGTTCAGGTGGGTTCCACCGAAAATCAGATAGACGACGCCCAGGCGCTGCCGTCCAGCGTCATCGATCCGCACTTCACCGGGCACGGCAATCAAGATATCTCCGAAACCATCCTGATTGAAGTCACCCGCAGAGCTCACGTCGATGCCGGCCCGGTCGCCCGCACGACCGCCAAAGAAGATCACTCCGGGCAGTTCCGACGTGGCGATCTGGCTGATATCTCGATCGCCGTCGATGGTTCGTCCGCCGAAAACGACTGCGGCGAAGCCGTTGTCAACGAGATTCTCGCAACAATCGGCCTTATTGTGCCCGTTCACACAGGTTTGTTCGACGTTGCAACTTCCGGACAGGCAACAGAACACGCAGCGATCGTCGTCATCGATATCGCCGTCGTTGTCATAATCGAACGCTTTGCAGGGATCGTCCGTGAAAACTTCCGTGCCAAAATTCTGAACGCAGGAATTAAAGTTCGCGAGGCTCAAGTCATTGGTATCCACGCTGCCGTCACCGTTGAAATCCTTGGCGCAAGTCGATCGGGAAATGCCGCCGAAGTCGGTGCGCGGCGACGAGAAGAAGACGTCGTCAATGCGATCCCCGTTGACGTCGAGACCGGATGCCTGTCGCCAGCCGATCTGATCGCCGGGCTTTTCGCCTCGAATCCGCAGCATCGGAGTTCGCAACGTGGGGCTGTCGGCATTCTTGAGGTCGAAGTCGGAGAGTACCGTACGGCAATAGAGTACATACACCGCACCGGCATCGGGTGCGCCGCTTCGGTCGTTCAGCGGTGCACCGCAAATGATATCGTCAATGCCGTCAAGGTTGAAATCCCCGGCGGAGCGCGCCCCTCCGAGGCGATCGTTGATATTTTCAGCAAACACTTCGAATGTATCGGCTGGCGCGAAATTGTGTCGTGCAACCGCCGGGGGGTTGCATTGGCCAAACGGGGGATATACGTGTTGATCAAGGAAAGGAATTGTACTTGTTCCGGTATTCGAGTCGGCAATATCCCGCCAAAACGTATTGTTATAGTTCGTTCCGGGGATTACGGTGATGCTGCCGCGAAATCTTGTTGAGGCCTCTTGTGTACTTTGCAAACCGTAGGTGTCAGACAAGTCCTTGAGATATTTTTCATTGGTCGGAGAAGAAATCATGATTTCGGGCAGGCCATCGTTATTGACATCTCCCAAACCGGTGACGTTTTGCGCAAATGAATCCTCCCGTGCGGGCTGGCTCAGCTGTCGGGCATCGACGCAATCATACGGTCCACCGATCATCCGCGCTCCCGCAATTCGGCCAGGCTCCGCTGTGTCATTGCCCAATACATCTGCACTGTTGTTGTCGGCCCGAACAAAGATGTTTCCACCCGCTTTATCTACGTCGCTTACACCCAACGGGAATGGAACTCGCTGACCCACCAATTCCAGCGCAACGGCCGTTTTCTCAAGACGTGTTGCGGAAGCGACACCACCACTGTTGTCTCGGTTCTGGCTGTTAACGATGGCTGCCATTCCTCCCCCATACCATTGGACGTCATACTGGTCCGAGGTGGTCGAATCCGTCAAATTGTTGACCAGACTATCCGGGAAGCAACCCACACCACCAAAAAGATTGATGCGGGTGTAATCAATGACAAGCTGAGGGCGATCGCTTCCAATACTATACTCGCTGGACCGAACTGCGGCGTCGTCTGTCAGACCGGTTCCAGGAAGCACGATGAATCGCATCTCGTTATTGAAACCATCAAGTTGGCCATCGATGAGCTGGGCGATGTAACCTGAAACGTCCACATCGATTGAGGCCGCATTGGTGGCGTCGATGGCCCCCAGGGCCTGTCCGCCATTGGCGTCTCCGATGTAGTCCACGCCGCCCTGCGGCTCACCGCCATTCACGGCAAAATCACTGAAGGTCGTTTGCTCGCTGAAATCCGTCAAAAGAGTATGGACGCTGCCATTCCCACCCGTATTGAACACACGCACGCGAAGCTTTGCCTGCAAGGTCGTAAAGTCGATCGCCTGGGGCGGATCCGGCAGGAGTTCGAGAATATTTCCAAATTTCAACAGAGCCCATTGGCGATGGTTCACGCCACCGTCTTTCCATGAGAGGGCCTGAACATTGCCGAATGATGATCCCGGCAGGGCGCTATCCAGCGCTGTATCCAACATACTGCTATAGGTCGTCGAAATCACCACGGGCGTTCCATTATCACCCTGTTTTACGGTTACCTGTCCCTGGCGGAACACAACCTCAATCTTTTGCCCACCGCTCGAGCTGGTCGTATCTTCATCGCTGGGGTCGAAATCCGTGGAATCCCAGGCGCCCTCAACGTGTGCCAACCCGAAGAGAAGCTCCGGACGACCATCGCCAGTAAGGTCCGGAACGAAACTCACGTCCGTGATGCCATCGCTCGTGCCTCGGCCCGTAATTCGGCATCCGCCGCCGAATTGAGGAAACGTTCGAACCGGCGGGGCCTCAAAGATGACGCCGGGGACGGTTGCCCCAACAGAGTTCACATTGATGACTCCTCCGAGCCGAATGCCATTTTGCCCGTAGATTAGATACGCCTCGCCCACCAAGCCTGCATTCCGCGGATTTCCATGCTGGGCGGCGAAAAGAAAATCATCGGTGCCATCGAGATCGAAATCGCGTACGCCGGCAATGCTCGAACCCAAGTTCGCCGAAGGATTGAAGCCGAGAAGAGTCGCACCCGAAGTGCTGCGTCCGACCGCGGACAAATCGACGGTTCCGGCCGCCAATTGGACAACGCTGATCGTTCCAGGTGCATAGCTGCTCACCGCCGTGTTTGTGGCATCGGTAATCGTGGCACGGATGAAATACGGTGCGCCGTTGGAAAGCGGCGGGACGAGGTTCAGATCAATTGGAATCTGAAAGGCCGGGATCGATGTCGCACCCTTGGTGATCGTCTGAGTCTGCAAGACAACGATTTTCGCAGGATCCGGATTGGCCGGATCGTCGTTGGTCGGATCTTCGTCAGTATCCAAGAGGACATAGAGAAGGGTATCGCTGTCACGATCGAAGGGTACTGGCGGTGAGGGCGCCGGCGGTTGTACGGCGACCGGCTGAACCTGGATGGTCAAAATGTCATCCTGCGTGACGCTCAGGTCGAATGTGGGGGCGGTCACCACCACAACTGGCGGCTGTGTTTGCTGGCCTTCGCCCTGGCCGACGATTCGAACGACAACGCGCGTTGCGCTCGTGCTGGAAGTCATTGCAAAAACCTGCACGGCTGGATTGTGGGTATCGTCAATCGTGCCAAGAATGTTGTAGGTGCCGATGGGAATCAGTTGCGTCGGGACAGGAAATGAATCGGGGCCGATCTGATCGTCCTCGGAAATTCCCTGGACCAGCGCAACCGTGGCGTTCGTGGTGCTATCGACTAGAGAAAAGCTGATCTTGGCATTGTCATCGGGGTCGGCGTCGATCCATTTGATCAGGAATGGATCGCCCTGTCCGCGGGTGATGTCCGCGATCGGCTCGGTGATGGTCATCGTCGGAGGTGTGTTGCCGGTTTGCGACGGACCGTTTACCAAAAACGCCGTCGGGGCCGTCGTGCAGGAAACCAAAATCAGACCGATGCACCCGAGTCCGCCGATCGCAGCAAGAATGGCCGGAATTCGGACGCCCTTACGAGCCAAGCGGTCCACCTGGAACATGAAATCACTCCTCTTTCTTGTCGATTTCGATGACGGCTGTCGAGGCCGCAACAACGTTTTTTCAGGCTTCGAACCGTTCCACGCAACGTACCTGCGGCCATTATAGTGGAATGGAGGAATTCCGCGTCAGGGCTTCATTCAAATTCACGCTACCCGCCCCTGGCAAGCTCCTAATCGAGGTTTCGCCTTTCGCCGCGGCAAACGGCTGCCAACGCGATCCAACCTTATTCGCCGCAAGAGCAAGGCACGGCTGGGCGGGCGTTAGCGGTGATCGCATCCTCTGCCACGGTCGAATCGTAGAGGCGATTGAATTGTCTCGTCAAGCAAGGCCTGCGGATCGAAAGATCGGACCCGGCATCAGGGCAGATAACGACGGTTATTACCGCAAATCGGGCTGGATGCGAAAGCGGATTTTCGCGGCGATGAGAACGAGTAGAGCCAGTATCGTCAGCCCCCATTGGGAAACTGTCGGGATCGGAACGAGTTCGCAGGAATCGGTCGTTTCGTCGCAGGTTTCGCCAAACCCGCAGGGCGGATCGCCGTAAGCGCAGCCGGCTGCGGTGCAGTATTCGACGCCATTGCAGAAAAGACCATCGTCGCAACGTGAATCATCGGGCGTGTTAACGCAGGTGCCGTTTGCGGCGCAGGTGTCAATCGTGCAGATCACGCCGTCGTCACAAATGGCGTCGGTGTGCGTATGCACACAGTGACCGTCGGATGTGCATGAATCTGCCGTACACAACTTGTGGTCGTCGCAGTCGGCCGCCGTCACGCATTCAACCCCGCAGGGCGTCGTGCAGTCGATACCATCTCGAAAAATGTGCAGATTCGAACTGCTTAGCGCGTTACACTCGGAGAGAAGTATGTTGGACGTACACGATGCCTGAGATGTCGAAGTGAAATCAGTGCAACAGGATCCGGCGATGCATTCCAATTGTCCGCTAATGAGGGCGGCGATGGGGATATTGTTCGCGGGCTGGGCCTGATCGTTGGCAAATGTCAATTCAGCGAAGTGTGTCATTTTGTACGTGCCTTTGCAACATGCAGGAACCTGCAGCGTGACTGTGCCTGTGTAATAACGCAATCCGGCGTCGGATACCGCAACCCCCAATGGCGTCGTTCCACCGAAACACGGGCCATGAAAGCATGGGAGTCCGTCAAAAATTCCTTCCGGTTGCGGTGGATAGCTGCCCAAGACCCAATCTGCCCGATCCGTGTTCTGCCAAATAGAGTCGCAGATACCCGAAGCCCAATAACCACATCGCGGGCCGTTTTCCCCGAGAATCGTCGGACACGGATTGGAACATGCGCCGCCCGGGCAGTTGCTATTCCCATTGCAGGGGCTTCCGTTGTTGGTGCCGCCGGCGCAGGTTTTCTGGCACGGAATCCATCCGACAGGCGAGTAGATAACATCGCAGCCGGTATTGGGGGGTGAAGCGCTGTCGCCAAAGAGAGAATAGACATCAATCACATCGGAAAAGGAGCGCAAGAGCACGTCGCCATTACCATCCGGATCCCAGCCTTCGATCTGCGTAATCCATGCCGACGCAAATCCGCCGCCGGAGACGGTGAGCTTCTGACCCGAAATGTTCCACCCCGTCGGATAGGCCAACGATGGCTCTGTTCCCAGCAGCGGAGGGCGCGGTGTGAAATAGAATTTCAGCGTCGCACCTGTACCGGCCACAACGTTTCCGATTCGCTCGGCGTCGCCGGTAACCAATCGTTGAATATGAGACGCCTGGTACTCAGTTACCTCGCCGCGTCCACGACTGGTCGGCTGCGCGGCATTAACACCAACCAAAGTCATCAAGCCGATAGCAGCGCATACAAAGATCGCCATAAAAAGGCGCATGTAGGATGCTGGACATCTTGGTTGTCGTGCATTATTCATCGTTCTCTCCCTCAATTCATCGCGCGTCTGCGAAAGCCGATCTTCGCCGCAATTAGAAGCATGAGCGCCATCACCGCAAGGCCCCATTGCGATACGGTCGGGATGGGAATGAATGTGCAGGTATCGGCGTTCTCGTCGCAGGTTTCGCCAATGGCACATGGAGGCTCGCCGGATTGGCAACCGGCCGCGGTACAGGTTTCCGCTCCGTTGCAGAACAGGCCATCGTCGCAAATGGCATCGTCGAGGGTGTGAACGCATGCGCCATTGGGGGCGCAGGCGTCAATCGTGCAATCCACGCCGTCGTTGCAAGCAGGGCTGAGTGTGTGAACACAGGCTCCCTCCGAGGTGCAAACGTCGTCCGTGCAATCGAGGCCGTCGTTACATCTTGCCTCGTTGCGCGTGTGAAGGCATGTTTGATCGGGAGCACATGTGTCATCCGTGCATTCAGCAAGGTCGTCGCAATCGGCGTCGGCCACGCATTCCACGGCGCAAGGAATGTTGCAGTCGGTGTCCGGGCGAAAGACGTGCAGGTTGGTGCTGGTGAGTGCGTCGCACCCGGCAAGGAATAACGAAGGCGTGCATGTCGCCTGCGACGGCGTGGTGAAGTCCGTGCAGCATGAACCGGTCGGAATCGAAAGCTGCCCGGCCACAAACGCGGCAACAGGGATGTCATTCGCCGGCTGGGCCTGATCCTGGGCGAACGTCTCGTCGATCTTGTGACCGATTGTGTAAACGCCCTTGGAGCAAGCCGGAACCGGAAGCACAAGAGTGCCCGTATAATATCGAACGCCCGTGTCGAAAATCTCAACACCGGGATACGTCACGCCGGCGATAACCGGGCCCGTCGGTGAAACAATCTGCGCAACAGCGATTTGATCGCTCGGGGCATTTGCGACCAACACCCAATCTGCGCGAAAGGTGTTTTGCCAACCCCAGTCACAAACTCCAGCGATGGTGCCACCACACTTCGGCCCGGGCTCTCCCAGCAGGTTGGGACATTGGTCCACACAGGTACTGCCGGGACAATTACCATTCGTAGTACAGGGGCTGCCATGATTGACGCCAACCGCGCAAACCTTTTGACACGCAATGACGACTGCGGGGTAAACCAGGTTGCAGCCGGGGTTGGGCGGTGATGCGTTTTCGCCCTTAAAGCTGTTCGCATCGATCTTGTCCTGGAACGAGCGGAGCAACGGATTCCCTGTGCCCATTGGGTCCCAGCCTTCAATCTGTGTGATCCATGCGGAGTAGAACCCACCGCGGGAGACAACGAGCTTTTGACCCGTAATGTTGTAGCCCTGCGGATACGCCAACGAAAAAAGAGCGCCGGGAAGCGGCGGTCGCGGAGTGAAATAGAATTTCAGCGTGGCGCCGGTGCCGGTCACAACATGTCCGATTCGTGCGGCGTCGCCGGTGACGAGGCGTTCGGCCCCGGAAGCGGCAGGCGGCTTGGCGACAACAGACTGATTTGTGAACACACAAATCGCACTCGCGACCGCAACGAGAAATCCGAGATTCTTTATAGTCATCTGTCGAAACACGGGTTGCTTCCTTTCGGCAATTCGCAAGCAGAGCGATCGCATGTCAATGTGTCTCATTATGGGCAATTCCGGGGGCCTGCCTGGTAGTAAGGGAGGTTGATGAACGCATCGATATCGGTGGCGACGTCTGTGATCGACACTCGCTGATTGATGCCGATCGTGCTGGGGACAAGTTGTGCCCGCGTGCGGCTGATGGCGGTCGGAACACCCTTAAATTTGTCGACGATGGCGGACACGTCCGAAATGTTCGGCTGAGTAAGAGGGGCACCAGTAGTTCGGTCCTGATAAGGCGGAAAGCAGTCGCCGTTTCGTGCAGTCTCAACCTGTGTCGTGGCGGCAACATCCGAACAGTTTTGCTCGTTTCCCTGACAGCTCACATTCAGTTGATCGATGGTGTAGAGCGAGCTGGGCATGATCTCCGGCCCCATCAAGTGCAGCCATTGTCCGTTGAGCAGCGCGGTCCAATTCGCATACACCGGCGTGCATTGCAAATACGCGCATTTGAAAGAGGTCGGCGGCGATTCCGTTTCCTCGCAGTCGTTCACCTGCCCGACCCAGCGTATCTGCCCTTCAAATGCGGAGAAGTTCGGGGGCGGAACCTGGGGGAGATTCGGCGGCTGGGGATGTTGCAATGAGTCCAACGTGACGCGCAGCGCAGATACTCCTCCAACATCAATTGGCGAGAATGTGATGTAACGATTCTTCAAACATTCCGGGCCGAGATATTCGGCGGGAATGCAACGGCTTTGGGCGTCACAAGCGGCCGATCCAATGCATGGATCACTGCCAAGCGTCGGATACGCACAATCCGCTCCTTGAGGAAGGTGGGTTCCAACACAATTTCCGCTGTTATCACATTGTTCGTTCAGGATGCAAGAAGACCCGCTCGAACAGGGTGTACCTGCCGGCGCCGGCGTCATGACGACCGTTCCATGCGAATTCGGCTCACTGCAATTCGGTATCAAGCAGCCTGAATTCCCCAAAATGAGGTGCGTGAGCTCCCCGGTGATCGAATCGCAGCACGTCGACCCGCCCGGCGCCCATCCCGGTTTCGGCGTGTGAATGCAAGGGACGCCACAACCTTCTACCGTGCATGCGTCGCAATCGTCGCAACAGCCGACACAATCCGAGCAAAGGACATTGACCCTGAAGTTATGCCGATCGTCGCGGGATGGCATTGCGTCACACTCCGCTTTGGAAATGCCCTCCGTGCATATCGCTCCACAGGGAACGTTGGATCCCGTTGTACAGCACGCCCCGGTCTGGCATTCCAGTTGTCCGGATGAGAATTGGATAATCGGTATGGAGTTCGAAGGCTGTGCCTGATCCTTCGCAAACGTCGCGCTCGCAACATGCCCGATTGTGTAAGTGCCCCGACAACAGAGCGGCACGGAGATCAACAGCGTCCCGACATTATGGTGCTCAGTCGAAGATGCCACCTCGAAGCCCGGTTGCGTGGAACCGGAGAAGATCGGTCCGGCCGGATTCGTCACGTCCACTGAAATCACGTACTGATTTTGCGGAATTCCCTGGAAAATGCCGCCAGTATCGAACGGATTCTCATATGCCCAGTCACAAACTCCGGGAGCAAGAGTGCCACAATGAGAGCCTTCGTAAATAAGAGTCGATTTACACGAGTCCTTGCACAGGCTTCCCTGACAATCGAGGTCGGATGAACAGGGATGACCATAAAGCGACCCCGACGCGCATGTCTTTGTACAAGAAACATCCGGCGGATAAGGCAAATCGCACCCGGGATACGGTGGAGTCGCAGTCGCGCCTCGAAAACCGTTGACGTCGATTTGGTCCTGGAAGGCACGAAGTTGCGGATGACCGGGCGCATTCTCCCAACCCTCCATTTTTGTGAGCCAGACCGAAGTGAAGCCGCCTCCGGAAACCAGAAGATGGTTTCCTGAAATCGAATAGCCGTCCGGATAGTTTCCCGTGTCAGCGATCGGCACAAGGGATACCACAACCCCCGCAGGAACAATGGCAGCAACGCTTCCAATCCGCTCGGCATCTCCGGTGACGAATCTTTCGGCACCGCTGGTGGCCGGTGGCTTGGCGAGAACATTTCGAGCCGCGAACAAATAGACCGCACTCGTGACCGCAGCAAGCAGCGCGAGATTCGATTGAGGACGTTGTCTTGTCATTGGATTTCCCTTTCTTGTCATTGGATTTCCCTTTTCAGTACACTGCAATCATCCGTCGAGCCTCAATCTTACTCATTGGGAAAACTTCACGGACACTGCTGCGGGCCGGGTTGTATGTAAGACAAACCTACAAAAGCATCTACGTCGGTGGCGACGTCGGTGATCGACACGCGTTGATTGATCCCGATGGCACCGGGCACAAGCTGAGCCCGCGTGCGGCTGACGGCGGTCGGCACGCCTTTGAATTTGTCAACGATTGCGCTCACATCGGAAATATTCGGCTGAGTCAGAGGCGAACCGGGAGCGGTAAGCTGAAAAGCAGGTGCGACATCACCATGTCGGGCCGTTTCAACTTGGACGGTCATGGCAATGTCGGCGCAGTTTGATTCATTGCCCTGGCAGCTCGCATTGAACTGATCGATCGTGTAAAGCGAGCTCGGGACAATCTCTTTGCCCATGAGGTGCAGCCATTGGCCATTCAGTTGACTCGACCAATCGGCGTAAAAAGGTGTGCATTGCAAATACGCGCACTTGAAAATTGTTGGCGGCAATTCCGTTTCTTCACAATCATTGATCTGACCCACCCAACGGATTTGGCCTTCAAGAGCGGTAAAGTTCGGCGGCGGAAATTGCAGAAGATTCGGCGGCTGCGGGTGCATGAGAGATGTCAGTGTGACGCGAAGTGCCGATAGGCCGCCGGTAGCTTCAGGAGCGATTGTGACGTAGCGATTTTTGAGGCATTCGGGGCCGTTATCGTTCACCCCGCCGACACAATTGCCGGCACTATTACAAGTGGAATTCGCCAGGCAGGGATTGCTCGCAATTGTACATGGCGTCCCGACGGGAACAGACTGTCCGACACAATTCCCTTGGCCGTCGCAAGAAGGGTTAGCCTGGCATGGACTGTTCGTCAATGTGCAAAGAGTACCAGCCTTCGCGAATTGAAATACGCAATTGCTTTGCCCGTCGCAAATGGGATTGACCAGGCACGGACTGGTGGACACACGGTTACAAGGCGTTCCGGCCGGAGCAGGCTGTCTGACACACTGACCTTGTCCGTTGCACGAAGGATCGGTCGTACACACGCTGTTCGGCAAAATGCAAGGCGTTCCCATTTCTGCCGGAGGCTGGAAGCAATTGCCTGCACCATCGCAAATCGCCGGCAACAAGCAAGGATCATTCGAAGCGCCCTGCAGCGTACATGCAGTGCCCATTGGGGCGGGGGGCAGGAAACATTGGCCTTGCCCATCGCAGACCGCCGGCGACAAGCATTGGTTACTGGAAGTGAGATTGCACGATGTGCCCTCCGGCAGGGGATCATTCTGGAGACAATTGCCTTGCCCATCGCAGACCGCCGGCGACAAGCATTGGTTACTGGAAGTGAGATTGCACGATGTGCCTTCCGGCACGGGATCATGCTGGAAACAACCGCCCTGCCCATCGCAGACCTCCGGCGACAAGCAAGGATTGCTCGAAGTGAGGTTGCACGGTGTACTCTCCGGCGCGGGGTCATTTACGCAGATGCCCGTGGAGTCGCAGTGTTGGCCAGTGATGCATTCTGGATGCGGGATGGAGAAATGACAGGGCGAACCAGCTGGGGCACAACATGGCGTCGTGCAGGTCGAGCCGGGCAAAAAGACATGCCCGTTGCTGCTGGGAAGGGAATTGCATTCGAAATAGTTCACATTTGTGGTGCATGTATTCGAACTGCCAATGTTGGTGCAACACCGGCCAATCTGACACTCAAGCTGACCGCTGATCAATGCCGCAATTGGAATCGAATTCGACGGCACGGCCTCGTCGATGGCATACGTCTTGCTCGCCTTGTGCGATATTGTGTAAGTCCCCTTGCAACACGATAGAGGTACGGAAAGAAGCAATGTCCCGGTGTAAAATCTTCCACCGCTGTCGAATCGTTGAGAAATTCCGTCTGTCGTTCCATTGAACAAGGGTCCACCAAAAGCGTCGTCGAGCACCGTCGAGCTGTGAAGCTCATGATCGGAGGTCAATCCGGCGAAAATCCAGTCCGACCGAGTTGGATTCTGCCAGCTCCCAGGACAGTAGCCAGCGTGGTGATCCGCGCCGCACTCCGGACCGTTCTCCCCGAGTAACTCCGGGCATGGGTCCATGCACACCCCACCTATGCACTTCGCATCGCTTGTGCAGGTATTGCCATCCTGCGCGCCGCCTGAGCATGTCTTTGTGCATGAAAATAGACTAGGTAGTAGAGACAGGGCGCAACTATTCGGCGGGGATATGTTCTGGCCCGGCACATTGATCTGATCCTGGAAAAACTGGAGAAGCGGATGGTGGTCTTGATCCGGATCCCAACCTTCAATCTGGGTGATCCAAACCGACACGAAACCGCCATTGTAAACCGTGAGCTCCTGACCATTGATACTCCATCCCGTGGGGTAGTCAAAATTGCTCCCATTTCCCGGCAGCGGCGGGCGCGGCGTGAAATAGAATTTGAGTGTGGCGCCGGTGCCGGCTACAACCTCGCCGATGCGCGCGGCGTCACCGGTGACGAGGCGTTCGGTTTGCGAGGCAGTGGGTGGTTTGGCGACGACGGTTTGCACTGTAAACAGATGAATTGCACTGATGATCGCAACAAGGAATCCGAATCTTGCCATGGAATGCCGCTGAGACATTGTTTATTTCCCTTCAGCAATTCGCAATAAGAATGATCGCATCCCAATGTCTTTCATCATGGGCAATTCTGCGGACCAGGCTGTGCATACGCAAGTCCCTTAAATGCGTCGAGGGTTACGGCCACGTCGGCTATCGTAACGCGTAGTCCGACGGCAATGACGCCTGGCTGCATTTGAGCACGCGTGCGGCTGATGGCGCCGGGAACTGCCTTGAACTTGTCGACGATGTGACTGACATCGGAGACGTTCGGTTGTGAGGAGGAGGAAGCGCTTGGATCCTGATATGTAGGGACACAGTCGCCGTAGCGGGCGGTTCTTAAGAGCGCGGAAGTCACAACATCGGAGCAGGCTTGCTCGTTGCCCTGACATGATGCATTCAACTGCTCAATTGTGTATGTGGAACTCGGCATCACCTCCACACCCATGACTTGCAACCATTCGCCGCTCAATTGCGAAGCCCAGTCGGCATAAAGCGGCGTGCATTGCAAGATCGCGCACTTAAATGACGATGGAGGCAATTCCGATTCCTCGCAATCCTGCAACGGTCCCACCCAGCGGAATTGACCTTCAAATGCAGAGAAATTCTGCGGATGAAATGCCGGATCATTGGGCGGCTGCGGGTGCTGAAGCGAATTCAACGTCACACGGAGCGCCGAAAGCCCTCCGGTATCCTGCGGAAGAAAGGTGATGTAGCGATTCTTCAAGCATTGCGGACCGAGGTCTTGTTGAGCGATGCAGTGTTTTTGGCCATCACAGGCGTAAGAGGTGATGCACGGATCCGGAGCTCCGGAAAGAGTGCATGGTGTACCTTGGGGGCTTGCGGTACCCAGACAGTGTCCCGCACCGTCGCACGACACGTCGGATATGCACAGGTCAGTAAGAATGCAGGGTGTGCCCATTGGTTTGGGCGTTCCGGTGCAATGGCCGGTGTCGTCGCAAACTTCATTCTCCAAGCATTGGTTGCCGGTGCCGGAGGGGCAGGGAGTTCCGGCTGGCGAATACACAATTTGTGGAACGCCATAATCACCGGGCAAACTGCATCCGCGGACACATGGTCCGTCAGCAATGGCCTTCGTGGCAACAGCTCCCGTATCCGGATTACAACACCTGTTGGAATTCCATCCTGATCTGCGCTCATGAGAGCACTGGCAACCGCATATATCCACAGTACAACGGTCGTTATCGTTACAGTCTGAAGGAATCGAGCATTCGCAACAACCGTCGGTCGTGGGAGGATTGGTACAAGTTTGACTTATTATGAAACTGGGGGGTCCGTTTTCTCCTCCCGCGGCCGCGCACCCGCTTGCCGTCAGGTCATCGATGCACTGTGTCGGCGTGCAACATTTGCCTTTTCGGCAGCTTATTTGCCCGGCGGTGAGGGCTGCAATGGGAATGTTGTTCGCCGGTTGGGCCTGGTCTCGGGCGAATGTCTCGGCAGCCACGTGGCCGATGGTGTAAGTACCAAGGCAGCATTCCGGCACCTGTACTGTCGCAGTCCCCACGTAGCGCAAGGATCCCGGATCAACGACTTCGTGGCCAAAAGTTGCTGTTCCCATGAACCCAGGGGCGCCCAGGTTCGGCGGCATTGGGCCGCTATCTCGCTCGGATGGAGGCAATCCCGCCAAGACCCAATCTTGCTGGAGATCATTTACCCAATAGGAATCACAAAATCCCCCGGTCCATGTGCCGCACTTGGGTCCGTTCTCACCAAGAATGGCGGGACACGGATCCGTGCAGATGCCACCGCCTTGGCACTTTGCGTCCGTGTCGCAGGGGATTCCGTCTTGTGCGCCCCCCGCGCAGGTCTTGTGGCAAGCCGCCCAACCGTTTCCGTTAAACACCAGGTCGCATCCGGGACTGGGTGGTGAGGCATTCGCTCCCAGCAGACCATTTTGATCGATCAGGTCTTGAAATGCACTGAGACGAATATTGCCCTGACCGCTGGTATCCCAATTGCCCATGTACACTCTCCATGCAGAAGTGAACGGATAACCGCTGGAGACAATGAGCGGGCCGAGGAAGGTGAATCCCGGAGGATAGGCGAGTGAAGGATGATTGCCGTTCAAAGGGGGGCTGGGCGAGAACCAAAAGAAAAGCGTGGCCGACGCGGTGTTGGCGACGCTGCCGAGCCGCGCAGCGTCGCCGGTGACGAGCCTTTCGGCGCCGGAATTGGCCGGCGGTTTGGCGACGACGGTTCGAGTTGTGAACAAATAAACCTCACTCGTGACCAGGATGAGGAATCCGAAATGCATTATGGAATGTCTCCGAGACATGAGTGACTTCCTTTCTGCAACTCGCAATAAGAACGAGCGCATCAATCCGTCTCACTATGGGCATTGCTGCGGGCCGGGCTGCACGTATTCAAGGGCGATAAACGTATCGACGCCCGCGGCGACATCAGCGATTGAAATATGCTGGACTACGGCGATGGAATTGGGGACGAGCTGCGCTCTTGTGCGACTGATGGCCCCTGGAACACCTTTGAACTTGTTGATGATCGCGGTGATATCCGTGATGTTTGGTTGGGTTAGTGGTGGCGAGGCAAGCTGATACGCCGACACACAATCACCCCACCGCGCGGTTGTGACTTGAGCGGATTTGGCAATGTCCGCGCAGGATTGTTCATTTCCCTGGCAGCTCGCGTTCAATTGGTCGAAGGTATACGCGGAGCTCGGCATCACTTCCGCACCCGTGACGTGCAGCCAGTTTCCATTCAAGAGCGAAGACCAATCGGCGTAAACCGGCGTGCATTGCAGGAAAGCGCACTTGAACGTCGTGGAGGGCGATTCGGTCTCATCACAATCCTGCGGAGGTCCGACCCAGCGGACCTGGCCTTCAAACGCGGAAAAATTCTGCGGCGGAAATTGCGGAAAATTCGGCGGCTGAGGGTGTTGCAAGGAGTTCAGCGTGACGCGCAGCGCCGATATGCCCCCAACGTCGAGTGGTGAGAACGTGATGTATCGATTCTTCAAACATTCCGGGCCTAGATATTCCTCGGCAATGCAATGGCTCTGACCGTCGCAAGACGCGGAACTGATGCACGGGTCCGGGCCTCCCGCCAGCGTACAGGGCGTGCCGGCGGTTGTTGGAGTGCCCAGGCATTGGCCGACGGCGTTGCACTGCTCGTAGTCGATGCACTGAGCACCGGTGTCGCACGCGGTTCCGGACGGCGTGTAGACGACTTGCGGAACGCCGTAACTGCCGGGCAGACTGCAACCGCGCACGCAGGGACCATCGGGGACTGCTTTTGTGGTGACGTTGCCGGTGCCGGCATCGCAACATTGGGTCTGCTGATTCCAACCAAACCTAGGCAGCAACTCGCAATTGCAGCCGACGCAGTGCCCAACCAGACAGTGATTCGGACCATTATATTCACACTCGGCGTCGCCTGCCGGGCCTGGCCCAACGCAATCGCAGCAGCCGTCCGTCGTAGGCGGGTTAAGACAGTGGCCGCCCGCCACGAAAGGACTGCCTCCTGCCGATGTGCATTCAGCTGCGGTCAGGTTGTCGATGCACTGCGTTGCGGTGCAGCACGAGCCGACCTGGCAATTCAATTGACCGGCCACGAGGGCGGCGACGGGGATATCGTTCGCGGGCTGGGCTTGATCCTGGGCGAAGGTCTCATCGAACTTGTGGCCGATCGTGTAAACACCTTTACAGCACGCAGGGACGGGCAAAACGACGCTTCCAATATAGTAGCGAGAGCCGCCGTCATGAATTTCCTGCCCTGGATTCGTTGCATAGTCAAAGGCTGGGCCCGAGGGACCAGGCCAATAGCAATCGACGCAAATGATGGGCGGGGGAGTAACACCCGGGTCGACCCAATCCGGACGATTGATGTCCTGCCACGCCCAATCGCAGACGCCTGATACGAGCCCGCCACATGTTGGTCCGGCTTCGCCAAGAATCGACGGGCACGGATCGGCGCATGTGCCGCCGGGGCAATTGCTATTCGTGAAGCAAGGATTGCCGTTGTTCATGCCGCCGGCGCAAGTTTTTTGGCAAGGGAATGACGAACTGGCCGGATAGGTGAGGTCGCAGCCGGGATTCGACGGAGCTGCGTTTGCACCCAGGAATCCCTGCCCGTCGATTTTGTCCTGAAATGCACGAACTAGCACGTCTCCGTTACCGTCCGGGTCCCAGCCTTCGATCTGCGAAATCCACGCGGATGTAAATCCGCCGCCGGAGACAGTGAGCAACTGGCCTACGATGGTGGCGCCAGATGGATACACGAGCGTCGGATCGGTGCCCGGCAGTGCCGGGCGCGGGGTAAAATAGAACTTGAGTGTCGCCCCAGTTCCGGCCACAACGTTTCCAATTCGCTCGGCGTCACCGGTGACGAGCCGTTCAGCAGTCGGTTTTGTCGGCGGTCCAGCCGCAAAGGACCACTGTGCTGGCAAACAAAAATATCCGGCGACCGCGAGTAGAAATGAAAGCCTTAGAACGGCGTGATTGTGATGAGACATGGAATTCTCCCCTTCGCAAATTCGTCTAAACAGGCAATAACACGCCATGAACTAGAATCAAGCGCGTTGATGCTCCCAGTTTACATAGAGTTCCAATCAAAATCCGCTACGGGCACTGCTGCGGGCCCATTTGCGCATAAGCGAGTCCCCTAAATGCGTCGACTACGGAAGCGACGTCGGAAATCGTAACCGGCTGACTCATCCCGATGATACTTGGTTGCAACTGCGCACGTGTGCGGCTGATGGCGCTGGAAACAGATTTGAATTTATCAATAATGGCCGCTTGATCGGAGACATTCGGCTGAACCGGCGGAAACGGTGCTGTGGGGTTCTGATAATTGGGAATACAGTCTCCGTAACGGGACGTCTTCACCTGCTCGGTGCGGGCGATATCCGTACAGTTTTGTTCGTTCCCCTGGCAACTGGAATTCAGTTGGTCAATCGTGTAATCGGAACTGGGCATGATTTCCGCCCCGGTGATGTGCAGCCAGTTGCCGGCCAGCAACGTCGTCCAGTTGGTGTAGAACGGTGTACATTGCAGAAACGCGCACTTGAACGTGGTCCGCGGCATTTCGGTTTCAGTACAATCAAAGACGGGGCCGACCCATCGGGCTTGACCCTCGAACGCTGAAAAGTCGGGCGGTGGAAACTGTGCAAAATTCGAGGGCTGGGGATGTTGCAGCGAGTCCAGCGTGACTCGCAGCGCCGATTGTCCCCCGTTGTCCGTCGGACTGACCGTGATGAATCGATTTTTCAGACACTCCGGACCGAGGTATTCCGGCGTCGTGCAATCATTCGGCGCGTTACACGTGACCGAGGTGCACGGATCGACATTGCACTCCAGTTGACCTGGGATCAAGGCGGCGATGGGGATATCGTTCGCGGGCTGGGCCTGGTCCTGGGCAAAGGTCTCGGCCACGACATGTCCCATCGTATAAACGCCCTTGCAGCAAGCTGGGACCGGCAGGATCAACGATCCGGTATAGAACTTGCCGCCCGAGTCGAAGATTTCATAAGTCGGGTCCGTCGTGCCGCCAAAAACCGGTCCCGAGGGGCTTACAAGGCCCTTCCCGGTGGTGAAGTTCACCGACGTAATTGTCGCGAAGACCCAATCGTTTCGGGTGAAATCCTGCCAACCCCATACGCAGACGCCAAAAGCGACTCCTCCGCAGATTATGCCGGATTCGCCAAGCATGGCTGGGCAAGGATCCACGCTACAAGAACCTGAACAGACGCCGCCCGGGCAGTTCGCGTTGGACGTGCAACTCAGTCCGTTATTGGTTCCTCCCGCGCAGGTCTTCGGGCAATTGCTTGAGTTTGTACAATTGCCGCCGTTGTTCGAGCCGCCGACACAAGTCTTCTGGCACGGGAACGAGTTGATCGCGGGATACACAAGGTCGCAACCGGAATTCGCCGGGACTGCGTTTGAGCCAAGGAAGCCAGCAGCATCAATCTTGTCTTGAAAAGTACGAAGAAGCGGCTGGCCATTTTGATCCGGATCCCAACCCTCAATCTGAAGAATCCACGCGGACGTGAATCCGCCGCGAGAAACGGTGAGCTTCTGGCCGCTGATTGTGTATCCCGAAGGGTACGGGAGCGAGGGATCGGTTCCCGGCAGTGGCGGACGCGGCGTGAAATAGAATTTCAGCGTCGCGCCGGTTCCGGCCACAACATTTCCGATTCGCTCAGCGTCGCCGGTGGCAAGTCTCTGAACCCGCGAAGCGTCTGGGTCACGGCCGCGAATCGAATTGTCAGGCGGAACACCATGCACGGCGCTCCAGATGACAAATACAAATGCCATCACGCCGGTAGCGATTCCACGATTCAGAATTCGTTCGCGAAATGTCAGGTATGCCCTCCGCATGGTCTCTCTCCTTTGAATGAACCGGATGCACCTCGAAGACTGGAACAAGCCCAGCATACCAAAACGGACGGCCGTAAACAATGCGAATTTCCACCCCCCCTGACCCCCTGATTCACGAAAAAATGCCATTTGTCGAGCGCCCATGACGTTGTGTGGATAGAACTCGCCTGCGGTGGGCGTTGTGACAATTCCAGAGGTGGAAGTTTGGATTCGCAAGATCTCGAATCAAGAGTGCCGGCGACGGTAGAGCCGATCGTGCCCTTGTTGCCATACCAGCGCGAGGACGTGGAATGCAGTGCACGGTTTCGATGGAATTGCTGGGCGAGGCAGACAGGAAAGAGTTTCACCAAATCTTTGCGGCGAATCTTGCGAGGGATCGCGCGGCGGCGCAATCAGATTTTTCTATCCGCCGGCGAACGGCAGAGCCGGGAGTTGATGCAAAAAGCCCGAGCACATTGCCAGGCCCTGCAAATTGCGACGGAATTTCGTGATGATCAAAGTCTTCGCGGCATGTGTTGCAAAACGCTGGAAATCACATTGCCGAACGGAGTGCGCATCATCGGATTGCCCGCGAACCCGCGGACGGCGCGAGGATTCACCGGCGACGTTTTCCTCGACGAATTCGCCATGCACGCGGATGATCGAGATATCTGGGCGGCCATGTTTCCAACCCTGCTTCGCGGCGACGGCGAGCTGGATGTGGCCTCAACTCCGCAGGGTAAAGGAAATACATTCTTTCAACTCCGCGAGAACCAGCTCTTTTCGGCCCACACATTGACGTTGACGGAGGCCATCTCTCAGGGATTGCAGGCCGATGCCGAGCAAATGCGTCTGGCGATGGATGATGACGCGATTTATCGGCAGGAGTTTCTTTGTGAGTTCATTGATGAGGCGACGGCGTTCCTGACGTATGAACAAATTGCGGCCTGCACGGATGCGAACCTTGTGCCACATGGTGACATTAGTGCATTGGCGGCCGAGTCAGGCGAATTGTTCGCGGGCGTGGATATCGGGCGGCGACGCGATCTGACCGTGTTCTGGGTATTTGCAAGTGGAGCCCCAAGTGGAGATGCAACGACTGCGGGAGATCACGCGCTGTCCGAGCAATTGCGGACTGTGGCGTTGGTGGAAATGTGCAACGCGCCGTTCACCGTTCAGTTTGAACTGTTGTGCGAATTGCTGCGACTTCCGCAATTGCGGCGCTGTTGCATTGACGCCGGCGGATTGGGAATGCAGTTGGCGGAACAGGCCGTCGAACAGTTCGGCTCGCATCGCGTCGAAACCATTGTGTTCACGAATGCATTGAAGTCGCAAATGGCGGGAGCGCTTCGAGTGGCTGTCGAGCGCAGACGAATTGTGATCCCCGCGGATGAACGCATTCGTCGCGACTGGCATTCCGTGGAGCGGACCGTGACAGAGGCCGGTCATTTTCGGTTGGCGGCGCCGCGACGCGACGGAAGTCATGCGGATCGGTTCTGGGCCGCAGCGCTGGCAATTCACGCAGCGGGCGCGGCGACTGGAATTGTGGAGCATTTTGCGGCCAGGCGGCTCAATTTCGCGCAACGGGGAACTTGGTGATTCCAACGAAGATGCGAGAAACAACATGAATGCAATTCGAAGAGTGATCAATGCATTACGTCGTCGTTCGGACATTCCTGCAATTGGGAAGACATTAACGGTTCGCCCGCAGGATTCACTTCGTAGTTATCCCAGTGCGGGGCTGACGCCTTCGCGACTTGCTGCGATTCTGCGTGAGGCCGACAGCGGATCGCTTTCCACGGCGATGGAATTGTTCGAGGAAATGGAAGAGAAGGATGCGCATCTGTACTCGGTTGCGAATACGCGGCGTCTGGCGGTCACGGGGTTGGAATGGCAAATCGTCAGCGCGTCGGAAGTCAAGGAGCAAGCCAATTCTTCGACTGCGGATGCGGCATCGCGGTATTGCGGAACGGTGCTCGCGGAAATGGAGTCATTTGATGAAGCCTTGCAACATCTTGCATTGGCCGTCGGGCGAAACGTCGCGGTGGCGGAGATCGTTTGGGAAGTGATCGGTGGAGAATTCAGACCCGTCGCACTGACTCCGGTTGATTTTGGTCGCTTGATTTTCGATGACTTGAATCGTCTGCGAATTCTCACGGATGAGTCGCCGCGCGACGGAATTGAGCTTCCGGAAAACAAGTTCATCATTCACGCACCGCACAGCGTCAGCGGACATCCGCAGCGCGGGGGGCTTCTTCGCGTCACCGCGATGGCCTATCTCGCGAAAAATCTGTCGCTGAAAGACTGGATGGTGTTCGCGGAAGTCTTCGGCATGCCCGTGCGTATCGCGCGTTATGACTCCACTGCAACCGCCGAGGAGAAGCGCGAATTGCTGAACATGTTGGAGTCATTGGGGAGCAATGCGGCCGGCATCTTCAGCCGAGCGGTCGAGTTGCAGATTGTCGATGCGGGGCGCGGCAGTTCCGGTCCGCCCTACGAAGCACTCGTGGATTTTCTCAATCGCGAGATGAGCAAGGCCTGGCTGGGGCAAACGCTCACGACCGACATCACCGGGCAAAGCGGATCGATCGCGGCCAGCCGGATTCACGAGCAAGTGCGGCAGGACATTCTTGCGGATGACATCCGCAAAGAGGCGCGGACGATTCGCCGTGATTTGCTCACGCCATTGACACGGCTCCGATTCGGCCCGGATGCGCCCGTTCCCTATTTTCGACGGCGCGTGAAGGACACCCTCGACCCGCAAAATCTTGCTGGGATTCTGGACACGGCCGTGAATCGACTGGGAGCGAAGATTCCATCCGGCTGGGCGCATGCGGCGCTGGGACTTCCGCCGAGCGCGGATGCGTCTGCGTTTCTGCCCGGCGCGGCGCGGAACACGGGTGGTTGATGAATTTGAATTTTTCAGCGAGCGCCCCCGACGATGTATTGATGTGTGTGAAAGCAATTTCCAATCCGACGCGAGGACAACAATGAACGCCATTCAAAGACATCGCACTTCGTCAAAACTCAGAAATCACCTGGATCGCCAAAGTCGTGAGACAATGCCCTCTGAAACCCAGCATGTCACGCTTTCATCCGTATTGGCGGCGTCCAATGCGCCGGCCTCGGAATCGGCAATCGTCCCGTCGCGCATTCTCTTGGCGCCGTGGGGCGAAGTGGAGAGCGACAATGGCACGTTTGTCGTGGACGAGGAATCGGGGCGTCTCGCGGTGCAGGCATTTGAAGAGCATCGCACGGACCTGCCCATTGATTATGAACATCAAACGCTTGGCGGTGCGTTCGCTTCGCCCGATGGTCGAGCACCGGCCGCCGGATGGATCAAGAGATTGGATGTTGAGGCTGGTGCCGGATTGTTCGCGGAAATTGAATGGACTGACGAGGCCCGGGCGATGCTGGCTGGGAGAGAATATCGATACCTCTCGCCGGTGGCGATCGTGCGAAAGAGCGATCGCAAGCTCGTCGCGATTCATTCCGCGGCTTTGACCAACAAGCCGGCGATCGTGGGGATGGCGCCGATCATCAATCGGATCGAGGTGAAGGATGAGAGTGACGCGGAAGCCGAGCCTATGATGGCACTTCGATTGGCGCTCGATTTGATGCCTGGCGCGAACGCGAACGAAGTGTTGCTCGCAGCGAGTGCGAAGCTCAATGCGCTGCGCGCGGAAGCGCAGGAACATCGCGTCGCCGAGCGAATTCAGGAGGCTATGCGTTCCGGCAAACTCGTCGAGGCGCAGCGCGGATGGGCGGAGGCGCTGGTCGCCAAAGAGGAAGGCCTTTTCGATGAATGGCTCCGAACGGCGCCAGTGATTGTTCGGCCCGGTTTGCTTGCCTCGCCCCAGGGCACGGATCGCGCGCCATTGCGTAATTCCTCACTGGCGGCCAGAGCAAAGGCGGAATATCGCAGCGACCCATTCTTGTCGCGACTCACAAGCGAAGACGCTTACGTCTCAGATTTTCTGCGTGAGGTCGTGACCAGTCGATAAACCCGATCAGATCACTCATAGAACCAACTCACATTCCCATAGCTCGAAAACTCCATTCGCCGTTCAAAGACATTGCGAGAAAGGTAATTAGGACATGGCACTGACAAAAAATCGAGACGTGGATCACTACATTGATCAGGAATTGCGGACGTTTCAGGTTGCGGCGGCCAAGCACATCTACAAGGGGGCGTTTCTGGGGCTGAATTCATCCGGATATGTGCAGCCGCTGACGGCCGGCGATCCGTTTGTCGGGATTGCGTATGAGGAAGCTGACAACAGCGCCGGCGCGTCCGGAGCGATTAAGGTTCGAGTCTATACTCTGGGTGATTTTGACCTCACGCTGACGGGAGCGGCGATCGCTTCGCTCGGCCGACCTGTCTTCGCGTCCGCGGATGACACGTTGACCTTTGCCGCCGCCGGAAATTCATACGTCGGGACTGTGCAGGACGTGCCCGCAACCAACGAAATCATCCTTCGAATTGATCCGCCTCGCGCCAAGATCAAGACCGTCACTCACGTAGTGGAAGACCTCGCGGCGGGGGCGGACATTGCGGCACGCGCGATTCACCATTTCGGCGCGGCGGGCTGGCTCGTAGCGGCGCGGGTTGTGAATCAATCCACGGCGGCCGCCGGGATTGACAATTCCAATACTTGCGTTGTGGCGATCGCCACCGATGCGGGAACTGTCGTCAGCACGACATTCAATGTCACAACCGCGTTTCCTACATCGAATGCTCGCTTCGACATGGGCGCTCTCAGCAATGCCCAGGTGCGCGCCAATTACATTATGACATTGGCCGTAACGAACGGCGCGACCGCGAATCCCGGACCGTTCCTCGTGGAAGTGGACTATGTGTGAGAAGGCGAATTGCGAATGGCTAAGATCGAATTGAGATAAGCGATTCGCTCTGCGTCGGTGCTTCGAAATTCAAAGTCAACAATTTCGTTCAAGACGTGACATTCACGATCTGTACGTGAAAGGAGATACCTGTGGCCATCATCAATACCGGATTGCTTACCAAGGGCCTGCGAAGCGAGTTTTTCAATCGCTTCGAGTCGGCCGTCACTCATTTTCAAGACCTTGCGACGCGCATTGAATCCACCAGCGACAGTGAGACGTATCGCTGGCTGGGGTCATTGCCGCGGATGAGGGAATTCGGGACGGGGCGTCTTGCGCGCGGGATGGGAACCGAGAGTTATTCCGTGGAGAACCTCAAATATGAATCGACCATTGAGGTTGATCGAGACGAGGTCTCGGATGACAAGACGGGGCAGATTCGAATCCGCATCGGCGAACTCGCCGTCCGAGCCGCGACACACAAGGATTACCTGATCTCGCAACTGCTCATTAACGGCGGCGCGTCAGGCTATAACAGTTATGATGGCGTGACATTTTTCAACGATGCGCATGTTTCAGGCGCATCGGGATCGCAGGACAACAATCTCACCAGCACCGCGGCCGATCCCAACAACGCCACCTCCGATGAATTCAAGACGGCATTGAAGGGCGCGATCGCGGAAATGCTGGCGTTCAAAGACGATCAGGGTGAACCGCTGGCCGTATCCGCCACCGGTCTGGTCTGTGTTGTGCCGACGACATTGTATCTGACGGCGCTCGAGGCCGTCAGCGCCACGATGGTCAACAACACATCGAATGTTCTGCAGGGTGCGGCGCGAGTGATTGCGTCGCCCTGGCTGACAAGTGCGACGGAATGGTTCCTCTTGAAGACCGATGGCATCATTCGACCATTCATTTTCCAGGATCGCGAGGCCGTCGAATTCACTGCATTGACGGAAGACAGCGACGAAGGATTCCGGCGTGAGAAGTTCCTGTATGGCGTTCGCGCCCGGTATCGCATTGCGTATGGATATTGGCAGTTGGCCGTTCGCACGAACTTCGTTTCTCCAATCTGACGGTTCCTTTTCTTCCGATTGTATTCGCGGCGCACGGTGCGTTGCACTTTCCACAGGTGATCATCATGGCCTATATCACGAACACGGACATCAGCACGCGACTCGGCGCGTCAACCTATTTGCAGTTGACGGATGACGACAATGACGGTGTTGCGGATTCGGCGGTCGCGAATGAGGCGAGAATCGGAGCGGAGGGCGAGGTGAACACGTACCTGGCGCGCCGCTACCAGACGCCGATCGACGTCATCGCAAATTCGGAATTGGCCGGGCTGCTCGCATCGGTGACGCTGGACGTGGTGGAATATCGATTGCGACTTCGCCGACCGCCGGTTCCCACGGACACACAGCAGCGTTTCGCACGCACAGTCGTATGGCTTGAGGCCATGGCGTCCGGCGCGATCGCATTGCCGTCGCTCACTGCGCTTCCGGGATCGACATCCGTTGGAATGTTGGCCGCTACTTCGGGAGAAGCACGCCTCCTGACGCGAAATGAGCTGTCCGGCATTTGATCACTGACCAATTCCAGAAACGCCAAGAGATTCATTATGCCCACTGCCGATCGAACCACGATTCGAATTGCCGCCGACCAATTGTTGAGTCGGCTGCGAAGCGATCTCATTGCCGAGCCGCCCAATGCTGCACATCCATTTCGTCGCGTGGAAGTGGGCATCGGTCACGTAACCGACTTGTCGAGGCCATTTCTTTGCCTGCGTCTCTTGAGTGCCACGCCGCTGGGAACGACCGACGACGACAAGGTGTTGGAAGTGCGCGCCGTCTTGCGGGCGGTGGTTGAGCTTTCGACGTCTGACGGTCATGCGGCACTGCTCGATGCGGTCGGGGCCGTGGATGATTCCCTCGATGCCATTCGCGACGTCGGCATCGTCGACGGCAGTGAGGGCTTCGACGATCGCGAGTGGAGGTTCGAATATTCCGAGACGACGTCCGGAGTGCGAGTGGCCGCCGCCGAAGCGTCGTTCACATTTGTCGTCAAGGTCAAGCGCGGCAGCAATCGCGCGGCCTAGGAGAATCGCAGATGATCTGGCTGCTGGCGACACGAGGGCTGACCACGAAATTGCGAAGCTCACCGTTCACGGAAACGGCGATCACCGGCGCTCACAGCATCGTGTACAAACCGGGCGTCGAAGCGATTCCCGGCGCGGGTGATTCGAGTGGTGCACTTGGCACATTCACGCGCGGCGGCCATCGCGTAAGCGGCATTGTCTTCTCTTACAATGGCGCCGTCGCCGAAACTATATTTGCAATTTCAAACGGAATCGATTTGCTCATTCGGTATCGCGCCAACGGACAGAAGCGGCTGCGGACATTGCTCAATGTCTTATTCGTCGGCGACGCGACAGTCACTGTTCCCGGACTGAATGAGGGCTTGTCTGAACTCATTGGCGTCCCATTTCGTCTTCAAATTCCATCCGGCGAAACGCTTGCCGATCACATTACGGACGCAGTGGAGTCATAGTCATGCCGCGCGGAGATTCAAAGATCAGGGAAGTGGCGGCGACGGCATTGACGTCCCTGGATTCCGAGTTGTTTCTGGCTCGCGAGCGACAACTTTCCGCGGTGACGCATGTGGTTGCCGGCGGCAGCGGTAATATCGATTCCAGTTTTGGCCCGGATGTGCGCTTTCGCCTGGTGTTCGTGAGATGTCACTTTGTCGGCGGATCATCCACCGCCGCGATGACGATCACACTCGATTCTGTTTCCGGCGCCAGTTACGATTGTCTGCTATTCACAATTCTCACGGCGGGCCCAGCTCACGATGTGAACTTTCGCATACCCGCCAATGAAAGTGAAGATCCTTCGCCGTGGACATTTCAGGCCGGCGATCGACTCCGAATCCAGTGGGCAAATCCCGGCGGGACAGCGTGGGGATTGGAAGTTGGGCTTACATTGGCGTCGTAAGCCAATGAATCAACACACATTTGGGTTGAATCCATGCCTTTAACAGATACATCTGACGGAATTGCAATCGCGGCCAAGAATAAGACACTGACGAAGTCCATTTACATTGAGAATCCGACGTCGACCGACGAGCTACCTCTTGGTTATGTGCCGGACGCGTCCACGATTGTCGCCGTCCGAGCTGTAACCAATACTGGCACGGTCGACTTCAACATCGAAAAACGAAACAAGTTTTCCCCTGGCTCAGCGGGCACAAACATCTGGAGCGCGGACAAGCAGGCCAACAGCACAGGACTCGAGCAGGCGACGTTCGACAGCGCCGCTATCTCGGCGGATCAATGGTTGCATTACTCAGCCAGCGCGACGATCGGTACGCCGGCAAAGCTTTGGATCAGCGTGGAATACACAATTGATTGAGTTGTCAGTTCTCAGTTGTCAGTTCTCAGCAAAGGCCTGGAGTGCTGCTCGCTGACAACAGTACACTGACAACTGACAACCTAGGAACAACAATGGCAAACGAAATCAAGGACAAATTCGCGTCAAGCACGGCGCTGACAATCACCATCGCGTCGCTTGCCGATGCCGGCGGTCGACAATCGACATTGGTGGACAACAGCACGAACCGATACCAGGACGTTCTTCTCTATTTGAAGATCAAGAACTCCGGCACTGCGCCAACGGCGAATTCCGTGGTTGAGGTTTATCTTCTGCGTGACGACGCCAATGGCGGTACCGAACACGCATCCGATGGCGCCGGATCGAGCGATTCGGCAATCACCATTCTGAACGCACCGCTTCTCGGAGTCATTCGCAACAAGAGTTCACCCGCGGGGGGCGATGTGATTTATGGAGAGTTTCTGATTTCGAGACCGGGGCCGAAATGGGGAATCGCCATTGTCAATCGCACTGGTCAGACGCTGGATTCGACGGGATCGAATCACTGGGCAAGGCATGTGGGGTTGAATCCGGAAGTGCAGTAAGGCAGAAATGAGTTGCCAGTTACGAGTTACGCAACTTGTAATCTGTAACTTGTAACTGCAAAGACCGACGAGAACCGAGAATCAGAACGCCGTGATTGGAAACGTCAAAACGCCGCTGCCATCGCTTGCCAACGGCTTCTCCAGAACGCCGGAGGCAGCGGCGTGTCCGCATTT
>JACQFE010000055.1 GCA_016200265.1 Planctomycetota bacterium | reverse complement strand
GTTCTTGCGTTCGGCCATGTCGAAGTAGAGCCACGCCGGACGCCGATCCACGCATGAAGCGACTTTCATGCCCACGGCAATGATGATGTCATTTCGCCATCGAGACGGACATCGCCGAATGGGCGCAATCGCAACGCGAAACGCGGCCGCAAGCAAAACTCGCATCGCGCCCCGCGACTTACGCCCAACCGTTGTGACCTCGCTCGGAGTGAATCCCCCCGCCGAAAACAGCCGTTCAATTTCCGAAGGCGTGTATTCGCGGTTGTGCCGGTTGGTGTCGAATCCGTTGTATGGGTTCCAGCCGTAGGGCTGCTCACCGAGCGCGACTCGAACCAGACTATCGTATCGCACCGCATTCGGCGTTGAGAGGACAAGCGTGCCGCCCGGTTTGAGCACGCGATTGATTTCCGACATCATGGCCATCGGATCGATGGCGAGGTGTTCCAGCAATTCGAGACACAGCACGACATCGCACGATGCGTCGTCGATCGGAAAATCATCGCGCTCCACATCGAACACGCTCACCTCGACATGTGCGGGCGCGGCGTCTCGAACGATGGCACTCGCGTCGACAAATCGCGCCTCTGGATACGACGTGTTCAGCACGATGTGTCGATAGCCGAGCAACACCTGATGGAACGGGAGCCAGGCCCGCGTGCTGCCGAGGTCGAGAATTCGAGCGTCCGGCGTCGCCGCCTGCGGAATGCGTCGCAATGTCTCGCGAAATCGGGTTTTCTCTTTGCACCACGTTTCATTGAGGTCCGCGGGAAACCCATCGCAATCCACGCGCAGCATGAGCTCGCGCAATTGATTGTCGGTGAATGAATCCACGGAATGCCCGCAAGATTGTGGCATAGCAATCAATCGGACACTCTGGACAGTAAATTGATTCGAAGTGGCCGCGTTCGGAGAATTGCGATGTGTCTTACGCGATTGCACGGACAATCAGCGTGTCATTTTGGCCGCCGAAGCCGAAACTGTTGGAAAGGCAGATGCGCACCGGCATCTTGCGGGCAGCGTTGGGAACGTAGTCGAGGTCGCAATTCGGGTCCGGATTTTGATAATTGATCGTGGGCGGAACCACGCCGTCGCGAATCGCCAGCACACAGGTAATGAGCTCAACCGCCCCTGCGGCCGCGATCAAGTGACCGACCATGCTCTTGACGCTGCTGATGGCGACTTTCTTTGCATTTTCCCCGTATAGCTTGCGAATCGCGAGCGTCTCAATCTTGTCGTTTTCTTCCGTGCCCGTTCCGTGCGCGGAAATGTAATCGATTTCGCCCGGTTGCAAACCGGCACTGTCGAGAGCCCCGCGCATGGCCGCGATCGCCCCCCTGCCGTCTTCGTGAATGTCCGTGATTCGAAACGCATCGGCGGTCGATCCGAACCCAGTAATTTCCGCGAGCATGGGCGCGCCCCGTTGCCGAGCATGCTCGAATTCTTCGAGAATCAGGATTCCCGACCCCTCGCCAAGCACGAAGCCATCCCGCGTGCGATCGAACGGCCGCGACGCGGTCATGATTGAATCATTGCGCGTGGAAAGCGCTGTCAGGCGACTGAAGCCGGTCACTCCCAACGGATGAATCATGCTGTGCGTGCCGCCGGTGATCATCACGTCGGCGTCGCCATACTGGATCAAGCGATAGGCCTCCCCCATCGCCTGCGTGCTTGCCGCACATGCAGTAAGCGTGTTGATATTGGGGCCTTCGGCCTGGAATTGACAGGCCAAGTGTCCACCGGCAAGATTCGGTTCCTGCTCAAGCTCGTTGATCGCACTCAGTGATTCAAGCGCCGTATTGGCCCAACGAACGCTGTCAAGAGGAGCGATTTCACCTTTTTCTGTTCTGCAGCCCGCAAGCGCCGCTGCGGCAAATCGATCAAAATCCAGCGGGCCTTCACCGCCGCCGAGATAAACACCGACTCGCGAGGAATCGACTTGATTGGAATCCAGTTTTGCGCTTGTCCATGCTTGCGACGCTGCCGCGAGCGCGAACTGCGAATTTCGGCTTGCGCCCTTGTGGCGCTCCGCATCCGCGCCAAGGAATCTCCGCAAATCGAAATCCTTGACCTGTGCGGAAAAGGAAGTCGGAAATGCGCTCGCATCGAAAATCTCAGTGGGCGATACACCGCTCTCCGAATTCAGCATCCGCCGCCACACGCTTTCAATGTCGTGCCCAAGCGGCGTGATCCAGCCAATGCCGGTAATGACAATGCGTCTTTCCATGCGGTTGATTCTCTTCGGGTATTGCGATTGGTCAATAACCCATGATCCCTTCGGAGAGTGCGTGAATCCGCAGATGACGCAGATTTACGCAGATTTGTTTCACGTGAAACAAGCTTTCGCGAAAACCTGTTTCACGTGAAACAAGATTTGGCCGGGATTGCACGTCAGATACCGCGATTTTCCGGGCATTTTCAGGGGCGCTCGATGGAGTTCTTTGCTTGAGCGAGCGGCTCGCACGTTATTTCATTGACCCGCCGTGCTCCAGTTTGATACGATGCACGTGTCCGCAGGCCGCCACAGGGGGAATCATCGCGTGTCATTCCAGCAGATTCGATCTTCACATTCTTTCATCGTTCTTTCCATTGCGGCCCTCGTCGCAATGATGTTCTCCGCCGTTGGGGTTGCGACCCCACCGCTCCACGAGCAACTGCCGACCATGCCGTGGATTATGCCGTTGCAGGACTCCGCGCGGAATATTGCGGAAAATCACACAGCTTGCGCCAGCCATGTCACTCGTGACGGCCACACGAGCATCCAGATGAACGTGGATTCCTACGGCTGCAACATTTCAGGCGATGCGGCGAATGAACCGTCCATCGTCATCGACCCGACTGATTCTCGAAAAATGGCCGTCGGCTGGCGGCAATTCGATAGTGTCTTCTCCGATTTCAGACAGGCGGGATCGGCGTATAGTCATGATGGGGGGCATACTTGGGTTTTCAAGGGCGCTTTGACACCCGGAGTCTTTGCCACCGATCCGGTGCTGGATTCGGACGCCGAGGGGCGTTTTTATTATCTTAGCTATCAAGACATTTTGCGCTTGTTCACGTCGTCCGACGGCGGCATTACATGGAACTCGCCGGGAATCATCCCGCGGGGATTGGACAAGCCGTGGATGGCAGTGGACAAAACCGCGAGCGTGGGGTCGGGCAACATTTACGTTGCGGCCCAAGCTGAATTTTATCGATCGATCGACGACGGAGTTATGTTTGAGTACTGGGGCACGTATGCACCTTTTGGAAGTACAATTGCGATCGGCACGGATGGTGCCGTTTACGTCTACAATGGTTTTTTGATTGCATCGACGCCCGTTCAATTCCCTGACCGGCCCCCTGCACTTTTATTCCAGTCCAATGGCCCGCCTAACCCGGTGAACTGTCCAGCGGATTTTCCATCGGGATCTCCGAACCCCGGTGGCTTTATTTCACAATGCTGGATCATCGCTCGCGAGCATGTTCTCTACACGCTCGACAGCTTCGGAAACTCGATTTCGTTCTCACGCAGCCACGATGGTGGTGTAACCTGGGATCCATCGATCATCGTGAACGACGACGGCTGCGACAACTCGGTCTGGCACTGGTTTCCGATGATGTCCGTCGCCCCGAATGGCCGGATCGATGTGTGCTGGAACGACACTCGAAATTATTCCGACACACCGGACCCGAATTTCAGCGAGCTTTATTATTCCTACTCCATCGACGGCGGTAACACATGGTCGCCCAACATGCCGGTCAGCCCCGTCTTCAATACATATCTCGGCTGGCCCCAACAAAACAAGATCGGCGACTATGACCAGATGCTTTCTGACAACCTTGGTGTTAACGTCGCCTACGCGGCTACGTTTAACGGCGAGCAGGACATTTATTTTCTTCGCATTGGGCCGTGGGATTGCAACGGAAATCAAATCGATGATGCGGTGGACATTGCGAGTGCCACCAGCCTTGACTGCAACGGAAACGGCGTGCCCGACGAGTGCGAGTACCGCGCCGACTTCAACGGCGACGGCCTGACCACCTACCACGACTTCGCGACGTTCCTGGGCAATTTCACGGGACCGATTGTTCCTGAAACGGCAAGCGCGCCCCGTGAACGGGACGGCTCGGGAACGAACTGCTCAGTGCTTTCCGACATCGACCACGACGGTGACGTGGACCTCAAGGACTTCTACGGCCTGCAACAGGTGTTTGTAACGCCCTGAAAATCGAGCATAACTCGGACTTCAAGAAGCATTCCTTGTCGGCCGCGAGACGGCACAATCTCTCATAAACATCAAATGCAACGAACATTCTTGGCGCGATTTCTCACTCGCGAATCGATTCCCCACGTTTCGCTGCGCGAAACATGGGCCACCCAGTCAAGTTCTCCTGTATCTCTGATCTGCGCAAATCGGCGAAATCTGCGGTTAACGTTTCCGGACTCCACTCTTGTTTTGACTATTTGACGTTTCGATTTTCGACGTTTACGCGCCGGCGAGGTTACGAAGATGAGGTGCATCGATGAGCTTGAATCGGCTTTGCAGCGAAGCGATTCGTTCGCCACGCTGGGTGATGTTCTGCTCTCGGATCGGACCCAGTTTGCCCGACGCGAGGGGGAGATATGTGACTCCGGAAGGATTGAGACCCATCAGGCGTACGCACGTGGCGTCAACGGCCGGCAGGTTGCGGCCCATGATGATCGCACCGAGTTGTTTCGGCGTTCCCATGATCGGCCCGTCGCCTTCCATCGCGACGATCGCGTCGACGATGGCGAGGTGCGGTTGAACTGTGGCGTTGATATCAAGGATGGATTCGGAGATCCCCGCGTAATGCAGGACGTTTTTCGGCCACCCGTAGACCACGCCGGGCATCACTCCGAAAAGATTTTTCATGGCGCAGGTGACGCCGGCCCAATGATGGGTTTTGAGCTTGGGCATCGAGACAATGAAATCCACTTGGAGGAGCGACGCGGGGAGATACAGCGATTCCAGCTTCGACCACCGGCCGGCGTTCGATGTCTTGAAGCATTCGTCATGATTCAGATCGACGAAATCGAGGCGCGCATCTTGCAGAGCGGAATCCATTCCCGATTCTTCAAGCACAAGAATACTGTCGCGACGGTGACCCTGGCCTTCGGCGACGAAGATTTCGGCCGCGCCGGCGTCTCGAAACACTTGCGTGGCGGCCACGATCATGGTGGGGTTCGTGTTAATATGCGCTTCACCGCGAGCCGTCTCGACGAGGTTCGGCTTCAACAGCACGCGCTTGCCTCGCAGCTCTGCATCCGAAACACCGATCGAGGCAAGCCCGTCACGGATGATGCGAGTGAGCGAATCGTTGTAACTGGTTGCTTTGCCAATGAAGACATCCGCCCGCATTCCTGCCTCATGGCCGTGCCATGCACGTAATCCGGCGGCAAGCGCCCCCCCTACCGCCAGCGTGACTCCGGCGCCGAGCAATTCACGTCGCGAAAAGTACTGCGATGTGGAGCCCGCCTGGGCATCGTTGCTGTTCTGGATTGGCTCGACAGGATGATCAACCAGAGACATGAGCAGATTGCTCCAATTCCGAAAAGACAGAATGTTCCATCGACGCCAGGATGATCAATGCGTCGTGTGCCGGATTTGCCGGCCGAGTCAACAATTTTTCCGCGCTCTCGGCGAGCCAATCATCCGCCTGCTTCGGACGACAGCCACACGACGTCAACGCGATGAGGCCCCAGGAGAGCGATACTGGCGCACGAATTTCATTCAAAGCCTCGGCCACATACGCGACAGCTTCCCGAATGCATGGGTCAGTTCTGTGTGCCGCGAGTGCCGTCAGTGCGATGCCGGTCGATGCCGGAAACGGCCTGAGCGATGCACCGAACATTTGCGGATTGCCGTAATTCCAACCGCCACCGGAAATGGCACGATTGATCAGCAACTCGACGCCTTCGCGTACGCGCGGGTGGTCAGCATGACCAGCCGCGCGCAAGGCCAGGATTGAATATGCTGTCGGTTCGACCCATGAGTGCGTACCTTCAACCCAGGGCCAGCCGGAGAGCCGAGTGTTGTGGCCATAGACTTTTGGATTGCTTGCGAATTGCGTGCCTTGAATTTTGAGCAGCCAATTCGCTGCACGCTCGGCATTCGATGCGTAATGCGTTTGCCTTGCCCGCGCATTCAGCCATGCGAGGGCTGCAAGAGCGGTTGTCCAACACGGTCCCTGCATTCCTGCGTACACCGGAATCGCTCCATCGGATTTCTGAGTGCATGCAAGCCAGTCGAGTCCGCGGGCGAACTCAGCGGAGCCTTCGGTGCGAAGTGCAATGCATGCAAGTGCAGTCGCCTCGGCTGCCGTCGGCTTGCCCTGTCCATAACCCCACCCACCGCCGTGATTGATCGAGCGGATGAGCCGATCGCGAATTTGTTGGCTCAGGTTCTCGGACATGGCAGGGGTATCGTCGCGTGCAAATTGCAGCTTAAGCGTAGGATCAAAATGCCAAGTGAGTGAAAGATCGCCGCCGCGCCGCGCCGGGGTCATTTGTTAGCGGACACTGCGCCATTCAAACAAGTTCCGAATCTGATTCGCAAGAATTCGAGGTAAATTTGTCGCAATTGTTTGCATTCGCCCGCCGGCAATTGGAAATTGAATTGGATGCCTTTCGAAGTCCCGAGCGATTTCGCAAGTGCATTGAATGTCAGGAGGGGAGGGGGAAATCATGTACCCAGTCTTTGGCAAAGCCAATGCATTTCTTCGCGATGAATCCGGCCCTACAGCGACTGAGTACGCGGTGCTCATTGCGGTGATTTGCATCGGTGTGATCGGTGCACTCAGCAGCTTCGGCGGGCACATGGACAATATCTACACGTCCATTGCCACCACGGTCCCCACCGGAGCCGCCTCCTAGTCGGGAAAAAAATCGCGTGCATTTAATTTGCACGAGAAAAAAACGTTTCGTAGGTTTGAGTTGTGGCGAGGAGAAATTGAAATCGCCTCGAGCGGGAGGAAAGAAGAAGAATTCAAGTCCAACGAGTTCTCTCCTTACTCAGGGCAGATTGAAGCGCCAGCCCGTTCAGCACCAAGACGAATTCAAAGATCGATTTGCGGCTCGCGGCCCTAGGAGGTTCGAGCCAAATGCCTGGAGGGGGCAGGCCCATTAAAAGGCTTGCGCGACCTTCGAATATCCCGCGCCGGCGACTGTCGGCTGACAGGGGCTGCTTGCAGCCACATTGTGGAGAGGAGTTTCGAATGAACGGTTTTGTGAATCGCGTGAAGAATTTTCTCAAGAGTGAAGATGGTCCGACCGCAACCGAGTACGCCGTGATGCTCGCCCTGATTATTATCGTCGCTCTGGGGGCGATCACCGGGTTGGGCACGACCGTGGATACGATCTTCACGAACGTGGATTCCAGCCTGCCGACGGGCAGCGCGTCGTAATCCAGCGACATCGACGCCCGGTTTCCGGGGGGATTGCCGGGCGCACAATTCGGGGATCGGTGGGCGCCGCTCGTGCGGCGCCCACCCTCCCGTCATTTTGAGAAGTTCGAAGCTCAAAGTTCGACGTTCAAAAAAGCAGTTACTGAAACCTTGCCGTTTGTGAATCGGTATCCGAGATTAGAAATGTCCAGCAGGTTGTTTTTTGAACTTCGAACTTTGGACTTTTGTTCTGGCCTTTGGCGGAAAGGACTGTCCGTATGAGTTTCTGGAGCCTCACCTACACTGTCTTGATTCCAGGGATCGTGCTGGCCTCCTGGATCGATTTTAGTCAGAGGCGAGTACCAAACTGGTTGAACCTGACTTTGATTCTCGTCGGCTTTGTAACGCAAGGAACTTTTCACGGATGGTCCGGCGCGGGCGACGGTTTTCTAGGTATGCTCACGGGCTTCAGCCTGCTCATCATCCCCTGGATGATGCACGGCATGGGCGCAGGCGATGTAAAATTGATGGCGGCGATCGGCGTGTGGCTCGGGCCGAAACTCACGCTGTATTCATTTGCGCTAGGCGCATTGATCGGCGGATTGGCGGCAGTTGTGATGATTCTTTCTACGGGTCGCCTGCGAATGGCGTGTGCGAACCTTGGTGTCATCGTCGCAAAGTGCTCGCACCCGCAGACGATGTTTACTGAATTTGGTTCGGCGAAAAGCTTCGGTGTTTCGTCACAACTGCTGCCGTACGGTGTCCCGCTCACCGGAGGCACGCTGCTCGTTTTAGCAATGCAGGCGTTCCACGGTTAGGAGGGGAATCGATGAAAGGTATGCAAATGAGATTTCTTCCAGTCGAGATGTTCCGCGGTCCCAAGCGAAAGCGAGGCGCGGCCGTCGTGGAATTTGCGGTCGTGTTGCCGCTGTTGCTCACCATCCTGTTCGGAATCATTGAATACGGATGGGTCTTCATGTGCCGCCAGACCCTGCAGACCGCGGCCCGCGAAGGCTGTCGCATTGCGGTACTTCAGACGGAGACGGCGCCATATTCAGATGTCAGCGATCGCGTCCAAAGCGTGATGGCGCCGACCGGTTTGGCGTACTCGCTCTCGATGACGCACGCCACCACGGCCAATCCAATCGAATCTGTAACGGTCACCGTACCGTACAGCAAAATTTCATTGATGGGCGGTTTTTTCGGGCCGCATAATTACGACATCGGAGGCACATGCAGCATGAGAAAAGAAGGGATGGCGGGAAGCTAGTGATTGACGATTTTCAATTGCCAATTGCTCACAATTGTCGATTGTCGATTGTCGATTGTCGATTTGAAAAAGCCACAATTTGAGTGGGCCGCACCGTTCAATCGAAAATCGAAAATCGCCAATAGACAATTTTCTTGCGGGTCGCGGGTTCGATAACTCCGCGACCTGCGTCATTTTATGCTCGTTTTGCGGTGGAAATCGGGATGAAAAGATTTTTGGTCCGCATTTTCCAACCCACGCACAAATCATTCCGATAAACGCTGACGACCCCTAATTGGGGTTTTGCAACGGTTAGTTTGTGGACGGAGTTCGGATTACGGGACGCGCCCTGAAGGACTCCCACGCTGGAACGAGCTTGAGAAGCATCGTGAAGCGCGCAGTCGGCGCGGCGTGACGGACCTTCAAAGCGAGAGGATCGATTATGAAGCGAAATGCAATCATTCCGTTGGTTCTGGGACTCACCATTGGTCTGGTGGCGGTGAAGTTCGGTGTCGATGCGATTCGTCGGGCGAAAGCCTCCGGCGGGACGAACATTACCGCGGTTCGCACCAAGATGGACATCAACAGCTTTGAAAAAATCAAGCCCGAGATGATCGAAGCGGTGGAAACCACTGATTCGCTCTTCGCGCCGGCCAACGAACGAATCTCGGATATGACCAAGGCCGTCGGACGTGTGACATCCAAAGCCGTTCCGAAAGGCTCGCCTTTGTTGCTCTCCATGCTTGCCCCGGAGGGAACCAATGAAGGCATGGTCGGCCGCATTCCGCAGGGCTTCCGCGGGATTTCCATCAAGATCGATGAGGCCACCGGCGTGGCATACCACTTGAAGGTCGGGGATTGGGTGGACGTCAGCGTGGTCATGGATGTCGAAAGTGGCGCGCGAGGGAAGAAGGATGTGATCAGCGAAGTACTGCTCCAGCATGTCCAAGTGGCAGCGGTTGGTTATGGACAGGACGCTGGAGGTGGCGGAAGCGACGCGAAAGCAGCGATGAAGCCCGCGAAGTCGGCGACGTTACTTGTGGCGGAAGAAGATGTTCCGAAGCTGCATCTGGCAATGACTCGTGGAAAAGTTTCACTCGCGCTTCGCGGCGACGACGACACACTCCAAAAGAAATCGACAATCGCGTTTGAAAGCGAGATGGGCTCAGGGAAAGCAAAAGACGCGAAGCCGGAGCCGGAAATGACAGCGAAGACGACTCCCCCGCCACCGAAGCCCGTTGCTCCGAAATTGACCGCAAGAGATCTGCCGTGTGACGTATTGGTCTATCACCGTTGGCCCAACAAGGCTACGCAATCGGTAGAGCAAATTACCTTCCAAAATCCGGCGTCTTCGAAGATTGTGGCCGTGTCGGTTGGTTTGCCGACCCGCGCCGCCGCAGCGATGAACAACACGCGCACGGCAGTCGCACAAAGGCCGCGTTCGGCAGACCACCCCAAGATGGATCAGGGCCCGGAGTCCAACACCGCTTTGCAGGATGAGGAATTCGACAGCGACGAGGGCGATTCGCGTCCTCAAGAATAGTCAGCGAGGAGATGAGAGACATGACGACGTACAAATTGCCACTTTTCAATTGCCAATTGCCAATTGTCAATTGCCAAATTGCAGGGAAGGCTCGTTCCCCTGGCAATCCGCAATTGGAGATCGGCAATCGGCTGGGTCGTGCGACAAGAACAGCGCTGATTGGCATCCTGCTGTTCATGCCGCCCTTGGCCGCCGGCCAAACCAAGGACGCCCCCAAGAAGGAGTTCAAGGCATCCGTCCTTGACTTATCCGGCAGCTCGCAGCGCATTACCGTCCCGATCAATCGCAATGCGACGGTCGAGACGACGGTGGAGATCGCTCGCGCGGACGTAATCGCCAAAAATATCGCTGACGCACAGATCATCAGCCCGACACGTCTGCTGATCACCGGCGAGCATTTCGGCAATACAACGGTTGTTCTGCAAGGTGCGGATAATCGGGAATACACGTTTGAAGTCAACGTGGAACTCGATATCGGGCCGCTCAATGACGGATTGAAATCCATTGATCCGCAATCTACTGCCAAGGCCATGTCGATTCGAGGCAACATCGTTCTGATGGGAACGGCGAGCAGCGCCGAGCGCGCCCGCCGAATGATCGAACTTGCCGAATTGTTCATTCCCCCTCCAGCACAAAACCAGACTCCCACGCGCATTCAGAACAACCTCGACATCGCGGGTGAACAGCAGGTGCTCTTGCGTTGCGTAGTGGCGGAAGTCAGCAGAATCGCGTCCCGCCAGCTAGGAATCAACGGCTTCCTTGCGGGAGAGAACTTCCGGGACGGGTTTATCGTGAACCAGCTTGGCGGGTTCAATCCCATCAATATCGGAGCGGGTCCGGCCGCCAACGTTCGCCAGAATGTTCCGTTCCTGACCGGCCCAAACGGAATTCCCATCAGCCCGGCATCGACCGCATCGATCGGCTTTCCTCGCGTACAGATGCAATTGTTCCTCCAGGCCATGGCGGACAACTCATTGCTTCAGGTTCTCGCAGAACCGAACCTCGTGGCGATTAGCGGTGAAACTGCGACCTTCCTCGCGGGCGGACAGTTCCCTGTCCCAGTGCCTCAGGGCCTGCAGCAGATCACAATTCAGTGGAAGGAATTCGGTGTGCGGCTGAATTTCACACCCATCGTTCGCGGCCACAAACGCATTCGTTTGCGTGTCAGTCCTGAAGTTTCCCAGCTTGACCCGACCAACGGCGTGCAGGTCCAGGGATCTTTTGTGCCTGGTCTTAATACTCGCTCTACCGAAACCACGGTCGAATTGGGCAGCGGCCAAACGATCGCAATCGCAGGCTTGCTGAGCGAAGAAGCGCGAGCGCTGGCCAGTCGAATTCCAGGGGCCGGTGATATTCCCGTGCTCGGCTCGCTTTTCCGTTCGCAAAACTTTCGGCGGGCGCAGACTGAACTCGTGGTCCTTGTGACTCCCGAAATTGTGGCGCCGCTCGATGCGCACCAAATGGTGAAGCTCCCCGGCGGAGATGTGGTCGATCCGAACGACTTTGAACTATACGGACTTGGCTTGACCGAAGCGATTCCGCCGGATTGGTTCAAGAAGCGTGGTCCGCGTGGTCCGCTTGCAGTTCCACCACCTGCAGGGCTCCAGTCGCAGCCGGAGGAGACTTCACTGCACGGACCTTGGGGCCAAGCGCGAGACGAGGAAGCGCGATAGTCGGCGAAAAAGGCGACTCGTCGCACAGAAGCTATTGAAATAGTCCGAATAGAAATCGAATTATCGGAGGCAATCGACGGTCCCGGGCACTTCCGGGACCGTTTCATTCCAGCGTCGAGTCGCGTCCTTAACCGATATACGAATAGAGGCGATTTCTTGCGAATCGGAAAACGAACTGCGGGCTGGAATGCAATTGGCGATGCGCGCCGATTTCTCCGTCAAAATTGGACCATTGGATTTGGATTTTCTGCGTTGACGCGATGATTGTGAATTGGGCTTCAATCAGAAACGCGATCGCAGTGACGGAAACATCCAGTTTGTAGCTACAAAGTCATCGCCGCCAATAATCGATGGCCAGAGACATCAAGTTCATCATCTTCAACAAGGACGAACAGTTCGCCGCGGAGCTGCGCGCGATGTTGCTCAAGGTCGAGGGGATCAAGATCGTTGCAGAACTGGACGAGCCGGCTTTACTGAACCAATCGATTGATCAACTTGCGGTGGATGTCGTGGTCGTTAACCTTGATCCACATCCGGAAGGTGTGCTTCCCTTGGTCGCGGAGGCGGCAGCCGCTCACCGCAACGTCGCCATCTTTGCGGCGTCGAGATCGACCGACGGACCGTTGATTCTCAAGACGATGCGTTCCGGTGTCCGTGAGTTCCTGACTCGCCCCATCGATCCCAAAACACTTTCAGAAGCGATTGCGAAGATTGCCGTCCACCGGGCCGAAACCGTTTCCAACGGGAAATTGATCACTGTGATCGGCGGTTCAGGCGGCGTAGGTGCGACGATGTTGGCGACCAATCTCGCGGTCGAACTTGCATCGCTGGCACCACACGACGTGACCGTGGTTGATTTGGATTACCGTTTCGGCCAAGTCGCAACGCTGCTGGACATTACGCCCAATTACACGCTGGCAGATCTCTGCGGGTCGCCCGAACATCTTGAACCCTCGGTTGTGACGCGAGCGTTGATGAAGCATTCAGCGGGTCTGCACGTACTTGCTCGACCGAATGCAATCGACGAAGCCGACGCGATGACCGCCGCGGCATGCATGGGCGTTTTCTCGACGCTGCTTCAAATGAACGAATACATCATTGCCGATGGCCCGACTCGTCTGGATCTCGGCGCAAGCTCGGTTCTCTCGCTATCGGACGTGAATTTGCTTGTGGTTCAATTATTGGTTCCATGCGTACGGAATGCAATGCGCATCTTGGATGGGCTTCGATCGGGTGGCTATAACCTGGATCGCACAAAATTGATTTGCAATCGAGTGGGTCGCGATTCGGCGCACCTGACGGTAGAAAACGTCGCGGACACACTCGGTCTCGAAACGTTCGCGGTTATACCGGACGATTGGACGGCGGTGAGCACATCCATCAACATCGGAGAGCCGCTGCTGACGCACAGTCCGAAAAGCAAGGTCCGATTAGCGATTCGTGAAATCGCGGAACGCTTGCACATGCCCGCCGGGGAAACCGATGATAAAGATACAAAGAAGAAGGGATTGATCGGGCGAATTTTTGCCGCCTGAAGCGGATGCCCCGTGCGAATCTTGGCATTTCGATTTGGCACACAAGGGGTCACGGCCCAAGCTTCGATGTAATCGTTCAGGCAGGCGGCAAGAACCGCTTTCTTGTTTGAAACACAAGGCAGTGATATTCAGCCCATCAGACGTACATGGGCGATCCAAGGGGGACTTTGAGGATGTTTGGAAAGCGTGCAACGACAAGTGCGATTGCTCAACCGCCAGTGCCGTCAAAGGGGTCGGCAGGAACCTCTCCACCCCCACCAGGCGCTGCGAAGCCCCCTTTGCCCACGAAGGCTGCAACGACGGCTGCGGCGAAGCCCAAGGTCGCCAAGGAAAAGGTCGAGCAGTTCAACGCCCTGAAAATGCGGTTGCACCGCAAGCTCATCGATAAGCTCGACCTTACGCGCATGGTCGGCGACGATGAGACGCTTCGCGAGCAGGTCAAAACGCTCGTATCGCAACTCGCCGACGAGGAAAATACGCTCCTTAATTTCAACGAGCGCCAAAGACTCATCAATGAAGTATTGGATGAAACGTTTGGCCTTGGGCCGCTCGAGGTCATTCTCGCGGATTCACAGATCAGCGACATTCTCGTGAACGGCCCCAAGCAGGTCTACGTCGAGCGTCGCGGAAAACTCGAACTGACCGAAGTGGAATTTCGAGACAACGCGCACTTGATGCATGTCATAGACAAGATCGTCTCTGCCGTGGGCCGACGTTGCGACGAGACATGCCCGCTCGTGGACGCGCGATTGGCCGACGGCAGTCGCGTCAACGCCGTGATCCCGCCGCTGGCGATTGACGGCGCGAGCATGTCGATTCGCCGATTCGGCGCCGATCCGCTGACCTGGGACGACTATATCAATTTCAAGTCAGTGACTCCGGAGATTCGCGATTTTCTCCAAGCCTGCGTGCTTGCGCATCTGAATATCGTCGTCGTCGGCGGTACCGGCTCTGGAAAAACGACTCTGCTGAATAATCTGTCGAGTTTTATTCCGGATACCGACCGGGTTGTGACCATCGAGGACGCGGCGGAGCTCCAGCTTCGTCAGCCGCACGTTGTCCGCCTGGAAACTCGTCCGGCGAACATCGAAGGCAAGGGCCGAATCACGATCCGCGACCTTCTCATCAACAGTCTTCGTATGCGTCCGGATCGAATCGTCGTCGGTGAGTGCCGCGGCCCTGAGACTCTCGACATGCTCCAGGCCATGAACACCGGTCACGACGGTTCATTAACGACGGTCCATGCGAACAGCACGCGCGACGCCGTGTCTCGCGTGGAAACGATGGTGATGATGGCCGGATTCGAATTGCCGGTGCGTGCCATTCGTCAACAGTTCGCCGCCGCCATCCACATACTAGTTCAGGCGCAGCGATTGAGCGGCGGAGCGAGGAAGTTGATCGGCGTGACGGAAGTCACGGGGATGGAGGGCGAAATCATCACCATGCAGGACATTTTTGTGTTCGAGCAGACAGGCGTCACCGGAAAAGGACGCGCCAAAGGACAATTCGTCTCCACCGGCATTCGACCTTCGTTCCTCGAACGCCTTAAGACTTCGGGTTGCGAAGTCGATCCTTCGATTTTTACGCGTCGCGTGCTGATGGTGGATGAGGGTGAATGACGGGACGGTGAGGATGAGCTTGGTTGCACAAAACATGCTAGCCGCCGGACAGATTTGGCTCTACTTGCTTCCGAGCGTCGGCTCGATGCTGCTCTTTTATGGCATTTGGCAGGTCGTCACGGAAAGCAGGGTTTCGAATCAAAAGAAGATGCAGGATCGTCTGCGCGGCGAACGCAGCCGAGAGGATAAGGTTGTCGCCAGCATCGTGCGGCGAAGTTCCGGTACTACGCAATTTGCCGATGTGATTTTTGGGAAATTCAGATTCGTTCCCAAGCTACAGATCTTGCTCGATCAAGCTGATCTCGATTGGAATGCGTCCAAAATGGTTCTCAACCTGGCTGGCGGCGCGATTCTCACTGCGGTCATTCTTATCGCGTTCGGAATCAAATGGGTTGCGGGCATTGGAATTGGATTCGGAATTGTCATCTTGCCGCTCGTGTGGATCAGTATGCGCCGCAAGTGGCGCATGACGAAGCTTTGCAATCAACTTCCGGACGTCTTCGAGATGATGAGCCAGGCGCTGCGGGCAGGACATTCTCTTGCGGGCGCAATTCAGCTCATTTACGAGCAAATGCCTGCGCCGATCGCGACGGAATTTGCCCAGGTGTATCACGAACAAAACCTGGGCGTGCGGGTCGAGGATGCGCTTCAGGCGATGGCTGATCGCGTCGATTCGCTTGACATTCGATTCTTTGTCACGGCCGTCATGATTCAAAGACAAACCGGCGGCGACCTCGCTGAAGTGCTTGATAACATTAGCGGCGTGATCCGCGAGCGTATCGAGCTCGCCGGCCTTGTTCGCGGCTTGACGGCCGAAGGTCGATTGTCCGGCTGGGTGTTATTCGCCTTGCCGGCCCTCGTGTTCGTTGCGTCGATGTATCTGAATCCAGCGTATGCACGCGTCCTACTGGAAGACCCACGTGGACAGATCATGTTGATGATCGCGGCGGGAATGCAGTTGATGGGCATCGCGATGATTCGCTGGATCGTCAATATTAAAGTCTGAGGATCGCTCGCCTGCTTTGTCGCAGGCACAAGATCGTGCGGCGTTCCAGCGCCCATTGAAGCTCGTTCGACGAGGAATTGCAAATGTCGTCCAACTATTACGCACTTGCCGGATTGGTCGTGGTGGCGATCGCGATGATCATCTATGCGCTTTGGCCCGCTGCCGGCGAAGAGACCGAAGCAATCAAGCGCCGCATGACCGGCCGCCGGGCGCAATCCAGCGTTTCCGAGCTGCGGAAGCAAGCCAAAGACTCGGTTGCAAAGAAAGTGCTCGACACGGTCGCGCCGATCGCGATCCATCCGGGCATGAAAAATGCGGCCGAGATTTCCAAGCTGAGAATGCGCCTTGCCAGCGCAGGATTTCGCGACGAGAGCACGCCGACAACGTTTCTGGCGAGCAAGACGGTGATGGCCATCCTCGTGGGCATTGGCGCGATTGCATACGTCTGGATCAAAGGAATGCCCCTGCAATCTGCGGCCGGCGTGGTGATGATCGCCGCGGGTCTCGGCTTCCTCGCGCCGGATCTGTGGCTCAGCTCGGCCATTTCCAAACGCTGCGAAACAATTCGCAATGGACTTCCAGACGTTCTCGATATGTTGGTGATTTCTGTGGAATCAGGACTGGGTCTCGACGCCGCGTTTCAGCGCGTTGGCGATGAGATGAAGAAGGTTCACCCCGCGCTTTCGGAGGAATTGCAGATCGTCACTCTGGAAACGCAAATGGGCATTCCACGAGCCGAGGCCCTGGGAAATTTGGCTACGCGTAGCGGGCTGGACGAGGTACGGTCGCTCACCGCAATCATCAACCAGGCCGAGCGATTCGGCACGAGCATCGCCAAGGCATTACGCAATCAATCGGATGCCCTGCGTGTCAAGCGGCGTCAGGCGGCCGAAGAACGCGCCCAGAAAACCACCGTCAAACTCATGGCGCCACTGATTCTGTTCATCTTCCCGGCGATTCTAGTTGTCCTTGCCGGACCTGCAGCTTTGAAGATGATGGAAGCGCTGTCCAATACGCCGGGCTTGCTCTAGCAAATCCACGGAACGGACAACGCACATTGATGTATTCACGGCAGTCGCATTTCGATGTCGATTGGTTTGCCATCGCGTTCGACACGCAGTTTCAGCGGCGACTGCTTCACGCGGCCCATTCGGTCATCAAGAGGGATGGCGGAGAGCGCCTCGCCGTTGATCGCCGTGATTTTGTCATTGGCGTGAAGACCGGCCTTTGCGGCAACTGAATTATCATCAACGTCTGCGACCAGCCACGTGTCATCGTCGCCCTCGGCCTTAATACGGAAGCCATATCGCCTGGGTTTCTCGCCACCGGCGGATTGCGTATCTTGCGATGGAACATCGGCCGCAACCAGCTCGCGAACCGCCTTGACCGTCGCCTGACAAAGAGAATCGGAATCACCGGCATTGGATTCCACCACGATGGAAAGACCGCGGCTCGGCCAGAGTGCGAATGCGGCCGTATAGTGACCGTCGCCACCTAAGAATACTTCGCCTTCACTTCCTTTTGCGCCGGGTCGAAGCTCGGGAAGTTTTTCAATTGCGGTCTTACTCAAGAAATCCGTGACCTTGCCGGCTTCGACGTTTACAAGCGCGGTACTCAGCTTGGCAAAGTCTTCAATTGACATGCTCATCAGGCCGGCGGGAGCGATGGCCGGCAACCCGGGTCGTCCGGGCTTCACTGCCTGCATCCCACTCGGCGTGCGCATGTGTCCTGTCCAACCGGCAAGCGATGACACTTCCAACGGGGTTCCAATTGTAGCCGAAGTCATTCCCAACGGACGAAAGACCTCATCGCGCATCAACTTCTCGTATGACTGGTCCATCAATCTTTCTGCGATGTGGCCAAGCAAACCATATCCGGCGTTGGAATAGATGAATTTTGATTTCGGCGGTGCAGATGGAGGCTCGATCAGCAAGTGTGCGATGAACGTAGCGCGTTGTTCGCGCGGTCCCGCGCCGCTTTGCTCAAAAAGAATCGGCGTGCGTTTGGAAGATATTTCCGTATAGGGTTGGAGGCCGGCGCGATGTCCGATGACATCACCCACCGTCACTGAACGGTACTCGTCCAGCATGTTCACATCAGGAAGCAGTTCGGCCAGTGTGGAGTCCCAGCGAAGCTTGCCTTTGTCAACGAGCCTGCCGATGAGCAGCCGCGTCGCCGCCTTGCCGCATGAGCCGATCATCGACCGATCCGTAATGACCGCTTTGTCCTTGCCATCCAGCTCGCGAACTCCATCCACGCCGATGGCCACCAGTTTACCATCCCTCACCGCGGCAGCCGCAAGGGCCGGGGCGTGATATTGATCGAGAAGTTTGTTGAGGGCTTGTTGAAGATCCGTTGGGGCAGGCTCTGCTACTGCCGTTTCGTGTAGGCCTATCAGGGCAATGAAAATGATCAATCGGACAAACATCGCAAATTGACGATTTTTCATGAATGTTTTCCTTTGGAAAGTTCGACGCCTGTTTCGAGTCGCAGGGTTGCCAACCCATCAGCAATACCTTTTGAGCGCTAATTCCTGAGAGTCGCTTGATATGGGGACGATACAGTGGCACTGATCCGGTCAGAAAGTTGAAATTATTTCCAGACTCTTCGCGTGGATCAGGTCGAATCTTCCCAAGTCATCCTTGCGTGACCATGATGCTTGTGACGAAATTCAGCATTCGTAGCGGCAATAGGACCCACGGAACGAGGCGGTGAGACCACCCGCGATCGCCGCGGATGCGACGCAAACCCGTATATGTTTGCGTTCCATACAGGATGAGCACGATCACGCTGATGAGGATATGAAAAACCAGGAGCGGCGTGATTTGGCGGTGAGGAATGGACTCAACGACTCCGCGACGCAATTCGAGGTAGACCACCAACCCAAGGTCAATCGTGAACGCCGACAACATCGCGGACACGTGGATCGCCTGCCGACGACGATTGATCACACCAAACAAGAGAAGCACACACACGAAGGCGCTAATGATGGCAAGCGGGTGATGCTGAACGTGGAGCAAAGTCGATCCAATCAAATTCATTGTTTTTCGATTCGTGGACGTTGAACTTTGAATCGCCCCATCGGCGCAATTATGCCGCCGGCTCCACCAGAATCTGCGTCTCGCACAGCGTTCGATACAGGGTCGATCGGTCGAAGAGCTGTCGGTGCGAACCGGAGTCGGCCACTTCCCCCGCTTCCATCACCACAATCCGATCGGCGAATTGAATGGTGCTCAAACGATGCGCGATGATGATGGTCGTGCGCTCGCGGGAAAACTCCCGAAGCGCCGTCTGAATCTTCAACTCCGATTCGGAATCGATCTGGCTCGTGGCCTCATCGAAGATCAGAATCGGCGCATCGCGATAAATCGCACGAGCGATCGCGAGTCGCTGCCGCTGGCCGCCCGAAAGAGTCGTGCCTCGTTCGCCAAGCACTGCCTCGTATCCACCGGGCAGTTCGCGAATGAATTCATCAGCAAATGCTCGCCGTGCGGCATCTTCAACTCGCGATCGATCAATCTCGGCCGCTCCGTAGGCGATGTTTTCAATCGGCGTGCCGCCGAAGATGACCGCTTCCTGCGTGACCACACTCATTTGCTTTCGCAAGCTCGGCAGCGTAACTTCCTGTAAGTCGACACCGTCATACAAAATTTTCCCCGAGTCGGGTGTGAACAATCGCGGGAGCAGGCTTGCCAGCGTCGTCTTGCCGCAGCCGTTCGGGCCGACCAATGCCAGTGTTTCACCTTGCTGAATGGTCAAATTCACAAATCGAAGCGCCGGTCGATTCGCGGCCGGATATGTAAATGTCACATCCTTAAATTCAATCGAGCGGCGGAGTGGGCCGACTTCCGGATCGCCCGGCATAGCCTGCGCCTCCGGCTGCGTGTCGATCACTTGAAAGATTCGCTCTGAGCCCGCGGTCGCTCGCTGAATGCGAACATAAACGTCGGTCATTTTGCGCAGAGGATCGAACAGGACGGCCAATGCGAACCCAAGCGTGCCGAATTTCGCTAGCGACAATGTGTGGTGCATCACAAGATTCGCAAGCCAAATGGTGAGTATGCTGCCAAGAACGACACCTATACACTCCATCATCGGGCTCAGGAATGCGTCGAGCCGCGCGAGCTTGAGCTGTTGCCGAAACATTCGACGATCGACTTGATCCAATCGCTTTTGCTCCTGAGCCTCGGCCGTAAACGTTTTCACGACACGAAGATTGTGCAGACTGTTCGTGAGCGCGCTGATCATGTGGCCGTACTGTTGAAGCAACTTCTTATTGGCCTTTTTTACGCTCCTTCCGACGACCCAAAATAGCGCCAGCGCCACAGGCGCGATGAGGCTGACGATCAGTGTGATGCGCCAGTCGAGCGTGAGCGCCAGTCCGAGCAGGAAGATCGCTCGCATCGGTTCACGCACAAACTTTCCAAAGAGCGTCAGAAGCCCGCGCTGAATCTCCTGAATATCTTGCACGAATCGTGTGACCACGTCGGACGTCTGCACAGATGAAAAATAAGAGAGCGGCAATCGAAGCGTCTGTTCGTAGAGCCGATCGCGAAGGTCCATCAGCGTCCGCAGAACGGCCCCTGCGATGAGCACTTCTCCGCCGCATCGGCACGCGTTTGCCAGAATTGTCATCGTCACCAGAATGGCAAGTAGCCACGTCAAAGTTCGAAGCTGCGAGCCGGGCGCATCCGGCGGAAGCACGCGACCAGCCCAACGAAGGATTTGGGACTTCAATTCCAGATCGGCGACTTTGACGTCAACGTCACGCCATTCGCCGCCGCCATTTCGCGCATTCACATGGAGAGTCGTTTTGTCTGGAGCATTGCTGAGATTGACCAACCATTCGCGGATCGGACCATCCTGCGAATCGCGAATTTCGTCACCGCTCCGGAAGCCCAACTCGTAGAGATTGCTTCGATGATGAACTTTGACCAAGTGGACCGAATTCGTGTCCGAAAGGGCCGCAAGATCCACCTCCAGCCGCTGCCCGGCGACGATCCGCTCAATCCAACCGTGCAGGCCCTCCTCTTCGAGCAGCATTTGGAAAACAGGAAACGCGGCGCCGACGCTGGCCGTGTGCAACCCCGCAAATGCGAACGTGAGGAACAATCCGCCGATAAGCGCCGTGCGATAGGGCTTCGTCATGCGCACGATGCGCCAGAACTCGCGGGCGCGGAATTCCTTCCCAGGTGCTCGCTGGGAGTCATCATTGGCAATTTGTGCGGGGTCGATCAATTGATGCAGAGCCTCATCTCGGGGCACGGGTCTATCTTGCTGGATGTGTTCCACTGGCAGCTTGCTGCCAGTGCAGACACGGGCGGGCAAGCCGCCCGTGGTACCCAAAATCTACCAGCACCCATTTTCGCTTTCAAATTACAGAGCGATACAAATCAGCAAATCGCGGGGCAACCACTGACCAGTCCAAATTCTTCTTCGCATATTCCCGTGCTCGTATCGAAGTTGCCATTCGCTCGGCGTCACTCATAGAGAGCAATGCCCTTAACCCCTCTCGGAGCGACGCGCGATCGGGCCTGCAAATCCGAATCGCATCACCCATGCCGTCCATGGCCACCTGATCCGTGCAAAGCGCCGGCACGCCATAGGCCATTGCCTGCATGATCGACGACGGGAAGATCACGTTCATCCACGCCGAAACCAGCGTGGTTGCTCGCTCCGACCATTCCGTCCGTGTTTGCCGATTCGATCGCGTAATGAAACTTACTCGATCAGACATTCCTTTGCGAGCCACAGCGGCTTCAAGCATCTGAACGGAGTTGTCCGCGCAACCGCCGGCAAATGTAATTTTCCACCCGTCTGCGGCGGCGCCCAGATCCGCCAACAGTTTCAACAGCATCGTGGAGCCGGATAGAAGAGGCGAAAAAGGATCCAATACCACCAGATCTCGCTCGTTGGTCGACTGGCGGTGAATATCAGCCGGTATCGGCCAACCGTATGGCAGCAGTTCTATTCGTTCGTGCAATCGCTCATCGCGAATTCCCTGCACCTCGATTTGGTTGATACCAGTCATCGCGACGGCGCGTCGCGTGAATTTCTTATTGCGCAATCGCCTGCGGATGCGTTGAAAGAAGCCAGTACTATGAACTGGATTCTCAATCATGCCCCCGCCATGCGGGGAAAATATGTAGGGAACACGATGAGCACACGCCATATTTATGGCATTTTCCGCGGATTCGTATCCCCATCCGTGGATATGAACGACGTCTGTGTTTTTCAAGTCCGATTCAGTCGGGTTGCCGCCCAGCAACCGAGAATGCACGCCCAAAGCGGCAAGTGCGCCTTCCGCCGCCGTTAGACTTTCAGCTCGTGGGTTGGCATCTGGGAGTGCGCATTCGACGATCTGGAGAACGGAAATGGTCATCTGAAAAAGATTCTAATCGAAATCGATATTTCAGTCATTTTCGCCGCGCCCCACAATCATCCGATTCCGTCCAGTTTACCTCGCTTGCGCTGTCCGGACGCGGCAGAATAAGATCGGGCCTCCGCGCTCAACCGGCGATAGTGGTTCCGCCATTCGCGATCGATTCCATCCGTGAGAACCAAGTATCTTCGCAGGCATCGCGCGAAATCTGCACGCGTAACGCCGCGATATCCGATGAGGCTTGCGGCCAACCGCATCAACGGCTGCCAGCGCAACCCGCGCCTCCATCTCGACGCCGCGCCTAGGCCGTCAAGATCAAGAATGAAAAGACTCGCAGTCGCTGGTGTATTCGCATTGGCGACCATGATATTTGAGGCCTTCATGTCACGATGATGCAAGCGCCTAGCGCGAAGCCTGGCGAATAGCCCGGCGACTTGTTCAACAAGCGTCATTTTCAACGCTACGGCCCGGCTTCCGGATATTCGAGGAAGGTCGAGCATCGCAATTCGATCAAGGTCCATAAGGTCCGGAACAAATCGAGTGACGAGGCATGACTCTCTCACTCGTTCGCGGCGCTCGATGGCGGCCAAAGGAACGGCGGTTTGAATCCCAGCATCAAGCAGCATCCAGCCGCGGCGAAAATTCCGCTCAGCTCGCGATGCTCGAAGCCGCCCAAGAAATCCCACTCCTTTGGTTTTCTTGCACACGACTTCGATGCCGCCGTCCGAATCCCCGATTGAAATTCGATCTCGAAAAATCTCCACCGACGGCGAATATTTGAGATACTCTCGCCTCGCGGATTCAGCGTTCTCGGTTAGCGAACTTTTGATCCACCGGCGCCAATCGCCCTCGCTGGGACATCGGGAGACCCCCATGATGCCGGACGATTGTTCCGTGACGCGCACAACAGTGCGACCGATCCAACCATCGGATTGAAGCTGGACCACTTCGACAGGCTTGCATTCCGCACCGAAGCGGACATGAGTTTGTTCAAGTGTCATCACGTGCAATATGGTAGCGTGCAATTAAAATCGGTCAGCCGGAGGATGCTCCGGTAAATCCGCACGCCTCAACCTCCCCCCTTTCCAAGGGGGGATCGAGGGGGGGTAGTTCGCTGCACGAATAGTTAGTGAATAGGCGGTATCAGTCGTGGAAACCGAATCGATCAAAATCGTGGCCGCGCATGCTGCCGAGTGGGTTCCGCATGTTCGCGAGCTGATCCTCGAATATGGAGCATGGCTGGGAGAGGATTTGAATTTTCAGGGATTCATGGAGGAACTTGCGGGGCTACCCGGTGACTATGCCCCACCTCGTGGCCGACTGTACATCGCGCGAGCCGGCGAAAAGACTGCCGGGTGCATCGCTCTTCGTCCGCTCGAAGGTGACATTTGCGAAATGAAGCGGTTGTACGTGCGACCGGAATTTCGGAATTTGGGGATCGGGCGGGATCTCACGTTGAAAATCATCGAAGATGCACGAGCTATCGGCTATGATCGAATGCGGCTTGACACCATCCCGAAATTGCAATCCGCAATTAAGCTCTATGAGAAACTCGGATTTGTGGATATCGCCCCCTACTACTCCAACCCGATCGCAGGCGTGCGATATATGGAACTTCGGCTGTAATGAAAATGCGCTGCTCAATGTACGATCAAAGAGGGCGCGGCGAGGCGCAATTACTCGCCAGTGTGGAGGTAATGGATCGTCGCCAACATGAGAGGACGGACGCTACGGATATTCGTTTCGTGGGCCAGTTGTGCTTCGAGGAAGTCCGCGGCTTCCGTATCGCCCGGCCCACACGCGTCCATCATGGAGCCGACGACATGTAGCCGCACGGCGAAGTCGGTTTCGAGTGGGAACATCTGCATCAGCAGCGATCGCGCGCCGGCCTTGTCTGTGCGATTGGCAAGGTCGTCCACGATGGACATTCGAATCAGCAAATCTGATGGTTCATCTGTCGCCGAAGCATGGTAGTCTGTCCAAAGCTGGTTCAACGGCTTTCCGCTGACCGCCTGTTCGTATTCATTCACCCGCGCCCAACAAACATCGGATGGATTCGCCCGGCGCGCCTTTGAGGCCAGCGCGCAGGGCGAATACCGGGGTTGCTTTTCTGTGACGCTCGGATCGGCAAGTTGCCGCTGGTACTCGATCTTTCCATAGGTTTGCGTGGCCGGATTAGCTTCCGCGAGAAGGGAGCCGCAAAGCTTCAGAAACGCCTCAATGGACATTCGTCCGCGAAGGATTTCAAGCGCCTTCTCCCGCGAATCGTCGCTCGGATCCTCCCGCGCGTATCGAGTCAAAGTCTCCGTCGGCGAACCCTCGTCGAACGCCCCCGAATCAAGTCCGCTCGAGGTCTCTCCTGGAACTAGAGAATCCAAGTAGTTAACGGGCATGTCGTTCCACGGTGCCAATTTCCCGTCTGCGGTACGCTCAAGGATAATTAACTTCGGGTAATCTTCGATCTTAAACTGTTTGTTGGACTTGGTTCCACTACCGACCGGGAACTCAATTTTTTCCTTCTTTATGAATCGTCGAACCGCGGCCTCTTTGTTCGGTGACAAAAGAATGACGAGATAGTCCTTCCGCTTTGCGACTTTTTGCAGCTTCTCAATCAGTTTCTCGGTCTCTTCTCGCTTCTCTTTGTCCGACTCGGTCGAAAAGAACAGAACAACGTATGAGCGGTTGTCGGGAAAAACGATGGCAGGTGCATTGATCCAAGTCTCCGCTTCAAGCTCTACTTGCTTAGCTTCGCGCTCCGCTCCTCCTACCGTTATTGCGAGAATTGTAATTGCTATCAACATGAAACTCTCCGAGATTCAACAGCGCACATAGACCTATAGTCGCGCAAACGTGCGAGACAACATTCCTACTGGTCTTTTTCTGCGGAAGTTATGCGAGTAGAACAACTAGAAAGCCAGCTCATTATAAGCAAGGCACTTTTGCTGCTTTGAGCCCGTGAAAGCAGCCCCGCAACACCCATCTGCGATGGATTTTGACGCGCAGCATTGCCCACATTGATCACTCCCCGAAGGGCTCCCGCACCCGCTCGTGCATGCGGCGTGAACCGATGAGGCGGCGAGCGTAAGTCCCACCAACATACCCAAGGCTCTTTGAATTCTCATCGTCATTTGATATTCTCCTTATTCGCAACTAGTGAGCTAAGGCCCGATGTCCGCACCAGTCCTAAGCGCCAATCGCCACATATTACCCCCCCCCCCAACCCTTTCTGTCAAGTACCTCTTTGAGAATTTCGGCCAATCGTGATGAGAAGGGGTAAATATGTGAAATTCGGCAATTTACGTCCGTCGTTTCACCCTGATTCCACCCTTTCCTGCCACGCCGCATCGAGTTCGGTTAACTCGCTCTGAACTGCGTCGAATTCCTCCTGCAGCTCGGCCAGTGATTCCGCGTTCTTGTAGATTTCCGGATCGCCGAATTTTTCCTGGAGCCGGGCCAATTCGACTTCTTTGGTCATGACCATTTCTTCGAGCTGATCGATGGAAAGATGATCGAAACGATTCGATTTCGCGCGGGGGAACGGCGCTCCATGCTTGTCGCCACGTTTTCCAATTGAAGTCTTTTGCGAGGTCGCGCCGCTCTGCCCGTCGCTTACGCTCCGAGTTCGGACCTTTTTGGATTGAATTTTCGATTTTGCGTATTCCTTCTTGGCGGCCTCCTCCTGCTCGATCTGCTCAAGATAAAAGGAGTAGTTTCCGGCAAACAACCGACATCCTTCGCGGCGCATGACCAGAAGTCGATCCGCGATGCGATCGAGAAAATAGCGGTCGTGACTGACCGCGATCACCGTCCCGGAAAACTCATTGAGCGATTCCTCAAGTACCTCGCGCGAGGCGATGTCCAGATGGTTCGTCGGCTCATCAAGGATCAAAATATCCGGCTGCGTGAGCATCAACGTCGCCAACCGCACGCGCGATTGCTCACCGCCGGAAAGCGCTCCGAGCGGCTTGAACACATCGTTGCCGCGAAACAAGAACCGCGCCAGCATTGTTCTTGCATCGTGTTCCGTGAAGTCTGAACGAGCTGCCCGAACTTCCTCAACCAAATTTCGCGTCGGATCCAGCGTGCGGTGATCCTGCGAGTAGTAGCCGATGCTGAGACCGCGGGTGAAATCAAACGTCCCCGCCGAGGCCGGAAATTCACCCATCAAGATCTTCAATAACGTCGTCTTGCCCGTTCCGTTTGGCCCCGTGATCGCCAAGCGCTCGCCGGATCGCACCTGGAAACTCAGCTTGTCAAAGAGCGTTTCCGAATCCGTAAACCGCATGGATAGATCGTCGGCTCGAAGCGCCATGCCTCCGAGATTGCGGGATTCCGCACGGCCGAATTGCAGTTTCATCGATCCTCGCGCCGTCGGCGCATCGGTCACAAACTCACCTTCGTTCAGGCGGCGCTCGAGGCGCGTCTTTCGGCCTTTCGCCTGCCGCGCTCGCTGACCCGCGCCGTATCTCGCGACGTAATCGCGCTCCTTGGCGATGAACTCCTTGTCTTTTTCAAATTCTCGCTGACGCGTGAGGTCGCGAAGCGCCTTCGATTCGGCATAGCGCGAGTAGTTACCTGAGAAGCTGGTCACGGTGCGATTTTCAAGTTCGAGAATCCGCTTGCAAAGCCGATCGAGCAGAAAGCGATCGTGCGAAATGATGACCGCCCCGCCGCGATGACCGGTCAAAAATTTCTCCAGCCATCGTACCGCATCGATGTCCAAATGATTCGTAGGCTCGTCGAGAAGTAGAAGCTCACGGTCTTCCAGCAGAAGCTTTCCGAGCGCCGCCCGACATTTTTGTCCGCCCGAAAGCACCGACATTGGTTTTGCCCAATCGCTCTCCGAAAAGCCCAGGCCTCCAAGAATCTCATTAAGCCTCGCTTCGAACGTGTGTCCGCCCGCGGCGATGAATTGCGCATTCACCCGATCATATTGGGTCATCAACTCGGGAAGTGACGGGTGATCATGCGCGTGAGCGATTCCATCAGCAAGCTCGTGCAACCGGCCTTCAAGAGCCAGCAAATCGGCGAACACACTGCCCACTTCATCGTGCAGCGTCCGATCCAACAAGACATCCGGCTCTTGCTTGAGATATCCGATTTGTGTGCCGCGTGATCGTGTCACCGTCCCCAGGTCCGGCGCAAATTCTCCGCAAATCAGCCGGAATATCGTCGTCTTGCCGACTCCATTGGGACCGACCAATCCGACCGTCTCGCCTGAAATCAACTCAAGTGAAACCTCCAGCAGCACGATCTGCGTGCCGAATTGCTTGGTGACGTTTTGAATGTTGACGACGGCCACGGAAGGATTACCGAATGTGCCTAATCAATTGGTGAACTTGCGGACTACCAGGGCCGCACATTGCCCGCCCCCAAGCGCCCAAGCAACGCTAATCCCAACGCTTGCGCGGGAGTCGCGCGGATCATTTTGAACGAATTGAAATCGACACGCCGGATCAAGTTGGGATGTATTGATCGACGGTGGGATTGTGCCCCGATGTAGAGAAGTAACCAATGCGGCAAAATCGATCGCGCCTGTACCGGCACCGTTGTTTCCCAATGCTCCACGCGTGCAGATCGCCGGAATGTTGGAAAGATGCGAACCCAAGACGCTATTCCAGGCGGCCATTTCCGAGGAGTCGTGGGCTTCTGTCCCCACACCAAACGGAGCAATAAGCTCGATCTTGTCCGACGATAACTTCGCATCTGCAATCGCCTTTTTGAGTGATGTTGCAATCCCGTTCCCGGTCAGCTCGGGCGACGACCAGCTTTTCGTATTGCAACTCGCCCCAAATCCTACCAATTCCGCGTATATTTTGGCACCGCGAGCCTGCGCATGCTCCAACGCTTCCAGAATTACCAATCCCCCACCTTCTGAACTCACCATGCCAGCGCGATCCCTGGCGAACGGCCTGCTCGCCCGCTCCGGCGCGGCATTGTCGCTGGTGTTCAATCGCTTCAAGAGCTGTGGCCGGGCAAGCGCCATCGGATTGGCCTTGCTCTCCGCTCCGCCGCAAATGCACACGTCCGCATCGCCGCGAGCGACCGTTCGATAGGCCTCTCCGATCGCCAAGTGGCTCGATGCTTCCCCGCACGTGATTGTGTTCGACGGCGCCTGAGCATCGTGAACGATCGTCACGTGGCACGCGAGCATATTCGGCAAAAACTTCAGCAGCCAGAGCGGCGTCAGGTTGGTCATGCCTTCCGCGCCCCACCTGCGCAAACTGAACGCTCCGTTATCGTCCGCAGCGGTGCTCAGCGCCGAGGCAAGCTCATTGAGATCGGCGCAGATGAGCCCGGCGCCGATATTCGCCCCAAAGCGCGTGCTATCGACATTCGGCGGCCCCGTCGCCTCTCCGCGATCAATAATGCACTTGGTGTTCAACCCGGCGTCACGAACCGCATGGTAGGCACATGCTGCCGCGATCACAATATCGCGTGCCATGACTTTGGCACTCTTTCGATAGCTTTTCGGAACACAGTCTTCAAGCTTAAAGGGCGGCAACTCACCGGCGATTTGCGTGGGGAATCCCGACGGATCGAACGTGGCGATGCGACGAATCCCGCTGCGGCCATTAAGCAACGCCTCCCAGAACGCATCAATGCCGATCCCGATCGGCGTCGCCACACCCAGCCCCGTGATCACCACCCGTCGCCGACTCGGCATCGCTATTCTTTCTCCTTTCCGCTCTGACGAAGAAATCCCTCAAGCAACGTCATGAACTGCTCGGTAAAGACGAAATTATGATCGGGCAGGTCGATCGGCTTCTCGGACTGATTCACATGTGAGAACATCAAGTCCACTTTACCCATTGGCTGACCATTTTTCTCCACCACTCCGGCCGTAACCGCCCCCCGCTCGTCAATCATCTCCAGCGTTGCGTTGTACCGAAGTTGATCGCCCGGCCTGGCGTAGTCTGTAAATTCAGCCTGGCGAATCTTCGCCAGGATCACGTTTTCAGCGAATCCCTTGGCGTGCCCCACGAGAATGCCCGCCGTCTGCGCCATCCCTTCGATGATCAGCGTCGCGGGCATCACCGGGTACCCTGGAAAATGGTCGCGCATGTAATCTTCGGCCAAAGTCACGTTTTTGACCGCGGACGCCCGCTGACCGGGCACAAAATCGACGAATGTATCAATCCAAATCCAGCGCATAATCGCAACAAATCCAAATGATCGATCCTACTCGCTGGAAGGCGTTTCGACCAGATTCACCGTTCCTGATGCGATTTCCGCGGTTCAACAATTGTTTGAAAACAAATCGAGTCTTAAACGTGTTCTAACGCAGATGCGGAATAGTACCGCCAACTTGGGGGACCGTGGGGAACAACGGCCCGATCGGGGTGTTCTTGATCCGTCGAGGAAAAGAGGCACGGAGCGGGAAGGAAGAACATTCGGAGGGGAACACCCGGCCGATACAAGTGTCCCGGATCGGCCGGGCGGGTTTGGGACTCCGATCGTGGCTCCCTAACCTCCTGCTCGGGACGCGGGGTGCACGGCCCGCGTTCCGGGCGCTTTCGATGAAAAAATAGTCGCGACGATTGACGGCGCAATCGATCGAAGAAATATGACATTCAATCGAAAAAAAGTCATCCTGAGCAAAGCGAAGGATCTGTTTTCTCTTCCTACTAGATTCTTCGATGCGCTCAGAATGACGGACTCTCAGGTCATTCCGACTTGAACACTTCCAGTCCGCGCCACCCTCGACCTTACCCAAATTCAGGTCGAGGGTACGCGCGGTCAAGTGAAAACCGGACACGGCTTTCCATGTTCGTCGACCGCGACGAACGTGACCTCGGCCGCGGTGACGTTGACTGTCTGTTCCGGGTCGAGCCGCCGTCGCGCCGCTACGCGAACGTGAATGGTCAGCGAACTCCGCCCGACCCGCGCCGCATTCGCGTAAAGGCTCAAGACGTCGCCCACAAACACCGGCTGATGAAACTCCACTTCCCGCATGGCGATCGTCACGTAGCGATGATGCGCCTGCCGCATGGCTTCGACGTAGGCCGCCTGATCGATTAGCGAGAGAATCACCCCTCCGAAGATCGTGCCCTCGGCGTTCGTGTCACGAGGCATCATGACGACGCGAATCGCGGGCTCGGGACTCGCGGGTTTTAGCGTTTTGGACATTTGGCCTTGTCTCCGTCGAACAACTCATCTTTTCTCTAATTGGAATTTCTCATTCATCGCCAAGAATGGACGCAATTCATTATCGACTCATGGCTCGGCATAGAAAGTAGACAATTGCGGTGACAATCAACACGCTGCTACCAATGGATGCCGCCATTGCGATAGGCCACTTGAACCAATAGAGACTCACCAAGTGCCGCAGAAAGCGCATTCCCTCGCGAAGGCCGGCCTTACTTTGACCGGCGTTGCGGATGGAAAACTCGATGGGGACTTCGCCGGGGCTTCTACAGCCGCATTTCACAAACAGTTCGAGTGCGATCTTATAACCAATGGCGTTGAGTTTAGTTGCGTGTTGAAAAGTCTGCCGCCGAAAAGCAAAGAACCCCGACATCGGATCGCTAAGCGGTGCGAGTGGCCGCGCCGCCAAGGTCGCGAGGCAGCTCGCAAATCGTCGCCCCGTGGACCATGCTTCATCGATCGACCCCTTCGCTGCATATCGCGTCGCAATGGCGAAATCGCAGCCCGGTTCATTGAGCCGTTCGAGCAAGCGGCGTATCGCTTCAGGCGGGTGCTGCAAATCCGCGTCGAGCACGACGAATTGGTCGTACTTAGCCTCACGGAATCCGGCAATGACCGCACCGGCAAGTCCTCGCTCGTTTTTGCGAACTTTGATCCGAACAGGATGATCACTACTCAGGGATTCAATGATTTCCACCGTCCCATCCTGTGAATTGTCGTCCACAATCACAATTTCGACGGTAAGCCCGGCGGCCTTCGTCGCTAGAGAAATCCTCTCCACGAGCGGACGAATGTTCGGCGACTCTTTGTACGTCGGAACGATGATCGAGACTGACGAATCGGTCATACCCGCGATTATAATCGAAACAATTCTCGCTACAGCATTGCATTTCTTCGATGTTGGTATGATTTTGATTTCGGGTGCCATGGCCAAGCGAAGCGCTGCCATGCCGGCGCCATATGGGGCTGGGCTTGGGCATGCCACTCAGAGTATTTCAAATCACACCAGCACCGTTTCTTCTGCATGAATAGAGTGTCGTTTGACATCGCCGACCGACCGACTTACATACCGATGTCCGGTGAATTTCATGACCGGGCGCGGCGAATTGAAATGACCTCTTCCAGCGATCGTGACGCGAATCTCATGCGTTATGTTTTCGGCATCATCGGTGCATGGTCCGTTGCGGCTCTCGAGGCCTTCGGGCAGTTCGGGATTTTTGCGGGCCAGATGTTTCGCTGGTTGCTGCCGGGAGTCATGCGCCTGCGCACGTGGTCCAGGTCCATGCCAGTCTTTTTCGAAGTCGGCAACCGCACGCTTCCGGTCATTGTCGTCACGGGCACGTTCGTGGGTCTGGTGCTTGCGGTGCAAAGTTACGATCAGCTCAAGGCGGCCGGGTTTGAGCAACGAATGGGGGTCTTGGTTTCATTGAGCCTCGTACAGGAACTTGGCCCGGTGCTTGCCGGCGTTATGGTTGCGGGCCGAGTCGGCGGCGCCCTCACGGCGGAGTTGGGAACGATGCGTGTTACCGACCAGATCAGTGCGCTTAGCGTCATGGGCGCCGATCCGGTGCGTTACCTGGTCGTTCCGCGATTTCTTGCCTGTTTGTTGCTTACGCCACTTCTGACTTTCTTCTGCGACGTTTTCGGGTCGATCGCAGGCTGGACCATCGCCGTGCCGCTCAAAGGCGTTCCGTCGTCGTCGTATTGGTATTACATCGAAGAATTCATCGAATCCTGGGACTTGTTCGTGGGGTTCCTCAAGAGCGTCTTTTTTGGTGGAACCATAGGCCTGATATCGTGTTATAAAGGATTTTACTGTCGTACAGGAGCCGAAGGCGTCGGTCGCGCGTGTACCGAGTCTTTCGTGACCAGTTTTGTGGTGATTCTCGTGAGCGACTTTTTCATCGGCTATTTCCTGTCGGGTGTCTATCGTGGAATCTGGGGCTTCAAGTCGCTGGTCTGATGAATGACAGGGCGAGCACAACCCAGGGACTCCGTGAGTCACGAAAGACTGATGCGGATGCGCGCAAACTGGTCGCTCGTCTTGTCGATATCTACAAGCGATTCGGCCCACTGATTGTCTTGGAAGGTATCAATCTTGATCTTGTGGCCGGACAGACGACGGTGATTATCGGGGAGTCAGGCTCTGGAAAAAGTGTGTTGTTAAACCACCTGGTGAGATTGCTCAAGCCGGATCGTGGCGAGGTGTATTTTCACGAGCAGCGGATCGACAACATATCCGAGCGCCAGCTCTCTGAAATCCGCCCGCACATGGGATTTCTCTTTCAGGGAAGCGCCCTCTTCGATTCAATGAATGTGGGAGAAAATATCGCCTTCCCAATTGTGGAGCACACCAAACGAATTCCAAGTGAAGTGGATAAAATCGTGGCCCGAAAACTGGCTTTGGTCGGGCTTGAAGGAATTCAAAGGAAAATGCCGTCCGAGCTGTCAGGCGGCCAGAAAAAACGCGTGGCTCTTGCTCGTGCGATCGCCCTCGACCCCGAGATGATTCTCTATGACGAGCCGACGACCGGTCTTGATCCGCCGCGATCCGATGAGATTGACGCCTTGATCGGAAAGCTCCAGAAAGAACTCGGCGTTACAAGTGTCGTCGTCACGCACGATATGGCTACGGTTCGCAAAGTCGCCGACCGTGTCATCATGCTTTATAAAGGCCGCTTCATTTTCGACGGAAAACGGGACGAAGTCTTCCAGTCTGAAGATGAGCGAGTGCGAAACTTTGTAGAAGGCCGCAGCGACCCGGCGATGCTGGCGGCTCTGCGAAAAGGCGTTTAGCAGGAAATTCAAATGTCGGACGCCAAGAGAAATTTCTGGGTCGGCGTGTTCGTCGTGGCTGCGCTGGTCATGTTTGCAACGCTCCTGGCATGGTTCGGTGAGACGCCGGACTGGCTTGGCGGCAATGAATGGACGTTGGAAATCACCGACGTTCCCGAACTTCGCGGCATCGACCCCGGAAGCACCGTACACCTAAATGGCGTGGAGATCGGTCGGGTTCGAGGCGTTGACTTTCTGGACAAGAAGCATCCCGAAGGTGGGACCGTAATCGTCGCCCGTATTCGCGAGGATTACATTATCCCCCGAGGCTCCAAGGCCCTGGTGTATGGCGCGACACTGGGATTTGGCACCGGCCACATTGACATCATCGTTCGCTCCGACCGACCTCCGATTCCCATTGAAAAAAAGCACGCTCAGATTCGTGGCGAAATGCGCAGTGTAATTAGTGAAATCATCGACAAGGACGTCGTGGAGGGCATGATCTCCGACTTTGGTGACATGGCCCAGGCAGCAACGCCGGTCTTCAAGAATCTTTCCAGGCTGCTGGAGCCGCGATCCGTTGCGGAAGTCAGTGCTCCGGATGCCGCCGCGAAGGGCGTCACTCCAAATTTCGCTACCGTTGTCGAGCGACTGGATCAGCTCGTACTCAACCTGAACACCGTGCTTGGCGATCCGAATATTCGTGAGGATCTCAAGACCGCCATCGCGCAATTTCGCACTGCCGCTGAAAACGCCCGTCAAACCACGCAGTTTTGGAAAGACGGAAGCAAGGAAGTCGCCGACAACATCAATGGCGGCATCGGCCGGCTCAACGAAAATTTGGATCGATCTTTTGTGAAGCTGAATTCGATCCTCGACGAGCTCGATTCCGGGGCCAAACAACTTGCCTTGGTCCTCGATCAAACCTCGAAAGGACGTGGCACCGTTGGATTGCTGATGAATGACGCACGGCTTTATGAGTCCGCACTTTTGTCACTTGAGCGGCTAAGCGACGCCATTGGCCGCCTTCAAGCGATCCTCGCAAAGATCGAGACGGAAGGGAAAATCAACGTCGGGATCGGCTCTTCCGGCATTTTCAAGACTAGCGTACCGATTCCACAGGGCGAGCCACCACCGCGATAATCCAGCTTCTCAACACGCTTTGTCTCCGATATGTACCAAGCGCACGCATGGCTTTGGACACGTATTGGATGTATAATGGTTGCGCCTTGGTGTAAGGGGCGGATCATGCCTGCAACGGAATCAATAGCTGCAAGAACATGTTTACCGCGTAACGATGACAATGATTCGTCGCGCAACGAGGCGTCCACAGCGATCAAGGCCGTTCTATTCGATCTTGGCGATACAATCATCCATTTCGCTACCTGGAAAGCACGACCTTATTTAGTGGCCGGAACCAGGCCGGCTCATCAACGACTCATTGAAATGGGTTTCAATCCGCCGCCATACCATAAATATGCCCGGCGGCTCGGTGCGACTCTCTTGCGATCTATTTTGTGGTCGCGGATCACTCGTCGAGAAGCCCAGTTGCTCATCGCTTTTCACAAATGCCATGCTCGAATGGGAATAGACCTAACCCAGGAGCAAATGCGCGAGCTGGCTGCCTTTAGTATCGCGCCGGTTTGCGAACTCATCTCTGTCGACCCCGAAGCCAGGCCGGTTCTTTCTGAGCTTCGCAAGCGCGGGCTTAAATTGGGAATCGTTTCCAACACGGTCTTTCCTGCTTTTGCAATCGACAACTTCCTTCATGAAGAGGGGCTCCTTGAATTCTTCCCCACACGAATTTACTCCTCTGACGTGCGCTACATGAAGCCGCAACCGGGCATTTTCAAGGCCGCTCTCGATGAACTTCGGGCTGACGCCAATAGCACGCTCTATGTCGGCGACCGTCTCGAAAAAGACGTCCGCGGCGCAAAAAGAGTGGGTATGCCCTCGGTGCTACTCCTCCATCGCCGCAGACGCCGCCTCCGTCCCAAACCAGACTACGTCATCAGAGCACTGGCTGAGTTGTTGGAAATACTTCCGGTATAATCCTTCCCAATGCCATCGGTTCTGACGAGCGAACGGCTCCTGGCCGCCTACTGTTCCGGATGGTTTCCAATGGCCGACGAATTCGGTGACATCCGCTGGCTGTCCCCCGATCCCCGCGCCATCATTGAACTTGATCGCTGTCATCCATCGCGTTCCCTTCGCTCCGTAATTGGCCGCAAGAAATTCGAGATTCGGATCGATAGCGCTTTTGAGCGTGTAATGTCGGCCTGTGCCGATCGACCCGACGGGACCTGGATTTCCCACGAAATCCTTCAAGCCTACACGGAACTGCACCGGCTTGGATTCGGGCACAGCGTCGAGAGCTGGCAAGGCAATGAAATGGTCGGCGGTTTATATGGCGTCGCGATTGGCGGCGCATTTTTCGGTGAATCCATGTTCCATCGCGTGACCGATGCCTCCAAAGTCGCTCTAATGTATCTCGTCGAACAAATGCGAAATCGCGGCATGATTTTTCTCGACATTCAATTTATGACCGATCATCTGCGACAATTTGGGGCCGTCGAAATCCCTCGCCGCGACTATCTTCGACGGCTGCAGAACGCAATCGAATTGGATTGCACATTCGTGGATGCTGACGCCTTGCCAAGAAGCTGTTGATAACTCAAATGAATCAAGCCTTGACGAATTTACAGGCTCCGCCCAATGCGAACGAAGTGTTCCTTCGAAACATGCGGCTTCTCTGGCGGTTTGACGCCGACCTCGCCTTGCGAGTCGATGCGATTCACGATCACGAACGAATTCCACTTGAGCGAACTCGCAGCGGCGAATGGACGGCCCGTGCGTCAACCAATGGCGGCGCAGGATTTTACCTTCACAGCCGGCACGATCCGCTGGCCGAAGCAAAAACCTGGGCTGACGCCGTTCCAATCGAAGATAAGTTTTGCATCGTCGTATCGGGCCTTGGATTGGGCTATCACGTTCAAGCTCTGTTCAAGCGGCTTCGCGGCGACGCAATCATCCTATGCATCGAACCCAATCTCGCCATGATTTCGACTGCATTGGCGTGCAATGACTTCTCGGACATGCTCGCTTCGAAGCGATTTCTGCTTCTCAACGACGATGACAAAGCTCGGCTCCATGCAAAGCTTCAGCCGCTGAGCTCGCTCATCATGCTCGGCGCACAATTCGCACCCTACGCACCGGCCCGTCGCCTCAACGAATCTCGCCATGCGCAAATTCAAAACACAATTGCGGAATACGTTGCGTTCACCCGAATGTCGTTGCTCACGCTCGTCGGAAATGCCCGCATTACGTGCAAGAACATCGCCATGAATCTGGGGACTTATGTCACCACGCCGCCGATTGATTCGCTGAAAGATCGATTCGCAGGCCGACCCGGAATCGTAATTTCTGCAGGCCCTTCGCTCGGTCGAAACATCGACCAGCTCGCGGAATTGAAGGGTCGAGCCGTCCTGTGCGCGGTCCAAACCGCCATAGGCCCTTTGATGCACAAGGGCATCGTTCCGGATTTCATCACCAGCCTTGATTTTCACGAAATGTCCCGCCGGTTTTTCGAAGGCGTCGGCGATCTTCGCGGCGCGCACCTCGTCGCCGAACCAAAGGCCACCTGGCACGTCATCGACGAATATCCCGGCCCGGTCTCACTGCTCGATAATGCCTGGGCCAGATTGGTGCTCGGCGAAGAATTGGGCGCTCGCGCCGGACTGCCCGCCGGCGCGACCGTCGCACACCTTGCATTCTATTTGGCCATACATCTCGGCTGCGATCCGATCATCTTCGTCGGCCAGGACCTCGCGTATACCGGCCACGTCTTCTACGTTCCCGGCGTCGAGATTCATCAAACATGGCGCGGCGAAATCAATCGCTTCAACACCATGGAACAAAAGGAATGGGACCGCATCGTCCGCAATCGCCCGATCCTCCGCAAAGTCCGCGGCAACGACGAAAGCGAACTCTACACCGATGACCTCTTGTTCACCTATCTCGAACAATTCGAAAAAGACATCGCTTCGACCCCCCGCCGCATCATCAACGCCACCGAAGGCGGCGCCCGCATCCGTGGCACTGAATCAATGTCCCTCCGCGCCGCCGCAGAAAAATACTGCACTTCCACGATTCCTCAGTGCGAGCCGCGGACTTTAGTCCGCGCGGATGGGGATCGCAAAGATTCTCTTTGCGCACCTCAAAACGAGCCGCGGACTTCAGTCCGCGCGACCCATCAGAGCCCGGAGCGTGAGCGACGGGAAGAATGCGAGGCAACAAGTCGACAGGCAACAGGGGAAACGTCGCGAGAGACATTGCCTCCCCCCTTACCAAGGGGGGACAGAGGGGGGTTAGTCGGGGAGCGCACAAATTCCCTTTACGCCGAAGATCCTAGGGTACATCTTGATGCACCGCAGAACAGGGTGCCCCAGCCCTTGGGCTGGGGGACTGACGAGACGCAGGCGTCAGCCCATACCGACGACAAGTTGGTGGGCACGGCCCACCCTACAAACTCAGGTTTCGACTTTTCGACTTTTCGACGTTTCGATGTTTCGCTCCGTCGCGCCAGCGACGAAGTGCGCAAACGCCTCGACGAAATCGCCGAGGCCCAGCGCGTTTGCGATGAACTCCTCGTGCTTCTCGCCGAACTTGAGCGCCTCACCGACGATCCGCCACGCTTCAATCGCCGCCTCGTCCGCGTCGACGAGCTACGCGCCAAAATCCACGCCGACACCCGCGCCTACCAGATCATCAACATGGCCACTCAACTCGCCGAACTTCGCCGCTTCTCCGCCGACCGACGGATTGAGGCCTCTGAAGAGCTCTCCGACTCCGACCGCGCCAAGCGCCAAATCGCCCGCGACATCGACTTCATCACCGCCGTCCGCGACGGAGCCAAAGACGTAACCGGAATTCTCCATGAAGCGATGGAGCGTATGAGCGACGCCGTGCGGTCGAAGTGATTCAACAAGTCCGCTTGACTGTGATATTGGCCATTCCTAACATCATCAGCGAGTTATTTGATGGGCGTCCCGCACCCAACGCGCGATTTGCCCACATACCAAAAATATGGGGCACAAGTCATGCATGACCAGCGTGTTTCGTGGCATCGGCTTCTGTTATATTCGCTGCTCTTGGTTGGAACTCGTGCTACGTATGGAGCCGATGACGACCTGAACAGCGACGGAATCATCGATCTTGTGGACTATGCGATTTTCCAGGGCTGCATGTTGGGACCGACCGGAGCGTTAGGCAATCCGCTGTGCGCGGACGCCGAATTCGACATTGACAGTGACATCGACCTCGAAGACTTCGCAAAGTTCCTTCTTCTCTATCATGTCGGTCCGGTCGGGCCACCCGGGTGCGATGAAGGTTTCGCGTTTACCGCGTTCGACTCGCCCCTCGGCGTCGAAAGTGAGGTTCTTGCATTAACTGTCTTCGATGATGGCACGGGCCCTGCGGTTTACGCTGGCGGCGATTTCGACACTGCAGGCGACGTGTCACTACATCATGTCGGCAAATGGAACGGCGCGACTTGGTCGCCATTGGGAAGCGGAATCAATGGTCGTGTCTATGCTTTGACCGTCTTCAATGATGGGAGCGGCGATGCTCTCTATGCAGGGGGACAATTCGTGGTCGCCGGCGACGCGTCGGCCCATTTCGTCGCGAAATGGAACGGAACTACCTGGCTACCATTGGGAAGCGGGACGGGTCTTACCGTCCGTTGCTTGGCCGTTTTTGACGATGGGACTGGCCCGGCACTCTATGCGGGAGGCGAATTTGGTGGCATCGCAAAATGGGACGGTACAAGCTGGTCTCCGGTACCGGGCCTGACCGCGAACATGGTATACGCGCTTGCTGTATTTGATGACGGCTCTGGACCAGCGCTTTATGCTGGGGGGCTTTTCGGGATAGAACATATGGTACTCAACGTCGCGAAGTGGAACGGCGCGATCTGGTCACCCCTTGGAAATGGAACCGACGGATATGTCTACACAATGGCCGTCTTTGATGATGGCACTGGCGCAGCGCTCTACGTGGGTGGCCAGTTCACGAAGGCGGGCGATGTTGCAGCGAGCAACATCGCTAAATGGAACGGAAAAACCTGGTCGCCTATGGGAAGCGGAATGGATCGCCCCGTCCTTTCATTTGCGACCTTTGACGATGGTGCTGGCCCGTCGCTCTACGCCGGAGGAATTTTCACGGTTGCCGGTGACATGCGAGCGATTGGGATCGCCAAGTGGAATAACATGAGTTGGTCAGGGCTTGGAAATGGCTTTGAATTCGGAACATTTCTCGCCTTAGCGCCTTTTGATGACGGGACCGGCCCAGCCCTCTATGCTGGTGGCGCGCTTAGAACCGACCCTTCTACCCTTGCCTACCTTGCCCGCTGGGGCTGTCCGCCATAGTGCGAAATCGAGTAACATATGGAATGGCCCGAGGTGGTGCCTCATGCCTTTTCAAACTTACACCATTCCACCGGTTTGTCGGCCGTGGGGGCGGTGAATGCGTAGCGGAGCTTCATGGGGTCGGCCAACTTGGGCTTGTAGTCGAACGTGTACTTGCCGCCTTGTTTGACGCGAGCGAAGAGAAAACCCTCAGGCACGCCGGGCAGCTTCTTGGTGTTCACCACGTCGCTGCCTTTCATGAAGTCGATGTGCACCTGTTTGCCGCTCGCGTCGCGAAGGTCGAAATGATTGGCCACCCACGCGTCCCAGTCGACGCCGCCGACCTTGGGATTGAACGTCGGGGCCTCCAACGCGGTCATGCCCATCGAAGCCACCACGTGCATTTCGATTTCAGTCTCCTTCGGGAAACCGAAAGCGATGGAGATTTGGAAATCCTTGAATTCGGTGAACTTGTTTGCGGCCACCCAGCCGACCGCGATCAGAACGAGCATGAAAAAAACGACGCCGAGTTTCTTGGACATGTCATGGCCTCCGTTAGAACGAAGATGAAATTGAAATCGACTTGATGAAGCTAATCGGCGGAGCGGGGTAGATCAACTACGTGCTCATTCGTGGTGGAACAAACCCCCCACTTCGGGCTTCCGCATTGGTCGCCCTCAGCCCTTCGTAAGGGGGACGGCGCGTCCGCTTCTTAACAGGCGCGGCTCGGAAACGCGTCCCACTCTCTCCCGCTTGGGGTTCGGATCACGCGGCGTCGCCAGTCCATACGAATCTACTTGACTCTGCGTGTCAGGAACGCGACACTTTGCATGTCCAGAACCGGCATTTTTGGAAAAGGAGATGCGGTCATGAAAACGAATTGGCAAAAACTGTGGATGTTGGCCTCGATCGTTGGGCTGAGCGGGGGCTGTGCGGCGCGGAAAGCGGATTTCTCGAAAATTCAGCAGCCACCTCGTCCGACGGAACTCGAGGCCTACGACGTGTTCGTGGGCACGTGGAATTGGGAAGCTGAGATGCTCAACGCCGACGAGCAGGACAAAGCCTGGACCGGCAAGGCCGAGTGGAAGTGGACTCTCGACAAACGCTGCCTGCGAGGCGCGTTCCAGTCGCAAAGCAAGCGGACGAAGTTCGAGGCCGAGGGTATCTGGAGCTGGCACCCCCGCGACAAGCAATACATCTGGGGCATGTTCAACAACTGGGGTTACCCGCAGCGCGGCACTGCCTCGTATGACGCGGCCAACAAGCGCTGGACAATGGACTACAAGAGCATCGGCCTCGACGGCACGACAAGTTACGGTCGATATTGCATGAGTGTCGTCGACCACGACACGCTCGACTGGCACATGACCGAATGGGCCGACCGCATACACATGGTCAAGAAAGTGGAAATGACCGGCAAGTACAAGCGACAGAAGTAGCACAGGCCTTTGGATCGCGCATCTTGAACACTGTACGGCGGGCACGAAACATGGCGGCGCTACGCTTGGCCATGCCACCCAACGTCCGCTCGCTTGCGGTCGCGGATCGGAAAGCCCCAATGTTCCCCCTTGGTAAGGGGGAAGGCTGCGGGCATCAACACAGACCGCTCATGCCACTTTCGCACAGACTTTTTTCGCTGCGTCGGTGAGGTCGGCCGCGGGGATCAGCACGGGCAAGGCCGCTTCTTTGAGAAGTTGCCGGGCGCGGTCGACGTTGGTGCCTTCGAGGCGGACAACGACGGGGACTTTGAAGCCGATTTCCTTGGCTGCGGCGATGAGGGCTTCGGCGATGGTGTCGCACTTGGCGATGCCGCCGAAGATATTGACGAGAATGCCGCGGACCTTGTTGTCCGAAAGAATGATGCGGAAGGCTTCGATCGCGCCGTCTTTGGTCACTGAGCCGCCGACGTCGAGGAAATTGGCCGGTTCGCCGCCGTGCAGCTTGATGATGTCCATCGTGGCCATCGCGAGTCCCGCGCCATTGACGAGGCAGCCGATATTTCCGTCGAGTGCGATATACGAAAGATTGTGCTCTTTCGCGCGGAGCTCCATCGGATTCTCTTCTGTCGGATCGAACATCTCCTGCAGCACCTTGTGACGGAAGATCGCGTTGTCATCGAAGTTCATCTTCGCGTCGATGGCCATCACCTGACCCGACTTCGTTCGCACCAGCGGATTGATCTCCGCCAGCGAGCAATCGTATTTGTAGAACACATCGACGAGCCCGCGAATGATTGCGTCTGCGGATTTCATCTGCTCTTTGTCAGTGAAGCCGAGCGCGGCCACGAGTTGATTGCATTGAAAGTCAAGCAGTCCCAGCGTTGGATGTAACCAGCGTTTGATGATTGCGTCGGGATTTCGATGGGCGACGACTTCGATCTCGACGCCGCCTTCGCGCGAGACCATCACAACCGGCACGCGTTTGGCGCGATCGAGAACAACGGCCGCATAGTATTCGCTTTCGATATCGACGGCGGCGGCGATCAGCAGCTTCTTCACGGCGATCCCCGCGGCGCCTGTTTGCGGCGACACCATGCGATTCTTAAGCATGAAGTCGGCGGCCTTGCGAGCTTCGTCGGCGCTGTTCACGAGTTTGACGAATCCGGCTTTCCCGCGACCGCCCGCGAACACCTGGGCCTTCACCACCGCCTGTCCGCCGATTTCTGAATAGGCTTTGATGGCCGCATCAACGGATTCGACGACCTGCGATTTCGGAACGGGCACGCCCGCGTCCGCGAGAAGCTGCCGAGCCTGATATTCGTGAACTTTCATCGTTCTTCGTTCTCCGTGATTTAACGAAAGCCAGCGGCCAACGGCAGTCGAATTGCCGATTGCCGAATGCCAATTGTGGATTGGGTAAGGCAAAAAGGCAACAGGCAGCAGGCAATAGGCAAGAAGGCAACGAATTCACAGATTGACGCCGAATCGTGACGTGAAGTAAAACTTTGAGATGGGTTCGTTTGGCAAAGTACTTTTTCGCGAGTGTCAACATGTGGCACTCACCGAAAGGCAGCAGGGCAACGAGGCAACGAGGTAAGAAGGCAGAAATCGAAAGATCGAAGAGCGCATGGTGAAGATCGAAGAATGACCACGGGTGTGAAGGTTCGAAGGTGAACAAGTTCGAAGGGGAGCATCGGACTGGCACAAAGGTCCGAAAGGGAGAAAACGATTGGTGCGGAAGTTTGAAAGCGAGAAGGGTCGAAGGGAACGGGGGCGCGGAGTCATCAGGAAAGATAACTTCAGGGGTGGTTGGTGAAAACTTTGAATTCAGCGATCGGCCAGTTGAACGACCGCAGCGGCAATCAGAGGATCACGGTGTCCTTTTTTGAGAGGCACAGCGAACGATCTCGCGTTGGTCGCGGAGTGTGATCAGGCCATCGTGTCGCCATTCTGCGGCCAATTGGCGCACACAGCGGACGAAGTCGCGACGGTGGACTTGAGGCTTGGCCGCGCACGCATTGATTAAGTCGTTCATGGTACAGCCGTCATGGACTGTCAAATTCGTCACTTCAGTCGTGCAATCCTCGACCGCTACAGTTGGCTCGATATTCGATTCAGGACAAAGGTCGTAAATGTTGGGTACGTTGTCATTGTCACTATCAATCAGACAACTGGGGATTTCATGGGTTTTGCCGACGGGCCCATAGGAATGGCCTCCGAAAACAACGGACACCTGGCGGTCGGAATCATAGGACATAAAGTGCTGACGGACCGGAACAGGAAGATTGCCCTCAAGATTCCATCGTTTGCCGTTCCAGCTCCAAATATCTGACAAGCTGCCATTATTGACGCCGCCCCCCGAAAGGAGAACTACGCCTGCGGCCGAGTCATAAACCATTCGATGGCCATACCGCGACTGTGGCGAGCCTCCTTCTGGAATGATTTTCGTCCAAGCGTTTCCGTCAAACTCCCAAGTTTCAGCCGCTGTACTCCAGCCGAACAAGACGGCTACGCCACGCCGTTCGTCGTAGGCCATTGCATAAGCGCCACCCGGCGGTCCTGACACATCTCTTTGCGTGAACGAGGTTCCGTCCCACTCCCAGGTGTCGACAAACGCAACATGCGTCGGGGATGCACCTCCGAATAGCACGCTGACGCCGCGACGACTGTCAAATGCCATCGCAGCGTTTGTTCTCGCGCTTGGTCGAGGACCTGTGTATGACGCCCAACCCGAACCGTTCCATTCGGTCAGGCTGGAGGAGAACTGACTTTGATCAACACCTCCACCGAACATCACTGCGACGCTACGGAAGCTGTCGTAGTCCATTGCCTGTCCGGTCAGGTCAGGAGTTCCGAATCGAGTGAAGAAGTTCCAATTCACGCCATCCCAGCCCCAAGTGTCCTTCGTGCCCGATCCACCGGCTAGGAGGGACACATGCCTGGCAACGTCGAACACCATCCCTCCGTTGCCGCGCGGGCTTGGGGAACCGGACGTCCGTAGAGACCATCCGCTTCCACTTGATTCCCAGCAATCTCCCCAGGAACCCGTCACAAATGTCGTGCCGCCGAACAAGACAACAACATTTCGATCGGTGTCGGATGCCATGGCCAATTCAGTCCGCCCCTGTGGGCCTGGGTCCAGATTCCCCCTCCAAACGAATCCATCCCATTCCAATGTTCCGCCAACTTCGGAGCCGCTATTACCGCCGAATAGCCTCACTACATGTCGTGAGCCGTCGTATGCAAGACTATGCTCTAACCGTGGCGGGCCCGACTGGCTCCGAAGAGTCCATGTTGAGCCGTCCCACTCCCAAGTGTCGCGAAGTATGCTGCTGTCAGTCGCGCTTTGACCGCCGTGCAACACGACGACGTTTCGATTCGCATCAAACGCCAACGCCGTTCGGTCGCGGCCAGACGGTCCACCAGTACTCTTCAACGTCCAAAGCGTACCGTCCCATTCCCAGGTTTGAGGAATCGGATAAGTCGATGCGCCGCCTACAAAAAGGACACCGATTTTTCGATTGGAATCGTATGCGAATGCGTTTCCGTAAGGCCCAAAGGGAGAACTAACGGGGTGCGATGACCATGTGGAACCGTTCCACTCGTACATTGAACCTTCGGTGATGGCCACAACGACCCCACGAGCGGCGTCGTTGTAGGCGAATTTCGTAGCGGGTGCGCCGGTCGTCGCGCGTTGCGTCCAGGTCGTTCCATTCCAGGCCCAAGTGTTGGTCATCGCGCCAGCTTCGTTGCTTCCGCCCCAAAGAATCATCTCGTGCCGTGCTTCGTCATACATTAGGCCTGCGTTCGTGCGATTGCCCGGAGGGGGCGTGACATCGGCAATCGAGCACGGATCGGCGTTCGCCGGGCTTGAAACAAGACATGCCAGCAGCAACAACGACGCAATTAAGACAAATGAACGCGCATAAAATACTGGTGGGAGCATGTGGCGATCCTCCTTAATGGCGTGACAAGCTGGCTACCCCCGCGGTCCGGCCCCGGTAATCATTATGCTCTGCTACGAGGGAAACAAGACCTTGTGCGAAGAATTTCCCCGGTTAGCTTGCATTGAGGCACGATCGGATCTGATTTGTTTCAAAACAGACTTGGCGCGTCGGCGGGTTTGCCGTTGGTGGCGAGTTTGAAGGGTAGGCCGAGGTGTTCGCAGGCGTCTTTGGTGACTTGTCGGCCTTGGCGGGTGCGGATGAGGAAGCCGATTTGCAGGAGGTACGGTTCGACCATGTCTTCGAGAGTGTCGCGTTCCTGGCCCATGGTGGCGGCGATGGCTTCGATGCCTGCCGGTCCGCCGCCGTAGACCTTCATTAGCGAGGTGAGGAACGCGCGGTCGAGCTCGTCGAGGCCCAGCGAATCGACCTGCTGCACGTCGAGCGCTTCATCGACGATTTTGCGTGAGAGCGTGCCGTCGCCGCGGACCTGGGCGTAATCGCGAACGCGCTTGAGCAAACGATTCGCGACGCGCGGCGTGCCGCGGCTGCGAGCGGCGATGGTTTCGAGCGTGTGGGGCTGCGTCTTCAATTCCAGCTTCGAGGCCGAGCGATTCAAAATCGTCGTCAGATCGTCCGTCGAATAAAAATCGAGATGGAAGCGATGGCCGAAGCGATCGCGAAGCGCGCCGCTGAGCATCCCAGCGCGAGTGGTCGCGCCGATGAGCGTGAAGCGACGCAACGCAAAATTCACGACGCGACCGTTCAGGCCGCCTTCAATCGTGAAATCGACGCGGAAGTCTTCCATGGCCGGATAGAGGAATTCCTCGACGATGGTCGGCAGCCGATGAATTTCATCGATGAAAAGCACGTCGCCTTGCTCGAGGTTGGTGAGAAGGGCCATGAGGTCGGCCTGCTTGGCGAGCGAGGGGCCGGAGGTGATTCGCGGCGGCTTCTCGGTCATTTCGCGGGCGATGACGTTGGCGAGCGTGGTCTTGCCGAGGCCGGGCGGACCGTCGAGAAGAATGTGTTCAAGCGGCTCGCCGCGGCGCTTGGCGGCGTCGATGGCGATGTGAAGTTTCTCGATGACGGGGCCCTGGCCGACCATTTCGTCGAGCCGACGCGGACGAAGCGCGGTATCGACGGGCTCGTCGGGATCTTTCTTGATCGCAGAAATTACACGGTCTCTTGCCATAGAAAGACTGAAGTTAAGAATTACGAGTTACAAGTTACGAGTTACGAGTTACGAGTTACAAGTTACGAGTTACAATTTTCCGTTTCCTTCATGCTTCTCACTCTCAACCCGCGACACCGGTCTTAATCCGATACGCCGTCCTTACCCAATCGTCTGGAGATTTCAATTCCGGATTCGTTTGGGCCGCTCGTTCGATCCAGCGTTCGGCGTCAGCGAGAGGGTCTCCCCAGGCGACGAGGATTTCCAATGCGTCGCGCTGAGCGGAACTAAGTTCGATCGCGGCGCTACGCGCGACGCCATCGCCGCCGACCGCAAGGTCCGACATCTTACCCTTTAGAGAGGCGACGATCAGCTCGGCCGCGCGATTGCCGATGCCGGGCAATCGAGCAAGAGCTTTGGCATCACCGGATTCGATCCATGAGGCGATTCGTCGCACGGGTTCGGCGAGGGCTTTGAGTGCCTTTCGCGGCCCGATGCCTTTCACGTCAATGAAGCGGTCGAAAAATTCACGGTCGTCGCGATGCAGGAATCCGAGCAGACGCGGGATCAAGCTTCCCGATGCGTGATTGCCTTCGAAGAATTCGAGGGTGTGCAGCGTGATTTGCCGGCCCCGATGGGCTGCCAATTCGCCAATCGCGAATCGCGGAACGAGCACTTCGCGGGCAATGCCTTCACGCTCGACGACCACGGAGTCTTCGGCCACGTCGATAAGGTTGCCGGTGATGCGAACGATCATAACGCTCCCGTTGGTCGCGAATGGCGAAAGGCGAATAGAGAAGAGCGATTGACAACCCCCCTGCGTCCCCCCTTGGCAAGGGGGGAGGCGCCCACGTCTGCGGCGGCGCAGAGTGCCACGGCGATGGCATCGGCAACGTCCGGTGGATCGGGCGGCGCCGGCAGGGACAACATGACCTGGACCGCCCGCTGCATCTGGCCCTTGCTCGCCCGTCCATTGCCCGTGAGGAATCGCTTGATCCGCGTCGCCGAGTAATTTTTTACTTCGATCCCGGATGATGCGGCGGCTTGAAGAATCACTCCGCGAGCGTGCCCCATCAGAATCGCTGTTCGCGGGTGATTGTAATGCGAGTAGAGCTGTTCGACAGCGACGACCTGCGGTTGATGCTCTTCAAGAATTGCGGTGATATCGGAATGGAGGGCGGCCAGTCGACGTGGGAGCGAGTGCGAACTTTCGAATCGGCAGACGCCGGCGTCAACCACATTTGGATCACGATTGAAATCCTGTGAATTGTTTGTGGATTGATTCGTGCGGATGATCGCGTAGCCGGTTATTCCCAACCCCGGATCAATTCCGCAGATGATCGAGTCCACTGTTTCCCCATCCATGGGTCGGGCCTTTGCAAATCAACCGACTTGCCGTGATCGCAACACCGGCACGTCGTCATTCTCCCGAATCGTCGTCATCGTCATCGTCATCGGCGGCGTTGTCATCATCACCGCCGGTGGGTTCTTTCGCCTGTTTTACTTCGGTGAAATCAAGATACTTAAACCCTGCTTTATCATACATGCGACCCTTGATTTTCACGCTGCGCATTGCGTGAGGGAACAAGAGTCGGCCGGGATTGGTCGTGCCCTGTCCAAGAACGACCAAGCCGGTTTTTGTTTCGAGCCCTGCGGGAGCGCCGTTTCGAATCGCATCGCCGATGGCTTTCATTTTTTCCGGAGTGACGGCCTCACCGGTGATATAGGTGTGGATGCACACGACAGTGCCGCGCACCGTGACTTCACGGCTCTGGGCCATTGTCGGTTTGACGAGTTGTTTCTTGGAATCCTTCCCCTGACCTCGCACATAAAGAGGCGCGATGGTTGGAATGGCAATCAAAATCACTGCGCCGACAACGCCAATTGTGGACCGCTTTCGTAATGTCATTTCAGTCACCTCTCGGTATTCCAAATTCATTCCATCTCTAGATTCCACTAAATCAGTCCCCCAGCTCATGGGCTGGGGCACTCGCTAGATTACATTCCGCCAGTTGCCGAACCGAAGAGCCGAGGGACCCGGCTGGGTCACACGTTACCACCCGGGTCTGCCGATCTTATACCTAAAATCGGCCGCCAAGTCGCGTTCGCGGCAATCCGCCCAGGGCGGCACATCACTTAACTTCTGAAACGCAGCCTTCGCGTCCTTTGACGGCACCCGAATTACTGGGCACAACAAATCCCAGGTGGTGCGCAGCGTGGAACAAATGAAGTTCGTCCCACTGGGCTCGCGAAAGTCGGCCAAAAATCGGGTGCGGCCTCAGACGCCCGCGATATACCTGATATCGGTCAATGGCGTCTTGAAGCCGTTTTCGTTCAGAATTGAATTCCAGGCTCGACGGCGGATTCAGGGCCAGATCGACGGTGTACCCCTTGGGCATGCCTTGCGTCAGGGTCAATTTGAGGATTTTCCTTCCGAAAAACCAGCGCTTCATGCGGTGCTTCTTCAAATTGAAGCCGTCCATCGACCCCGTAATCGTGTCGGCCAAATGCCGGCAAATCTGGGCCAAGGTCCAAGAGCCCAAGGATACATGTCCGAGGCGGCAACGGTCGATTTCGTCCAATAACTGTGAAAAGTCGGAAAAAGCAACTTGGCGGCGTTGGGTACTTTCGTTCATGTCTTATGTCGGGCTGGAAAGGCCTCTCAGATTGGTTCGACGCGATTGACGGAAAAATTGCCATCCCTTCATTCTGTCATGTTCCCCGCAGGAACTTCTCGATGCGATCCAGGCCCTTGTCGATCTGCTCCATGCTGGTGGCGAAAGAAAGTCGCATGTGTTCGTCCATTCCGAAGGCGGCCCCGGGGACTACGGCAACCAGCGCCTGCTCAAGCAATTTTTCGGCGAAAGGAATAGAGCCAAGCACGCCTAACTTTTTGTACGAGGCCGCAACGTTGGGGAAGCAGTAGAACGCGCCTGTCGGGCGCGGGCAGCGAATGCCGGGCATGGCAGTGAGTCGCCGCCACATATGTTCCGCGCGGCGTTCGAATTCCTGACGCATTTTCTCCACCGGTTCCTGGTCGCCTGTCAGCGCGGCGGCATAAGCGATTTGGCCGAAGGTGGCCGCCCCGCTCGTGGATTGAGATTGCAGCTTGGCCATGCTGCGAATGATCTCAACTGGGCCGGCCGCATAGCCGAGTCGCCAGCCGGTCATTGCAAATGTCTTCGATGCGCTATTGAGTGTCAGCGTTTGAAAGAATGCCATTGGGCTGACGGCCGCATAACTCAACGTCTTCTGTCCGTGATAAAGCAGCCGATCGTAAATTTCATCGGAAATCACGACGATGTCGTGCTTTTGCAGTTCGGTTGCGAGGGCCCGAATTTCGTCAGGATGATACGTCACGCCACTGGGATTCGAGGGAGAATTGATCAGGAAGATTCGAGTGCGAGGAGTCATCACTGATCGCACCAACTCCGGCGTCAGCTTGAAGTCGCTTGATTCCGGGCCGCGCACGTGAATCGGCACGCCGCCCGCGAGTCGGGCCATTTCCGGGTAGCTCACCCAATACGGATCCGGGATCACGATCTCATCGCCGGGATCGAGCAGAGCGTGGAACGCAAGATATGCGGCCTCTTTGCCGCCGGAGGTGATAATGACCTCTTCGGGCTTGTAATTCAGGCCTGCATCGCGTTGCAGGCTTTTGCAAACGGCCTCGCGGGTTTCGAGCAGACCGAAGGCCGGATTGGGATATTTTGTTTTTCCCTTGTTCAAGGCGTCGATTGCGACGGCCTTGACATGGGCCGGCGTATCAAAATCCGGCTCTCCCGCACCGAAGCTGACGACATCGACTCCGGCGGCCTTCATTTTGCCGGCCTTGGCCGACACGGCGAGGGTTGCGGATTCAGCAAGTTCAAGAACACGTCGGGAAAGTTTCATTCAGCTCATCCGTTTGGCAATTCGATGCGAAATAAGGTGCATCAAGATGCACCCGACAAGGAATCTCACCAAGGCATTTTCAATCATCGGCGCGCAACTTGCAACTACATTGCCAGCCGGACGTGCTCGATTGCGGCGTGTATCGTTCGATCCGCTGTGACAAGTCGGTCGAAGCGGTATATTCTCTGGTGCGTGGTCATGACAAATTCACATGGTTGCGGTTTGGAATTGCCGAGCATAAATAGGACTCTTCGCGTAGACGCGGCATGCGACCGAGACCTGTTCTGTCACAAGGATCGACTATGAAATCCATTTTCCGTCTCAGCCTGATTGGTGTCGCCGTTGGAATGCCGCTTTGCTCGAATGCGGCGGCGGCAACCGGATCGACGAACGGCAAGACCGCGAAACCGATCATGCAATATCTCGTTGATGAGCTCGATTATTCGATGCAGAATTTGGCAACGGACGATGGCACGAAGCCGTACTTCTTGAGTTACACGGTTTACGACGAGCATTCGGCCAGTATCGCGGCGTCGCTGGGGGCAATCGTTTCCGACACGGACTCACAGGAGCGAAACCTGAATCTCGAAGTTCGCGTCGGCGAATACAAGGTGGACAACACGCATCAGCTTCGCGGCGGAGGACCTTCGCACGTGTATGGCAGCGGAAACATCGCCCTGCCGCTCGAGGATGAGCCAGACTCCATCCGTCATGCGCTCTGGGTCGCGACGGATGAGAATTTCAAAGCGGCGGCCAAGAGGCTCACGCAAGTCAAAACGGATTTGAAGGTCAAGGTCGAGGAAGAAGACAAGTCCGACGATTTCAGCAAGGAAGAATCACACGTCGATTATGAGGCGCCGGCAGTTTACAAGTTCGATCACGACCGCTGGAAGGATCGGCTTCGGAAGATCAGCATGATCGCCCGCGATTATCCGCAAATCTATCAATCCAACGTCACCGTCGGCACGTATGCGGCCACTCGAAACATCGTGAACACTGAAGGAACGCGGCTGCAGAACGCTGAGCAGCGTTATCGCATCACGATGTCCGCAGCGACGAAGGCCGATGACGGGATGGAGCTGAGCCAGTTCTCGGATTTCAATGCTTCAACCGAAGATCGCCTGCCGGACGACAAGACGATCGAAGGGGCCTTTCTGAAAGTCATCAAGCAGGTGTTGGCGCTTCGTGAGGCGCCGCTCGCGGAGCCATACATTGGTCCGGCGATTCTGCGAAACCGTGCCAGCGGCGTTTTCTTCCACGAAATTTTCGGACATCGCATTGAAGGGCATCGACAGAAGGACGTGACGGAGGGCCAGACATTCACCAAGAAACTCGGACAGCAGATTCTTCCGGAGTTCATTACCGTCGTTGACGATCCATCGCGGGCGAAGATTGAGGACACGGATCTGCGCGGATTTTATCGATACGACGACGAAGGCGTGGCCGCATCAAACGTCATGCTCGTTGATAAGGGTGTGCTCAAGACGTTCTTGATGTCACGAACGCCACTCGACAAAGTGCCGCACTCGAATGGGCATGGTCGAAAGCAGCCGGGAAATGCGCAGGTTTCGCGTCAGGGAAATCTCATTGTCGAATCGACCAAGCAAGTCAGCTTTGACGATCTTCGTGGGAAATTGATCGAAGAATGCAAGGCTCAAGGCAAGCCGTATGGGTTGTTGTTTGAGGATATTTCCGGCGGCTACACGACCACGAGCCGACGCGGGCCGCAGTCGTTCAAGGTGCTGCCGATTGTGGTGTATCGCGTGTATGCCGATGGTCGCCCGGACGAGTTGATTCGCGGCGCGGACATTGTGGGCACGCCGCTGACTTCGTTTGAGAAGATCACGTACACCGGCAATGACGTGGGTGTGTTCAACGGTTCGTGCGGTGCGGAATCGGGATGGGTTCCGGTGTCTGCCTCTTCGCCGAGCATTCTGGTGTCGAGCATTGAGATTGAAAAACGCACCCGCGATCAGAGCCGACCGCCGGTTCTGCCGTCGCCGCTTACATTGAATTGAGACTCGGAGTCAATTTCGGTGCATCAGGATGCACGCAACGCCTGAAGTTCGAAGAGCGAATGGCGAAGATCGAATAACGGCCTATCGGATTCGATCTTTCGCTCAAGGTCATTCTGAGGTCGCCGCAGCGACCGAAGAATCTCTAAGCCGAGATGCTTCGCGTCGCTCAGCATGACGACCATAGGAAAGAGAACACTTTGCAGAATAGGATTGCCTATGAAATCGAAATCATTATTCGTCGCCTGGCTCGCAGCCGTAGCTATCAGTCCATTCGCTCGCGCTGAGGAAAAAACTGACGACGTCGTCATGCGGGCCATGGTCGATGAGGTCGATCGAGCGAAGGATAAGCTCATGCTCGAAGGCCTGCCGAAGTCGTATTTCATTCAGGCCAAGACCGAAGATCGCGAAACCTATTCATTGAGCGCTTCGTATGGCGGGCTTGAGCGTTCGGCACACTCGCGCAGTCGCATCGGCACGGTGCGCAGTCGCGTCGGCTCGACACAGCTTGATAACACGAACTTTCGCGGTTCGTTCGGGGCCGGCGGGATCTTGCCGATCGAAGATGACTACAAAGCAATTCGATGCGCGTTCTGGCTTTTTCTCGATCAGGACTACAAGCGGGCGGTTGAAAACCTGACTCAGAAAATCGCGTATTTGAAGGAGAAATCCGTCTCGGATCGCCCGGATGATTTTTCAGCCGCTCCCCCCGCGGTTGAATCACAACCTCGGCCCAAATTTGATTTCGACGTTAAGAAATGGGAACAAACCATCGTGCGGCTTTCGAGTCGATTCAAGGATCAACCCAGGATCAAGGACGCTCGTGTGTCGATGATGGCCGGTTCATCCGTAGAGTGGCTGGTGAATTCCGAAGGCACGCGGCTGCGGACGACGGACACCGGCGCGCAAATCGAAATTCGCGCTGAGATTCAGGCGACCGATGGAATGCCGATCACCGATTCGCGCAGTTATATCGCCGAGCGTCTCGATCAGCTTCCGACGATGGAAAAAATGCTGGGGGATATTGAGGAGATGTGCCGCGACCTGATCAGCACGTCCGAAGCGTCGATCCTGCAGCAATACACCGGCCCGATTCTCTTTGAGGCGCACGCCGCGGGGTCCGTTTTTGATTCTCTTCTGAGTAATGGCCTGGCGGCGCGCCCGATTCCCCTCGGCTCCGGCGAAGACAGCGACCAGAGTCTGGAAAAGAAGATCGGTCTGCGGATTCTTCCGAGATCCTTCAGTATTTATGACGATGCCGGACCGAAGGAGCTCGACGGCAAGGCACTCGCCGGCGCTTACGACTACGACGATGAAGGCGTGAAGCCGCAAAGGGTCTCGCTGGTTGAGAGAGGAATTCTCAAGACGCTGGTTTCGGGTCGTGAGCCCACGAAAGCGGTCAAGCAATCGAATGGTCATGGCCGGGCAAGCGGGTTCGGCGATCCGCGAGCCGTCGCTGGATGCCTCTATGTGTCCACCGATCAGCCACTCTCGGCGGACGAGCTCAAGCAGGAGCTTCTGCAATCCGCTCGTGACGAAGGACTTCCTTTTGCGCTTCGAATCAAGTCAATCAGAGAAGGCGAAGCCGGCGGCATCGGAAATCCCGTTCGAGCGTTCAAGGTGTTTGTCGAGGATGGGCACGAAGAGCCGATTCGTGGGGCACAATTCAAGCCGGTCGAAGTGCGTTCGCTGAAGCGACTGCTGGCCGCCGGTGGTGAGCGAAAGGCTTTCAACACAACGTCGCCCGTGTCGGCCAGCGTCATCGCACCTGCCATCGTATTTGAAGAACTGGAACTCACCAAGATCGAGGGAGAATTCGACAAGCTGCCGATTCTCCCGTCACCGCTAGTTCGAGGAAAGACGCCGTCTGCGAATACGGGTTCGTAATCTGTCCCGCGCCGAATTTTGGGCCGGGTCCGCGCGAGACGTCGTCAATGACCCGATGTCGTGCTTCCACTGGTGCTGCTGGAACTGTCTACAGCCATTGCCGCAAAAAGGCCATCAACAAACCCATTTAGGAGGGACTTGACGCCGGTTTGAAACTCCGGTGTTGCGACAGTGCGAAAGTCCTTGCCGGTGACAATGCAGCCGGTTGCACCCAAGAGTAGCAGGAGACCAATTCCTATGGTGGCAAGCGACCGGCATTGAGTTGTTTTCATCGGAGACCTCGTTGACCGCCCCGCCACAAGCGACGCCCGCGACGTCAGCCTTGACCAGACCTAGTATCCGCTATCGGTGCTCGTCGATTGAAAAGTTGAGCGAGCTGCGGCTCGAACCAGGGCTGGGGCTCGCGAATGGAACAAGACCACTTGCTTGTCGAATCCCGGGGGCCATCGTTTCCAATACTGAAATACCTGATGTGCCTAGGGAAAGCGGGCGTCCACAAGAAAATACGATAATTCGACGCTTTCTTGCGCGCCGTTTCCGGAGAAGCTCTGGTCAATGGGCGAGGACCGTATTACGATTGCACCGATGTCGGGACGTTTGCCTTGGGCCTGTCGCACTCGCGACGCGTTTCGAACTTGTTTTCCTCATAAGGGGATCATGCCATGAGCTTGATGAAGACACGTTACAGTCAGATCTTTGTCCTGTTTTCCAGCATCACGCTGCTCACGAGCAGTTTGGGTCGTGCGGCCGAACCGCCGAAGAAAGTGACTTCGGTTGAGGGGATCACTGAGTACAACTACGACAACGGCCTGCGCGTGCTGCTCTTTCCCGATCAATCCAAGCCGACCGTCACGGTGAACACGACCTATTTCATCGGGTCGCGAAGTGAAGGCCTCGGTGAAACGGGCATGGCGCACCTGCTTGAGCACCTTGTGTTCAAAGGCACGCCGACGTTTCCCAGCCTGTGGAATTTCTTCGATCAGCACGGGGCCCGCTTCAACGGCAGCACGTGGTACGATCGCACGAACTACTTTGAGACCATGCCCGCGTCGGATGACAACCTCGACTTTGGCATTCACGTCGCGGCCGACTGCATGATCAACAGCTTCATCCAGAAGAGCGACCTCGACACGGAAATGACCGTAGTTCGCAACGAATTCGAAATGGGCGAGAACCAACCGATCGCCATTCTCACGGAGCGCATGGAGAACGCGGCGTATCTGTGGCACAACTACGGCAAATCCACCATTGGATCGAAGGAAGACATTGAGCGCGTTCCGATCGCCAACCTCAAGGAATTCTACAAGAAGTATTACCAGCCCGATAATGCCATGGTCGTGATCGCGGGCAAGTTCGAGCCGGAAAAGGCGCTCGCATTGGTTGATAAGTATTTCGCGCCGATCCCCAAGCCCACGCGAACATTGTCGGCGACGTACACAGTCGAGCCGGTTCAGGATGGCGAACGACAGGTCATCCTGCGACGCAACGGCGACGTGAACGCTGTTGGCGCGTTGTATCACATCTGCGCCGGTTCGCATCCCGATGCGGCCGCACTCGATGCCGTACAGCACGTCCTCACCAACAAACCGTCGGGGCGTTTGTATAAGGCGCTCGTCGATGGAGGTCTGGCGTCAAATGTCTTTGGCAACGTAATGAGCCTCCGCGAGCCCGGTTTCGCTGAATTTATGGCCCAGGTTCGCCTCGAGCAGGATCCACGGAAGGCGCTCGACAAGCTCACAGAAGTGATGGAAGGCTTCGACAAGCAGCCGGTCACGGCCGAAGAGACGGAGCGAGCCAAGGCTTCTTTGCTTAAGGGTATCGAACTCGATCTGACGCAGAGTGATTCGATCGGCATCGAATTGTCCGAATGGGCGGCGATGGGCGACTGGAGGCTTTACTTCATCCATCGTGATCGCATCAAGGAGCTCAAGCCGGAAGATCTGCAACGTGTTGCCAGTTTCTATTTCACACAGAGCAACCGGACATCCGGTCTGTTTCTTCCCACGAAGACGCCAGTGCGTTCGCTGGTTCCAGAGGCGCCCGACGTGGTCGCTTTGGTGAAGGATTACAAGGGTGTGGGAGAATCGACCGAGGGTGAGGCCTTCGACGCCACCGCGGAAAATATCGACAAGCGCACGAAGCGATCCGAATTACCCAGTGGTATGAAGCTAGCGTTGCTTTCGAAATCAACGCGAGGCAAAGCCGTACAGGCGCAGATGGTGCTGCACTTTGGCACTGAGGCCGATCTCAAGGGCAAGACCACGGCACTCGGGATGGTGCCGGACATGCTCATGCGCGGCACTAGCAAGCACACGTTCCAGCAGATTCGCGATGAATTCGACAAGTTAAAGGCGCGAGTCAACATGGGCGGCGGCGGTGGAATGCGCGGCTCGGAAGCCGGCGTGGTCGCGGTCAATATTGAAACGACAAACGAAAACCTCGTGCCGACGCTCAAGCTGGTTCACGAAATCCTGACCGATCCCGTGTTCCCGGCGGACGAGTTCGATACGCTGAAGAAAGAGCAGCTGGCGCGGATGGAGCAGCAGCTTTCCGATCCGCAGCCGCTCGCTTTCGTGAGCATGATGCGTCGCCTCGCTCCCTATACCGCCGACGACGTGCGCTATGTGCCCACCGTCGCGGAGCGAATCGAGCGATTGAAGGGTGTCACTCTCGATCAGGTCAAAGAGTCGTACAAGAAGTTCTACGGCGCGAGCCACGCGGAATTCGCGGCCGTCGGAGACTTTGATGAAAACGCTGTGAAGAAGTCCGTGGAAGAGATGTTCGCCGGCTGGAAGTCACCCGGAAAATTCGAGCGTGTGGCCGTCCCCTTCCGCAGCGACAGCGCCGCCGGCGACGAGACCATTCTTACCCCCGACAAGAAGATGGCCATTGTTTGCGCCGGACTCAATGTCGAGCTGAAGGACGATGATCCGGACTATGCACCGGTGAGCGTCGCGAACCATGTTCTCGGCGCGAGCGCGAAATCGCGTCTGCTCAATCGCCTGCGGCAGAAGGAAGGATTGTCCTACGGCGCGGGATCGATGTTCCAGGCCGATGCGATCGATCGACGCGCGGCGTTGTTTGGCTTCGCCATTTGTGCGACGGAAAACGCGGACAAGGCCCACGATTACATGCTCGAGGAATTCAACAAGTGGTACAAAGAGGGCATTACCGACGAAGAGCTGACCGACGCCAAGACGAGCATCGCTTTGGAAAACAAGAATCGTCTCGCGGATGACAGCTACGTCGCGGGGCAGCTCGCTCGCGGCCTGTACGTCGGCCGGACGATGGAGTATCACGCGAGGCTCGATAAGCAGGTGCAGTCGGTCAGCAAAGACCAGATCCAAAAAGCCGTGTCCAAGTTCATCGACCCCAGCCGCATGGTGAAGGTGAAAGCCGGCGACCTGCAAAAGACGACGGATCAAAAGCCGGGCGATGCGCCGGCGAAGTCGCAGGGGTAAACGTCTTCAAGAAAAGTAAGTGAATGTAGTTTCCGGCCCGGGTGGATCAAGAATCGCCCGGGCCGGTTCGTTCATGGTCCGACAAGAGATCGAATCATTCCCTTTAGATCAATTCCATCCACATCGCCATCGGCGTCGTAATCGGAAGCAGAGCAACAGGGGTCGATTGGGACCAATCCAGAATCACACGTCGGGGCACACGGACCGGTGAAACATCGCGAAAGTATCGCAAACTGAGTTAGGGTAGCGCCCTCTGGCGGCTGATAGGACAGTTTGATTTCACCGAGCCCGATGGCACGTCGGTAGCCACCGATGCGAATGAGGTAATCGTGACCTGGTTTGATGGTGGTGCGAAGTAAGCTTTGAATTTCCAACTCTGGTCCACATGCATCATCGTTAATCGAAACTGGTTGCGGCAACGTCACGCAATCGAAACTATCGTAAATGGCGACCTTGGTGTCGAAATTGCTATCGCAGAGATTGGCTGCCAAGATCGCATCACAATTGGAATGATGTCGGAACCAGATGTCGTTGTAGACCTGTTCGTCGCCCAGGGGAAAATAATTTTCAAGTATTCCGGAATCCGACACAAAGGGCACGTTTGTCGGGCCGTCAGTTCCCGCTTTGGTTGTGTCAAACGATATCGTGGCCCCTGCCTGCAGCTCGCTCGCATTCGAGCATAGATCATTGGCCGGAACCGGATAGCACACGCCCCGATCAATGAAACGAAGCATGGGAATGCTTGAGGAGCACTGCAAGACATCGTCGAAAAACACATTTCCACCGACAGGGACGAATAGATCTGGCTGTTCGGCCGATGCTTGGAATGACTGACCGCTGGGCGATGACACCTCCCAATACCACGAACAACTGGAGGATGGAGAATTCGAAATCTTCACCCAGTAAGGGACATTTGAACTAACCTGAAACTGTGCATGGCTGCCGGAATACTCCAACTCCTGCGCAGATCGTAGCGATCGGTAAGTGCGCCAAGGACCGATCACAGTGAGCGAACCTTCGGACTGCCGAAACGGTCCTGCCAGGATCGATCCGGGCTTTCCGCAATCGTCATTGAAATAGATGACCTCGAACTGATCAGTAGAGGATCGCAGACATTCCTGCGTTCCATCGAAATTTACGCCCCACCAGCAAATCTGGCTCAAATTGTATGTCGTGTTGGTCTGTGTATAGATGCTGAAGTCGTCCATGACCACAAATTCTCCTCGCGTGCTGTTGAGGGCGTCACCGATCGGTGAAGCTCTGCCGTAACAGGGATCACCATTCGATTTTGCACAGGGTCGAATCGCACTCTGTGGGACCCCCGCCTGTATGCGAAAAGTCCCGGTTGCGCCCGAAACGTCACCTGCACCAAGCAATATGGCATAACTGTTTCCTTCTGTGACAGAAAATGAAATGCTTGACTGCGTTCCGCAGGCGTCGTCGTTGCAAGCAATCTCCGCGCCATCACAGGAACATGAATCAAATGCGACGAGCTGCGTATCGACCAGAGTTCCGCCACACGTGTCAACCGTGACTTCGCCCGTCCATGTCGCCGTCCAGCAAAACCACAGGTTCTTCGCGCTTGCAGTGCCGAAGGCTTTGCATGACGGATGTATGGTCGAGTTGGAAATGTCGCGAGAATCGAATGCAAACAATCCTTCGCCGGAAACGTGAACCGCATCTTTGCAGGACGTATTCGTCCCCGGTCGGCCATAAAGAACAGTGGCATGCATGAATACCGCCGTGAGTCCAACGATGAACCGAAAGTTGGTAGCGTGTCTTTGATTAGCGATTGAACTACTCATGGATTGGTCACGCATCCCTCATTGTTCGCGCGGTTTCCACTGGCCGAGAAATATCCAGTACACACGGGGGTCGCAGGCAATGTGTCCTTTTGCCAACCGTCACCTCGCACGGTATAGCAAACGCTATTGAAATTGCCGGCAGTCGGAGCACACTGTGTACCGGGCTGACAGCAATTCGATGCAGGGGATTCATTTAGGATTTCGCCCACAAAGTGATAGCCATATCCGCCAGCGTCCTCGGAACCGTCAACATAAATCTGGCGCGATCCAGCATGTCCGTCGACAAAAGCATGTGTGTAGTTCCAATCCTTGCCGTGCCAGCCGTGCATCACACCGCCTGCACCTGGTTCGATTCCCTCCCCAACGCCGGAACATCCGCTGTATGCCCTCTTGGTTGCCCACGCCCATCGCCCTATGTTTTCTTCGTAGTTGATCGTTCTGGCTGGATTCGGCACGCCGGATGCGCCTCGCAAAAAAGGCGAGTTGCTGGCGACCACCTGTGCTGGCCAATTGACCCAAAAGACATTCGCTGCGTAGCTCGTTCCAAAATGATCGAATGAAGTACGGCCAGTACTAATCCAATTCGGACAATGAGCCCCACGAGGAGGACCGTCGTCCGCTGGGCATCGATATGTTGAAAGTTCCAAACGTGAATCCTGAGTCGCTCCGACTGGGTCAAACGTAGGATTCAGGTAATCCCGGAATCCGAAAGGATAGAGGATCTTGTTTAGCGGTCGTGTAGCAGGTCCAAAGCCAAGCTTCGTCCCGAAGTTGCTGTCCAAAACGGTTGGCGGAGAAGTGAGTCTAGCCCCTATGCCGCTCTTGCCTCCCCATTCATATGCCCCCACTTGGGGACCAGAAAATGGATCCGATGGATGAAAAAAACTTCGGATGCACCGGAATCGCCCAATCAACTATTTCTTGTCCACCGTAAATCAGGCTCGCCTGGCCAATCGTGTGAAGATGTTCGAGACATTCGTCCTGCTTCGAAGAATTGCGAGCCGCCTGCAATGACGGGTACGTGAGAAACGCGAGCAGTCCGACACATCCTACGACGGCGAACAGCTCCACAGGCGTGATCGCAATTCGACCCGATGTAGAAATGATCTTGCTCACTAGAACCCCCAGACACACCCTCAATAATCCCAAGCCCAGTGAATGGGTTGCGGCAGCATTATATCAGATTCGGCCGACGAAATGAAAGCGAAAAAGCGGCGATTTCGACGGCTCTGGAAAACGCTCTACTTGTGCTTGAGCAGCGTCGCCGGGAGTTCGATTTTATCTCCGGCGTGGACACCGATGCGCGACCAGACGCCCGCGTTCACTTCGATCGCGAATCGCGCGGGGCCGGCGGATGGGTATTGATTCGGTCGTTCATCCAGTGCGGCCATGGTCATGGTGTTGAGCACTGTGCCTTTGGAATCCAGATAGGCAATATCCAAAGGAATGATCGTATTCTTCATCCAGAAAGTAAGATCGCGCTCGTGATCGAATACGAAGATCATGCCGCGCTCGGAGCCGTCCGGCAGCGGAGCCAACTGCTCCTTGGTGACGAACATAAGCCCGCGTTCCTGTTCCTGCCAATCGTCAGCGACCCAGAGCGTGAACGATTGATTCTTCACGGCGATGGTTATGGTTCCCAATTTGTCCAGCTCATTCGGTTTGTTGGAAGACGCACAGCTCGCCGCATACACACCCATCATGAGTGTCAGAACAGTGACACCCAACGCCGTCATGTTCATGGTAGATGCTCCTTCACCGAGTCACCCAATTGAAGATCATTGCAGCCGGGCCGAAATTGCCAATCCCGCGAACTATTCAAGAGTTACAAGTTACGAATTACGCGTTGAGTCACACTCAGGATTCAAGAGTTACAATTTACCCGCTTGATAACACTTACGACTCTTTCATTCGCCGTTCATTCTCGCTGTCGCGCCATTGCTGGACGATCCGCCGGGTGTGGCGAACGTCCTTGACCGCCAGCACCCCCAGCCACACCACCATTCCAAGCAGCACGATCCAGTATACCGCATACGGGCCGGGCCGGTCGGGTATGTCCACTGCGTACGCACCGACAGCAAACATCACGGCCGTCACCGCCGCTATCGCCGCGCCCAGACGCCGCCAGGGTCGATCGCCAAAGATGGTTTGCGAGGCATCCGCTTCCCGCCATGCGCCCCACAGAAAGTAAATCAGGCCAAAGCTCAATCCAATGACCAGAATGCCAAGGGTGAGGATCAGCTTGATGCTCATGATAATTCCTGGAGTGCCAATCTCATTCAAAGTTGTACGGGCGTCGCCTTACCCCCCTCATTCTCCCCTTGGTAAGGAGGGAGGCGAGTTTATCTTCAATGTCTCTCGATCATGCGTGTATGTGCGGCGTGAATGCGTTTTCGAAATGCTCGACACGGGTCGGGCCGGTCGGTGGATTTACAACGGCTACAATGTCGAATCTACAGGGGCGGTGCTGGGCCGATCGTTCCATGAGAAAATATCGAGCCGCTCGTTCGATCTGCCCGCGCTGGAACGGACTGATATTGAAATCCGGTGAGAAGGCCTGCTCGCTGGAACGGGTTTTCACTTCGACGAACACGATCGTATCGCGATCGCGAGCGATCAAGTCGATCTCGCCCGCAACGCAATGAAAATTGCGAGCGAGGATGCGAAGTCGCTTGCGGCGAAGGTGTTTCTCGGCGATGCGTTCGCCCTTTTCGCCGAATCGCGATTTCGACTCAGGCCGCCGACCCGGCCAGCTCCGGCTCGTTAGCAGGTTTTTGACGAACTCGAAGTTCACGCAGCTTCCGGGCCTTTCCAAGACGCTCACGCAGGTAGTACAGCTTGGCGCGACGCACTCGACCGCGGCGCTTCACTTTGACATCAACAACGTTCGGTGAATGCAACAGGAAGGTCCGCTCAACGCCTTCATTGCCGACGATGCGACGCACGGTGAATGCGGAATTGATTCCCCGGCCCCTCTCGGCGATGACCACGCCGTTGAAAATCTGTACGCGTTCCTTTTCACCTTCGATGATTCGCGTCAATACGTCGACCGTGTCGCCTACGTGGAATTCAGGTTCCGTCTTTTTCAGATACGAGGACTCGACAAGTTCGATCAGCGGCTGATTCATGGTAAACACTCCCGTTCATTTCATTCTGCGACCACCGGCCGCTGAAAACTCTTTCCTTGCCTTCAGAAGGAAACCGCCTCTTCGTTCTCATTGCGTCAACGGTCGGCCATCGAGCAAATCAGGCCGTCGTTCCCGCGTGCGAATCAACGATTGATCTCTTCGCCACGCCGCGATCTTCGCGTGATCGCCGGAAAGCAAGACTTCCGGCACGGTCATGCCGCGAAACTCACGCGGTCGCGTATAGTGCGGATATTCGAGAATGCCATCCGCGAATGAATCATTGGCCGCCGAGTCCGCATCATTCAGTGCGCCCGGAAGCAATCGCACCATCGCATCAATCAGCACCATCGCCGCCGGCTCACCGCCGGAAAGCACGTAGTCGCCGATCGAAATCTCGCGAAACGGAATCGACGTCCGAATTCGCTCGTCGAATCCTTCATAATGGCCGCAGAGAATGACAATCCACGGCTGCGACGCAAGCTCCGCGACGAGATTCTGCGTCAACCTCTCACCTTGCGGCGTTAGCATGATCCGCAACGGTGAACCGCATTTTTCATTCCCGCACCGCCCAATGTGCTCGACGGCCTCGACCACCGGACCGCACATCAGCACCATTCCCGGCCCGCCGCCGAACGGTCGATCGTCCACGGTTCGATGGGTGTCGTGGGCGAAATCCCGGAAGTTCGCCAAGTGCAATTCGACGATGCCATTTTCAACGGCCCGGCCGACAATGCTCGAGGCCAAATACGGTTCGATCGCCTCCGGGAATAGCGTCAAGACGTCGATTCGCATGATGGCCACACTGACGTGGTCCGCCTCATCGACGACCGAACGCCGTTGCGTCAAATTCACCTGCGAGTTGCAGCGGTGGCAGGACTCTTCTTGGCCCGCGGTTCTCTCTTCTTCTTCGTTGCGACCTCAATTCCCTGCCTGTGAAGGAGTCGTCGCATTGTTTCAGTTGGTTGGGCGCCCACGCTCAACCAATATTCGATCCGCTCGCGGTCCAGTTGAATCTGCTGCGATTCGTCGTGCTTCAACGGGTCATACGAGCCGAGTTCTTCGATAACTTCGCCACTACGATCACGTCGGCCGTCAATCGCCGTCACGCGATAAGCAGGTTTATGTTTGCGACCCACGCGCTTCAATCGAATTCGTACACCCATTGGAAATTCCGCTCCGTGTAGCAAGAAAGCAGGTTCAGGCCGTTCCTGGCCCACCTGAACGCCGAGTCGAATCAGTATACTGACGAACGAATTTCTGACAAGTGCGGGCCGATCCAGTTTCCAAGGTTAGCTATCCGCGTTGGGCGAGCGTTATCCAGAATGCTCGATTCGAGAATTGGTCCGACGAACCTCCGGGGTTCGCACGAATTGCCAGGGAATGCTCCCCAAAAAAGAAAGCACCGCTCGCCCGAAGGCGAAACGGTGCTTTCCGGAGGGGAAAGAAGCCAGATACGTCAAACTCCGCCCGCTAAGCACATCCTCCGTTATAATATACACTCAAAGCTTTAAGCCTTCACACGACACGTACTATCGGCACATTTCCAACAACAGCTTTTGCATTCTGCATAATTCTACACTCAAGAATGAAAAAGTCAGCAACTAAGACGATTTTTACCGGAACGACCGACGCTGACCCGAAAATCGGCATCCGAGTCCGCATTGTAAAAGTGGTAATCAAAAAAAGCAAATTCCACTAGCACTTTGAGAACCCACATGCTGCACAAGTCATGCAACCCTCGCCAAAACGAAGCTCTCCCTGGCAGTCTGGACACCTAACTTTGAATTGGGTCTGCTGCCATTGGATACCATGTGCATCGAGCTTGTTGGGTGCGGGGACCGCTGCGGATCCACCCGATTCATCGGCATCGGTGGAATGGTGGCCGTTCCCATTACCGTTTCCATTCGTACCAACAGTCTTTTTTGCAGCGGCATCAACCGAAGTGTCACCCAGCAACAGGGCTCGAAGTCCTTTTTCCTGCTTTGCGAGCATGTATCGCCGAAGAGCCCGGGCCAATCCGTCACCAAGACTCATTATTTTGCCATCTTTGGTGGACACCTGGAGGCTTGAGCCAATTCCATGAAGCTGGGAAATGACATCTTCGAGGCTGCCGCCCGATCGCAGCCATAAGCTAACCATACGGCAAATCGCTTCCAGATCGCTGTTGGCTAAATCGCCACCCTTACCGAGCTGAGCGAAGACTTCCAGCTCTTGTTCGGCCTTTGGATCGACGGTGATGTTGATGTGCATGTTGCCGAAGGGAGTAAGCTGCCGCACGCGAACGCCAGTGGCAAGCTCAGGTAGAACTGCGGGCCTAAGTCGGATGCGCGTGGGCAATTCCGAGATAACGGCTGTGTCGCCAATTTCGGTCGCCTTGGCATGCTCGGTATCACTCGTTTTGAGCGCCATCGGCTGATGCTTTCGGCAACCGTTGCGATAAACGGTGACGCCCTTGCAATGAAGCTCGTACGCAAGTCGATAAATTCGCTCCACGTCTTCGACCGTGGCCGATTCCGGAAAATTGATCGTCTTGGAGATCGAAGAATCACAATGCTTTTGGAAGGCAGCCTGCATCCGCATGTGCCAATCAGGTGAAATATCATGGGCACAAACGAACACGCGCTTCAATTCATCCGGAACATTTTCCAGATGAGCGAGGGTGCCCTCCGTGGCGATCCGCTCCATCAGCCCCTCGCTGTAGAATTCACTCCTGCGAGCGACGGCCTCAAAGATCGGATTGATCTCAACCATCGGCGCCTTGCCTTCATCCTGTCCACGGAGGACGTTGCGGAAGAATGCGAGGCTGTACATCGGCTCAATGCCGCCGGAACAGCCTGAAATGATGCTAATCGTGCCTGTCGGCGCAACCGTCGTGCATGTTGCGTTGCGCATGGGCCGATTGAACTTCGTGTCGTAAATGCTCCCCTTCCAATTCGGGAAATTCCCGCGTTCGTCGGCGAGTTGCTCGCTGTAATTGTGCGATTCCTCATCGACAAACTTCATGAACCGCTGACCCCAAGCCACGCCTTCTTCGCTGTTGTATGGCACGCCGAGCTTGTACAGCGCATCCGCAAAGCCCATGATGCCGAGGCCGATCTTGCGATTGGCCTTGCACATGTCCGTGATTTCCTGCAGCGGATACCGGTTTACGTCAATAATGTTGTCGAGGAACCGCGTGGATTCATGAACGGCCGAGCGAAGCCCCTTCCAATCCACGGCCGCCGCACCCCGATCGTTGACGTCAACAAACTCCACGAGATTAATGCTGCCGAGATTGCAGGCCTCATAAGGGAGCAGCGGCTGCTCGCCGCACGGATTCGTCGCTTCGATTCGGCCCACATGCGGCGTGGGATTGAATTCGTTGATGCGATCGATGAACACGACGCCGGGTTCTCCGGTGCGATGGGCGTTTTTCAGAATGATGTTCCACATGTCTCGCTTGCTATAAAACTCACCGGCAGGCAGCGGCTCATTCTCTTTGATTTCCGTCAACGATCGAATGTTATATTCCCAGATCGAGAGATTCTTTGGCATCAAATACGTTCGACACGTGCGCGGATTTCGCACGACGTGCGGGAGGTCCGGCTGCTGCAGGAAGCTGTCCATCCACGCATCAGTCACCTTCACCGAGATGTTGTAATTCGTGAATTGAGTGAGGTCTTCCTTGGCGTGCAGGAACTTCAGAATATCCGGATGATGAATGTACATCATTCCCATGTTCGCGCCGCGACGGAACGCGCCTTGCTGAATCGCATTCGTCGCCTCACTGAACGCACGCCAGAATGAGATAGGCCCGCTTGTCGTGCCGCCGGAGCTGCTGATGTAGTCGCCGGTGGGGCGAAGTTCATCAAAGGCGAAGCCGGTTCCGCCACCGGCTTTTTGGATCAGAGCGGTGTGCTTGATGGAGTCAAAGATGTCGTTGATGCTGTCCCGTACGGGCAGGACAAAGCACGCGCTCAACATACCCATCTCGCGCCCCGCGTTCATCAGCGTCGGGCTGTTGGGCATGAACCTGCGGCTCATCATCAGCTCGTAGAAACGTTCCTCCCACTCGCTGCGGATTTGAGGATTCGAGTCATACAGTGTTTCGGCCTCGGCGACCGCCTTAGCAACCCGCCGAAACAACTCCGGAATTGACTCGGTGTATTTTCCTTGCTCGTCTTTTTTCAAATACCGCGCACGAAGAACGCGCTCCGCGTTTTCGGAGAAGCCCACCTTTGACATCCGCGTGTCGTCCGTAACACTCAAGCCACCGCGTCTGATCCCTAATTCAGCCATGTCACCTCACGCCTCCACCGGCGAGAATACACTTTGTTATTGGTCCATCGACGCTATGCAACAGTCAAAAAAGGCGCGCCGAAGCGAGCCATCGTCATCCGCCTGCTCTTCAACTTATCCAAGGAATTGCGGGAACAACCCGCCCGGCAAAAACATCACCACTGAAAATGAAAGGTAAATGCTTCACAAAGATCACCCTTTTAGAACGGATAGCATAACTCATTAATCGACCATGTCAACTAAATTCTGCAATTTCATACCACATATTGTATGCTTGATGTATCATTAACCCAATCATTGATGTTAACTATATTTATGGATCATTTCACAATACTGTTAACAGCTTGTCATTTTGGCAAATTTCCAGAAAATTACCGGGACCATTGATTTTCAGTGGCGGAGTGAGCTTCGGCGTCTAACTGTAGAGTTATCCAATTGCCAGGAAAAAGGCCTCTTCTATATGTCCGATAATACATTGAAAAATTCAAGCTTGCACTTAGCTGTCCCAGAGACGTTTTCCCTCAAAGCGACTGCCCTCAGCCACGGCTGGCACGAATGTTCGCCGATGTCTTGGAACGAATGCGGCGGCTGCCTGCAGTGGATCACTCGCGGCGAGGAACGCCCGTTTCGTGTCTCAATCAGTGAACCAGCTCGCCGCGAAGATCGAATCGCATACCTGAAGTCTCAGAATTCAAATCGCAAAATTCAGAGTCGTGGTGCCACTTCGCGGCACTTGAGCATTCGCATCGACGGCAGAGTAGGCGAGGCGGCCCACGGGCAGATCGATGGCGATGTGGACGGCGCGGGGCGCGAGCGAGTCCTCGCAGACGCTCACCGCATTTTGGGTCTCGACGAGGAGCTCAGCGAATTCTACGAACTTTGCGCCGAGCATCCGCGACTTGCGATCGTGCCGAAGATCGGCGCCGGGCGGCTCATTAAGTCGCCGACCATGACGGAAAACATCATCAAGTGCCTGTGCGCCACGAACATCAACTGGACGCAGGCCGTCAAAGCCATCAACCGCATCGCTCAGCTTGGCCCGCACGTGCGGCACTTCCGCAATCTCACGGCCTGGCCGACGCCGCGCGAGATCGCCCGCGCCGGCGAAAAATATCTCGTCGAAGTCTGTCGCATGGGCTATCGCGCCGAGCCGATCGTCAAATTGTGCCGCGATGTGGACTCAGGCAAATTCGACCCCGAATCGCTTTGGTCGCTTGCGGCCGATCTAAACATCAGCAGCGACGAACTCTTGAAGATTCTCACATCGATTCGCGGCATCGGCCCGGCCAGTGCTCACTCGCTTCTCGGCCTGCTTGGTCGACACGATCGCGTGTCCATCGACAGCGCTACCATCGCCCACGTGGCCGCGATCCACACCAATGGCCGCAAGCCGACGCTCAAGAAAATTCAGCGCATCTACGCCCCGTACGGCAAATGGAAGAACCTCGTGTACTGGTGTGAAAGCTGGATCCGCTGGGAAACGGCGGGAGAACTGATTCGAGAATTTCAGGACGCCAATGGTGGGATGAAGGCCTAATTGCCAGTTGTCGATTGGAGATTGTCGATTTGCGATTGAAGTGGCGAAGCATGGTGAATATGCTTCATCATGCTCGCGTCTGAATTGCGTCCGTCAGGAACACTGGAAGAAATCTGCTTTGATGATCAGAGACTAACTTGTCCTACCTGTAGATACCGGTTGTGCGGGCTGCCGAAGGAAGGAACGTGTCCGGAATGTGGCACCCATTATCTGGTAAAGCAATTTGAAATCGAGACGTTTCTCAAAGTCGTGCATCGGTGCCTGCCGCGAGGCTGGAGGCCGGCGCTTCGGTTCACCAATACCGACGAGTCGGCGCCGTTAATCTGGCTTATTGGAACGGCACTGTTGCTTGGATTTGGCTTCGCGTACTCGGAATATTTTGCAACCTACGTTGGACTGCGCTTGCACGGCGGTGGTGGCGAGCATGTGAATTTTATTGCCGAGTTTGGCTATTACGGCTATCTAGGTCCTAAGGTGCGAGTCGCGGAGGGCGCTTTGCTTACACTTGCAATCCTGACCACGATTGAGATCGTTCTGATGGCTTCGATAGTGTATGTTTGGTATTTGCGTCGTGCGGCCCGGCCCAAATCGAACAGTGAATTGCTCAGGCACATCGCGATTTCCGCGGCCGCAGGTGTGCCGAGAGCTGTCGCGCCGTCTTTCGTATTGGCCGTTCTTTGGCAGGTATTGAATTGCTCGACACCGAGTGGTCGGACTCAATCCTGGCTGTTTCACTACTCTATGACCACCTACCTTCCATTGTTCTCGGTGACTGATTGGGTAGGAGCGCTTAGCGTCGGCGTGTTGTTATTTGGGGTCGCTTCGATGATTCGCTTTTTTGTGATTCATCTCCGTGCGCTACGCGAAATTTCCATCGCTCTTGAACCAATTCAGGTGCGCTTCGTCAGCGGGGAGAAAGCGTAACGGCATGCAATTCGTTTCTCACGGCATCGATCTCATTGAATGCGAGCGGATCGCGCGGGTGTTGGAGAATCACGGCAAGCGGTTTCTGGATCGCGTGCTGACCGTGGCCGAGCAGGAGCGGGCTGAACACTTCGCCGATCCGATTCCTTTCATCGCCGGACGGTTCGCGGCCAAGGAAGCGATCCTCAAGATGATCGGCACGGGCTGGCGCGGCGAGATCGCCTGGACGGACATGGAGATTCTGCCGAACGAGCTGGGTCAACCGATCGTGCGACTTTGCGGCGCGACCGCCCGCCGCGCGGAAGCGATAGGCATCAATCGCGTGAATCTTTCCATCACGCACACCAAGAATTACGCGGCCGCGTCGGCGATTGGACTCCGCGCGAACTGAAGTCTGCGGCTCGCGCGGATCAACACCCCAGGCACCGAAGTTTCAAAATTTCCTGCTTGACCCATTGCCAGTCGCCTTTTGCCTCGCCGCCTCTTTTTCGACGTTTCGACTTTTGACAATTGGACGTTTTGACGTTTCCTTCGTGTCATGGCTGTTCTAGTAACCGGCGGCGGAGGATTTCTTGGCAGCGCGATCGTGCGGATGCTTCACGCGCGAGGCGATAACGTGCGCGTTCTGGGTCGCGGCAACTATCCGCACCTTACTGATTGCATTTCTCGCTTGTTTCAAAGCGACATTCGCGATGCAACAGCGGTCCGAGCTGCGTGTCAAGGTGTTGACACCGTGTTCCATGTGGCCGCCATGCCGCGGATTTGGGGGAAGCGCCGCGATTTCGAATCGGTTCACGTTGAAGGCACAAAGAATGTCATTGACGCCTGTCGCGATTGCGGAGTGGAAAAGCTCATTTATACGAGCACGCCGAGCGTCGTTTTCGGTAATGGACGCGAATCGCTGTGCGGCGTAAATGAGTCGCACCCGTACCCGCGAGCGTATTTGGCCGACTATCCGAGAACAAAGGCCATCGCTGAGCAAATGGTGCTGCGTGCCAACGGCGAAGGCTTGGCGACTGTGGCCCTGCGGCCGCACTTGATCTGGGGGCCGGGCGATCCGCACTTGGTTCCACGGATTATCGCCCGTTCCCGCGCGGGAAAACTTCGTCAGATCGGCGGGGACGACACCTTGGTCGACGTGACGTACATCGACAACGCAGCACACGCACACATCCTTGCCGCCAATGCACTGAAGCCCTGTGCATCCTGCGCTGGTCGAGCCTATTTCATCAGTCAGGGCGAACCGGTGCAGTTATGGGAGTGGCTCAACAAGATCCTTTCGGCCATCGGCGCGCCGACGATCACGCGAAAAATATCCTACGCTCGGGCGTATCGAATCGGCGGTTGTTGTGAGGCGATTTACCGAGTTATGCGATTGCGGGGCGATCCGCCAATGACTCGCTTCCTCGCCGCCCAGCTCGCGAATTCGCATTATTTCGATATCTCCGCCGCTCGCCGCGACTTTGGCTATGACCTGTTGGTCTCAACTGAATCCGGCGAAAGAAGACTCATCGAATGTTTAAAGCGTTCAGAAAATTTGTGAATGCGCTGTGATATTCCAGAGCTTTTCCCAAACATGGGTGGAGGTCGGCGGCGGCTGGGTTCGTCGCTTAAGCCCTGGGTCGCCGTGCATCAACGCGGATGATCCGAGCTTTGCACCAGAGACGCGTGAAACCTATCTTGACGGCCGTCCGAGAGTGCTGTGCGGCCGGATCGACATGGGGACATGCTAATTCAGCCAATACGAGCGATCTCGCCGGATGGGCGAATTGCGCCTCCGGGCCATTGTTTGCTCCACCGGGAAGACTCGTGTATTCACCGCCCTTTGGCGCATTCGTTTTCGACGCCGATGTGGATCTCCTGGGCCTATCTTCATTGCTCAATCTCGTTCACACGCCGAAATAGGCAGCAAGAGGCGGTCCTCGCTGAGCAACGGCTCTGGGCGCCCAATTTCGCGTTCTCTATCCGTCGATTTCTATTCACAGCGTGGTTCAAGCATCGCTTGTCCCCAGCACCCTTGTCGGCTAGGCTCCGGCGGACGAATTGAATCATTCGGATGGGAGCAACGCATGTCGGCAATCAGTACGATGAACGGGAAAAAAACGGCCGGCGAAATGACAAACGTGGATGTCGCCGCGGCGCAGGCCAAGGCCGTCGAGTTGGGCAAACACGTTTTGCGAATGACGACGGCCGCAGGATCGGGGCATCCCTCGACGGCGCTGGCGCTCGCGCACATCGTGATCGAGCTGATGTATCGTCAAATGCGCTGGGACCCCGCCGATCCATGGAACCCGACTAGCGATCGACTGGTACTATCGAGCGGTCATAGCGTTCCGATCGTCTATGCGGCCTATGCGGATTTGGGCGGCGTTGTCGGTCGATCACCGCGTGACGCCAGGCCGCTGCGAGTCGAGGACTTGAACACACTCCGCGAGCAGAACAGCGTGCTCGACGGTCATCCCAATCCTGCGGAAGGATTTCCCTTTTTCGACGCCGCTACCGGATCATTGGGCCAAGGATTATCGGTAGCAGCAGGTTTGGCGCTCGCTGCACGGCTCGACGGAATCGATAAGGGGATTTACTGCCTCATCGGTGACGGCGAATCGCGCGAAGGTCAAATCTGGGAGGCCGCCGACTTCATCGTTGATCAGAAGCTCGCCAATGTGTGCGCGGTGTTCAGTTGCAATGGTCACGGTCAGGCGGCCCCGGTGTCATCGCAGCAATCGGCGGATGCAATCAGCGACAAGTTACGCGCGTTTCGATGGCAGGTCATTCATGCTGATGGACACGATCCGGCGGCGCTCGCGGCGGCGTTTGATGAAGCGCGCGAGGCGACCGTGCCGACGGCGATCGTTGCGAAAACCGTGAAGGGCTGGGGCGTCGATCTGATGCTCGGCAGCAATTATCACGGCAAACCGGTTGCGGCCGCGGAGCTAGAAAAAGCCTGTGCGCAGCTTGATGCGACTGGCGCGCGGTTGGGCGCGAAATCGGGCCGAATCGCCACAATTGCAAGACCTGCGTCGAACGATTCAAGATCATCGAACAAGACTGGAGCCACTCAAGGCGCAATCACTCTTCCTTCGTTCGAATCGGCTTGCGAGCGGGTTGGCTCCGGTGCGGCCTTCACGTCAAAGAAAATGGCAACGCGTGTCGCGTATGGCGTGGCACTGACCGCGCTCGGCGACGTGGACGATCGCATCGTCAGTCTCGACGGCGACGTGAGCAATTCGACTTATGCGGATCGATTTGCAAAGTTTCATTCGGATCGCTTCTTTGAGTGCAAAATTGCCGAACAGAATATGATCAGCGCCGCAGCGGGCTTGGCCGCCGCCGGGAAGATTCCGTTCGCCAGCAGTTTCGCCAAATTTCTCGCCCGCAGCGCAGATCAGATCGATATGGCCGACATCACGCGAGCGAACATCAAGATCGTCGGCTCGCATTCCGGAGTGTCACTGGCGGCCGATGGCCCGTCTCAGATGTCGCTTTCCGATGTGGCCTATTTCCGAAGCATGACGCGAACTGACGCCGGCGATGGCCAGGTCGCGTGCCGCGTATTCCATCCCAGCGACGCAATCGCCGCCTATCGCCTGACCGAACTGATGGCCAACGTCCTCGGTATGTGCTACATGCGAACCCATCGGCCTGACGCCGCCTTCCTTTATTCGGCGACTGAGAAATTCGACCTCAAAGGTTCCAAGCAATTGCGTGAAGGCAAGCACCTGACGCTGGCCAGCAGCGGCTATATGGTTCATGTGACGCTAAGGGCCGCCGACGAACTCGCCAAAAATGGGATTACTTGCAACGTCTTCGATGTCTACGCGTTCCCGCTTGATTCCGCGCCAATTCTTCGGGCCGCTTCTCGTGCCGGCAGTGCGATTCTAACCGTTGAGGACAACTACATCGGCGGCTTGCACGCCGAATTGGCCGAAGCCGCGGCGGAATCCGGTGAAATTCGAGTTTCCGGCATCACCGTGAACCGAATGCCCAAATCCGCGCGAACGGCTGATGAAGTTTTTTCGCACACCGGCGTCGGACTGACGTATATCCTGGAGCGGGCGAGGAAACTCGCGGCACACTGAGGGGCCAGAAGTTTGTCATGCTGAGCGCAGCGAAGCATCTAATGATTCGAGATTCTTCGGTCGCCGATGACGACCTCAGAATGACGGCACGTTGGCGAGTTTCCAATTTCTTCTCTTTTGCGGCATTCAGGTACCGTCGACTGAAAGTCTTGTTCCTCGCATTGGTCAGCCTCCTGCCAATCGCAGTGATTTACGCCGCTGATCCGCCGAATGACTCCGCGAAAAGATCTGAGGCTACTTCCAAGGAACCGGAACCCGGAGTGTTTCCAGACCCAATGACCGCCAGGCTCGATCGGCTGGCCGGAATTTGGGAAATCGTGGAAACGCAATTCGATCCCAAAGGCGAGATCATTTCATCCGTCAAAGGCCGCGAGGAAGTTGTTTGGACGCTGGATAATCGCGTCCTGCGGCGAACGTACACCACAAAAACTGAGCAGCGATTTTACTGGGCGATTGGAATGACCACGTGGAATCAGCCCGATGGAAAATATCGCGCCGCATGGTTTGACAATCTTGGTTCTTCCGGGCCGAGTCTCGCCGTCGGTGCTTGGGGCGACGAGCCTGATACCCTTGTGTGGACACTTGAGGCGCGCGGTCCCGATGGCGGAAAGACCGAATACCGAATCATCGAACGGTTGATCGATGAGGAAACCCGAATCGCCACGACGTACTTCGTATCCGGTTCAGATCTCGTCAAACGCATGGATGTTCACTACAAGCGGGCGCTTCCCTGCCCAACGAGGGGATTCCGCGCGATCGATGAGCTTTCGTCACCTGCGAAGAAGGGTGATCGTTAACGGTCCGCTCTTTCAACATTCCCGGCAATATCGCGCACTTTACAAATTGACCACCGCCTTGTGAGACCACCATCGACTTCACGATGCAAGGACTTTCTCCAATCGCGTTAACGCGGCGCCCCAGAAGCGCTTCATTCGCTCGCCCTCTTTGGCGCTGGTCAATTTGTTGTGTTCCACCGTGACTTGCGCCTTTCCAGTGCCCTTTGGATAGAACATCACGATCACGTCCGTTGGCCCATCGCCCCACGTGATTCGAATCGACCGGTTCACCGTGGACTTGCGAATCGTGAGCGTCGCCACGCCAAGCCATTGCTCCCGTGCTTTCTTGTCCTTCCACGCCTTGAAGAGCCTGCCGACCGGCGCAGAGATGGTCTTGCTGCGGCTGATGGAATAACCGTCGGGCTTCTGATGTTTCACGCGCAAGCCGCGCACTCGCTCATATCCCACCGCAACCATCTGGCTCCACCAGTCGCCGCAATCATTTTCGTGGAGAAGTTTTGCGATATCCCGGTGCGGCATTTTCGCTGCGCCCGCGCGATCCAATATCGCGAACCACTCTTTCCATGATTTTCCGGTCGCGGCCTTCACCGCTGCATCGCTGATTCCCGGCGATCGATTCTCTTGAATTCTCTTTGCCATTCACGTTTTTCCTTTATGGTCCAAGGCACATCAGGGCGCTTGTGCTGCTTCATTCCTTTCGATGGATGTTTTCCCAATGTGAAGCCCTATTCGCTTAAAAGCCATCCTGATTCTCTGTTTGACTCCGGCTATTAAGTACGGTAGTTGTTAGGTTTTACGCGATTCGAGGAAGGAGACGCGAAATGCCTGACAACCGGAACAAGCGGCCCATGCCGGCGGTGATGGATGTGGCCATGTTTCATGGG
>JACQFE010000051.1 GCA_016200265.1 Planctomycetota bacterium | reverse complement strand
GTGTGGAACTTGTACGTTCTTTCATTGTGCAGGTGGTCCGAACGATCAAGGTGCATGTTCCTCTAATGGGGACTGTTGCTCCAACGTCTGCGGCATTTGCCCCGCACGTAATCCCGGACCGAACAACGGGGACGGGTCCGGCTGGCTTAAATTTGTGGTCCCTGTGAATCAAACTTCCGTTTCGATCAGTACATGCCGAAGCAGCGGACCGGCCAGTGATTCTTTGATTCAGGTGTTCGATTGCAGTGATCACACAAGCGAACAATCTTGTTGCGGAAGCCTGATTCCAATTGGATGCAATGATGATACTCCGGGATGCGGTTATACCGGCAACAATTCGAGTCTCTGTCTAAAGGGATTAGTCCCCGGACGAATTTATTATGTAATGCTGGCCGCAAAAACCGATGCGACCAGGGCAACCTACATTGTTGATGTGACTTCTCCATGTCGGACGCAAGGCCGAGTGCCACGAAAAGAGGTACCGCGATCTCACACAAGGGGGATACCTTAATGAGGCATATGTTGAAGACAATAATGAATCACGAGCGGCTGCTTGCGCGCGGCCTTGTCGAAATGATTGTGACCGTGAGCGCAATCGCATTGCTTGCCGTTTGGTTCGCGCCGGCGGCGGCGAATATTCGAAATGACAGCAAAGACGCCAAATGCCGCGCAAATCTGGCAAAAATCGGATTCGCAAATGCAATCTACTCGTCGCAGGATGCCGGCGATGCGGCCTTGCCTGTTCATCGCTTGCAATTCCAGCAGGATCCTGGTCAACCGAGCTTCATTGGCGCATACGAATGGGGCGGGAAGTCGGGTATTGGCGGAAGAAATGAAACGCCCGCAACCCTTTACGACAGCAATTGGGGAACAAAAAGAGGGTTTGGGCCGGCGACTAGGCCGCTAAACAAACTCATTTACGGAAACGTCTTTTTTGATCATGGGCAGGATCATGCGGGGTGGCTGGCGGACACGCAATTGGACCTCCCCGTGAACGAGTGCCCGGCGGACACCGGCTATACCGGCGTTCATTTCCCTGGGTTCCGCGACAGCGGTTTGACTTCCTATGATCACTTCGGCACGAGTTATACGGCGAACATTTTCTGGATCAGCGCGGGTGGCGGAGGCAGTCCAATGTATAGCAATTCGCCGTACCTTCATCACATGTCGGAGATGAAAAGTCCCGCAAGCACAATTGCCTATCAGGAGAACAATGGCCGATTCGGCTGGGCCGCATCGCCTGAGCGGCCCGAATGCCAGGGGGTCGTTGGTGGAAATGGTATTGCGGGAACGGTCATGGGCTGGCATGGCCAGCGTTGGACCTTCAACACCGTGTTCCTCGATGGCCACACGGATGCCATTTACATGCGTGGCTATTCCAATCCGCGCTTGTCCAGTTATCCGAGTTTGGGTGGCGACGCGGGAACCTTCGACGAAGACATGTGCATCATCATACGCGGAATCGGTTGGCAGAAAGACACCTTGCCCTCGGATTTGGTAAATACTGGGTTGATCGCGCCAGGCGGAGGGAGGTCTTCGTATGAAAGCGGCATTCAGTGACAATCTTCGCTCGCTGAAAAGCGTAATGGTACTCTTAATCACTGCAACGGGCTGGTTCAGAACGGTCCGTGCTGCTGAACCTAATGATTTTCCCGATTCCGCAACGAGTCTTGAAGTACAGCCATCGGTCCCTATCAATGGTTTTTTGGGAGACGGCCCCGCCGGTCCCGCCGATGTCGATTTCTATCGCATCGATTTCGATTTTCCTGGCGATCCCGGAATATGGCTTCTCACTGTCGATGTGGCCGGCACTCCTCCACTCGATCCGTTCGTGCGACTCTTTGCCATTTCACCGGGCGGTTCAATTCAGGAGCTTGTCCGAAATGATGATCGATCGTTCGACGACCACAACCCACTCCTGCGTACCTACCTGATTTTTCCCAGTCAACTTGACCAATTCTTCGTCGCCGTGAGCACAGCCGCAAACCCTAATTACGATCCCAATTCCAGCACCAGACGTCTATCGGGATCAGGTGGAGCGTACACAATCTCGGCGACAATTCAGGAAGCTTCGCTTCTGACAAGCCGCTTCGAACCCAATGACGAGGACGCGACATTCATGGGTGAAGGCTCGTTCGAGATCAATGGAGAATTCATAGGTGACGGAGAACATGGCAGGCGCGATATTGACTTGTACCAGATCACACTGTCCGGTCCCGCGCGCCTGGACATCGTCGCTGCCGCCGAAGAGATCGATTCGCCGCTCGAACCGGTTGTGCAGGTCTTTCAGTCCCTTGGTTCGGAGAATGTGACGCTCGGCGCCAGCGATCACAACCCAAGCGGCACTCGCGATGCTTCTCTTTCGTTAGGCATACCCGAATCGGGCGATGTGTTTATTGCCGTGTATGGAAACGGGAATCCGATCATTCGTGATCCAGCGGGAGATCATGGCGAAGTTGGAAGTGTCGGGCCGTACAACTTGAGCGTAACGGTTATTCTTTTTGGCGGTGGTGGTCCCTTTGAGCCGAACGACTCATTGTCCATCGCGACTGTGCCCACCGTGTCAAATCTTGCGTTCCCAATCGGGCGAGGAATGCCGGACGAAAAAACGATTGTGGGATTTTTGGGCGACGGATCCTACCCACTCACAAGAGGCGATAGAGACTTTTATGATATTGCTCTATATCAGAGTGGATTTCTGACAATTCAAATTGATGCGCCGCAGACGGCGGATTCCACATTTGATCCGATTCTCTCGTTCTACGATCCTTTGGGCAACCGACTCCAATCAAGTTATCCCCATAATGGAACGGTGGCGCCGATCGTTGTGCCATTGACATGCGGGGCGCCAGCCTATTATGCCGAGGAACATCCGGTGGACTATATGGCGGGAACTGTGATGGTCATGGGCAACGGTCAGCGCTTTCCGAATGATCCCTATGTACCGATGGGGGATCCTAACCACGAACATCCTGAAGAATACTCTTCCGGAGACGGACCGGGAAGCACCGGCTCGTATTCACTGGATATACGCTGGCAGAATGCAAGTGTCGCCTGCGGCCACGAGCCGGACGATACGATTGAATTGGCTACTGATACAGGACTCATCGACCAGGGAAGCTACTTATGCACGAATAATTTCATGGGCGACAGCCAATGCAGCAACCGTACGGACGACGTTGATTTCTGGAAATTCAGCACCACACAATCATCCGTGAGTCTGCAGGTGACCGTCGCCGGGTGTCCTCTCCTTGCTACGCAATATCCGACTGAATACGCGCTCATTCGGCTCTTTGATGAAACCGGCCATGAAGTTAAGAGTAAGGGTGGCGCAATCTTCTCCCAAAATGCCCCGCTGGTCCTCAACGCCACACTGTCGGCAGCGGGGACTTACTATATTGGCGTATCAGACTGGGTAGAAACCTATGATCCTCATACTGCTTGCTCGATTCAAAGCGATGCAAATGATCACGGAAGCTATGATGTGCTTTTTACTTTGAAGTCGCCGAACCATTTTCGCGAGTCTGAGAGCAAAATTGCCGGTGTGTCTTCTTCACGCGAAATGATGCAGGCGAGCGGTCAGACTGCGGAATTGTTTGCCTCTGCAATTGCTTCGGGAATCGGCACTATTGATGCGCTCGATTCCTCTACCGGGCATTCAACCCAGAAATTCGACGCCCCGGAAATCACTTTCGGCGGAGCGGAAGGTTTGGCGACAGATGGCTCCAACTTATACTTCATGGGGAGCGGGCGGTATCCCCGAATTTATAAGCTGGACGCGATTACCGGCGATGTGCAAAGCGATTTCATCTTGTCCTATTGCTCAGGATTCTACAGCGACGCCACCATGCTCGGTGACGAGCTCTTCGTGCTTGATTACCGTGAAGGCAGCATTCACGTGGTCGATCCTGTTATGCGGCGACTGCATCACACACTGCCGATCGCGTCGAGATATGGCATTCATATCGGCGGCGGATTGGCGTCAGCCTCATATCCGAACCGCTTGTATCTTGCGGACGCATTCGGCGCGGGCAACATTTACGAAATCCAGCCGCAGTCCGGAGCCCTGGTGCGCACCATAGCCGCGCCGAATCATCGCCCGGTCGCCCTCGCAGGCATAGAAAATTCTGAAATCTGGTCCGCGGACTGGCTGTCGAATTCGATTTCTGTTCTGGATCGCGCAGGCGGCGAGATTTCTTCTCTGACTTTGGAAGGCGGAGTCAGTTCAATGTCCAGTACGGCCTCACTTCGCTCCGCGTATGACGCCACAAATGACGGGAATATCGACCTTCGCGACGTGGTCATTTTTCAAGAATGTTTTGGTGGATCGTCGCCGGTTCGTCCGGAGTGCATTTCCTCCGATGCTGACCAAAGCGGAACTGTCGATCTCATGGATTTCGCCGGCTTGAGGCGCGTTCTGTCAGGGCCATGACAAGAGAAATCCTGATTCGGTTGCCCAGCACCGTCAGCGATCGTCCATATAGATCGGAATTGATTTGCGAGTCTCGACACCGTGTTTCGCCGAATTTGGTCTTACAGTCATCGCTGCCGAAGAAATTGAACCATCCGGATGGCCGATCGCGTGAATAGAATAGTTCAACGTTCTCAAATCTCCCTTAATCCACGAACGACATAAAATGAACGGATCGGGCAGCTTTCGGATACCCCTCAAGAAGGCCATGATTCGATCAATTACTGGAAATACTAGTGAGCGTGCATCTGGAGCTCTGCACATGGTCGAATTGCGATTGCCTGACGACCGTCGAGCGTTGGGAAAAGTCCGGCGTCACCTTGCACGTCGTCGACTTGGGTGGGAACGCAATCGACACGGCGTCAGCGGCGGGGCGCTTCATGCTCGTAGTTCTCGCGGGCGCTGCGGAAATGGAGCGCAACCTCACTCGCGAACGCCATTGAAACAGCACTTGCACGATTGGAAAGCCTCCCTGCTGGCGAAGAGTAACACAGTCGCACATGCGGCCCTGATCGTTTCACGAGCACAGAAAGTAGTCGATGGGTGCAAGTTCGTCCGTTGGCCGGACATTTCCGCGAGCAAGGTCCAAAACTACATTGGTGAAAGACGAACGGCAGGTCTAAGTGTCCAGACCTGCAACTCTTACCTCCAAGCAGCCAAACAATTCTGCAAGCGGTGCGTTCGCGGTGCCCGTGCACCTGACAGCCCGTTGTCACATCTCCAAGGATCGAATGTCCGCGTCGATCGCCGGCATGATCGTCTGGCCTCGGAGGTGGACGAATTGAAACGATTGATTGACGTCGCCCGAAAAGGTCCCACGCGGTTCAAAATGAGCGGAGTGGAGCGGGCCGTGCTGTACATTCTAGCGGTGGAGACAGGCCTGCGCTCACGCGAGTTACGACTACTTGCCTGGAATTCATTTGACCTTGGTGGAAATCGACTACTGTTACTGTCAGAGCGGCGTATGCGAAAAACGGTCGTACTTGCACTCTTCCGCTAACACAGAAGACCGTAAAATTAATCGAGACGTGGCGGAATTCGTTCGATCCGACAGAACTGAAAGAACCTGTTTTCCAGAATATGCCAGCTAGCCCGGCGAAAATGCTGCGATCCGACCTGCGTTTTGCCCGCGCGAGATGGATCCGTGAAGGGCTCGGAAGGAAAGAGCGAAGACGACGGCACGAGTCTGATTACTTACGGCCGCTCAATTCGCAAGGGGTTGCACCGGGACTTCCATAGTCTGCGACATTCTTTTATTTCCAATCTTGCTAGAAGCGGAGTTCATCCCAAAATAGCGCAAGACCTAGTAGGACATTCGGATATTAACTTGACACTGTCGAGATATTCACACACGTTAGTCGGCGAACTCGCAGACGCCGTCGATCTGCTGCCGGATCTAACCACCCCAGAATTGGAAGTTGAGGAGCAGCGGGCTACTGGAACAGATGGAGCCAGCGTACCGTATAGCTTACTGGAACGGGGCACATCGCAGCCGTTACGGCCCGCGCTGCATTGCACTCAGTCTAGCAAATCCGCGAAATATCCAGATAGCGATCGAGCCTTGAAAACACGGCCTTCTCGCGCTTCTTCACACCGCGTTGCACCGAATTGCAGGAATGCGCCCGGCGGGATTTGAACCCACGACCCCCGGTTTAGGAAACCGGTGCTCTATCCAACTGAGCTACGAGCGCGACGAATTCGAGAAGGCGCGATTTTCGAGAGCCGAACAGGTCTCGATGATCGCATCGCATGAAGCATGACCAGCATCGTCAGCCCGGGCAGAAGTCCGATTGCACCGCAGCCGCCGCCGGTGGCCCGCGGGCCCGTGTTTCGAGTTGTTGGGCAAACGCCGTTGGGATCGGAGTTGTCGCCGATGCCGTTGTGATCGCAGTCGCTGGTTTCCGTCGGGTCAAGCGGAAAGGCGTCCTGTGCGTCAGGCACGCCGTCGTTGTCATCATCGGGATCGGCATTGTTTCCAATGCCATCGTGATCGGTGTCCACCGACTCCTTGGAATCGAGTGGAAACGCATCCTGCGCGTCGGGCACGCCGTCATTGTCGTCGTCGGTGTCCGCGTTATCGCCGATGCCGTCGTGATCGGTATCTTTCCATTCGGTGGGATCGTTGGGAAATGCGTCCTGGGCGTCGGGCACGCCGTCGTGATCGCGATCCGGTCCACCGCCGACGACCGTGATCGTGAGCCGGCCGCCGGTGATCGATCGATCCGAAAAAACGAAACTATCCTCGGTTCCGAATCCCGCGCGGATGATCGTCAGATTGTTCGTGGTGATGTCGTGGATGTCCTTGAAACGCATGTCGATCGCGCCGCTGCCATTGACCGTCGCGGTGAATGAGGCCACAAGCACGGGAATCTGGTCCAGATCGAGAATCTGCCCCTCGCGGCGGCTGCTCGCGATGTACGTTGCGATCGGCTGCGGAAAGACCGTGCTCTCTTGATAGAGGGTGTCGTCGATTGTCGGAGCCAGGAGCCAAAGAAAATCGCTCAGCACAATCCCCGGGCTCGTCAATCGAAAATTAAGCTGCAACAAGCGAACGTCGGTGATCGGGTCGCTCTGGGCATCCACGGAGAGCAGTACGTCCACGGCCACCTGCGAACCCGGAGCGACGCCGGTACTCAGGTCGCCGTTGTTTGCCTGCAACGTGATGATGATGGCTCCGCGGGCCGATGACGCATATCCCATTGCAAGAACGCCGAGTATGATGGCGGTCAGTTTCGGTTTCATTACGAGGATTGTAGTCTTTCAACGAGAGTCCGCCCAGTCACCGCGGCGGTCATGGTATTGTTGCATCGCCTGGCCGGGCGTCCAATGAATTCTCACAGCGTCATACACGAATTGAGCGACCGGCAGTTCGATGAACTTGTCGATCTGTATCAGGGCGAATGGTGGTCGAAGGGTCGAACACCGAGCGATGTCCGCAAAATGCTCGACAGCAGCTGCGTGGTCATTGCGATCGAATACGCGGACGGGCGGTTGGCGGCCTTTTCGCGAGTTCTGACGGACGGCGTGTACTGGGCGTTGATTTTCGATGTCATCGTTCATCCCGATTTTCGCGGCGAAGGATTGGGGCAAGTGTTGATTGATGCGATCCTAGGCCATTCCGCGGTTTGCAACGTCCGCAGCGTCGCCCTATGTTGCCGACCGGACATGACGGAATTCTATGGAAAATGGGGCTTTGCAATCGAGCCGCCCGATGTCGTCTGGATGCGGAGACGAAGATAACGGAGGCCGCATCCGCCGTGTGAATCATGGGCAATGAATATGTTCAAAACGTAAGTGCCACCGGCGATGGGCAATCGACCGGCGCGTTCGATCCCACTCCGCGAACCACCGTCCGTCGTCTCGCCGTGCGCGGAAAGTACGATCGCGAAACCGTCTACAAAATTCTCGATGAGGCCCTGATCTGCCACGTCGGCTTCGTCGATGAGGGCCACCCATTTGTGATTCCCACGATTCATGCCCGCCTCGGCGATACGCTCTACTTTCACGGCTCGAACGCGAGCCGACTGCTCAAGCGACTTTGTGACGGCACGCAGGTCTGTATTACGGCCACTCTGCTCGACGGCCTCGTGCTGGCTCGATCCGGATTTCACCATTCGATGAATTACCGATCGGTGGTCGTGCTGGGGCAGGGGAGCGAAGTCGTCGATCGTGATGCCAAGCTCGCGGCACTGGAGGCCGTCTCCGAGCATGTCATCCCCAAGCGATGGGATTACGTCCGTCCGGTGAATGAGAACGAGCTGAACGCCACTCGCGTCGCGGCCGTCGCGATCAGCGAGGCCTCGGCCAAAATTCGCACCGGCCCGCCGAAGGATGACGACGAAGATTACGTTCTTCCCGTCTGGGCGGGTGTCATACCAATGGCACTCGCTCCCGGCACGCCGATTCCCGATCCACGGTTGATCGATGGCATTGCGATTCCGGGGCATGTTCTGAATTTCAAAACAACGTCTCCGCAGATTTCGCAGAAGGGCGCAGATTGAAGGGTCGGAAAAGGGCATGAAGTTCCTCTTTACACAATCAAGCCTCTTTGTTCCAGTGCGACTTTCAGATGGGTTCGTTTGGAAAAGTATTTTTTCTCGAGTGTCATCGTGTGGCACTATTGGAAAGGCAACAGGCAATAGGCAATAGGCAAGAAGCAAAGTGCGAAGATCGAAGAGAGAAGATCGAAATGGGTGGACAAGAACATTGAGAAATTGAAAAGTCGAAACATCGAGAGCGAAGGGAAGTTATCCGCAGATTTCGCAGATTGGCGCGGATTGAAAATGCCGGAGAACATGATTCCACAAAGGAATAACGTCAGGGGTGATCGGTGAATTGTGCGAATTCGGCGAGCGCCGAACTACGGAGTCACGAATACCTGCTGGAGACCGTAGAAGTCCTTTAGGTCCACGTCGCCGTCGTGGTCAATGTCGGAAAGCACTGAGCAGTTCGTTCCCGAGCCGTCCCGTTCACGGGGCGCGCTTGCCGTTTCACGAACAATCGGTCCCGTGAAATTGCCCAGGAACGTGGCGAAATCGTTGTAAGTAGTCAGGCCGTCACCGTCGAAGTCGGCGCGATATTCGCATTCATCCGGTACGCCGTTGCCGTTACAGTCGAAGCTGGTCGCGCTGCCGATATCCTCGGTGTCGTCGATCTGATTGCCGTTGCAGTCCCATGGCCCAATGCGCAGGAAATAAATGTCTTGTTCGTCGTTGAACGTGGCCGCGTACGCGACGTTGACGCCGAGGTTGTCGGAAAGCATGTGATAGTAGTCGCCAAGCTTGGGATTGTTAGAAGGATATCCAATCGATGCACCAAAAAGAGGGCTCACGCCTACACTAGGCGACCAGGTCTCGCCTCCATCGGAAGAGGATGAGTAGCGGAGCTCTGTCAATCGGGATGTGCCGTAAGTGCGTGTGTCGTTCCAGACGGCATCGATACGTCCGTTCGAGGCCACGGAAATCATGGGAAACCACTGGCACGCATTTCCGCTAGGAGGTTCGTCATTCACAAGGATCGGACCGTCCCATGTTTTGCCATGGTTGGAGCTTCGAATGAATACGACGGAAGCTGGACCAGGTAGACTATTATCCGGATTTGAAGGGCCAGCTGTACAAACATATATGTTTCCCCGCAAGTTGGTTGTTGAGTGGTCGGTTACAATCCACGGTTGAGCAAATAGGCCAATCCCATTTACATTGCATCCGACGGGAAACATCGACAGACGGATTGTCCCTGACAGAGAAAACGCAGGTTCGGCCGAGGGGTCTTGCGCGTTACACGAAACGGTCACATCGACTTCCGTGTCCCCATTTCCATGAGCGGCAACCCATACACAGCCATCAACGCCCACGTCGAGCGTGTTTCCGTTTCCCCATTGCGCATCATACGAGAAAAACGAGTCGCCTGAATCGGTTGATCTTTGAAAACTGCTAAGAGGCGTGACGACATAAACGTTTCCGTGTCCGACACCGAGCGTCTTGTCGACTGTTATCCACGGCTTGTCAGCAAAATAATCAGTTACCTGAGTGACTGCCGGCCAGGTCACGCCACGATCTAGTGATCGAAACAGGCGAGTCTCGCTGTCATTGATGCTGACATAATACATTTCGCCTTCGGCATTGCTGGTGAGAACCGGATCACTTCCGAACACGCATGGCGTAAGCGAACCGTGAAAGACCCAGGTGTGTCCGGCATCGTGGCTGTAGGCCCAGCCCGCCTGTCGGAAATCAGAAAGCACGCTATCAAACTGCCGCCAGCCAATGGCCATTTTCTTGAGGTCCGTCGGATCGATGACAATTGACGGTTCATTGGCCGCGTCGCCGGGTATGTTGCAACCGTAAGCATCCACGTTGACCTGAATGCTTGTGTAGCCGTCGCGAGTCACGTGACTGGCGCATGGTGCGTGATTTCCAGCAACATTCTGCGTAGAAACACGAACCGGCTTTATCCATGGCATCGTTGGCGGTTGCTCATGTCTCGGCGGAATCGCAACTCCGACCCCGGCCAACATCGTTGTGACGAAGGCCGCAATGGAGAGAGCGATGAAAGAATCTGAAGATCGCATCCTCTGGACTGACACGCGATGATTCCCCCAGCACGTCCATCCTATCAATCGGAAGAGAGGCGGGTCAATGAAATAACGCGCGAAGCGTTCGCAGAATTACTGATTTCGATCGATCACCCTGAAAACGGCTCAAGAACCGCGTTGCATTGCAAATAACCCGGCCAAACTCTGTTTCACGTGAAACAGCTCTTTCGCGTCACTCGCGGAATTTCGCCACCCACAAGGGTGGCGCTACAATCCGCTTCGTTACAGTCGCGGCTCGGAAAGACCAAGATCAGTCCGTTATCTTGTCACCGCGGTTGCGCGATTGATTCCGGCCTCGACGACGGCGGCGTGGAAGCGGCTGAGGTTGGTGGGCTGGATGCGGGCATTCTTGCGGAGGTCGGCGATGTATTTCCCGATCATGTCGTTGTAGGACCGGCGGAAGAGCTGGTCGCGAAGTCTGGGCTGGATGGATTCGAAGTCTGGATCGAAGCCGGGTTCGAGTTCGTCGCAGCGCACAAGGAAAAAATCTTCGTTGGTTTCGATGACATCGCTGATCGCGCCGGCGGCCAGTGCATCAAGGGCTTTTAGGGCGGGCTGGAAGCGATCACGGATGCTGGTGGGATTGACCCAATCCCATTTTCCGCCGTCGGCGGCGCGACCGTCTTGCGAATATTTGTGGGCCACATCAGCGAAATTCGCGCCAGAGAGCAATTCCGCTTTGGCCGCGTCAATTTGCTTTTGGGCTTTTTCCTTTGCTTCGGCCAATTGTTCGGGCGTGGGGTTTGCAGAATGATCCGTGAGAAATTCACCGACGCGAACGTCGATGAGCGACATCTTACGTCTAGCGGGTTTTTGCCACTCGCCATGGTTTGAGTCGTAGGCCTCGAGGAGTTCGGCGCGAGTCGGCTCCGGCACTTTCGGTTTGAGTTCGCCCTCGAGATACGCGGCGATGATCATTTGGCGTCGAAACTGGGCGCGAACTTGTTCGAGCGTTCGACCTTGCGATTCGAGTTCTTTTTCGTATTTGCGCTGGATGCCGTCAAAATCGGATGTGATGGTCTTGCGAATTTCGGCGTCAACCATGGCGTCGAGTTTCTTGTCCTGTGATGATTCGATGCGAAGAGCGGCCTTTTGATAGACGAGCATTTCGGCGATTTTGTCGCCGATGAGCTGGGCGCCGCGTTCGGACACGAGGTTTCGAAATTCATCGGGCTTCATTGATTTTGATTTTTCGGCGAGGTCGGAATCGTGGCCGATCCAGATGTCCTGAGCGGAGACGGTTTCGGTTTGAATCGTCATTTGCGAAACGGGATCCGTCGCCTCGGGCGAGTCATCGATAGGCATGCGTTTCGTCGTGGGCTTGGGATGGGTTGTGGATTTTGTGGGGAAGGGTGGTGGGGCTGCGAAGGTGGTGGATGTAACGATCAGGAGGCCAATGCTAACAATCAGGCGTACTTGCGGCGACCGCGCGCAGCCTCCCTCCTTACGAAGGAGGGGGTAGGGGGAGGTTTCGAATAACCCCCCTGTGTCCCCCCTTGGTAAGGGGGGAGGCAGACAAACGCCTCCCAAGGATTTCTTGAATTCTTGAACCATCGACTGTTCAAACTCCGCGCGAACCAAGGTTCGCGGCGCGCCGGTTTTTGGGATCGCTCCCAACAGAATTACGAATCGTGTCTTCATGCTCGTGCGGCTGCTGATTCGAGGCGCTCCGTGGCGCGGGACAGCATTCGCCGCAGGATGGCCACCAGCGTCGCCGTCTCCAGATAAGACGCAGGCAAACGCAAATGGATAGTATTCGCGTCGGGCATTCGGGCGCTGCCGGGGGCGTCGACAAAGATTGACTCGGCCTTGGACATCTGCTCGACGCTGAAAATCACGTCCGGACGCTGCAGGCTGATGGAGCGAATCCCGAACGCCCTAGCGAGCACGCGAATTTCCGAAAGCTCCAAGAGCTTCGTCACTTCCGCGGGGGCAGGCCCGAATGCGTCAACCAAGTCTTTCTCCAACTGCCGCAAGTCCGGAATTGTCCGGCATGCGACGATCCGACGATAGATTTCCAGCCGTGAACGATCCGAACCGGCATAGTGTCGCGGGATGTGTGCGGTCACGTCAAGATCGACATGGACGGCGGGCGGCGAGGGGTCAGGCTCGTTTTTCAGGCGACGAACGCTTTGTTCGACGAGCTGGCAATATAATTCGTAACCAACGGCGGCGATGTGGCCGCTCTGTTCCGCGCCGAGGAGGTTGCCCGCGCCGCGGATTTCGAGGTCGCGCATGGCGATGCGGAAGCCGGCCCCAAGCTCGCTGAATTCTTCGATGGTTTTGAGGCGCTTGGCAGCTTTGCTGGTGACCGGACGGTCTGGCGAAAGCAGAAGGTAGCAATACGCGCGATGGCTGGCGCGACCGACACGGCCACGAAGCTGGTGCAGGTCGGCGAGGCCGAAGCGATCGGCGCGATTGATGAAAATGGTGTTGGCGGTCGGAATGTCGATGCCGCTTTCGATGATCGTGGTTGAAACGAGCACGTCGGCCTCGCGGCGCGTGAATTTGTGCATGACGGATTCGAGCTCGTCGGCGTGCATTTGTCCGTGACCGTAGATGATGCGGGCTTCGGGAACGATCTGGCGAATCTGGTCGGCCATGACGGCGATGGATTGCACGAAGTTGTGGACGAAATAGACCTGGCCGTCGCGGTTCATCTCGCGAAGAATGGCGTCGCGGACGAGATCGCGATCGAACGGGCGGACCTGCGTGGCGATGGCGCGGCGATCGACGGGCGGCGTCTGAAGCGAGCTGATGTCGCGAATGCCAAGCAGTGACATGTGCAGCGTGCGCGGGATCGGCGTGGCCGTCAGGGTGAGGACGTCGACGGTGGCGCGCATGCCGCGGAGTCGTTCCTTGTGTTCAACGCCGAAGCGCTGCTCTTCATCGATCACAACGAGACCGAGGTCGGAGAAGTGAACGTCCTTGCTGAGCAGGCGATGGGTGCCGACGACGATGTCGATCTGGCCGTTGCGGATCTGCTGGATGATGAGTTTTTGCTCGGCCGCACTGCGAAAACGTGACAGGCTCGCGATCGTGAAAGGGTAGTCGGTCATTCGTTCTTTGAAGCTCTCGTAGTGCTGCTCAGCGAGAACTGTCGTGGGCACGAGGACTGCGACTTGGCGGCCAAATTCGACGACTTTGAACGCGGCGCGCATGGCGAGTTCAGTCTTGCCGTATCCCACGTCGCCGCAGATGAGACGATCCATGGGACGCAATCGAGTGAGGTCGTCGCGAATTTCAGAGGCGACGCGAATTTGGTCCTCTGTTTCCTCGTAGAGGAATGCGGCTTCGAATTCGCGCTGCCATTCGGTATCGGGAGGATAGGCGGTTCCTTCGGAGTGGGCGCGGAGAGCCTGGGTTCGGAGCAGGGATTCGGCGAGCTCGGTGACGCTTTCTACGACTCGCTCTTTGGTTTTGGTCCAGCGCTTGCCGCCGAGCGTGGAAAGCTGCGGCTTGCGACCACCAGAGCCGATGTACTTTTGCACAAGGTCGATTTGCGAGCAGGGCACGTGGACGGTCGCACCTTCGGCGAATTCGAGGGTGAGGAATTCTTCTTTCTGGCCGTCGGCGGTTTTGCACATTTCGCGGAGGCCGCGATAGACGGCGATGCCGTGAATGATGTGGACGACGTAATCGTCGGGAGCGAGATCGGTCCATGATTGGATGGCACGGCTGGGTTCGACTTTGCGGAGGCGGCGCGTTTGGCGGCGGCGGTGAAATAGTTCTTGGTGGGGAACTACGGCGGTTGACGTTCGCGTCCAGAGAAAGCCGCGGTGCATGATGCCGATGGTGAGGTCGATGTTGTCGCTCGCGGGGGCGGCGCGTTCTCGCAACATTTCGGCCAGGCGGGATTGCTCGCCGACGTTGTCGCAGAATACGTGGACTTTGTGGTCGGCGGCCAGACCGAGTAATTCATCGATGGTGTCGGTGGCGCTGTCGAATCGAGCAAGTGACGTGACGGCAAAGTCGAATCGTTCTTCTCCCCTGGCCGCCGTGCCGCCGAATGGGGTGAACAAAACTTGTGAGAAGTCCGCACAGCGCGAGAGAACCTGTGTCGGTCGGAATAATTGATCCGGTGAGTTGAGGCGAGCATCGAGCGTTTCGCCGAGTCGTTGAATTTCGGCAGGGTCGTCGAGGAATAGAATCGCGTCGGGAGGTAGATAATCCAAAAAGCTCGTCGTTGGTTCGGACCGCTGCTCATCCGGATCAATCGAAACGATCGCGATTTCGTTCAGTGATTCGATAGATCGTTGCGTGCTCACGTCGAAGCGGCGGAGAGATTCAACGATGTCACCGTCGAATTGCATGCGATAGGGTGCGGTCTCGCCGCGAGCGAAAATGTCGAGAATGTCGCCGCGCCAGGCCACGTCGCCGGGTGATTCGACGAGGTCCAATCGCTGAAAGCCTCGGCGATTCAGCCAGGCCATGATTGAGGCGACGTCGCCAATCGTCTTGGGTGAATCCGAAGGGTGACTCGCTCCAATTGTGCTCAAGGATTTGGATTCCGGTTCGTTTACGTTTTCGCCAACGCGGAGATGGAGCGTATTGCGGGCGAGCGTATGCGGGCTTGGCGTCGGCTGCATCAGGGCTTGGACCGGGACGACGATAAATGGCAAATTCGAGATTTGAGATTTGAGATTATGAATGAGGCGGGTGGCCAATAGCAAACCACAAAGCCGCAATCTTTCGGCCTCCACTTCTCCACTTGCGGCGCCTTCGCCGGGGAGTGTTTCGAATGCGGGAAGCAATTCGCAGGATCGGCCGAGAAATAATTCGACATCTTCACGGACGTTGTCGGCCTGCTCGGAATGCGGGACGAGGTAGAGATGCACGCGTGCGGAATTTCGGGCGCACTCCGCGGCCAGCATGGGCGCAGCAGACCCCCATACGCCGGAAACGTGTACCACCCCCTTTGTTCGGGCGACGGTGTTCTGCAGGCGTTCGATCAGCGGGTCGGCGGCGATCGAAGGGACCACCATGTTTGTGCCAATTCTAGGGCATTTTCATTGGGTCGACCAACCGGGGGAGAGACAATAATGCACAACTCCTGACAGACCAAAGCTGGTCGCATGCCGAACAGCGCATTATGCTTTGATTGCGGCAACGATCTCGTGTACAGATCATGGATGATGTCGCAATGGCGTCACTTTGCGATCGCGAACATTTTTGGCGGTGGTGAAATCGGTTTGATCGGTAGTCCAGTCGCCCAGGCCAAGGCCTGGGACAACCGTCCGTCGAAATGCTTTGGAATTTCGCGATCCCAAACACGTTTGGCGCCACCGAACAAGAATTGAGTTGGTGATGGGAGGAGTCATCGTGCGTTTCAATCGAATTCTCAATGTGCGTTGTACCGCACTGCTGATCGGGCTGGTGCCCAGTGTGGCGTTCAGCGCGCCACTTCCGGCCAAGTTCACGCTGGGCAAATATGTTCCTGACGGCGTCTGGCTTTACATCCACGGCGTTCACAACCCCGAACGCGAATGGATCAATCATCAGTGGGACGGCGTGATCGACGCTTTCAAGGCCAGCGGGATCGACAAGGATTTGATGAAGTTGGGCATGTCGGTGCTCGACGCGGATTCGCGAGGCAAGGTTCAGGCTCAAATTGACAAGACGACGCAGCTTCTGAATGGCGTTCACTGGTGCGACCTTATTGAACAGGAGGTCGTGTTTACGGAACACTTCAGTGCGGACGCGTCGGGCTTTTCGTTTGAATATATGTTGATCATGCGGGGCAAGGAAGGCAGCGGTGAAGCGAACAGTCGAGGCTTGGCCGGGATCGTCAAGGAAGTTGCTTCGATGATCGGTCGAACGGTCAATGAATCCAACACCGGCGGAGTGGAGACGTGGAGTCTTGCGCTGATTGCGGGTGGCGGTCAAGGTTTTCCGTTTTCGATCGAATTGTTCCGGAAAGGGGACATCATCGGCATCAGCACGACGAAGCGCCAGCTTGAAGAGGTCATGGCGCTGATGTCGGGACAGTCACTGAAGCATTCCATCGTCGACAATCCACGATTTCAAAAGGCCTTGGGAGAGATCGAGGCGCCTGCGGATTCGGTAATGTTCTTTGATCTCAAGGCGCTGGCAGGCGATATTCGGGCGATGCTGCCGCACATTGCGGATTCGAAAGATGGCGTCAAGAAGGCCGGCGGCGGCAAGCCCAAGCATCCGGGCGCTGAGGGTGGCGATAAGGGTGAAAAGGTCGTCCGAGCGTCGATGAAGACGGACCCGCCATCCAAAGAAGGCGCTCCTGCGGAAAAAGATGATGACAAAGTTGCGATCGCGGTCATGGGAAAGGCCATCGATTTGCTCGATATCAGCGAGTATTCGGTCGCAACGGTGGAGACGAAAGGCCGACGCGAGCTGCGTCATTCGATCTGGAAGATCCAGGAAGGCAAGCAGAATACGCCGTTCGCCTCGGTGATCCTGAATCGCAAGCCGTTCAAGCGATACGATCAGTTTGTGCCGGGCGACGCGACTGGATTCAGCGAGGACGCGTTTCTTGACGTTGAATCGCTCTATAAGCTTGCACTTGGCTTCATTCGCACGGACATCTCCGGAGGCGAAGGGATCGTGCAGGAGATCGTGGCCGGAATCGCGCAGTCGGGATTCGATCCACAGAAGGACCTGTTCGATTGGTGGAGTGGTGAAATGATCACCATCGAACTGCCGGCCGCTGTCGCGTCGCCCATGAACAGCGGAGACAAGGTGTTTATGATCCGGGTGAAGAATCAGGAATTGGCGAGAGAGAAGGTCTTCGGTTGGATCGACGCGTTGGCCGCGAAGTTGAAGGCGGAAGGACAGGTGCTGATGATGTCTCCCGCCAAAGTCTCCGTGGCCGGATTTCGCGAGATCACTCACCCCATGCTGGCGATGATGATGAAGCCGGTGATCGGGGTCCACGAAGAATGGTTGATGATCGGAACCAATGCCGCCGCGCTCGATAAGTGCATTGAGGTTGCGGCCCGCAGGTCTCCTTCCATTGCGGAGAATCCGCGGTTCAAGGAAGAAGGGTTGATTCCCAAAGATGCGGTTCGATCCGTCTCCTTCAAGGACACATCGAAATTCGGTCAGGAGCTTGGCATGGCGGCAGGCATGATCGGAATGTTCGGCGGCATGGGCTTGGCGAGCATGCCGGACAACAGTTCTGAGGAAAAACATGCAAAACAGATCGCAACTTCCGGGCTTTCCATGCTGACCAAGCTCGCTCCGGTTTTGCAAAAAATCAATTTCTTCAGTTCGGAGGCTTCGATGTCATCGTACGATGGGAAGCTGACGTTGAAGACCGAGTCGGTGTGTACGTACAAAGAGCATGATCGTGCATTGGGGAATGAGGCGCCGAAGGCTTCTCCCAAGACGCCAACACCACCGACACCGCCCACTGCGCCTCCGACGCCGAAATAGCGTGGGGCGGGATGGTCATTTTGTCTTTGGACGAGCAGATCGGGTTCGCCGCTCGAACGTTCCAGACCGGCCGCCGGATTTGTGCTCCAGCTGGATCGGTCCGATGACGATGGATTTGTCGGCGGATTTGGCCATGTCGTAAACGGTGAGGGCGGCCATCGCCGCGCCGACGAGGGCTTCCATTTCCACGCCGGTCTTGGCGCTGGTTTTGGCGGTGCAGGAGATCAGCAGGCGTACTTTACCCACTGTCTCGAATTGCACGTCCGACCATTCAAGTGCCATTGAGTGACACAATGGGATCAGGGTGCTTGTGCGTTTGGCGGCGGCGATTCCGGCCAGACGTGCGGCAGCAAGTGCTTCACCCTTTGGTAGATCGCCGCGCATGAGCATTTTCAGAGTAACCGGCTTCAGTGTGATGATGGCCGATGCAGTTGCCTGCCGAACGGTCGTCGGCTTGGCCGAAACATCCACCATCCGCAGTGCGCCGTCCGCGGCCACGTGAGAGAGGACTTTCCGTCGAATTCGTCTCATTTGATCGCCTCCGTGCCTGATAAAGAGCGAGGGTGACCCGCAGTTCCAAAGGCTTTATCGGCGTTGAATAAGCTCATTGATACAATTAACTCGCCTGCCTGGTCGTCCGATAGGCGTTCATGCCCGCGTCGTCCCAGACTCTTTCCAGCGATTTCAGCGGAATTCCGCGACCGTCTCCCCGATGGATCGAATGGGTTGTGGAGGCCCGCTCCCATCGCGTCATTCTGCTCGTGCTGGGCATCTGGCTGCTCAATGGCTTTGATCTTGCCTTCACCGTGCTCGCCCATCAGCAGGGCGTGTTGCACGAAGAGAACCCGCTCGCGCGGCACATGCTGGCGTATGGTCCGCTCTCCATCATTCTTTTCAAGTCCGGGCTGGTGCTCATTGGAAGTTATCCGTTGCTTCGCTTCCGCACGACGCGAATCGGCGAGCTGGGTTCACTGACCATTTTGATTGCCTATGTCTTTCTGGCGATTCACTGGGCACAGGTGGTCGATCTTTACGCCATCACCATCAACAACGCGGGCGACTCATTTAATTTCGCCGCATACGCCGATCCGGGCGTGAATTAGGCGCGCGGAGTCTCGGAAGCCTCGTGCTCGAAAGCGTCAAGCATCATGGCGGCGTTGATGAGTCCCAGGTGCGAATAAGCCTGGGGAACGTTTCCGAGTGAAAGTCGCCAACGCGGGTCCCACTCTTCGGACATCATTCCCGTGTTCCCCGTGCAGGACGTCATCGAATCAAAGAGCGATCTTGCGTCTTGAAGCCGACCCACCAGGACATATGCTTCGATGAGCCATGACGTACACAGGTGAAAGCCGCCTTCGATGCCCGGCAGTCCGTCATCGAAGCGGTATCGATAGACGACTCCACTGCGGAGCAGTTCGCGTTCGACGACGCCAATCGTGGAAATGAATCGTTCGTCGCTGGGGGATAGCATTCCGCTAAGTCCCACGTGTAAGGCCGCAGCATCGATGCCGTCCTCCTCGTATGAGGACGTGAAAGCACCGATTTGCGGTTTGTAACCATGAGCGAGGACGTCCTCGGCGATGGATGTCGTCAATTGGTCCCATTCCGGCAGACGCCGGCCCAAATAGAGTTCGGCAATCAACTGAGCGCGATCGACCGTTTGCCAGCACATGACTTTGGAATAGACATGGTGCTTGGGATGGCGGCGGATTTCCCAGATTCCATGGTCGGGCTCGCGCCAACGTTGTTCGACCGCGGAAACCATCGCTTTGGTGAGTCGCCAATGTTCGGGAGTGATCGCGGCATCACATTGCGCCAAGGCCGCAATCAGGTCCGTAATGGTTCCGAAGATGTCCAACTGAATCTGAGATGCGGCCATGTTCCCGACACGAACGGGACGACTATGAAGATATCCACGTAGCTCTGAAAGAGTGCTCTCTGGTCCGAGGTTGTTTCCGCTGACGGTGTAAACGGGACGAAGCTTTTCAGGCGAATCACAGTTTTCGAGAACTACCATCAGCCAGTCCAGGAAGCGAAGCCCTTGACCCGTTGACCCAAGACGCACAAGCGATCGGCATGCCAAGGCGGCATCGCGAGGCCAGCAGTAGCGGTAGTCCCAATTGCGAACGCCCCCGGGGCATTCCGGAAGACCCATCGTTGCCGCGGCAGCGATCGATCCGGTGGGGCGATAGCACAACGCCCTGAGAACTAGGCACGATTGCTTGACTTTTTCGCGCCCTAGTTCGGGAAGAGAAAGAGAGTGAACCCACACGCGCCAGTGATCTTCGGTTTGCTTTCGACGAATTGATTCACTGTTTTGCAATGCACGCAGGCTTCCCGTGCCATAGCGTAGATCGAGTACGATCGGACCGTCGCTCAATTCGACTTCAGCGAGAGCGACCTGATGGGGGCCTTCTTCGATCAATCGCCAGGGAACTCGCGGCGTGAACAATACGATTGGATCCTGGGTGCCTTCGACTTCGACGCCGAATTCGTGTAGCTTCAGCCTTGTGGGCATGCGTCCGAAGTCGAGCCGCGGAGCGAAACGAATGGAGGCTTGGCCGGCGCCTTCAATGATGCGAACCAAATCCGTTCGCCCAGCACGCTGAAACGGACGCCCTTCCGAGCAATCCAAATAATCCGTGACAGTCATTTCCGGCCATTGCGTCTGCAAAACAAGCGAGTCGTCCACGTATTGCTGCGTTGCGGAACCCTCATTCTTAAGGGGTCGGATATCGAAGTATCCATAGGCCGGCCCGCCGAGCAGTTCGGCAAAAATCGCATTGGAGTCGATTCGAGGCAAGCACATCCAGACGATTCGACCTTCGGGATCGACGAGTGCCGCCGTTCGTTGGTCGGATAAGATTGAATGATTGTGAATGGAGCGAAATCGATCGCTGGAAAGCCATGCGTCGCGGCGATCGGCCAGTTGTTCCAAAATTTCGCCGACGGCTTCGGGGTGATTGACGCGAAACGCGGCCTGGCTCGAGCCTTCACCGACTTTGATTCCGAGGTCCGTGTCACTTAGTGATGCGAACGCATCTTCATCGGTGATGTCGTCGCCGATGAAAACCACCCCTGCGGCACCGGTCTCGTGCCTTACGGAATTGAGGGCCAAACCTTTTTGAGCCGGGAGCACGGAGAATTCCATCACTCGACGGCCTTCGGTGACGAACAATCCGGGAACGCTTGCAACTCGCTCGCGAAGGGCACGCAAGGCTTGCTCGGATTCCTCGATTTGAGCTCTTCGATAATGGAATGCGACGCTGGCCGGCTTTTCTTCGACATGGAAATTCTTGCTCGAAGCGGCGACGGTGTGCAGCTCACGGGCCAGTTTTTCACGGAGAGCGACTGCGTCGGGGCCCAGGCGGGCAATCAAGTCCGTAGTCAGGTCGGTTTTCAACTCGGCTCCAAAGCTTCCGACGAGGCGAATATCTTCAGGCCATTGGACGCGGTGACGAAGGTCGCGTCGGGCGCGACCGGAGATCACGCTAACGAATGTTTGTCGGAGACCCGCCAATCGTGCAAGGGCTTGCAAAGCGGGTCGATGAATTTCCGCAAGCGAGGGCTCGTCCGCGAAAGGCGCCAACGTGCCGTCGAAATCACACGCCACCAGCAGGATGGGAATTCGCGAAACGGCGGTGAGTTTTTCACCCAGGTCGCTCATTTCTTCAACGCCTGAAAGAACTCATCGGCCCAATGATGCACGTCATGGCGCCGGACGATGGTTCGCATGACGACCATTCGCTGCCTGCTCTCCTCTTTGTGCATGTGCAGCGCTCGCACCAGCGCCGCCGTAATATCCTCCACGTCGTGCGGATTGATTTGAATGGCCTGCCTCAATTCACGGGCCGCGCCGGCAAGCTCGCTCAGAATGAGAACGCCGTTGTGATCCGTCCGGCAGGCGACGAATTCCTTGGCGACGACATTCATGCCGTCGCGGAGCGGCGTGACGAGCATGATATCGGCGGCGACATAAAAGGCCACAAGCTCCTCTCGCGAGACATTGCGACGGAAATAGTGTACGGCAATGATTCCCGGTTCGCTGAATTCACCGTTGATGCGTCCCACAATTCTCTCGACGCGCGTTCGCGTTTCCGTGTATTCGCGGACGCGCTCACGGCTGGGAACCGCGATCTGCATCAACACGCAATCATCCACGCTTGCCTCGCGGCGCTCGAGCAATTGTTCGAACGCCAACAGACGCTGCTCGATACCTTTGGTGTAATCCAGGCGATCAACGCAGAGGATCAGTTTGCGTCCAACTCCGGCGTGTTGTCGGATTTCTTTTGCGCGCAGGAGCACCTTTGGGGAACGCGCCAGCTCTTCGAAATTGCGAAAATCAATGGAGATCGGAAATGAGCCGACCTGGATCGTCCGTCCCTGGTAATGCAACTCGGTGTCGGTTCCCTCGGCGTCCGTATATTTTCGAGCGGCGCGGGAGAAGTTCTGGGCATTCGCGTGAGTTTGAAACCCGATCACGTCCGCGCCGAGCAAGCCTTCCACGACTTCCGATCGCCAGGGTAGCCATGCGAACAGCTCCTCCGGAGGAAACGGAATGTGCAGAAAGAATCCGATTCGCAAATCAGGTCGAAGCCGACGAGCGAACTGCGGGACAAGCTGAAGTTGGTAGTCGTGAATCCAGAGGATGTCGCCGCGGCGTGCTTCCGCAATGGCCTTTGCTGCGAATCGTTCGTTCACATCGACATACGGCGGCCACCATCGGTGCTCGAAGAGCGGTGTCCGAATGACGTCGTGGTAAAGCGGCCAGAGGGTGCGATTGGAGAAGCCATGATAAAAGGCGTCGATCTCCGCGCTGGAAATTGGAACCGGAATGACCTGCATTCCATTCAGGCGAATTTTTCTGGGTGCAGGACCCGGTCGACCCAACCAGCCTATCCAGTTGCACGGTCTTTCTTCGAGCAGCGAACCGAGGGCCGTTGCGAGTCCACCGTCTCCGGGTTCAAAACGGCGTTTCGCGCCGGTCCCGATGATTCGGATGGGCAGGCGATTCGACACGACGATGAGCTGGGCGTTCCGCCGGATTCTGGCCAATCCTCAAATCTCCGATGTCAGAGCCCAGTCGGGTCAGGCGCACTTTCTGGTTCCGACCTCTCAAACAGAACTATCGGTTTCACCTCTCCCCATAATGTTCATACGCAGGCGTAATCAAATAGGCAACTCATCGTGTGCGGAAGGTAGAACAAATGGCGTGTCACGTGGCAATATTGTGAAACGCAGGGTCGTGCGGCGTCACCCCTGTAAAGATTGTGCACTTGTATTTGATTGCCGCTGCGATCAGCCTTCGTTGCAGTCCGGGCAGGGAGGAGTTGTTGCCGGAAAACGAGAGGGCGCGCGAGTGGCCGTCTGTTTTGTTACTTGCGTCGTTTCAAGGTCGCAGAGAGTGCGCCAGGTTTCCACGGCGCGGTCGAGCAATCCCATGTTCTGCAAGGCGAGGGCGAGATTGGCGACATAGTCCATGTTGGTCGGCATCTTTCGCGCCGCGTGGTCGAATCGATCCAGGGCGAGAGCGAATTGGTTTCGGTCGGCGAACATCAAGCCGAGCTGGTAGTGCAATTCGGTAGACTCGTCGTCGAGCGCAAGGACCTCTTTCGCGACCTTGATCGCGGCGTCCAATTCGCCGACTTCGTGAAGCGAGAGGGAAAGTCGAACCAATGCCTTCAAATAGCGCGGATTGATTTGGATGGCCCGGCCGAATGATTCGATCGCAGCGCGAACGTCGCCGGCGCTCTTCAGGAGTACGCCAAGGCGGTAATGGAGGTCCGCGTGATTGGGATGGATTTCGAGGGCCTGGCGAAGCTTTCCAATTTGATGCCGCAGGATGGTGTCGATGCCGCCTGACAACGGACCCCCGGGATGATCCGTTATTGCCTGCGGCGACGAATATCGCTCGACCTGTTGAGCGGCCGATACTTTGAGCTGCAAACGAGCGAGTTCGCGATAAAGAAGCATGCTATTAGGTTCCGCGCCGCCGGCCATTTCCAGGCTTGACTTCGCATCTTCCGTCCGATCGAGAGCGAGTTGGGCCACACCGAGTCCGACGTAGGCGGCTACGATGCGATCATTCAACTCGATGGCTCGCGAGAAGGCGCCTGCGGCTCGGGTGAACGCGCCGGTGCGAAGATGGCTGGTGCCGAGCTTGATGGTGGCTTCAAGGTGGTCAGGGTTGAGATCGACGGCCTGGGAGTAGGCTTCAAGAGCGTCGTCAGGGCGGCTCATTTTGATGAGAAGGTCGCCGAGGCGGCGATATTGATCAGCGCATTCCGGACACTCTTCGATCATCCCTTGGAGTGTTTCCAAAGCCTTTTGGTATTGACCGGCATCTGTCGAGGCGCTGACTAGGTCATCTTTCGCTTCCCAGTTGTCGGGGTCGAGAATGATGGCTTCCTCGAATCGGCGGACGGCATCGTCATGGCGGCCGGCACGCAGATAGAGATTGGCCAGGGATATTGCGGCGGTGATGTCGCCGGGGTCGCACCAGCAAACGTGTTCGTAGTGGGCGATAGCGCCTTCGATGTCACGGCGGCGCAGATGGATCGCGGCGAGGCGCTCATGGGCATTTCGAAGCTCAGGGCTTACTTCCAGTGCTGCCTCATAGGCGGTGACAGCTTCGTCCAGGCCCCCAAGTTTTTCATGGAGAAATCCAATCGCGAACAATGTCGCAGCGTCGTTTGGATCGTGCGTTTGCACGGTGTTGAGGTGTTCAATCGCCTTACGCGGCTGGCCAAGATCGTCTAGGGCGCAGGCCAAACCGATTCGAGCGACGTGGTCGAACGCATCGGTTTTCAAAATTCTTTCGAAAGCGTGGCACGCGCGGACGTACTGTCGGTCACGCAAAGCGCGGATTCCCAGACGGCGCTGGTTTTCAGGGTTCGCTGAATCTTCAGCGGCAACTTGTTCAAGTTCGCGGGTGGAAATGCTGTCGTCGTCGGCCAAAAATCCACGAAATGCCGATCCCAGCTCGGACAAAAGTCCTCGCCCCAGGATCTCCAAAAGGTAAGACATACTTGTTTCCCCCGACTTCAGGCGGCGGCGATGGTTTTCAAGGCCTCGGCCGCAGCCTGATAATTCCTATTGATGGCAAGAGCGCGACGATACGCGCTCCGTGCTTTGATTACTTGTCCCTGCTGGCGATACGCATTGCCCAGCAGGAAATGCACGTCTGCATAGGACGCACCCGCGTCGACCGCCTGCTGCAATCGAATGGCGGCTTCCGCGGCGCGACCTGATTGTTGATACAAATTCCCTAACTCAATCAGGGCCTTGGCGTGCTTGGGTTCGAGTTCGACCGCGTGTTCGGTCTCCGCAATCGCGTCGTCACGTAGTCCGAGGCGATCGAGAACGCGGCCTCGTTGATAATGCAATTCAGCGCGGCGCGGCGCACGGGCTAGTGCGGCATTCAGTGTGCGTTCCAGTGCTGAATGGAGACGGCGGCTTGTATGATCTTCCGGAAGAGCTAGAAACGCGTCGACGATTTCCGGTTCGGCGTCGATGATGTGTTGGAGTTCTGTCAGCGTCTCTGTGTCTTCACAGTCCGAGTCCGCGGGAAACGCGACCTGAGAAGGAACGGTGAGTCCATGCTGTCGGACGGCGCGAACGCCTTGAGCCAGGAGTACGCCAATTCGAGCGTTTTCCGGTCGAAGACTCTGCGCTTTCCTCAAATGAGTGACGGCCTCTGTGCATGCTCCGCGAGCCATTTCGCAAAGTCCGAGATTGACGATCGCTTCGACGTGTTCGTCTTCAATGCTGATGGCCTGGGTAAAGCGGAGTTCGGCCTCTTCGTAATGTTCGAGGGCGGCGAGAAGGGTTCCGAGCTGAAAATGCAATTCGGCGGATTCGGAGTCGTGACGCAAGCCATTGCGCAGTGAATCAATGGCCTCATCATGCTCGCCGGCTTGCCAGAGGCAATGGGCCCGGCGAATGCGAGCGGTGGTGTTCAATGGATTTTCGTCAGTCTGTTTTGCAAAGCTCCGTGCGGCTTGAGTGGTCTGTTTCAGCCCAAGTTGAGCGGCAGCGACGCCATTGGCAGCGCGTCGATTGGATGAATCAAGGGCGGCGGCCCGAGTGAACAATTCGATCGCATCGGAATAGCGACTGGCATTGAGCAAACAGATTCCGCGCCGAACGAGGTCCGCGGATTCAAAACGGGCCTTGATGCGCGCGACATCCTCTTCGCGCCGGGCAGTATTGTTGGTTCGATTGATCGCCTTAATGTTCATGCAGAATTTGCGCCATACGGGACAATGCAGCGAGCGCGATCGTTTATCGGATGATTCGCAACTTGTCTTTCTGAGAATGCGAAGATTTCGCTGATTCAATGGAAAGGCGGTTATACTTCCGCTTGATCGGTCGATTCACGGTGCGACGCTGGTGTTTCGGTCTTCGTGTAAGTATCGACGGGAACGATAACAATGTTGACAGACGCGCTGATTCGAGCGGCCCGAACGACGCCCCATGCGCCGGCAGTTGGAGACGGGTCGCGAGAACTCACGTACTTGCAGTTTGCTCGGTTGGCGGGAGTGCTTCGCGATGTCATTCGTTCGCTGACGAACTGCCAGCGAGTCGGGATCATGCTGCCTGCTTCGACGGCGTTCCCGGCGGTTTTCTTTGGAACCCTGTTCGCCGAGCGCATCGCAGTGCCGCTGAATTTCCTGCTTCGGGCGGAAGAGCTGAAGAAGGTCGTCGCGGATGCGGACATCGAAATTATTTTGACGGTCAAGCATTTTGCCGAACTTGCATCGGAACTGCCCGCCAAAGCGATATTCCTCGAAGACCTTCCGCTGAAAACCAAGTTGCTTTGGGCGATGCTGCGGGGGCTGCCGCGATCGCCGACTGTCGACGCGAATTCTACGGCCGTCATTCTTTACACTTCGGGAACGACCGCAGAGCCCAAAGGCGTGGAGTTGACGCACGGGAATCTGCATAGCAATTGCGAGGATGCGATCTACTCGCTGGAAATCGAGCCGGGTCAATCGTTCCTCAATGTCCTTCCGCCGTTTCACGTCTTTGGATTGACCGGGAATGTGATCGTGCCGGTCTATCTTGCGGGCAGGGTGCTTGCGATCCCGCGATTCAGTCCGCTGGGGATGGTCCGCGCCGTATCGGAACACAAGCTCTCGGTGATTCTTGCGATTCCCAGCATGTTTGCGGCCGTGCTGCGAACGAAGTCATCCAGATCGGACGCATTCAAATCGGTCTACATTGCCATCAGTGGCGGGGAGCCGTTGCCCGATCGTGTGCGAGAGGACTTTAAAGAGCGGTTCGGTGTGACGTTGCGTCAGGGATACGGGTTGACCGAGACGTCGCCGGTCATTTCGGCCTGTTCACTTTCGCAATACAAGGTTGGCACGGTTGGAAAGCCAATGCGAAATGTCGAAGTCCGGATCGCAGGTCCGGAGGGTGAGACCTTGGGGACTGACGCCGACGGAGAGATATTTGTTCGTGGTCCGGGCATAATGAAAGGGTATTTTCGCAAGCCGGAAGAGACACGGAACATTTTGAGTAGCAATGGATGGTTTCGGACTGGCGATATTGGGCGAATTGATGCCGATGGCTTCCTTGCCATCACGGGTCGGGCGAAAGAGATGCTCATCATCGGGGGCGAGAATGTGTTCCCGCGTGAGATTGAATCGGTCCTAGAGTCGCACGAGGCGGTCTTGCAGGCCGCAGTGATCGGAATGCCGGATGGTCTTCGCGGTGAGATTCCCGTGGCGTTCGTGATGCCGCGTAAGGATGCCGAAGTGAGCGAGGATCAGCTTCGGATTTTCGCAAGAGAGCGGCTGGCCAGTTTCAAGACACCGAAACGGGTTGTCATTCGAGAGGATTTGCCGACCGGGCCTACGGGAAAGATTCTCAAGCGGCGACTGAAAGATCTCGTCGAGCGCGATCCATTGGGGCCTCTAGATCGTATTATTGGATGACGCACGCTTTCAATACGGATTTCGCCTGCATACGATAATGAAGGGGCGAGATCGTCGTCGCACCGAATGGCCTTTGAGGCCTGTAGGAAACAGGTTGTGAATCGGAGACGTAGCAACGTAGTCGGAGAATTCAGGCTCTTATGGCCACTGCCAAAGTCATCCCTGTCGGTCCCAGCGAACTGGCACTCATTTCTGAGTTGTACAACGAAGTCTTCTCACCCAAGGAGTCCGTCGAATACTTTCAGCGCCGTTTTCGCGGCCGGTACAACGTCGCCATGATGGTGGCGATGGTGGACGACCGTCCGGTCGGATTCATTATTGGTTTCGAGCTGATGCCCACGACGTTTTTCAGTTGGATTTGCGGCGTATTGCCGGATTTTCGGCGACAGGGCATTAGCACGCAGTTGATCCAGGCGCAGCACGCCTGGGCCGGCGATCACGGGTATCAGCTCATGCGCTTCGAGTGCAACAATCAGCATCGACCTATGCTCCACGTGGCCATCACGGAGGGCTACGACCTTGTCGGCATCCGCTACGACTCCTCCAGCGCCGACAACGTGGTGATTTTCGAGAAAGAGCTGCCGTAAGGATCGTTTTTCCATTCCATCGAACTGCCAAGACCACTGGATGCAAGGACTAAACACCTGCAGCAGGCTAGCTTTTTGAATGCGAAAGCTGCTGATATTCCGGGACTACCTACCTTTACACCCATTACGTTTATTGACAGGTCGCTTGGGGTAACCTTATAAATCGTCAGCCGACGGAGGGTAGAGTGAAGCCTTTGTTCGGCAAACCAAGGAACCTGAGACCGCGCTCGGGAAATGGTTCGAAATTGGTCGGATTTTGATCTGTTCGAATTGAGAGCCGTGTGGTGCAGCCAACCAACGTGAATCGGACTGTCGCGGCGCCTGCCTGTTTACGAAGTTCAGAATGAGGGAACACATGAAGACTTGGCGTAAGCGTGTCGGCACACGGACAGTGCGTTCGGCTATTTATTCAGCGTGCACCACGGGCTTGATGGTACTTGCCGTCTTGAGCATGGGAGCTGCGGGAGGGTGCCCGGGAACAACCCCTCCGCCCGACGACGGAACTGGCACGGGCGCGGAAATCACCCCCGAAATCATCAGTCCCGCAAGCAGTTTTGGGCTTTCGCTTCTGGATCAGCCGGTCTCAGTGATCTACGTCGTTCCGACGGATGCGACGAATGTGAGTGGCTATCGCGTCGCGGTTTCCGGACCGAGCGCCGACAGCCCCCACGTCGGCGATCCCCAAATTATTCAAACCGGATTGAAGACAAGCAAAGATGCGAATGACACCCATTCGTTCAGTTTCGATCCCGCAGAGGCCGGCGTTGGATTTTTCCGCGTGGGCATCATGTATCAATTGAACGGGGCGGATCAGACACCCGTTGAGAGTACGGGGGTGATCAATGTTCAGGGTCCGCCCGATCCAATCTTCATTCAGCCGGCTCAGGCGATTCTCCAGGTCAGGCAGGGCGATCAAGTAGTCATTTCGTTTGATTGCCGTGATCCGGAGGACCAGGTCCAATGGCGGTTGTTCTATCTCGGCGAGCACGATGATCCGAATGCGCCGGCGGACCAGCTTGGCACGCTGATCTCGGTCGGATCGGGCAATGCGGGAACGGCCACGGTTTCAACAGGAGGCCTCGATTTCGGCGATTATCAGCTTGGCGTTTCGGCGACTGATAGCGGGCAATCGGTGGCGGCCACGGCGACGAGCGGAGACTCAAGCCGCATCGTGACGATTCCGAATGCCACCGCGACCGCACCCATTATCCGCGTGGTACAACCGACGACTGTAGTTCCTCCTACAATTGCGGTGGCAAGCCCTGCGACGGACACATCACTGTTTCAAAACGACCCATTCACGATCCACTTCGCCGGGACGGTGTCTGGCGACAATGGCCCGGGTTCGATTGAAGTTTTTTATGACACAGATGCAACCGTAAGCAATGGGTTCACTTCGATTCAGGCCGACCTTCCGGTCACTGCTACAACAGCGGCATTTCCAACCAACGTACCAGAAGGGACGTATTTCATCGGGGCGACGATCCACGATGATCTTTCCTCGGTGACGGCGTACGCGGCGGGCAGGATCACCGTCGTGCGGACGGTGACTCTCACCGTCACAAAACCGAACAGCTCGTTGCCGGTTCCTCCCGGGACTTCGGTTGCGATCGAGTGGCAGACGAATGCACCTCCCGCATCAGGCACGGTCGACGTTGTGGCCCAGGCGGTCGACGGCACCGGGCACCCCGTCGGCAACGAAATCTCGATTTTGAACGATGCGGACATCACCACTCATGCCGCAAGCTTTAAGAGCAATGTGCCGGGATTGTTCCAAATCACGGTTCGTTTGGCGCTGCGCGGCGGAACGACTGTGACTGGAACTGCGCCGGCGAAAGTCCGATTCTCATCACTACCGGGAATTCTCTGGCTCGGTTCGCTTGCAGGAGATACGCCGAAGTTTGATGGCGCGATATTCGGCGGCGTGAACTTCGAGGACAACGCCGGAAGCAGCGTGGTCGGCGTCGGAGATTTGGATGGAGACGGCCAGGGTGAGTTGCTGATTGGGGCTCGTTATGGCAAGCCGTTTTTCGTCAATCCGTCCGGAATTGGACCGGGGGAAGCGTATATCGTGTACGGCGGCATCGGAAAGGACAAGCTCATTGGAGAAAAGAGTTTGAATTCGGTGGGGACTCCGTTGCTTCGCGGAATCACGCTCACTGGAATTCAAACGATTGACAATGATGACAATACGAAAGGGCTGGCGGTTCTCGCCACGATCCCAGACGCGGATGACGACGGCTTAAATGAGATGGTGTTTGGATTCCCGTTTGTGAATTCGCAAGGAAACGCTTTCAACATGACGGGGTTACTGGAAGCGGACAAGCAATTTACGCATGGAGGAGTGGTAATTCTGAGTTCGAAGACCGGCGTGCTGGCCAACCCCGAGGGATTTGCACCGGTCATTAATCTCAATCGTGTCGGACAGCTCTTTTCAGATATGACGATCAACGTGTCACCGGCCGCAACGCTCGCGGATTTGCAGGTCTTTCAAGCTGGCGATCCGAACGCGACTCCGCCGACGCAGAACGCATGTGTTTCAGGTACAGACGGGGTCGTAGATACGGTTCTTGGCCCTTATTTTGGATTTATTCCGGCGCTAGCGCCACCTGCCTATAAAGCGTTGTCTCCTCCTCCTCCGTTCCCGTACGTTGGACCAATCGGTCCTGGTAAGTGCAAGACCGCCTTTGCTGCAAATACCGGCAATTGCAAGGCGGGTCCGGGTGGGATTCCGGGGTCGGGCTTCTATCCGGTGACTGCGACACCTCAGGATCCGCGCGGAGCGAGAATCATCGGCGTCAAAACGAACGATGGACTTGGAGCGTCGGTCACATTCAGCAACGCGCTTGGCACACCCGGTCCGGGAGATGTGATTATCTCAGCGCCAAATAATGCAGATAATCCGACTCAAGGGGTGGCGTACCTTGGCAACAACCGTGACTTGTGGGAGCCGGACAATTTGTTCACCGCCGGAGAGCCGCCCCCAAGCCCCCATCAGTACATCTACGGAAATTCAGTCGATCCCTTGACGGCAAGCCATTGCGGGGACGGACGAGCGCCATTGCTCGGTGCACTGCAGATCATCGGCGATGTCGGTGACAAAATCACAAATATTCTCGGCATTCCGGACTTCAATCGTGACGGACGGAACGATATTCTCATCGGCGCTCCGCTCGCCGCCAGCGGCAACGGACGTGTGTACATCGCGTATCGTCGCGAGGAGCGGATCGAAAGCGACTATGACCTCGCCAAATTGGCCTTGGATCCCACGGATCCGGAGCGCCTCAACGGTTTGCTGGTGGTTACGAATACGCTCGACGGTATGGGCTCGAGCCTGGCGGGCGGCTTTGATTTCAATGGCGACGGCATACCCGATGTCGCAATTGGAAGTCCTGACGCCGCGGGCGGCGTTGGCCAGGTACTCATCCTGTTTGGTGGGACGAATCTGATCAGTCCGTTGGGCGGCATCAGCGTGCAGACCCTTCTCGCGTCCCACACGGCGACGGGCGCGCCGGTGGCTGTGATGATCACGGGAAATACGACGGGCGGCGAAAAGGGAATATTCGGCTTCAACATCGCCAATGCCGGCGACGTGGACGGTGATGGAATCGCTGACTTACTCGTGGCCGCTCCGGAAGCCACACCGCGATTCGATGCGAATCCGAATGACGCCAGCGATACACTCAACACGCCGGGTGTGGACACGAATTTCGACGGCATCCGCGATACTGTTCCGGGGGATGACACGTTGCAGCAGGCGGGGCTGGTGTATGTGATTTTTGGCGGCAACCGACTTGACACGCTTCGTGTTTGTCAGGGAAGCGACACGGTGTGCGGCACGACGGCGGATTGTCCGCAAGGTATACAGTGTCTGGCTTCGAGCACGATCAATATCGACCAGCTTGGGAAGACGCAGCTTCGCGGCTTCATCATTGCGGGTCGGCGCGCGGGAGATCGGCTTGGTGGAGGCGACGCGGGAAATACGGCGCAGGGCGGCATCGCCGTCAAGCAAGGCCAGGGTCGTTCACTCGGACTTTCCTCTGCGGGAGACATTGATGGCGACGGGCGCGATGACATTGTTATCGGATCAGTGCTGGCGGATCCGAATCGGGATCCGAACACAGACGTCGGTGTTCAAAATGGCGGCGAGGTGTACTTGATCTATGGCTCGGCGACGCCGTGATGTCAGTCAATTGCGAAAACGGCAAACGTGAGCAGCGCGTGTCCGGAGTCGCATGAGCATGCTGCGTTCGTGGCGGTGATTGGTTCGTGGTGATTATGGGATGAAACGCAGCGAGAGGCCGCATGTTGGCCGATAACCACCCTTTTCAATTCGATGTGCAAATCCTTGGAACCTCTGTTTTGATTGACAAGACGGACTCGAAGGCGTTACTATGCCATTGGAATGATTCGCTTCGAAGCGATTGTCAATGTTCGCGACTTCATGCATTGTAGGTAGGTTTTTTTGAACGCTCGAATTCGTTGTACCTTCCGTGTTCCTTGCACTGATTGTGCCTTTTTTTCTTCGCGGATGAAGCCTGCTTGTCCTTGTATGAGGTAATTTCCCTTATGCTCACTGATTCGCATTGGCCGGTTTCACCCAAACGAAAATTCGTTGCCGCCCGGTTATCCTTTGTGATGGCAGACTTCGGCATGAGAGTAACGGACGCCTGCCCGAGGGAGTAAATGATGAAAACGCAGTGTGGTGCCAATTGCGGCGCAAAGCGTCTGATTGGATCATTGGCGTATGGATTGGCGCTGTTTCTTTCCGTTCAGCAAGACGTGGTTCAGGCGGGCGGTGATGGCGGGTCAAGGCTCGTGGCGCAGCGAGCAGCGTCGGTCCCTGTGGATTCGCGTGACACTTCCGCGACGACCAGCAATCAGCCGCCGGTTCCTGTGTTCACGGTTGAGCCGGGATTGACGGGCGTGATCGGCCAAGAGTTCACGTTTGATGCGAGCGGGTCAAGTGATCCGGACAGCGATCCGATTCGATTCGCGTGGAGCTTCGGCGACGGGACGGATACGCAATACAGCACCGTCGCGACGGCGATTCACAGCTACGATCAAAACGGTTCGTACATTGTGCGCCTGGCCGTTCGCGATCAATTCAATGCCACGACGAACCTCACCAAGACAATCCAGGTTCTCGGCACAACGGAAAATCAACCGCCTGTGGCGGTTATCGCGACGGGACCGCGTGATGTGGCGCAAGGGGATGTGGTGACGTTTGACGGCTCGCTTTCCTATGATCCGGATGGCAACCCACTTACGTATACATGGACGTTTCACTTTGGAAACACCTTGGATGAGGTTCTGACCGGCGTTAAGGTCAATAAGACATTTTCAGACCTTGGGACGTACACCGTGGATTTGTTGGTTTCAGATATTTTCGGTGCAGTGACCGATGCTCCCACGGAGACAGTGACGGTGCATGAACGGACAACGGTGGAACCGCCGCCGACGGAGAAACCGCCGACACAGCCCGAGGAGCCCCCGGATAGCGCGAACCAAAGGCCGGCGGGCACGTCAGCTTGTGGTATCGGCATGCTGCCGGCGCTGTTCGCTTCGCTGGCCGGGCTGCAGTTGATTCGAAGGAGTCGACGGCGATAGGTGAAACGATTCGACGCGCCGCCGTCGTTTCTGAGCGAGAAATTGGGATCAGAATTGGGGAGGATGGGTTTCGTGCCCGTCCTCCTTTTTTATTCCCAATCCCAGGCGAACTTCTTTTTGAAGTGATGATAGTAAAGGCCGATGAGGCGCATCAGGACGATTTCGACGTAAATACTCATTGCGCTCACAAGAAAGGCGATGACAAGAGAGCCACCGGTCGTGGCAGCACGTCCGCTGGAAATCAATGAGAGGACATTTTGAAGGACGATCGTGCCGCACACCAATAGGAGCGTCGCGACATACCCAGGAAATGTTCGAATCATTGTGGACAAGATGAGATCAGGACGAAGCAGTGTGCTGAATCCTTGAATCGCAACGCATAATATTAGCATTGGCCAAGCGCAAGCGCCTAAGAGAAGCAACACGCCGAAAATGGCAATCTCAGTATTTGCACCCAAGATGGCGCTGATTCCGCTCGACAGGGAATTTGGTATTGCCGACGATCCCAGCCGACCGCTAGCGACCACATAAATAAGATAGGCCGAAGCCGGCAAAACGACGACGATCCAACTGGCGATCCAGCATAGCGCGGGCTTAACCAAGTCTTCCCACGGGTCGCTGACGCCCACACTCGGAAGCCGGTCTTCACCAGACGCCGATGTTCGCACGATTTCAAAACGAAGCGCCGCGTACCAACCTTGAAGCAGAAAGCCAAGAATCATGCCGTATGGGAACGGCATGAAGGCAAAAATTGGACCCAGCGTGCTCATGAAGATAACGATGACAATGAAGCTGACCAAATTCTCCGGCGATGAAGGGAACAGGAAAGTTCGCAGCACATCAGCGAAGTACGAGCGTGTTGGCGTGATTGGAATGGTTGCGGCCGCAGACGGCCGATTCGCGAGAAATCCGCTTCGGCCGACGAAGCCTTCGGATTGCTCGGTATCGTCATCGCCGTCACGACCGGGAGCTTGAGGAGCCTGCGTTACTTCACCGGATGCAATCGCGCTCGCCAGCGGCGATGGCGAGGAGAATTCATCGGGGGCGATGGAGAAGATGCCGTCGTCCTCGGCCTTCAGTGTGAACACGTTGCCGCATTTCTTGCACTTTGATTTCTTGCCGAGGCTGGCGTCCGCGACTTTGTATCGCGCGCCGCATTCGCACATGACGCTGGGCATCGTGGGCCTCCATCAATGCGTTGGCGGCATCGAAGTTGCCGCGAAAACCGAGGAAACGATGTAATGTGAATGCAAGCGCTGTGCCCCCATGGGCGCTGGAAACGCCGCAAGAATAAGGCATATGCTAGTCAAAAGACAAACAATGTCATTCTGAGGTTGCCGCAGGCGACCGAAGAATCTCCGAGGCGAGATGCTTCGGCTGCGTTCCGCATGATCGCCTGGTCCTCCACGATTCGGGTTTCACTTCACGGCCGAATCATTGCCGAATGTCCGCATTCAGCTGATGAATTCAATATTGTTGAGCTTGGGGACCATGCCGATTTCGTGGCCGCGGCGTAGCAATTCACGGACCGCCTTGCGGCCGATTTCGCCGTAATCGAGCGTCCAGTCGTTGACATACATGCCCACGAATCGGTCGGCGAGCTCCTTGCCCATGTCGCGGGCGTAGGCGAGGGCATGATCGACGGCCTCAGATCGATGAGCGAGCGAATACTCAATGCTCTGTCGCAGGATTCGCGTGACATCCGTCATCGCCGAGTTTCCAAGGTCGCGGCGAATGCAATTGCCTCCGAGCGGAAGCGGCAGGCTGGTCGATTCCTTCCACCATGCGCCGAGATCGACGATCTTGTGCAGTTTGTGGCGCGAGTAGGTGAGTTGGCCTTCGTGGATGATCAATCCGGCGTCGGCCTGGCCGAGCTCGACGTGCGAGAGAATCTGGTCGAACATGACGACCGAATGCCGGAACGAACTTCGGCCGAGAAGCAAATTCAGCGCCAGAAACGCGGTGGTTCGCTCGCCGGGCACTGCGATGGTCTTGCCTCGCAGAGCTTCGATGGCCATTGGTTCGCGAGCCACAATCATCGGGCCGTAGCCGTCTCCCATGCTGCATCCACAGGCGGTCAGGGCGTATCGATCGGCGACGAAGGGATAGGCGTGGATGCTGATCGCGGTGATGTCGAGTTCGCCGCGCATGGCGCGTTCGTTCAGCGTTTGAATATCCTGCAGCACGTGCTCGAATCGCCACGCACCGGTGTCGATCCTGCCTTTCGCGAGCGCATAAAACATGAAGGCATCATCGGGATCGGGGCTGTGGCCAAGTGTGAGTGTGCGAGTCGTCGTGGGGCTATTCGGCGTTACGCTGATCGTTTGTTTGGTATCGTGATCTTTCATTTCGTCGAAGAATAGCCGCGTTGCACGAGATCGTCATGCGGTGAGTATTGCATGGAATGACGACGTGCTTTGAAATACCCCCTTTGTCGCCCTTTGAAAGGGTGAGGCTGCTGCGGCTCAAGAATCAGGGCTTCGAGGTCGATATCGTAGATTGTTATTGGCCTTGAAAATTGCCGATTTCGGAGCTTGTGGGCGGCCCGAAACATGGGTAACGGCTTCGTCACGCTCGCCGATAAGTGCTTACCTTGTCTACCCATCCTACAGAAGCTAAAATGAGGATCATTCGGAGCGTCATGGAAGAATTCACCAAAATCAATCAACCGAGGATCCGACCGCGCATGGCGTGGACTGCGGCATTTCTATTGCCGTCGGTGATGTTCGCGACCGGTTGCTTTGCGCCTCCTGCGCCGGTACAGGGAGAACCGGATACCGCGTCCGCAAGAATTGTACCCGACCCACCTTGCACGGTTCCAAACGATTCGGAAAAACTGACTGAACAGGTCCTTCAACTGATTAATAGCGAGCGAGCGAAGGCCGACTTACCGCCGGTGGTTCGAAACCCGAATCTCGACCAACTTGCGGATGACTACGCGTGCCGCATGATATCTGCGGATTTCTTTGCGCATGAAGATCCGGCCAGTGGAGAAGGTCCGGCGGAGCGAGCCTTGGGGAAGTATCGTTTCCTTGCGATGGGTGAAAACCTCGCGGCGGGGCAGCAGACGCCGGATGAAGTGATGCGGATGTGGATGGAGAGCCCTTCGCATCGCGAGATCATTCTTGACGCCGAATGGACTGAAGTGGGAATCGGCGTGCAGAACGGCGGCGAATATTCGTACTATTGGGTCCAGGAATTCGGGCACCCGTCCGATGAATAGCATTTCAATCGCATGAGCGCCACCCGCTCCTCGCCGACGCTTCCTTTTGAGCGACAAACCAATCATCGACATGGCGTTCGTGCCGTCGTCACCGGCCAGGTAGGGCTCGAAAAGAGACATTTCCTCGAACAGGTCGTTTCGCTGGGCCGAAAGCACGGCCGGGAGATTCATTTATTTAACGTCGGGGAGATGATGTGCCGCGAGGCGCCGGACGTCGTCCCGCGCAGAATCCTCGATCTTTCGCGACATCGATTAACATCGATTCGACGTAGCGTGTTCAAGGACATACTTCGGGCGGCCGCGACGGGCATCGACATGATTGTGAGCACGCATGCGACATTTCGATGGAAACACGGTTTGTTTCATGCGTATGACGACAACCAGATGCGGGAGCTCGATGCGAATTTGTATGTGACCCTCGTCGACAATGTCGATGCGGTCCATGAGCGACTTCAACGCGACCATGAGATTCGGCATAGTCTCAAGGACATTCTGGTGTGGCGCGAGGAAGAGATCGTCGTGACGGAAGCGATGGCGGAAGGAATCGCCGGCTACGGGCACGCCTATGTGCTTTCTCGCGGCGATCCGGAAATCAACGTCCGGGCGCTCTATCGGTTGATGTTTGAGCCGCATCGCAAGCGCGTATATCCCTCATTTCCAATGACCCATGTCATGAATCTGCCGGAGACGCTGCACGAGATCGAATCGTTTCGCGATGTGTTGGCCGAGCATTTTATCACGTTCGATCCGGCAGACTTGGATGAGAAGCGATTGCTCGCGGACGCAAGTGAAGCGACTCGGCGCGGCGATGAATTCGTCACGTTGAATGTACATGGGCATGACGTGGTGCTTTCGGTGGATGAGATCAACCGCATCGGACACGACATCGACGCGCAAATTTACGCCCGTGATTTCAAGTTGATCGATCAATCGGACATGATCGTGAGCTACATTCCCGAGCTGCCGGGCGGCAGACCGGGGATTTCTTCGGGCGTGGAACGCGAGCTTCAACATGCGTTCGAGGGCACGAAGGAAGTTTACGTCGTATGGCGATCGCGGGAGGAGCCGTCACCATTCATCACCGAAACGGCCAGCGGCATCTTCGCGTCGGTGCAGGAGTTGTTTCAATTCTTTCAAGAAAAGGGCTATGTCGCGGCGTTTCAATTGGGGTTGTAAGGGAAAGTCGGAGCACTAGCATGGCTACAAACGGAAAAGATTCCAGCGGGCGAAAACGCATCCTGTTCGTTGGCAGCGGCGGGAAGCGCCAGACATTGCGACTGGGCAAGTGCAGCAAACGCGACGCGGAACAGGTCCGCCGGCACGTCGAGGACGTTCCCGTGGCGAAGATCAACGGTCAACCCTTGCGACGCGTGACCGCAGTATGGTCGAAAAGCATTGGTGATAAATTGCATCGTCGCCTTTCTCGCGTTGGATTGGTGGAAGCGCGGGCCAAATTAGACGGGGCAAAGCTCGGTCCGAGCCTAACCGATTATCTGGACAGTCGTGCGGACTTGAAACCGGCAACGAAAATTGTTCGGCGGCTCGTCGTCAATGACTCGAACGAGTACTTTGGCGAAGCGCGCGACATTCGATGAATCGCACCGGGAGAAGCCGATGACTTCAAGCAATCGCTGATCGGTCGCAAGCTGGCAGCCACGACGATCCATAAGCGACTAGAGGTGGCGCGATCCTTCTTTCACGCCATGCGGAGACGAAAGCTCGTTGCGGAAAGCCGGTTCGAAGGGGTACGACTCGCTGCGGTAGGAATCAAGGATTGGCGGCGGTTTATCACCCGGCCAGAAATTTCCAAGTTGTTCGATGCCTGCCCGGATCATCGTTGGCGTTCGATTATTGCCTTGAGCCGGTATGGGGGTCTGCGTTTTCCAAGCGAAGTCCTGTCCTTGTGGTAGCAGGACGTGAACTGGGAAACGGGGCGCGTGACTGTTCCACCAACATTAACGGAGCACCGCGGGATTGAGAAGGCGAGCCGTGTCATTCCCCCGTTTCCTGAATTGCGAAGCATCCTGATGGAAGCGTTTGATGCAGCCCCCGATGGTGCTGAATTCGTGATTGACGAACGGTTTCGCAGGGCGGCAATGGGGCCGAGTGGTTGGCAAAACGCAAACCTTCGAACGACTTTCGGCAAAATCGTCCGTCGAGCCGGACTGACGCCTTGGCCCCGGCTGTTCCACAATCTCGGAGCGAGCCGGGAAACGGAATTGGTTGAATCCTATCCTGTTCAAGTCGTGACAGGCTGTCTGGGCAACACGCCTGCTGTTGCAATGCCTGATTACCTGATGACAACGGACGCTCATTTCGATGCGGTAACCAAAGGGGACAAAAAAAGCGGCACATAATCCGGCACAGCAAGTGCGCGCACAGCGTAGTAAGGCGTTACAATCAAAGAACCTCAAAACAAAAAACCCCGCGTATTGCGGGGGTTTTCAAGGGTATGAGGCTTCATGCGATGCAGAGGGAGCCACAGAAATAGCGGGGGCTGGACTCGAACCAGCGACCTCCGGGTTATGAGCCCGACGAGCTGCCAACTGCTCTACCCCGCAGCCTAAATGCCGCGACCTGTGACACTATGCGACGCGCGTGCGCGTGTCAACATTCCAACGGATCACAAACCCTGTAGAATCAACTCGTCCGAACTTTGGTGGGCGCCGGATCGTTGATCGAAATGAGCAAATCGAAAGTACTTGTTGTGGGGAGCGGGGCACGTGAGCACGCCTTGGCCGAAAAGCTGGCGACCTCGCCCAAGGTCGAGCGCGTTTTCTGCGCACCGGGCAATGCAGGCACCGCGATCGTCGCCGAAAACGTGCCGATCGGAATTGATGAACTGGATAAGCTCGTCCAATTTGCGAAAGCTTCAAACATCGGGTTGACCGTTGTCGGACCGGAGGCGCCGCTCTGCGCCGGAATCGTCGATCGTTTTCAATCCGCAGGCCTGCGAATCTTCGGCCCGACCGCCGCCGCCGCTCGAATTGAGGGCGACAAGGCTTATGCGAAGCGTCTCATGCGAGCGGCCTACGTGCCCACCGCCGAGGCTAGAATATTCGACCGATACGCGGATGCCCGCGCCTATGTGGCCACGCGAGACGACGGACTCGTCGTCAAGGCTGCCGGGCTTGCCGCGGGCAAGGGCGTTATTGTCTGCTCGTCCTCTGCCGAAGCGATTCTCGCGCTGGAACAGATGATGGTCAAGCGAGAATTCGGTGACGCCGGATCGACCGTCGTCGTCGAAGAACTCTTGCAGGGTCCGGAAGTTTCGGTTCATGCCCTGATCGACGGCCGTACAATCTACTTGCTCGACAGCGCCCAGGATCACAAGCGGCTCGGTGACGGCGATATAGGCCCCAATACGGGTGGGATGGGTGCATACAGTCCCGCGCCAGTGGCAACGTCGGAAGTTCTAGCCATCGTCGAGCGGGATGTTCTGGTTCCGATCGTTGACGCGTTGCGAGGCGACGGCGCGCCCTATGGCGGCATTTTGTACGTCGGACTCATGATGACGCCCGGCGGGCCGAAAGTGCTGGAATTCAATTGCCGTTTCGGCGATCCCGAAGCCGAGGTTCTACTTCCTCGATTGAATTATGATCTTTTTGATGTTCTGAGTGCGGTCGTCGATGGAAAGTTGGCGGACATGGAAATTCAATGGGATTCCCGCGCCGCGGTTTCCGTTGTAATGGCCAGTGAAGGCTATCCCGCCAAGCCGCAAATCGGGAAAGTGATCAGCGGTCTCGATTCGGCGCGTCGGCTGCCCGATGTTCATGTCTACCATGCCGGTACGAAGCGTGTTGAGAATCTTGTCGTTTCCAGTAGCGGTCGGGTGTTGGCCGTGACCGGACTGGGTGAAACCATTCAAAGCGCGAAGAAGGCGGCCTATTCGGGCGTCGAGAAAATTCAATTCGAAGGCGCAACGTTCCGCCGCGATATCGCCGACAAGGCAACTTCCTGTATTTGAACGCGCTGGTTTGGTCAGGAATCCCGTAGTGTGACGGCCGCCGAATCACGCGGTATCCTAAATGCATGGACAACTTCAATTGGTTTTTGCTGATCTCGCGTTGGATCCACATCCTCTCCGCGATCACTGCCGTCGGCGGCGCTGCGTATGTGCGTTTCGCGCTGCTGCCCGCTGCGACGAGCACGTTAAATGACGATGTGCACGAAAGATTGCGAGAGGCCATTCGTTTGCGATGGATGAAAATTCTGCACGCGTGCATCGCGCTACTGCTCATCACCGGCGGTCTGAACTTCTGGATTCTTGCGGTTCCGCCGAAAATCCATCCATTGCCGTATCACCCGATTTTCGGCGTGAAGTTGCTGGCTGCCATCGCCGTTTTTTGGATCGCGATCGGATTGAGTAGTCGAAGTCAGGCCTTCGCCAAGATGCACGCATCGAGAAAAAAATGGCTCAATATCTTGCTGACGCTTGCGGCCGCCATTGTGCTTATTTCCGGCATCCTCAGTCAGGTTCGCGCTCACGATCCAGGAATGCACAGCGCCGCGGCGTCGACGATTCAATAATTGACGCAGGCGATGCCTTCGGCATCTGCTCTTACAACACCTGATAATCGGATGATCGAGCGCCTTCGCCGATGAGTCGTCCGCACTCGGAACAGCGACTCACCGATCCCCGCAAATCATAACCGCAAGCGCAAAAACCGAGTCGTGCTCGTCTTCGCTGGATCAACCAATGCCGGATCCGGAATGCCGGATATACGGATAACAGCAAGAATGGAAACCAATGCGGCGTGTTGACGAGTACGCTGCCGGGAGAAACAAACGGCTGAGTTTGTGCGGCAAATCGGGCGAATCGAAAACCCAGCCAATGGACGAGGCTGTCTCGCGCGCCGCCCCATTTCAGCCTCGTACCACGACTCGACTGATAACGCCACCTCGGCTCGCAAATCGTCCTTTCTTGAGGATACTTCCCGACAGAGATCTCCATCGAGCCGTGTGCGCTCCAGATGTGCAATTCGTAGTTAGGCAAGATGTCTCGATCGCACCCAGTCCGGCAACCCACGCTGTCGCAGAACCAGTAACTGCGTACCCAGCAAGCCGCAACTGTCACGGCAAGAACTGCTGATAATACCATGGCCGCGATGGAAATTGTGGACGCAATGCGGCGCCGCCGTGTGTTAGGCTGATCGCCAACAGGCGCCGGACCGTACGTGTGATTGTCAGGATCGCGTCGCACGACAGACACCATTTTACCCGGGAATCGGGTCTTAGAGTATTAAACGTCGCACGCAGCCAGGCAATCGAATAGCGGGTATTCCCTACTTCGGCGCGAACATACCAAACGATTACCATGGATTTGAAATGGATGCCATCGTTCAACGATTCACGATTCATTCGTTACGAATCCCAATGAGGACAAGAGTCGCTCACGCGGCCTTATCCCGCGATTCGAGCGAGAGGGTCATCGTCGGCGTCGAATTGCTCAATGGCGTCATGGGATACGGTGAAACACTGCCGTGCGAATACGTGGCCGGCGAAACAGTTGTGACTTTGATTCGCGACTTGCAGGAAATCTTTGCGCCCGCAGTGATGAAATTCCACGCCAAGTCCTTCCCCGAGGCTCTTGAGTCTATCGACGCACTTCCCTGCGAAACTGAAAACGGTCGAATCATCACCGCCGCTCGAGCGGCCATCGAACTCGCCTTGCTCGATGCTTCGATGCGGGCGTTCGACCGCGACATGGATGCAATCGTGCAATGGATGGAACTGGCTGGTTTCGGCTCGCCGGGCAGCATCAACCACATTCGATTCAGCGGTGTTCTTGCGATCGACGACGATCGCTTGACGATGCGAACTCTGCGGCGAATGTATTGGGCCGGTTTCCGAGACTTCAAACTCAAAGTCGGATTCGAAGGGGACATTGTTCGGCTCAAACGGGTTGTGAATTATTTGCGCAAGGCGATCGCGCGTGGCCGTGTCACACTTCGCGTCGATGCGAATGGCGCCTGGTCACCTGAAGAAGCTGCACATTGGATCGCCGCAAATTCGGATTTGCCAATTGCGGCCATCGAGCAGCCGGTCCCACGTGGAACAGTACCAGCGTTTCGATCCGCCCTCGAATCCTCTCGTAAAAACGAAAAATCAATCCGACCAACGCACGCTCCCTTGCCGCTGGTTGTTTACGACGAATCTGTGATCACCCGCAACGACGCGGAGGAATTGATCAATCTCGGTGGCCCCATTGGATTCAATATTCGAATTTGTAGATGCGGAGGATTGCTGCCGTCACTCAGGCTTGCAGCACTCGCACGGCGTGCTGGAGTCGCGATCCAACTTGGCTGCATGGCAGGGGAAACGAGTATTCTCTTTGCGGCCGGATTGCGATTTCTCGAAGCGTGTCCCGAGGTGCGTTGGGCTGAAGGCTGCGACGGCTCACGCGTCCTCGCGCGTGACATAACCGACCGATCGCTTCGATTTGGCCTTGGCGGTAAGCCTCCACGTCTTCGCGGCGCCGGTTTGGGTGTCCAGGTTTCTCCATCGCTGCTCGCAAAGCACGGGCAGGGAACACCAATCGTCCTGAATCTATAGCAAGAATTCACTGATCATTGCCATGGTTCGAAGCCTCCCATTGATCGGATGACACTGCCCGCCCAAAACGATACACTCCTTCGTTCGTGACAGCATTTTGAATTTCGTGGCGAATCGGCCGGCGTAGTTGCGGTCCATCGCGAATTGAGAATAAAGGTGTAGGGAATGCCCCAGCGTAAACGAACCAGCGTCGCGAATCGCTCATCGAGTAATCTCCCATTGAAATCGCGCCGCGGCCTACGGGTCAAGACACCGCCGATTCTCTTTGAGAAAACACAGGAAATCATCCGCCGAATCGTCGGACGACTCGACGGTACGTTTCTCACCTATTGGACGAGCGAAGCCGGCTCTATCTGCGGCAACGATGTGCAGGCCATGTACGAAGTTCTCCGACTGGTCAAGCCGGAAAAGCAAATCATCTTGTTCGTGAAATCCGACGGCGGTGACGGACAATCGTCGTTGCGGCTCATTCATTTGCTCCGCGAGTTCGTCGGACGGCTCGTCGTCGTCGTGCCGCTCGAATGCGCATCCGCGGCCACCATGCTCGCCCTCGGCGCGGACGAAATCCAAATGGGCCCGCTCTCTTTTCTGACCCCGGTGGATACTTCGCTTGAGCACCAGATGGGACCGGTCGATCCGCGAAACGAAATCGCCTTCGTCGGCCAGGATGAAGTGCAGCGGGTGATCAACCTGTGGACCAAGTATGCGTCGCAAAAAGACGTAAACCCGTACCAGGAGCTTTACAAATATCTGCACCCGCTCGTGATCGGTGCGGTCGATCGGGCCACTTCGCTCTCCATCCGTCTTTGCACGGAAATCCTGCGATATCATCTGACCGATCAGACCGAGGCCGAACGCATCGCCAACGCCCTGAACGCCCAATATCCGGCCCACGAATATCCGATCACGCCCTACGAGGCCCGAAAGCTGGGGCTGAAGGTCAATGCACTGGATCCGTGGCTTAATCAGACGTTGCTGGACTTGAACCACTTGTATTCCGAGATGGGCCAGCGGGCGGTCACCGACTTTGATGAAATGAACTACCACAACAACGAAATTGTCAATATTATTGAAGGCGACGGCGTCCAGCTCTATTACCAGAATGACAAGGACTGGCACTATCGCCGCGAAGAACGCCAGTGGGTTACTCTGAACGTCGAATCGTGTTGGTATCAGTGTACGATGAAAAATGGCCGCATGAAGCGCGTTAAGCGATATATGAGTTGATGGCAGGCATGTAGGCCTGAACGGGATTATTGGGATATGCCTCGAAAACCAATCAAGATCAAACCGAAAGTGGAATACCTCGGCATCCTCGATGGCAATGGCAAGTTCGATGAGGAACTTGATCCAAAGCTCGATGCGGACAAGTCGCTAGCGCTGTATCGCCTGATGCTCACCGCGCGGCGGCTCGATGAACGATGCATCAATCTCCAGCGGCAGGGGCGCATCGGCACCTACGGCCCATGTCGCGGACAAGAGGCCGCACATTGTGCGTCCACGATCGCACTCGAAAAAGAAGATTGGATCGTCCCCGCATTTCGCGAGCCGGGTTCGTTCTTTCATCGCGGCTGGCCGCTGGAGCGAATCCTGCAATTCTGGGGCGGTTATGAGGAGGGTTGCTGTCCGCCGGAGGGTGCTCGCGAGCTGCCCATCGCCGTGCCGATCGCATCGCAATGCCCGCACGCCATGGGCATCGCCTGGGCCATGAAAATTCGCGGCGACAAGCACGCCGTGATCTGCTACTGCGGTGACGGCGGCACGAGCGAAGGCGACTTCCATGAGTCGATGAATTTTGCCGGCGTGTACAAATTGCCGGTGATTTTCTTCATCGAGAACAATCAGTGGGCGATCTCCATTCCTCGCGACCAGCAGACGGCCTCCGAGACCATCGCCCAAAAAGCACTCGCCTATGGATTTGACGGAATTCAGGTCGATGGCAACGACGCGCTCGCGGTATATGCGGCGACGAAGGAGGCGCTCGTGAAAGCGAAGAAAGGCGGCGGACCGACGTTGATCGAGGCCGTCACCTATCGCCTCAGCGTCCACACGACCGCCGACGATCCCACGAAATATCGCACCAACGATGAAGTCGAAAAGTGGGAAAAGCTCGACCCGATTCCGCGCTACCTAAAGTACTTGGTGAAGCGAAAAGTCTTGAACCCAAAATTGATTGACGAAATCGAGGCTGACGTGCAAGCCCAAGTGGCGGCGGCCGTCGAGCGCTATGAGGCCGGTCGCGATGTCGATCCGCTCGACTGCTTCAACTTCATGTACGCCCAAATGCCGCCGGAGCTGGAAAAGCAGCGCGACGAATTCGCCGCGTGCTTGCAACGCGAGGGGGTGGGCAAAGGACACTGACTTCGCTGATAGTAGGATTCGGCCCAAGATGGATCATTCCTTAGTATTCCGAACAATGACTGAAGCTTCGACCGATTGGGCATCTGGTCTTTGGGTGTAACAGATGGCACTTGACTTGTACGTCGGCACGATGACTCGTTTCTACCGTCGCGAATGGGAAAACGTAGTTCAACGCCAAGCACGTGAACAAGGTGTCAAATACAATATCATTCATGCAAACGGCGAGCCGCCCGCGCCGGCACCGGCTAACGAAATTCGCGAGATCGTAACTCTATGGTGTCGCCGGCTCAGCCACGATCTGGTGCAAGATGGCTTCGCGCCAGTTTCGTGGGATGAAAGCGATGACAAATCGTATTTCACCGACCGGCCTGGCTTTGATGGCTATGCTGCTCTTCTTATTTGGGCTGCGCATCTTGAACATCCCGACTTGCCCCTTCCTCAAGAACTTCCCCGGACTTGGACTGATGATGCGGCTTACCGGCGGTCTTTCGTGCCCACATTTGCATCTCGGTGTCCGCATCTTTTGCGAGCAGCGCTTTGGTTGCCAAGCGATATCTCGATTGTATTTGAGGCCCCGACGCCAGATTCAGACGAACGCTCCGTCATTGGATCAGTGTTCAAGCTCAACGAGGAACTTGAAAGCTTGTCCATCGAAATGAAGCAACAATCGACCCCAAAAGACATTGCTCCGCCGGCTAAGAAGACGGGCTTGTTGAGGCGGCTTCTTGGAAAACCCCAAAGTGAAATGAAATCGGGACTGGCCTTGATCGAGAATGCAAGATGGGGACTTGAGACATTTCGCTCGCTCACATTGCAGGCATGCGAGCACCGTTTGCCTATGTTATGTTTTTCTCGCCTAGAATGCACCAATCGTCCGGCAGGCGAGCCCGCAGTTCGATACTGGTAACATTCAAGAGCAACACGACTGCAACGCTAGAGTTCGCAACACGTTAGCAACCGGAGCGACGTAGAGAATCAGGTTGGATTTTTGACAAAGTCACTCTTGCCGCGCAGTACCCGTCCGTTTTGTCGCTTTCTAGCAAAGATGGGCTGAATTGTGTGCCTACACGCCGGTCGCTCGCGCTCCGGGTTCTGAATGCCGCAGCCATTCAATCAAGTTCGCTTCGCCGGCTTCGGTGGAAACGAGCGGCTTGTAACCAAGGTCGCGGCGGGCGGCGGAGATGTCGAAGTAGTGCGAATTCGCGAGCTGGGCCGCAAGGAAGCGAGTCATGGAGGAGTCGCCGGGTAATCGCAGATCGGTAGGGTGCATCTTGATGCAACATTTCCGGCGCGATGTGATGAAGGGGTGCATTAAATCGCACCCTACACGAGCTGGCTCCAGCATGGGGGCGCGCCTCGTAAACGAGGCGGCTCGGGGGAAGCCTAAAAATCGTTAGCAAGAAGGAGCGAGGTCAATTGGCGTGCCTCGTGAACGAGGCGGCTCGGGGGAAGCCCGTCCCATGAATGAGGCGGCCCGCGAACGGCACGAGCCCGGGACTTTGTCTGTGGAGCATGAAAATCGCACAAGAAACGAGGATCGAGCGGATACGAATTTATTGAGACGAAAAGGGTGTTTGGAAGGCGCAAAATCGCGGGTTGGGAAGTGACATTTCGATATTTCAGTTGGATTCGGCGACTACCGATAGGCTTAGCGACGGTTGGGAAGGGTCAAAACGCCCCCCGTGACAATTGGCGCCGATTGTCTCCGTACTCTGTGTGAGATTGGTTGTTAGAGTCCCCCTTACCTTTAGGAGATTTCCATGAGCACTGCCACCACTTGCGGCACGAACTATGAAACGCGCTCGTTCGGCGCGGCCATTGGCACGACGGTCCCGTTCGAGAGCATCCAGGAACCGGGTTGCTACATTTGCAACTGGAGCGGTCACCTTCTTCGGGTTCCCGAGGATGGCGTTGCTCCGGGTCGCAGCCCGCTCGTCAATATCATCGGCAATGAGCCGTTGTTTGTGACGAAGCTGAGCGAGAATCCGTACATCACGATCACCAAAGCCAAGATGATCGCGTCGAACCTGGATTGCAACGTCTGCTTCTGATCGTCCATGACGATTTGAAGATGACCGACTGAAAGTCGGTCCCACAAAATGACGGGAACCCGACGGCGGAGCGCACGACCGAGTGCGACCGCCGTCGGTTCATTTTTGCGAAGGCAACAGGGCAGCGAGGCAAGAAGGCAACAGGCAAAAGGCAACGGGCAAGAACGTAATCGTCAAGTCGTAAAAACATCAAAACGTCAACACGACGAGGAGCCAAACCCGATAGGCGGACGATGGGACAAAGCGAAGTTCGAAGTTCGAAATTCAAAGTTCAAAGTTGAAGCTCGAAGTGCGAAGTGCGAAGTTTGAAGTTTGGAGGCGAAAGATGGAATGCAAGTAGCAACGAAGAAGTTCTATGCGACATGTTAAGACGGGTGAGCTTGAGAAGCTTGTGATTGCCAATTCCGCGCGGAGTGCTGCGCGTAACTGCTCGGTTGAAAAATAATTTTTCGCGCCGGGGATGCGCGTCGGTGCATCGCGCAGTATTCGCAGGTGGGTCGATGGTCATTCCTAACCCTGAAAATAGCGTTCGTGCATTGGCTGCCTGACGTTGAAGTGACTCGGCGAGTTCTGCCGAAATGGTGGGGTACATCCGTGCGAGGATTGCGCGGCGGTCGGTAGAGGCTCTGGAAGAGCGAGGCTCAGGATGAGCGAAGCACCCAACTGGAATTCAATGCGAGCACGCATCGCCGGCAAGTGGCAGATGCCACTGTTTGCGTTCTCAATTCTCATGCTTGGCGGGTCGATCCTCTGGAGCCGACCCACGCCGAAGGTTCAGTCGTTGCCCGAGCTGATCGCCTCCCTGGAATCGCTGGTCTCATGCGGCTTGAACGATCGGGCACTCGATCTTGGTCGAGAGATTCTCAATCGCGGGGATTGCGATAACGAAACCAGCGCACCTGTAAACCTGCAGTTGGCCCGTGCACGCTATGCTCGTGTCCAAGGAAAGCCATCATCGCTGGCCAATGCGGCTGGAAAAGTCCTTTCTGATTATCAAAAAGCCACCAGCTACGGACAGACGCTGACGGCCGAGGATCATGAGCGAATCGGCCGGTTGGAGGAAACTCGAAACGAATATGCCGGGGCACTCGAGTCTTATGAGAAGGCCCTTCATGCGGGCGCGACCGACGGCGTCCTGCTCAACAAGAGATTGGCCTTGATTTCACGGCACCGTCTTCACCTTCCCGTCGAAAAAGTGATGCCTTATATCGATGCGGTGCTTGCGAACGTCAGTGACGGCGCGCCGGAAGTGCGCTTCTGGGCTCTCGAACAGAAGCTGGATTTGCTGGAAGAAATAAACCGGCTCGGTGAGGCGAATTCCGTTCTTTCCGATCACGAATCGCATTTTGAGAGCACGGATTATGGGCCTCAGTTCCATTATTTGCAAGCGTGGGTCCTGTTCAAGGACGGTAAATTCGCCGAGTCGGAGTCGATTCTTCGTTCGATACGCAATTCGGCCGCATCCGAAAGCGAAATTCACGCCATGAGCGGCTGGTTGCTGGGACGCGTGATTCTCACAGAGGGTGGCAGGGATCGCGCGGAGGAAGCTCTATCCTTCTTTGAGGATGTCAATCGCTATCACCGCTCTGGACCGTATCGTGTCGCGAGTCATGTTGGAATGGGCGAGGCGCGTGCTTTGCTCGACCGACAACCCGAAGCACTGACTTCGTTTCGCAATGCCCTGGCCGAGTTGCACGGCCTTGAAGAAGTGGCGCCCGTCTATCGAGACGTGCTTCGATCTTCGTTGGCGTTGAGCGCAGAAAACGAACGCACCAAGGGGAATCTGCGAAACGCGCTGGCGTATTCCGAGCTGGCCCTCGAGCTCGTGGACTGGGATGACGCCGAACGCTCTCCGACTCACTTGCGGGCGGCAGCACAAATTCAATCGGCTCTCGCCGCGCAAATCGAAGATGATGAAACACCGCCAGCCGATGGAGGTGGGCGAGTCGCAAGGCCAGTTTCGCAAGAAGCAAGAGGCCTCTATGCCCGCGCAGCTTCTACCTATTTGGATTTGTCTAAAGCGGATCGGCTTAATGAAGGTCGTGCGGCCGATGCGTTCTGGCAGTCCGCAGAGCTTTTTGCGAAAGCCGGTAATTACAAGAGGGCTATTGAGCTCTTGCGGGAATACATTGTCGATCGGCCTGACGATGTCAAAGCGCCCAGGGCCGCGCTTCGCATCGCTCAGATTCTTCGCCAGGCGGGACGGATTGCCGAAGCGATTGACGCCTATCTCGAATGCTACGGGCAGTTTCCGCAAACGCTGGACGGGGCCCGCGCGCTGGTTCCGTTGGCGGAGTGTTATGTGACTCGCGGACCGGATGGTTTGAAGGTAGCCGAAGAGACGCTGGAACGAGTCGTGAACGACTCCGACGTATTCACGCCACAAGCGCCCGAATTCGCGGATGCACTCTTCTTGCTCGGCGAGATTCGATTGCGTCAGGAGAATTTCGAGGGGGCGGTCAGTTCTCTGGAAGAAGCCATTGCGCGGTATCCCAGTGATGCACGAACACTGAAATCGCGTTTTCTGCTCGCCAATGCCTACCGACGTAGTGCTCTGGCGTTGGAGCATGAATTGGCCGACGCCCAATTTACGGGCAGCGCAGATGGCGCTCGTGCCGAATTGGTCATGCGATTTGATAAAGCAAGATCCATTTATCACGCCATCGTGCTCGAGCTGGATGCACCCGCAGCGCGTGAGGGAATTCGAGTCAACGAATTGTACTACCGCGAGTCATCGCTCTATGAAGCCGACTGTGTGTTTGAAAGCGGTCAATATGAGCTTGCGGCGGCCTTGTACGAGGAAGCCGCAGCGACGTTTCGCGAGGAGCCCACGGCGCTGGCGGCGTACGTTCAGATCATCAATTGCGATGTATTCCTAGGGAAACCGCACGAGGCGCGAACAGCCCTCGCGAGGGCGACGGTTCTCGCTGAGACCATTCCACAGGAGGCCTTTCGTCACTCGTTGATCGGCGAGGAAAAGAAGGATTGGAAAGCCTATTTTGAATGGTTGGGCGCATCAGGCCTGTTTTAATGCAGGATGATTTGTATGACAAGTTGGAGGCCATTGCGATCCGCCAACGGATGATCGTCACGAATGAATCGGCCGCACCGCTTCTCGCGCTTCTTGCCGACCGTCAGCGACTCTCGATGACACTGCACGACGTTGCGAAACGATTGCAGCCGATTCGGACAAGATGGCAGGAGTTTCGGCGCAATTGCAATGATGCACAAAGGGCTGAAGTGGACAGATTGGTCAATCGATCCTCGGAGCGATTGCAGCGCGTCATTGCCGGCGACGAGGCCGATGCCCGCCTGCTTGCGGTGCGGAAGCAGATGGTCGCGCAGCGAATGAAGGAGATGGACCAGGTTTCACAGGGGATCAACGCCTATCGCGGCCCTGCGTCGCGTTGCCGCATTGATTGTCTTGATGAGGTTCAAGGATGATCGCGGAGACTGCGCCGACCATCGCGGACCCCGAACTTCTTCGGGTCTTCCGCGCCTACAACGATGTGACCGAACGATTGAAGCGTTCGCACGAAGTTCTCGCGGCTGAGGTTTGCAGGCTTCGTGAACAAATTGCGGAGAAGGACCGGGAACTGCAGCGGCGTGAGCGGCTGGCGGCGCTTGGAGAGATGGCGGCGGGCGTTGCCCACGAAATTCGAAATCCACTGGGCGGCATCGGCATCTTTGCTTCTTTGTTGGAACGAGATCTTACCGATCGCCCGGCCGAACGAGGAATTGCAAAGCGAATCAGCGACGGTGTGCGAAACATGGAGACGATCGTCAGCGACATTCTTGCGTTTGCAGGCGGAGCCAAGCCGCGAGTTAAGAACACGTCGCTCGGTGCGATTGTACGAAGCGCGATTGCCGCCGTCGCGGGTCGTGCGGACACATTGGGCGTGGCAGTGCTCTTTCCTGAACACAATCCTGGTGCGATTGACATCGAATTCGATCCCGCACAAATCGAACGTGCGATCGTGAATCTGCTCCTGAATGCGATCGAAGCGACTCCCGCCGGCGGATCAGTTCGCGTTTCAATGCCGTCGCGCGGCAAAGTGAGCGGCTTTGCCTCGGTCATTGTTGAGGATGACGGAGCGGGAATCGCCCCGCAGAATTTGCAAAGAATCTTCAACCCGTTTTTCACGACGAAGGATTCCGGCACGGGACTGGGTCTTTCGATCGTCCATCGCATCGCGGAAGAACACGGCGGCCGGGTGACCGCCGCCAATCGAGAAATCGGCGGGGCGCGATTTTCCCTTGCCCTGCCGATCGCGCAACGAGAAACGTCGAGTCATTTGAATTCCGGGGTTTCAGTGAATTGCATGGAGGCGTCGGTGAGCAATGGCCAATGTCGCGGTAATTGATGACAAGGAAATTCTTCGTGAGTCGCTGCACGCCGCGTTGACTCGCGAAGATCATTCGGTAAGTGCGTTTGAAGATGGCGCCGAGGCGCTGCGGACGGCTCGCGACGGTCGATTCGACGTCGTGTTGGCGGACTTGAAGATGCCGCGAATGGACGGGCTTTCGTTCATTCGCGAGCTTCGCGCCGCTGGCTGTGAAACTCCGGTCGTGGTGATGACGGCGTATGCGACGGTCGCGACGGCGGTCGAGGCGATGAAGCTGGGCGCGTTTGACTATATCCAAAAACCGTTCGACGCCGATGCAGTGGCCGTTGTGATTGAGCGGGCGATAGAACACGCTCGGTTGCGTCAGGAAAACGAGGCCTTGCGGACAAGCGTGGAGGATCTACGGGCCGGGCGACAACTCGTCGGATCCAGCCGCGCGATGTCTTCGCTGCGTGAGGAGCTCGATCGCGTGGCGTCGAGTCCGGCCACGGCGCTTATCGCGGGTGAGTCGGGCACGGGAAAAGAACTCGTCGCTTCCTACATTCACGCCGCATCGCAACGTTCCGGTCGACTGATGCTGTGTCTGAATTGCGCGGCGCTGTCTGCGAATTTATTGGAAAGTGAATTGTTCGGACATGAGCGAGGGTCGTTCACCGGCGCGGACCGCACGCGCAAGGGACGCTTCGAACTCGCACATGGCGGGACGCTTTTGCTCGATGAGATTTCCGAAATGGCGTTGGGATTGCAGGCGAAACTTCTCCGTGTGTTGCAGGAAGGTGAATTCGAGCGGGTGGGCAGCAGCACGACGCGCCGCGCGGATGTGCGCGTCATCGCAACCACTAATCGCGACCTTGAGGATTGGGTGGCTAAGAAGAGGTTCCGACAGGATTTGTTCTATCGAATAAACGTGTTGCCTGTTCGAGTGCCGCCGCTTCGCGAACGCACCGAAGACTTACCCGAATTGAGCGATCATTTCCTCACACAGGCGACGGCTGCTGAAGGACGACCGACGCCCAAGGTGTCGCCGAGCGCGATTCGAGCGATGACAGCCTATTCCTGGCCGGGCAATGTGCGCGAATTGGAAAACCTTTGTCGGCGAGCGGCAACGCTTTGTCGCAGTGACACGATTGAGGCATCGTTGATCGAGCCGTGGCTGAAGCCGGGAGCATCGGTCACGGAATCTGTCGCGCCTCTTCGTCCCGGACGGATGTTGGAAGACCTTGAACGCCAGTTGATCGAGCGAACGCTTACGAAATTCAACGGTCATCGAATGAAGACCGCCCGCGAGCTTGGCATGGGAGTACGCACGCTGGGCATGAAGCTCAAGCAGTGGCGAGAAGAAGCGTCCATGTCGCGTGCCTCAATGCATGAGGCCGCTTTGGTGGAGGCGTAAGGGCCTTGTCGCAAAATCGGCGCGATCGGCAAGTATTGCGCGATTCGCTTATTTCGAAATGCAGATTCCAATAGTGCCTGCACAGGATGCGGACATGGCACGGGACTTGCCTTGGCAGTGATTGGGCGGCGATGGAGCGCCGCGACTGGGAATTTCGGCGCGCGGAGCGCGCAATGGATTGCAATTGAATTTTTCCGACCGGCGGCGAGATGGATGGAGGATCATCCATGGGTGCGGTGTTTGCGGGATTGATCGATGGTGGAAACGCTCCGGCCTTGGTCAACACCCTCTCATTCAGCGAAGCTCGGCTACGAGTCATCGCCGACAACATCGCGAACTTGCAGACGCCCGGCTATCGAGCAAAGCAACTCGATCCGGTCGCGTTTCAGCAGACATTGCGGAAGGCGATCACGGAGCGAGGCTCGGATCCGCATCAGCCACTGCATTTGCGGAGTGAGCAGGTTTCCACGGACGACGCCGGACGGCTGACCATGATGCCGAAGGAAAAGCCGGCAGAGAACATCCTGTTCCACGACGGGACCAATTCGTCCATGGAACTCGAAATGTCGGAATTGGCGAAGACGGGAATGATGCACGACGTGGCCTCCAGATTGTTGCGAATTGAATTCAACAATCTTCGCGAGGCGATCCGTGGAACTGTGTAGTCGGGCCTGATCGGTCACGCTGAGCGGAGCGAAGCATCTTGTACCTGAGATTCCTCGCCTCGGTGAACCGAGGCTCGGAATGACGGAGATGAGTCGGCCGACGACAGCGGCGAATTGAGCGACAGTAGGAGCAGGCATTTGTTCGGAGCATTGGATACAAGCACATCGGGATTGGTTGCACAACGCACCAACCTCGACGTCATCGCCGGCAACATCGCAATGCGTGAAGTGACGCGTGATGAGAAAGGCCAGCCGAATCCGTATCGCCGGCACGTGGCGCTGTTCAGTAGCGGTGATCCGGCACGTGGTTCCACCGCAGCCGGCGTTCATGTGGCCAAGATCGTGCAAGACTCAAGTCCCGGCGAGCTTCGCTGGGATCCCGGACACCCGGATGCAGCACAAGACGGACCACAAAAGGGATATGTGCGACTGTCCAACGTCGATTATCAAACGGAAATGGTGAATGCGATGGTGGCGGTTCGGGCGTACGAGGCCAATCTGACGGTGGCCGAAATGGCGAAACACATGCTGTCTTCGTCACTGACCCTGTTGGCTTGAGCGAATGATTTATGGGGACGACTGATTCATGGTGAATCCGATCCAGTTTCCGAACATCAACTCTCTTGCGACGAACGGCATTGGCGGCGTCGGTTCGGCATTGCCTCCGGGTGTTGCCGGACCACCCGCGACTGTGGAAGGCAAGGACTTCCGTTCGATCCTGATGGACAGTCTCAACGAAGTGAATCGACTCCAGACCGAGGCCGATCAAGGCGTCCAGAAATTAGTCACGGGCGAGACGAATAACGTGGCCGAAGTGTTTGCGACGGTGAACAAGGCCGGCATCGCATTCGATTTGTTAATGCAGGTGCGAAACAAATTGATCGACGCGTATCAAGAAATTCAGCAGATGAGGTCGTAGGCGCAAAGGATTTTGCTCAATGGAACGACTGCGACAAATCTGGGCATCCATCATTCAGAGGCTTTCGTTGCTGAGTCTCTCGCAGCGTTTGGCCATCGCGCTCTGCGCCGCACTGGTCTGTGTCTCGTTCCTGTGGCTCATGCAGTGGTCCACGACGCCGGACATGACTCCTCTGGTCGTGAAGGACATGGACTTCACTCAGCTAGACGCCGCCGAAAAGGCGCTAAAGTCCAACGGCGTGCAATATGAGGTCATTGGGAGCCGATTATTCGTTCGTGAAGCCGATCGGCACAACGCATTGCGACTCATGCACGCCGCCAACGCGCTGCCCGAAGGCAGTCTCTATGACATGGCCTCCGTCGTAAATGATCCGAATCCGTTTTTGTCGCCGGAAGCGCGCGAATATGCGCAGAACTATGCGAGGGGAAACGAACTGGCGAAAGTCATTTCAACCGCTCCGTTCGTGAAGCAGGCGTCTGTCATCATCAATCCTCGGGCGAAGAGGCGTCTCGGCGGAACGCCCGATGTTCCGACGGCATCCGTTGCCGTCACCCTGCAAGGTGGAAAGGAAATGGACGACTCGATGGTGGATGGGCTCGCCAAGCTGGTCGCGGGTGCGGTCGCCGGCTTGCAACCATCTAACGTCTATATCACGGATTCGCACACGGGTCGGACGTATACCGTTCCGCATCCGGACGATCCGGTGAGCTTCGATGTGCTGGGTCTGGAAAAGAAACGCGAAGCGCACCTTCGCGATAAGATTCTCAAGAAGCTCGCGGACATTCCCGGTGTGCAGGTGGCCGTCACGGTCGAGCTCGATTCCAGCAAACGCGTGACCCAGCGCATCAAGCATGACGCGCCACAGCCTCGAACCGAATCTTCGCAGAATACCGAACAGGGGGGCGGTGCGGGAGCCGTTGAACCTGGTACGCAAGCCAATTTGGGACAGGCCATTGCAGAGAATACCGGGGGCGGTTCGCAAAGCAGCGAAGAAACCAAAGTCGAAAATTTCGAGCCCCAGGTCGCGCAAACTGAAACGGTTGAGCAGATTCCGTTTGCCACGAAGGGGGTCATGGCCGCCGTCGGCATTCCAAGAAGTTTCCTCGTCAGCGTGTTCAAGGCTCGTTATCCGGATCAAAAGAACGATCCGCAGGACGACAACGATAAATTCAAGGTTTTGCGCGAAGAACAGGTCGCACGCGTCAAATCAAGCGTCGAAAAGATTGTGATGGCCAAAAACCAGACGGATGTTGTCGTCGATGTGTACCCTGACCTGGAATGGACCGCGGATGGCGGCACCTGGAGTCGTGCTCCGGGAGGAGTGGCCGCAATGCAAGCGGCAGCTTCTCCTGCCGGAACGATGGAGCTGGTCAAGGATTATGGGCCGCACGTAGGTCTCGCGGCGCTCGCCGTGACAAGCTTGCTGATGATGGTTCGACTTGTTCGTCGCGCTCCCATCCCCGCGCCGCCAATCGCATTGCAGTCAACTGATTTGCCTACTCCGTCGCCGGATGAACCCCTGCTTAGCGTGGGTCCAAATTCAGTAGGCAAAGCGGTGATCTCCGAAAGCTTGCTGACCGGTCGCGAGTTGGATGATGAGACGCTCCGCTATCAAGAGCTGGGCGAGGAAGTATCGAAGCTCGTTGAGGAAGATCCCGAGTCTGCGGCTCAGCTTATTCGCCGTTGGATGGAAGTGAACTAAATGGCCGGACAAGCATCGACATCCGCCGAAGCACCCGCACTCAAGGGCGTGACCAAGGCCGCGATCCTGCTGCTGAACCTGGATCGCGAGGTCGCAGCCACGGTGCTGAAAAATCTGGAAGATAATGCAGTCGAAGATATTACACGCGAGATCGCCCAGCTCGACCTTGTCGGTCCGATCGAACGCGGCAAGGTCATCGAGGAGTTCTACAATCTTGCGCTCGCGCGGTCGTATGCAAAACAAGGCGGCTTGCCCTATGCGAAACAGCTCTTGCAAAAGGCGATGCCAGCCGATCAGGCGAGTCACATTCTCAAGCTGATTGAGCATCAGGTCCATCGAAAGCCGTTTTCGTTTTTGGCAAAGACCGACGCGGAAAATCTTCGCACGTTTATTCAGGACGAGCATCCGCAGACAATCGCCTTGATTCTTTCTCACTTGACCAGCGGAAAGGCAAGTGAAATTCTATCCGGCCTGCCACTGCCAAAGCAGGTCGAAGTGGTTTCTCGCATCGCGACGATGGACAACACCAACCCCGAAGTCATTCGCGAAGTTGAGCAAGGGTTGGAAATGCGATTGTCCGGCGTCGTGTCGCAGACGTTTCAGAAAGTCGGCGGCGTCGAGTCGGTCGCGGAAATGCTCAATCTCGCGGATCGCTCAACGGAGAAAGGCATCCTCGAATCGCTGGAAGCGCAAGACCCCGATCTCGTCGAACAAATACGCCGTCTCATGTTTGTGTTTGAGGACATCCTGTTGGTCAACGACAAGGGCATTCAGTCCGTACTCAAGGAGATCGAAAACGACGATCTGACGCTTGCTCTCAAGACGGCCAGCGAAGGTCTCCGCGACAAGATTTTCCGCAACATGTCCGAACGCGCCTCGCAGTTGATCAAGGAGGACATGGAGTTCATGGGTCCGGTTCGAGTTGCCGACGTGGAGGCCGCCCAGCAGAAGATCGTGGACGTAGTGCGTCGTCTCGAGGACTCGGGCGAGATCATTATTTCCGGCCGCGGCGGTGAAAAGGCGATGATCGTGTGATGAATGTCGAAGAGCGAATGGCGAAGATCGCATTGGAAAGGCTGCATCTAAATCACCAACAACAATGGCCACTGTAATTCGAGCCGGCGAACCGGCGACAAAAATCGCAAAACGGTTGGAGGCTTTGGATCTCTCCGACCATCTTGCGCTTGCCCACTCGGTGGCGGCCAAAGCACGTCAGGAAGCGTGCGCGACATTGGAACATGCGAAACGTGAGGCCGCGCACCTGACAGCGGCGTCACAAGATCGCGGTTACAAAATCGGCCACGAAAAAGGGTACAAAGTCGGCCACGAAAAAGGCTATAGCGAGGGTCTGGCGGCAGGAAACGAATCCGCACGTGCGGAAGCGCTGGCCAAGTTCGCTGCTGAGCAGGATGCCGTTGTGGCAGACTTTCGCCGCGTCATCGCCGAACTGGATGGAATGAAGGAGGACGTGCGCATATCCGCGGCACGCGATGCGGTGAATTTTGTCGTGAAGCTGGCGTCGAAGTTGACACTGGCGATCGGTGTTTCCCATCCTGAAGCGGTCATCACGAACCTCGAACGAGCGATGCGCCTGGTCGGTGAGAAATCGCGGGCGGTGGTGGTCATCCACTCAGCCGACCTGGACGCCGTCACCCGATTTGCCGCACCGGTGGCTGAAGATTTGGAGCGATCAACGGCCCTGCGAATCCAGATCGATGACACGATTGCCCCTGGCGGATGCCGCGTCGAAGCTGATGGCGTGGAGGTTGACGCCACGCTGGAGACGCAACTCAATGAAATCGTGACGCAGATTCTTGGCGAAAGATCCACGAATGGATGATTTTTTTGGACAGCAAATCGCGATCGTCGATGCGGCCGGCACTTGTCGGGTGAGTGGGCGTGTCGTCGAAGTGACCGGCATGACTGTCGTCGTGGAGGGAATGCCTTCGGAAGTCGGCGGCCTTTGTGTCATTGAGCCACGAGCCGGTGAGCCGATCCACGCTCAAGTCGTCGGCGCACGAGGTGATCGCGCAATACTCATGACACTTCAGGAGCCGTTCGGCATTGCCGTTCGCAATCGCGTCACAACGCGGTCGGGTCTTCAAAATGTCTCCGTTGGAAGAAAAATGCTTGGCGCCGTTCTTGACGGGATGGGACGCCCCATCGGCGGCAACACCGATTTTCCAGTCGAATCACACTATCCCGTGCTCCGCGACGCGCCGCAGGCCCTTACGCGAACGCCGATCGATCATGCGCTCGCGACCGGAATTCGCTCCATCGACGCGATGCACACGCTCGGCGGCGGACAGCGCATGGGCATCTTCGCGGGTACGGGCGTCGGCAAGAGTGTCCTTTTGGGAATGATCGCTCGCTCGACGGCCGCAGATGTTATCGTCCTGGCACTGATCGGCGAGCGTGGCCGCGAAGTAGGGGACTTTCTCCGCAAAGACCTGGGCGAAGATGCGCTGAAGCGATGTGTCATGGTGATGTCGACGTCGGATGAATCGCCGGTGCTTCGCGTTCGCGCCGGGATGGTGGCCACCGCGGTTGCGGAATATTTTCGAGACATCGGGAAAGACGTGCTGCTTCTTTTGGATTCCACGACGCGAATCGCGATGGCTCAGCGTCAGATCGGCCTTTCCGCGGGAGAGCCGCCTACGACCAAAGGCTATCCGCCGAGTGTTTTCTCGTTGCTTCCGAAGCTTCTCGAAAGATCCGGTCGAACAAAAACCGGCAGCATCACCGGATTGTACACGGTGCTTGTCGAAGGTGACGACATCAATGAGCCGATCGCCGACGCCATTCGCGGAATTCTCGACGGCCACATTTGGCTCTCGCGGGACCTCGCCAATCGCGGGCATTATCCGGCCGTATCGGTGCTGGAAAGCATCAGCCGAGTCATGGTTGACGTCGTGGACGTAGAGCATCGCGCTGCGGCGATGTCGATTCGTCGCGTGCTCGCTGCATGGAGCGACGTGGAGGATTTGGTCAACGTGGGTGCGTATGCGCCGGGCGCGAACATCGAATTCGATGTGGCCGTGCAGATGACACCCGCAATCGAGGCGTTCCTTCAACAAAACGCGAACGAGCGCTCTCCGATGACGGAAACTCGTGCAGGGTTGCTTAAGCTTGCATCGAACATCGCCACACTCAGGGAGAAGCTTGCGCAGTCGAAACCGGCAATGACGGGGGCTGCGCGATAATCGATGGCAAAACGATTCCAATTTCGTCTCGAGGCGGTGCGGCGAATTCGCGAGCAGGCGAAGGACGCCCGACTGCGCGATTTGGCGGGTGCGGTTCGGCAATTCAGCGCGTCTAAACATGTACTGGAGAGTTTGGGTGATCAGCTTTCCGAGTCGACCGACGAGCTGCGCGGATCGAAGAAGCTGGGATTGCTCGACCTTTCGGCGCTTCGCGCACAGCAATACTTCGGCGTCTGGCTGGAATGGCAGATTCGCGACGCAAGCGCCGACGTGCAAGAAAAGCGAAAAGCCGTGGACGCTGAGAGAAAGAAGCTCGCGGATGCCAATGCCCAGTTCAAGGCGATCGAGAAGCTACGTGAACGTGCCATCGCGCGGCACGCACTGCAGAATCGACGCGAAGAGCAGATGGAAATGGACGAGATCGCGGGTCGCAAGTGGGGTACCGACCGGGAATTTCGTCTGAGTCGGTAATGCGAATCGCAATGCTGCAAATGACATCCAAGAAAGGAATTGTTCGACAGGCGTATGACGCTGCGGCGCTCATAGCGCTCTTGAACCTCGCATTGATCGTGGTCGGCGGCGGCTATTTGGCCGCTACTGGATCGATCACAAGTGACGGAATTCGCCAGGCGATTGGGATCCTACGAGGACAATCTGTCACTCAAAATCCCGCAACGGCGAAGAATTCGGCCACGACTTCGGCACAAGCAAATGCCGCAGCGAAAGCAGCGCCATCAACCGGCGGAATTGACTACTCATCGGAGACGGAGCTTGAAATCGCCCGACATGAGGCCGAGCGCATCAAGGTCGAGCTCGATCAGCGAGTCGCCTTGAGCAACGCCGTGCTGCTCAAAGTCCGAACGGAGCGTGAAGAATTTCAGAAGGAACGTGAATCCGCGTCGAAGCAGGACACGGCCAAACTCGACAAAAAGGGCGATGAAGGAGTCGAGAGAGAGGTTGCGATCTATGATTCCTTGTCTCCGAAGATCGCGATGCAACACCTGTTGGGGATTTCCGATGTCGATGAAGCGGCGAAAATTCTCGTAGCACTTCAGCCTTCCAAGGCCAAGAAAATCGTTGAAGCCGCGAAGCGAGGTCAGGAGTTAAACCAGATGAAAGCGATCCTGCAGCGTGTGCGCGATGTGGCTCCGGCCCGATCCAGTGAATTGGAAGGTGGGGAAGCAAAACCCAGAGGTTGAGATGATTTCGGCGACGACAAATTCTGATCGAACGGCACGCGAGCTTCTTGCGTCCAGCGCGACATTGTCCAAAGACGAATCGTTGGCGAATGCGCCGACGGTCGCAAACTCCTTTGGCAAATTATTGTCAGCACAGCAACAACTCTTGACCGGCAGTTTGCACGGTGATGAAAAATCGTCCGCTAATTTGATGTTCGAGCCGCCTCGAAATGAAAAGGATGCAGCGGGACGTTCGGCCGAAGCACGAAAGGCTGAGGAAGAACGCAATTCATCACCGCGACCCCAGCCGAAGACCCAGCGTTCCGGTCGAACGTCGCGGTCCCATGGAACAGGCAACTCCGATTCGACTGCAACCGATGCGCGGGTCCAGAAAACTGCGACAACTACGTCTAATGGAAATGAACGTGCGCTTGGTGCTATTCCCGAACAAGTGTCATTTCCCAATGTGCATGACGCCCCCGCCGAATCGGTTGGGAGTCGCCTCAATCATCTCGATAAGAGCACACCATCCGTGCAGGCACGCGATTTGTCGAACCGTGAAGTGACTCAGAATCGCGAAACTCAGGTTTCTGCCGGCTTTGAGAAAAACGATTCGGGCCGCAATGACAATGCGGCGACATCATCCCCGGCCTCGAATGCGAGTGAAATTCACTCGACAGGTGGTTCTGAGAACGAAACAAGCCCTGCACGACAAATCGGACGACTGCTGGCCGCCGCGAATTCAAATGAGTCACAGGCTTCAGCGAGCGAGAAGCAAGAAGTCCAATTGCCATCGGCGCAGGATTCGAGGCTGGCGCAGCAGCCGCAGCAATCTGCACGAGCGGAAGAAGGGCGCACTCTTTCATCCGATTCGACGGCAAAATCAAATGCAACCGAATCAACGAAGCCCACGCCGTTCGAGCAGCTCGTCCAGTCGTTGCGTCTCCGCGTGGGGTCGAAAGTCTCAACTGCGGTCATGCAACTTCATCCGCCGCAGCTTGGTCGAATGAGAATCGACGTTCGTGCCGTCGGCGATCAGATTAGAGTCGCGGTCGAAACTGAAACCCAGGCCGCACGCGATCGCATGCATGAGCGCGCATCGGAACTCCGCGCCGCACTCGCTCAACATGGCATTGACGTTTGGCAATTTGACGTGACGGTCGGACCTCCTGTCGCAAACGCGGAATCGTATTTCGCACAGGGTTGGGGCCGGTCATCCGACGCCGATGGCCGCGAGTCCGAATGGTCCATGAATCAAAGATCAAGCGAGGCCGGCATAACGGGCGCCGCTGCAAGTCCAATTGTCGGAGGTTTTACCGCCGTGGGGACGACACGGCTCGATGTGAGAATCTGATCGCGATTGAACGCGATCGCCGGTGGAAAGCGATGGAGTCGCGGACCACCGGATGGATAGGAATCAAGAATGAACGCCGTAAGTTCGCCAACCGTGCTACGCTCCAATACAAGCGCGTTAACCGCGTCAAACGCCCCCAAGTCGGCGGCGGATTTGAGCAGCAACGATTTCTTTCAGTTGCTCATTACGCAAATTCTGAATCAGGACCCGCTTCAGCCGACGAGCAACGAAGACTTGCTGAAGCAGATTTCCTCCATTCGTGAAATTCAGTTGTCCTCGACGCTCACTGATTCTCTGCAGAAGCTCGCCGGCCAGCAGCAGATCGGCTCGGCCTCCGGGATGATCGGGCAGTATGTGACCAGCGTGCCCAAAGGCGACGGCTCGGTCGATCGCGGATTGGTTGTGGCCGTGCGATTTGCTGATGGCGGCAAGCCGACGCTCCAACTCGCGAATGGTGGTTCAATCGCGCTCGACCAGGTCGGACGCATCGAGCCGCCGCAACAAGCGGCTCAGTCGCTCATGGGGCAGACCGTCATGGGCATCGATGAACGCAACAAGTCCGCACCGAAGGCCGTCGAAGGAGTCGTGACCGGCAGTCGCGTCGTGAACGGTGAACTGATGCTCGAATTGGACAATGGCAACGAACTTCGCTTGCAGGACATGTTGAACGTCGCGGCCTCCGCCGTGGCGACTTCGTAATTCAAGAACCCGGAAAACAAGGAGATTGCGATGTCGCTGACCGGCGCCATGATGACAGGGTTCACTGGGATCAAGAGCAACGGCATGAGCGTGGACGTCGTCGGTGATGATCTTGCCAATTTGAACACGACCGCGTTCAAAGGCCAACGCGTCGATTTTGAAACGCTTCTTTATGACACGATCCGAACCGGAGAAGGCCCGAGCTCAACAAGCGGCGGCACATTGCCCGAGCAGATCGGCACAGGCGCCGGCGTCGCCGACATCCAACGCGACTTTCGCCAGGGCGGCTTCGACAGCACGGGATTGCAAAGCGATCTGGCCCTCGAAGGCGACGGTTTTTTCATCGTCAATGGCCCCAACAACACGCAGGAATACACCCGCGATGGGGCATTCAATCTCGATGCCTCGCAGACGCTTGTCGACAACAACGGCAATGCGGTTCAGGTATTTCTACCTGATGCGACTGGCGCGATCGTGCCCGGCACGCTCGGCAACCTCGTCATTCCGTTGGGCACGCAAAATCAGGCCATTCCCACGACGCAAGTGACCATGGATGGTAATCTCGATCCCAGCGCGGACGTGGCCGCGACCGGCGCGGTGGCGGTCTCCCAACCGATGCTCATCGCGGGTGGGGCGGCGGCCACCGCGACGACAGCGTTGACGTCGCTCGTCGATGCCAATGGCGCGCCGCTCTTCGCCACTGGCGATCAGCTTGCCATCAACGGAACCAAAGGCGGCGTGGCGATTCCAGAGCAATCCTTCGTTGTCGGAACCGATGGAACCACCGTCGGCGACCTGACTCAATACATGCAGAACGTATTCGGCATTGACCCAACCGCTACGACCGGCGCGACACCGAGCACGACTCCGGGCGTGACAATTGCCGCGGGTCCGCAGCCGCCCGCAGGCAGCATGGTCATAAACTCGAACGTCGGCGACATCAATGCTGTTTCGCTGGACAGCGCTTCGATCGTGAACAAGACCGGGCTGATCACCTCACCTTTTGCGTTCACAATCACAACACCCGCCACCGGCCAAGGCGTCACGACAACATTCAACGTGTATGACTCGCTCGGAAATCCGGTCGATGTTCGGCTTCGGGCGGTTCTGCAATCGAAAAGCGATACCGGCACGACCTGGCAATATTACGCCGAATCCTACGGTGACAGTCGCTTGTCACCGGCGCTCGGCACGGGCACGATCACCTTCGATACCAACGGCCAATTCGTGTCGGCCACAGGCAATAATCTCACGATCGATCGCACCGGCATCGGCGCAGGCACGCCAATCACCCTGGCGCTCGACTTGAGCGGCCTGTCTGGACTCGCCAGCACGCAGGGCGGCTCGCAGCTCATTATGGCCGACCAGAATGGAGCCCCGCCCGGCACGCTCACGAACTATGGAATCGACCGCGACGGCATCGTCACGGGGACGTACTCGAATCAGCAGAAACAAACGCTTGGACAAATTGCCGTGGCGACGTTTACGAATGATCAGGGGTTGGTCGCGCAACCTGGGAATCTATACCTCGAAGGCCCGAATTCCGGAGCTGCAACTGTCGGCGCGCCGCAGACCGGTCGCGCGGGTGCGGTCGTCGCCGGCGCCTTGGAGCAAAGCAATGTCGAAATCGCTCGCGAATTCGTAACCCTGATTTCGGCTCAGACGGCAATCTCCGCATCGAGCCGCGTCGTGCGCACGGCGGATGACATATTGCAACAATTGCTCACGTTGACGAGGTAGGATGTATCGTTCGATTGAGCACAGCTTTCGACTGCGCGGGCAACGATCAGAACCTCAAGCGCCAGCGCGGGGCCCGTCGCTTGCGCTCCGGGTTCGGATTCAAGAGGAACTGCCATGATCACCGTTACTCGACTTGATAAACGCATCGTGGTCATCAATGCGGAGATGATCAAGATGGTAGAGGCCGCTCCTGACACGATCATCACGCTCATCAACGGCGACACGCTGATGGTGCGTGAGACTGTGGATCAAGTTGTCGAGCGAGCGATCGATTACGCCCGAAAAATACGCGGATTTTCGCTTGTGGAATGAAGGAATATGAACCCCGGTCGCAGTGTAGGGCGCACTTCGATGCACCTCGTCGGCCTGCCTAAGTGATTCGAAAAAATCGACGATATCGGAGGATAGACCATGGATGGCGATGCGAAACCACGGAAGGGTTTGACGGACTACGGAACGATTATCGGCTTGTGCGCGGGCGGAGCGCTGATCGCATGGTCGATGTGCTCGTCGACGGACATCGGCGCGTTTTTTCATTTGCCGTCGTTGGCGATGGTCGTCGGCGGATCGCTCTGTGCCGCGATCATCAGTGTGCCGCTGCGAAACATTCGCGAATTCGCGCGCGTCATTCGAACTTGCTTCATGGATGATTCGAAGTCAACGGAACAAGTGATCGCGGAAATGGTCGAATTCGCGGATGTCGCACGGCGCGACGGCGTGCTGGCTCTCGAAGAACGAAGCCGATCGCTCTCTGATCCGTTCTTGGTTTCCGCGCTGCACATGGTCGTTGATGGCGTCGATGCTGAGCAAATGCAAGGCATTCTGGAGGCCGAGCTGAATGCGCTTGAAAACCGTCACGCGGACGGTCGGTCGATTCTGGAAAACATCGGCCGCTTCGCGCCGGCATTCGGAATGATCGGTACGTTTTTGGGTATGGTGGTGATGCTTCGCGATATGACGAATCCGGCTCGCATCGGTCCATCCATGGCCGTCGCGCTGCTCACGGCCCTTTATGGTGCCGCGATTGCCAATCTCGTGGCACTTCCGCTTGCGGACAAGCTCACACGTCGGACGCGCCATGAAATCGTGCTCAAGACGATTGTGATTCGCGGCGCGTTGGCCATCATTCGCGGTGACAACCCGCGGGTCGTCGAACAGAAATTAAGCACATTCCTGCGTGCGAATGAACGCGGACGAACAGGCGATCATCGAAGGGCGGCGTAGCAGTCCATGTTGTTTACACCAAAATCAATTCGAGTCGAGCCGCCTCAGCCCCACTGGCTGTTCACATTCGGCGACATGATGGCCATCATCGCCTGCGTTTTCATTGTCATGGCGTCGATGAGCGAGGTGCGAAGCGAGCGGTTTGCGGCTGCAGCGGCGTCACTTCACGATGCCTTCGGTGGCGATGGCCTTCCCGGTCACTCCGGCCCCCATGAAAAGATCGAGTCGCTTGAAGATCGCGTGAGCAAAGTCGTCGCCGATGCATCCATTGCGGCAAACCGCAACGAATCGGTCGAATTCCTTTCGGCCCGCGCGCTACAAGACGGCGTGAGCATCACAATCAGCGGCTCGGCGGCGTTTGAGCCGTCTCAGGCAACACTTGGGTTGGAAGTAGAACCGTATGTCAAGCGGATTGCTGAAATCGAAGCTCAGCGAAAGGATCGGATCGTGATTCGCGGGCATGCCTTCGAGGAGTCAGCAGGCCGCAATGATACGTCAACTGACCTACGAGCCTTGTCATTTGCTAGGGCGGGAGTCATCGCATCGCTCTTTGAAACTGCGGGTGTGGACCCCAAACGAATCGTGATTGAAGCGCACGGCGATGCAGATCCGCTGGTTGCTTCGCCGCAGTCCGCAAATGCCCGCGTGAAGAATCGTCGCGTAGAAATTCGAATTGTTGATGATTTTGGAGCGGACTCCATCAGAAATGTCGCTGGCGAATAAGTAGGAGTGCGATCTATGGCCGAAGAAAAAGCACCGCAGACCGAAGCTGCCGCCGCGCCTGCCAAAGGTGGCAAGAAAATGCTGATCATCATCGCGATACTGATGGCCGTCGAAGGCGTCGGCGTTTTCTTTGCTGTAAAGATGTTTTCAGGAGGACCGGCTCCAGCCGCCGCAACGGAACATGGTGATGATGAGGCTGCGGCCGAGGGTGGGGCAAAGAAAGAAGGCGCTGAAGGCGAACACGCAGCCGCTGAGGGTGGTCATGCCGCTGAATCCGGGGGGCACGAAAAAAGTGGGGAAAAAGGGGAGAAGGGTGAGAAAGGGGAAAAGGGAGATAAGCCGGCAAAAATTGCCACCGCTCTGACTGAGATCGAGCTGCCCGAATGCCGCCCCAGCAACAAGATGACCGGCAAGCTCACCATGTTCCGAATGCACGTATCAATACTGGTAGCGACGCCTCAAGCAGATAGAGCGAAAGGGCTCGTCGAAGCCAACAAGTCCAGAATCACCGATCGGATCAATTACGTTCTTCGCAGCGCCGAGCCGGCCCATCTCAATGAACCCGGCCTGGAGACCATTAAACGCCGCATCAAGCAGGAACTCGATCGGATTCTGGCCGACGACAAAATGGTGCAGGAAGTGCTGATACCTGAATTACTCCAGTCCGGTTATGGCCTTTGATTGACGAGCATCGCCGCAATTCTCCGATAGTTCGATTACTTGGACTCAGTGCCGTCCGCGCCCTTGGGCAGCGGAAACGGCAGCCATTGCGCCGGAAAGCGCAAACAGTGCGTGCAGTCGCCCAGGAGCAACGATTGTGGCTGATGCCCCGGTCAAAACCGAATCGAATGCCGAGAGTGGAGCGTCGGCGCCCACTGCTGCGCCGGCGCCAACGCCGGCCGTCGATCATGTAGCGCCGTCCGCCGAAGTCCCGGTGACTGAAATTTCTCAGGCGGACATTGATGCGTTGATGACAGCTGCGGCGGCAGGTGGCGATGATGTAACCTCGGCCGAAAACGCTCTCGCGCCGGCGGAGGCAACAGCCGCGACAGTAGAAACGCCGCCATCACCCGCACCGCCTGAAGCAACGACGCCACAAGTGCAGGGCTTCGAGCTACCGCAATTTAGCGCGGCCGCATCTGCCGTGGACCCCAAGCGCATCAGTATGTTGAGCGACGTCAATCTCAACGTGAAAATCGAATTGGGCCGCACTCGAATGCTGGTTGAGGACGTGTTGAAATTGGGCGAGGGAAGCGTCGTCGAGCTTGACAAGCTGGCCGGCGACCCGGTCGACGTCTATGCGAATGACCGGCTGGTGGCTCGCGGCGAGGTTCTTGTGCTCAACGATTCTTTTTGCGTGCGAATCAATGAGGTCGTGTCTGGTGATCCGCACCGCGTGACCGTGTGACCGAGAGTCGACAGTGATCGCCTAGGAATGGGCGAATTTTTTGGGCAGGAGGCCCGTGACGCAGCAAAGGATTCCATGTCTCCGACGACTTTGCCTTCTCATTGTCTTGGCGAGTTCTTCCGCATTTGTCCACGCGAACGATGGGTCAGGCAATAGCGAAGTCGGGTCAGGCGTAGCCCCTGCGGTCAATCAGGCGACATCTGTCGAATTGGCCCCGGCCGCCGAAGCATTTCCGCAACCTACTGCGAACGCTTTTCCGGTTGAGAATGCCAATCCGCCAACGGTTGTTCCAGGATTCGGATTTCCTCGATTCGTGCATCGTCGTACAAGTGAACCGGCCGGCGCGGAAATCAACCGCTCCACGGCGGTGCCTTGGTACCGATCGGCGCTTGGATCTTTGGGTATTGTTCTCGCGATCATTGGATTGCTCTTTCTTGCACTCAAGCGCTGGCTTCCGGCCAAACGATGGACCGACGGCGCCAAAGTGATGTCGATCGCCGCCCGGACCATGATCGACGGCAAGCATGGCCTCGCCTTGGTCCGAGTGGGACATCGGTTTGTCATGATCGGAGTTTCTCCCGATCGATTAACCGCTCTTGCAGAGATTTCCGAATCATCGGAAGTCGCCGAATTGTCCGCGAAGACGAATACGGCCTCTGGCAATCGTCTGGCGGGATTTGATCGACTTCTGCGAGGCGAGGTGGACTCCTTTGAAGGATTGGTCAACGAATCAGAAGTCGCAGATGGAATCGCGACGTCTCGGAGTGATCAGTCTCCCAAAGCGCTGCGGACGCTGATTGGTCGACTCCGCAGTCTGCAATCGTCCAAGGCAAATTGAGGGTGAGCATGGAGGCTCACGATGCGACAATCGTTGCTCTGTACAATTTCGCTCCTGTTGCTTCTCCCTGGAGTCGCCAAGGGGCAGCTACGCGCGCCTTCGATCCCAATTGATAACCCCGTGCAACTCCCCGATTTGGGTCGTGTTCTCCCCGCGGCAACAGACGCACAGGGAGTCAGCGCCACGCTGCAAATTGTCGTACTCCTCACCATCCTGACGCTCATTCCTTCCATCCTCATCATGACGACGGCCTTTCCGCGGATCATGATTGTCTTGGGGCTCCTGCGACAAGCAATTGGCGCTCCGCAATTGCCACCCGGTCAGATCCTGATCGCACTATCATTGTTTATTACAATTCTCGTCATGGCGCCGACATGGCACAAGATTCAAGTGGACGCGCTAAATCCATATCTCAATCGCCAGGTGGGACAGACCCAGGCCTTGGATGTTGCGACGTCACACTTAAAGGAGTTCATGTATACACAAATTGAGCACGCCGGGAATGAAGAAGACATCTATATGTTCATGGAATATGCGGAAAACCGGGAAATTGCCCCAAACGAGAAGCTCGACCTGCGTTCCGTGTCTTTGTGGATCATCACTCCCGCATTCATGATTAGCGAGTTGAAGACCGGTTTTGTGATGGGATTTCGGATTTATCTTCCGTTCCTTGTCATTGATATGGTCGTTGCCACGATCCTACTCTCGATGGGCATGATGATGCTTCCACCGGTGTTGATTTCGTTGCCATTCAAATTGTTGCTCTTTGTCCTTGCGGATGGCTGGCACCTGGTTGTGGAAAATTTGCTGACGAGTTTTCAATAATTGAGTGTCGTCCGGAGCGCCATATCGGCGCGAGTTGAGGAAAATCATGGATCTGAATACCGCTCTTGAAATCGGAAGACATGCATTTTGGATGACGCTTATCGTGGCCGCGCCGATTTTGGTCATTGGACTCTTAGTCGGCTTGTGTATTTCCCTATTTCAGGCCGTGACCCAGCTTCAAGAGCAGTCGCTCACGTTTGTGCCAAAGATCGCCGCGATGGTTGTCGCCGCAGTGCTGTTTATTCCCTGGATTGCCGGACAAATGGTCGAGTACACAAAGCAAATGCTGGGTCCGCCGGCATGGTAAGGAACGCCAGGAACGTGCGATACGGATCATGAATAGGGTAGGTCCATGAATCTGGCCCCGTATATCCAGCTGTTTGCGCCGCTGCCGGCATTTGCGCTGACTCTCTTTCGAATTGGCGGCATGTTCCTGGCCGCACCGTTTTTTGGTGGAAGTGGAATTCCTGTGCGAATTCGAGGGGGAATGGTCGTCTTGCTTGCGGCCATCATGACCCCGCTCGTCATTGCACAAACATCGAAATCACTGGACTTTTCTTCGGTGATATCCGGCGGTCTGTGTGAAGCGTTGCTCGGCTTGGTGATTGGGTTGGTATTTGGAATTACTCTGATGTGTGCCGAAGTCGCTGGTGCTCTTGCCGCCCAACAGGCGGGCCTTTCCCTGAGCGAAGTGATCAATCCGTTGCAAGATTCGCAGACGTCGGTGCTTGGACAAAGTTACATGACGATCTTTGGGCTGTGTTTTCTTGCGGTGGGGGGGCATCGAGCGATGATCGCGGCCCTTCTCGACAGCTACCGAGCGATTCCCGTTCTCACGTTTGCGGTCAATGACTCAATCCTCTTGCTTCTTGTCGATGCCGTAACGGGGGCGTTCAACTTTGGCATTCGGCTCGCCGGTCCGGTCCTTGTCGCACTGTTCCTGACTGAGACCGCGTTGGGTTTTGTATCTCGCACTGTGCCGCAACTGAACATTCTCTCCGTCGGATTCGCCATTCGTGGACTCATCGCTCTTGGCGTGATCGCGGTCAGCGTCACCACAAGCGAAGGTCTGTTGTTGAAGGCATTCGACGAGGGCATTGGATTGCTGCGCGCCGGGTTGCATTTGCCCGATTCGCGGTGGGGGAGCTTGTCCAATGCCGGGTGAATCCGAGGAAAGGACCGAGGCCCCAACCCCGCGTCGCCGCATGGAGGCGCGAAATCGAGGGCAGGTTGCGAGAAGTCACGATTTGACCGCGGCGGCAATCCTCTGTGCCGCCTTTGTCGGACTGCGCCTTTGGGGAACCAACTTATGGATTTGCCTCCAGCAAGTCATCGTTGGTGTTTTGGAAGATGAGCACTCCACGTCCATTCAAGGGCTCTCCACGTATATGCGTGCGACGGGGTGGGAACTGGTGCGGGTGCTCGGACCATTTCTTCTCTTGCTGTTTGCTGTGGGATTGGTGGTTCTCTTAGGTCAAATCGGTTTTGTGTTTACGTGGGAGCCTCTGATTCCTTCTCTGTCAAAGCTAAACCCTATTTCCGGATTCGGCCGCCTGTTCTCGGCTCGATCCGCCGGCAGCGCCGCGATCAATGTGATTAAGGTCATCGCCATCGGCCTTGTCGCCTATTTGACGATTCATCCCTGGTTTGGAGCGATCATGGGCACTGCCGCTCTTGACCTGACAGATTTTGTTCGGGCGTCATCGTCGCTGATTTTTCAACTTTGTGTTCGCCTAAGTGTGGCGATTCTGATTCTTGCCATTATAGACTATGCCTGGCAACGATACCGAAGTGAACGTGACTTGCGCATGACCAAGGAAGAAGTGAAGGACGAATTGCGGAGCATGGAAGGCGATCCGCAAATCAAGCGCCGTCGACGTCAACTGCAATTGCAATCGGTGATGCGACGATTGCGCAAGGACGTGCCCAAGGCGGACGTCATCGTGACCAATCCGACGCACCTGGCAGTGGCAATACAATATGATTCGGACACAATGTCCGCGCCGAAGGTCGTCGCGAAGGGCGCCGATTATGCGGCCATCCGCATTCGGCAGATTGCGAGCGAGTTTGGGATTCCCATCGTCGAACGCAAGCCGCTCGCAAGAGCGCTCTATGACTCCGTCGCAGTGGGGCAATATATTCCAGAGCGATTCTATCGAGCAATTGCTGAAATTCTCGCGTATGTCTATGAGCTGACGGGTCAATCGCCGGTAGGGCGGCCGGTGACAAGCGCGGCATGACAGAGGACAATTGTGCACGTTGACAGCGAATTAACCTAGTATGACCACGGTACCGGACATCCTCAAGTCGCGGCCATTGCTGAGCATACATGCTCATCGCAGTGTGCTGCTGCCCATCGCGGTCATGGGTCTCTTTTTGGTGATCCTCGTCCCACTGCCGACGGCCGTCATGGATTTCCTTTTGCTGATTAACATCACCCTTTCCGGGATTGTGATGCTTACCGTGATGTACATCGAAGGGCCGCTGGCATTTTCATCCTTTCCGTCACTGCTCTTGGGTATGACATTGTTTCGACTGGTGCTCGCAGTCGCCACGACTCGATTGGTTTTGACCCAGGGGTATGCCGGCGCTGTCGTCGCGACCTTCGGAAACTTCGTCGCGGGCGGATCACTTGCGGTTGGCGTTGTGATTTTTGCCATCATCGTGATCATTCAATTTGTCGTCATCACCAAAGGCGCAACGCGAATTGCAGAAGTGGCCGCAAGATTCACATTGGACGGCATGCCCGGAAAGCAGATGGCGGTTGACGCCGATCTCAATGCGGGGACGATCACCGACGAAGATGCCCGTCGAAGACGATCCGAAATCACCCGCGAGGCCGACTTCTACGGAGCCATGGACGGTGCCAGCAAATTCGTCCGTGGCGACGCGATTGCGGGCGTCATTATTATTCTTGTCAATATCCTGGGCGGGATATTTGTCGGACTCGTCCAGATGGGACTTCCGATCTCCGAGACGTTACGGCGCTTCACCATTCTGACCATCGGTGACGGTCTCGTCTCCCAAATTCCCGCATTCATCGTATCTGTCGCTGCTGCAATGATCGTGACGCGCTCGGCTGAGAAGAAGAACCTAGGGGAAGAACTGCTCGGTCAATTGGTCAGTCAGCCAGTCGCACTTGGCCTAACTGGAGCATTCCTGTTCACTTTGGGATTGACACCACTGCCGAAACTCCCGCTGCTCTCGTTAGCAGGATCATCAGTCGTGATTTCGTATTTCTTGCGACAGAAGAGCCAAATTGCTGTTGCGCAGACCGCTGCAGCCAAAACAAAAGCAGCGCCTGCCGAAAAGGTCGAAAAACATCTTTCACCTGATCCAATGGAATTGAACGTCGGATATGGGCTTATCCGTTTGGTGGATCGCAAACAGGGCGGCGATCTCCTTGACCGAATCACCAATCTTCGCCGCCAGATTGCCCAGGAGATCGGAATCATCGTTCCGCCGATCCGCATTCGCGATGAGATCCAACTCGAACCCAACCAGTTTCAGGTCAATCTCAAGGGACTGAAGATAGGCTTGGCGGACGTGCTGCCGGGGCAGCTTTTGGCAATCGATTCCGGCACGGTGACGGATCGTGTCCGCGGCGTCGAGACGAAGGAGCCTGCATTCGGTCTCTCCGCAATCTGGATTGACGCAGGCCAGCGACACGATGCGGAACATCGAAATTACACCGTCGTCGAGCCGACCAGCGTCATCAGCACCTATCTTGCGGAGTTGATCCGCCGCCACGCCGACGAACTCCTGACCCGACAGGAAGTCAATCGGCTCCTCGATCATCTGAAAGAAACCTCGGCCAAGCTCGTCGAGGAAGTCGTGCCCAGCGTGTTGAAGCCGGGGGAAATCCAGCGCGTCCTCCAGGGCTTGCTCAAAGAGCGAGTCCCGATCCGCGACCTTGAATCGATTCTCGAAGCCATTGCCGATATCGCTCCACGTACCAAAGACACCGAAATTCTCACGGAATATGCCCGCAATGCGTTGGCTCGAACGCTCTGCAATCTCCACAAGGCCGACGACGGTCGCATCCATTGCATCACGCTCGATCCCGGGATCGAGCAGCTAGTGGCCAAAAACATCGAGCGATCCGACCGCGGCTCGACTTTGACGCTTGCTCCAAGCCTCCAATCCCGCATCGTTGAGGCGATTCGCGCCCAGTTGGCCAAGGCGAGTACGGAAACCCGCGGAAAACTCCCTGTCATGTTAACACCCCCGCAAGTCCGAATCTGGATAAGGAAGATGCTCGAGGTGCAGGCGCCGAATGTGGCTGTGCTGGCGTACAACGAAATCGCTCGCGGATTTGAAGTTGAGTCCCATGGGATGGTGGTGCTGAACGATGAAGCTTAAGACTTTCCAAGGCAGCACAATGGCCGAGGCGCTTCAACGCGTGAAACGCGAATTCGGTCGCGACGCCGTGATTCTCAGCACGCGAACCATCTCGACGCGTGGAGCGTTGGGACTTGGCGGCAAGCCATGCGTGGAGATCACCGCAGCACCCGATACGGCCGCCGTGCCGAAGGCTCTCCAGGGCACATCCGTCGGTTTGCGGCATACCGGCTTAGAGAATCGACCGATTCGACCCCAAAAGTCGGTGCATTCTAGTTCGCCATCGTCATCAAGCGTCGACAATATCTTGTTCTCTGAGGTAGGTGAATTGAAGGGTCTCGTCCAATCTCTCGTGGCCCAGACTCGCACGTCGCGGGCCACTCAGCTCCCGAGCAACCTGCACGGCACGTACCACGAACTGGTCCAAAAGGCATTCGCGGAAGACCTCGCCTTGCAGTTGATCGAGAAAGTGCATGAATCACTGGGTGATGCGAGTTTGTCCGATTCGACGGAGGTGCGAGGGACGCTGGCGAGCCTGATCGCCCCCATGCTTCCCATATCCGGTCCGATCCAGCTTCGACGCAAGGGTCGTCCCACGGTCGTCGCACTCGTGGGCCCAACCGGATCGGGCAAGACCACTACAATCGCAAAGCTCGCCGCAGGTGCAATGCTTCGCGACCGCACTTCGGTGGGGCTAATTACGATCGACACTTACCGGATCGGGGCTGTCGATCAACTGAGAACGTACGCCCAGATCATGGAAATACCATTGGAAGTCGTATGCGCGCCGGAGGAACTACCGGATGCACTGGCACGACTCGGGGACTGCCAGCTTGTGCTCGTAGACACGGCAGGTCGCGGACAGCGCGATTCCGCGAGGATCGAGGATCTTCGCAGGTTTTTTGTGGCCGCACCTCCGGATGAAATCCATATGGTCCTATCTGCGGGATGCAGCGAGCAGACGTTGTCCGATGTCGTGGACCGTTTCAAGCCCGTCGGCGTGAACCGTGTTTTGTTTACGAAGCTCGACGAGGCCATCGGGCTGGGAATTATTTTAGGCGCCCTGAAACGAGCCAATGCGGGGTTGTCTTATGTGACAACCGGGCAGGATGTGCCGAGTGATATCGCTGTGGCCGATGCATCGACGCTCGCACAAATGATTCTCGACGATGCACGAGGCTTACGCAGCCACAATTTCACCGGCCCAGCAGCCGCTTGAGTCTCCCCCCTTTGTAAAGGGGGATTGAGGGGGTAAGCGGACGTGTTTGACTGTGGCGTGAATTATGCGCCTGGGATGTTCATATTCTGCCATGCCTCATGCTGAGAGAGCCCACTCGCGGTCCGATCAGGCTTCGAGCCTGAGAAGGCTCATGCGCGGATCAATCGGGTCCAGCCAAATTATTACAGTCCTCAGCGGAAAAGGCGGCGTCGGAAAGTCAAACCTCGCCGTCAACCTGTCCATCTATCTTGCAGCACGAGGGCTTAGCGTCACACTCGTTGACCTCGACATGGGCCTTTCCAACGCCGATGTTCTCCTGAATTTGGCCCCCACCAACACGCTGGCACACGTGCTCGCAGGTCTCCGCACGCTGGACGAAATTATCATCAGCGGACCATGCGGTTTGCGGTTCGTCCCCGGCGCGTCGGGGGTGCATTCCCTTGCCGCGATGTCAGAATTTGAACGCCGCAGTTTGCTCTTCGAAATCCAAAAGCTCTCTCGCAGTACTGATATCACAGTATTGGATTGCGGAGCAGGCATAGGCCGAAATGTGATTTCCTTTGCCGACGCCGCCGACCAGGTGATCGTCGTCACCACTCCGGAACCGACGGCGGTCACCGATGCCTATGCGGTCATCAAAGTTCTGTCTCGCGAAAACACCAATTCACAGCTGCGATTGTTCGTCAACATGGCAGCGAATCGTGCCGAAGCGGAGGCAACCTTTCGGAGGCTCTCTTCGGTGGCCCAAAAATTTTTGAATTATTCTATTGCCAACGGCGGCTACATGCTGCAAGATAGGACCGTCGAGTTGGCCGTTCGAGCGAGATGCCCATTTGTTTTATCGCATCCGAATTCGAATGCCAGCTTGTGCCTCGCGGTGATGGCTGGCGAGCTTGTGCAATCGTACGAGCTGGAGCGATCACGCGGCGGGCTGTTGCGTCGCGTTGCCGGGCTTTTCGTTTGAACCAACTTCAAACGAATTGAGTTCGCGCAAATTCGGCACGGAAGTCGAATCGCGACGAAGCGGGCGGAATGGTTGCAGCGGGAGGATCCGTCGCAATCCACACGCGATCATTCAAACGCCCAGAGGATCACGGACGGTCTGCGACATGGATGTTGCACTACAGGATGATTGCTCGATACGCGGCTGCTAGTTTGGGTCTCGCCGCCTTTACCGTTGTTCTCATCGCCGGTCTGCTCACCCAGAACCCGGTCACCACCACGCTTTCACGAGGCATTCTCGCGCTTTTCATATTCTGTTTCATTGGGCTACTGCTCGGCAGTGCCGCTCAATTGGTGATTTCGGAACACCAACGAGCTCGAGAAGCTGAAATTCGTAACCGATTCCGACAAGTATTGTCACCCGAAACGTCCGCGGATGGCGCCGCGCCTCCGCAGAAAAGGCAATGATGCCTTCGACTTGGAAAGGATGCCCAAGGAGTGCCTATGAGGACTGAAGCCAAAAACTTGAAAAGCATGGATGGTGTCTGGAAAGATTATAAGAAAACAAGAGACCCGTCCCGGCGCACGTCTCTTCGAAATGTCTTGATGGAGCGATTTTTGCCGATTGTTAAATACAACGCCGAGCGCATCGGTGCCAAGCTCCCCGACGAAGTGGAAAATGATGACCTCGTCTCTGCAGGCATTTTCGGCCTGATGGATGCGATCGCATCGTATGACCCGGGTCGCGGAGTGAAATTTGAGACTTTCTGTGCTCCTCGCATACGGGGCGCGATTCTCGACGAGCTTCGCAGTCTCGACTGGGTGCCGCGATTGGTCCGTCGTCGATCTGCTGAACTCGAACGAGTATCGCGCGAGCTTGAGGCCACCTTGGGGCGCGCGCCGACGGAAAGCGAAATCTCTCGCAGGCTCAATCTGCCCCAGCCGGAATTTGAAAAGCTTGTTCGTGACGCCAACGCCGTCGCTCAAGTTTCGCTTTCTCGAAAATACGCCGAGACCGATTCCAGCAAAGAAGTTTGCGAAATCGACGTGATCCAGGATCGCCGCGGTCCCAGCCCAATCGCCGATTTAACCAAAAAGGACCTTAAGGATATTCTGACTCGCGGCCTGACCCGTGCCGAGCGCCTTATCCTTATTCTCTATTACTATGAGGAAATGACGATGAAGGAAATCGGCGTAACCCTAGATCTCTCTGAAAGCCGCGTTTCTCAGATGCATTCGTCCATCCTTCGCCGACTCAAGGATCAATTGGAAACGCGCCGAAAAGAATTTGTAAGCTAGCCGGGTTGATGGCCAAGCAAGCCGCGAACTTCAGTTCGCGAGGAACCAAAGGCGGTACGGATTGTTTCAAAGTCGTTGTCTGATTTCCTTGAATGGTGATTTGGAAATCGGAATTTGGCAATTTCGTTCAATTGACATGGTTCCAGCCGGCGCTCGATTGTTTGCTGGCAACCGTGATCGTGGATCGTTGATATGGCTGACGCCCCGTCTCCTGTAGCCTCGTCAGCCGCTCAGGCGAGTTTTCAGGCCAAAACCACGACCGACGTTCGCGAGGCTCGTCGTGCCGGCCAGGCTCAGGCGGCAAGATCGCAAGCGAAAACAGTCACGGAAGAAGGTACGACCGTCGAAACGACCGACAGCGACGTGGCTGTTTTCACTAATTCCGAAGGGGCAGGCAGCCAGGGTCGCAGTCTTGACAGTGAAAACAAAGAAAATAGTTTGCGCAACGAGCAGTCCGACGATTCCGACGTCGTCACTAAGGGCTCCGACGGTAGACCCCATGTTGATCTGCAAGTCTAAGGAACGACTGGCGGACATTGCGTTTTCAATGCAGGGAATTGCATGAGTTCGAGATTTGAGTGCGCAGCGGCACGAAGACGACCGGCATGATTTGCCGCTACCCGCCGCTTGATGCCAATCGCTTGACACTCCATTTCGCATTTCACTGTCCCACGCCATGGCAAGCGTCCGATTCATAGGTTACGTCACTTTCGCGGAGTGCCGCGAAATCAAAGAACATTGAGGATGTGGATGCCATGAATCACAGGGATGAACTCGCCATGCCAAGGTGGCACTTTCGCAATTGTCTGTTGTTGCTCATGAGCGTGTCCTTCGGCACGCTCGTTAGTTGCGCTCCGGATCGCCGAATCTCCTTGCAACAATTCATGGATCAACAGCGGGCCATCGCGCCCCAACACGTGACCGATCCGGAGGCGCGTTCCGCCGCATCCGCTGGCATCGAAGTGCCTGAGAACGCAATGGGGCCATACCGTGTGGGTCCGGGTGATACCCTTGGAATTGCCTTTGCCGGCCCACAAGTCGGTTTGACGCCCGTATTCCAGGTTCGCGTCGACCGAAATGGAGTGATTGAGTTACCCGTTGTCGGACCGGTCAACGTGCTCGACAAGGAGCTCGAGAATGTCGACACGACAATTCGCGAAGCCTACCTTCCGCGCGTGTACAGTGAAGTCACAGTCAATACGTAACTCATCGCCCCGGAACCGACGAATGTCCTCGTGGTTGGGGCCGTGACCACCCCGGGGCTCGTGAAACTCCGCCACAATGAGCGAAGCATGCTCTTTGCAATCGTCGGTGCGGGCGGTGTTTCTGTGAACGCTTCGGGAAAAGCACAACTGCGCCGCCTTCGTCAGCCCGACGTACCTTCAACGTTTGACTTGACGGATCCCGTTCAGCTTCGCGAGGCACTTGCAGTGGCTCCACTCAACAACGGCGATATCATCACCGTCGAGGCCGCTCAACCGAATGAAGTTTTCGTGGGCGGTCTCGTGTACCGTCCATCTCCGCAGAACTATCCCGCCGGCACTCGCGTGAGCATACTTCAGGCCATCGCCGCTGCCTCCGGTCTGCGGACGGACATATTTCCCAAGGAAGGCACCCTCGTTCGACGCATGCCGGACGGCAACGATGTGCATGTGAAGCTCGATCTGAATCGGATTGCTCGCGGAGATGATCCCAATATTGACCTGGCTCCGGGCGATATCCTCTGGGTCCCGGAGACATGGCAGACTCGCGTCCAGGAATGGGTCAACCGCAACATCTTCCTGCGTGCAGGCGTGAGCGTGAATTATAGTGTGACAGGTCTGGAATACATGAACCGCACTAGCCAGCAAAGCGGTGGCGGGAACGACAACTCGAGCCTGCAGAATTAGTATGACCCGTTCGGCTTCCTGAATCAGAACCGGATCCTGCAGGATCTCAACAACCGGCCGTCGCCGTAGCGAAGACGCCGCGCGTTGCATTGGCAAAGCTTCAAGACTCCGGCGTGCGATTGCCCAGGCGGCGGTTGTGCAGATTGTGTTGTCCACCGCTCCAGTTTGCCAAGCGATCCATGACAGTATTCGCACCTCTGGTTTGTTCCGATAAGATTCCACCGTGGACATGATCGTCGCTGAAAACCTCGTGAAATCTTTTCCGCTTCCTGATGGTGGAGAAAAGCGTGCGGTCGATGGCCTCGGTTTTCGCGTAGGGAAAGGCCAAATCTACGGGCTGCTCGGTCCCAACGGCGCCGGAAAGACCACGAGCTTGCGAATCCTCAGCGGGCTGATGACTTCGACCAGTGGCCGCGCGACGCTGGCAGGCTTCGATGTCAGCCGGCAGCCAGACGAGGTCAAGCGCGTTCTCGGATTCCTGACTGCCAACACCGGGCTTTACCAACGGCTCAGCGCAACCGAGTTGCTTCGTTATTTTGCAAGTTTGCACGGGCTCGACAAGCGCGAAGCCGCGGCCCGCGCAGACGAATTGATTCAACGAATGGGGATCAGCGGATTCGCAAAATTGCGGTGTGGTGCAATGTCCACCGGCCAGAAGCAGCGTGTCAACATAGCTCGTGCGCTGATCGCCGATCCACCGGTGCTCATCATGGACGAACCGACGCTCGGCCTCGACGTTCTTTCCAATCGCGTCATTCTCGATTTCATTCGCCTCCAGCGAGACGAAGGAAAGTCCATCGTTCTTTCGACTCATTATCTCGATGAGGCCGAGACATTGTGCGACCAGATCGGGCTACTTCACGAAGGCCGACTTATCGCCGAAGGTGATATCGCTTATCTCCGCAATCTCGCCGGTGAAGAGCGACTGAGCAGCATTTTTTTGAAACTCATCCACGCCGATCTCGGAGCCGCCGCATGAGGTGGACTTCACTCGTCGGCACCATCTACGTCAAAGAACTTGTCGATATCCTTCGCGATCACCGCACCCTCATCGCCATGATCGTGGTGCCGATCGTGCTCTATCCGATGCTCATGCTCGGATCGGTGCAGGCCGTCAGTTATCAAAAAGAGGCCATGCGCGAAGAAGAAATCATCGTCGGCGTGCTCAATGACGAACAAGGCCAGAGCCTCAATCGCCTGATCCACGCCGACGCCGCGGCATTGAAACGCGAAAGCAACGACGAACAATTGTCTCAGCATCAGAGCCCGGAGCGTGAGCGATGGGAATCCAGGACAATGCGTGATTCTTCGATTTCCCGGGGTGCCGCCCGTGACAAGATGTTCGCACCTGGCACGCTCATTGATCGCGATTCTGCGCCGCAGCCCATCAACAAGATTCGAATTCTCGTTCTCGGCAGCGAAGAGCGAATTGACGCGGCCGTGCGCGAACGCTCCATCCACGTCGGCGTGATTCTCGATCGCGACGAGCTTGTCGATCAACCCGACATCCAAAATAAAATCCAATTCCACAGCGACAAGGAAGACGTGCGCAGCAGCAATGCCGAGCGCCGCCTGCGCGACGTCATCCAACGCACCGCCGATCGAACCGATGCTCGACGCAAATCCGAACGTGGTCTGCCGCAAACCTTCGACGAACCATTCGCCGTCGAAACCGTCGATCTCTCCGCTCCGCCCTCGATACTCGGCCAAGTGCTCCCGCTGATCCTCATCCTGATGACGATCACCGGCGCGATCTATCCGGCCATCGATCTCACCGCCGGCGAACGTGAACGAAACACGCTCGAATCACTGATGGTCTGTCCGGTGCCGGTCATTCATCTGATCGTTGGCAAATTTCTCGTGGTCACCACGGTCGCGATCATGGGCGCAGCGCTCAATCTCGGCAGCGTCACGGCCACCGTCTATTTCGGCGGCTTCAACAAGATCATCAGCACGACTGGCGGCTCGCTGCCGCTCGGGAAAATGGCACTTATCCTCATTTGCCTGATTCCTTTTGCCGTACTCATGTCCGCCATCATGATCGCCGTTTGCAGTTACGCGCGGACATTCAAAGAAGCGCAGAACTATGTGACGCCGGTGATTCTGGCGGTGCTCATTCCCGGCGGCATAGCGGCCATGCCTGCCACGCGACTCGATGGCGTGATGCTGGTCATGCCCGTCGGGAACATGGTGCTACTGGCCCGCGATTTGCTTCTCGGCGCAGTCGTACACGGATGGCAGGTGGTCATCGTTCTGCTGTCCACGACGTTGTATGCCGTCGCGGCGGTGGCGATTGCGGCCAACATCTTTGGTCGCGAGTCTGTCGTATTCGCGGATGTCGAGTCATTTCGCGGCCATTTTGCGAGGACCATGTTCCGTCCCGCGCCGCGGCCAAGTCTCTCGATGAGTGTCCTGTACGCGTCACTCCTGTTCCCGCTCTGGTTCTTTATTCAGGCCGCTCTCTCGCCCGCCGGTGGCGAAGACGCCAAGGCCTTGCTATATGCAACGTCGAAACTCATGCCGATTTTGTTCGTCGCGATACCGGCATTCATCGCGTGGTATTGGAAAGTCGATCTTCGCGGCGCATTTGCCCTACGCCTGCCCGAAAGCAAATTCGTCATTGCAGGTTTGTTTCTCGGCTTAAGCGCCTGGATTCCTGCTCACGAAATCAATCTCATCCAGCAGCACATCATCGGCGTGCCGGAATCGCTCGAACGCAACGCCCAACTTCTAGTTGACACATTTCAGCACATGCCACTTGGCATGCTCGTGCTCGTGATTGCAATCATTCCCGCGATCTGCGAAGAGCTTCTATTCCGTGGCTTCTTGTTGAGCGGCTTGTTTGGGAATCGCCGCGCGTGGTCCGCGATCCTAGCCTCCGCAGCCATCTTCGGTGTGTTCCATTTCTTCTTGTTCAAATTCGTTGTCACGGCCGGTCTTGGTGTCGTGCTTGCATATCTATGCTGGCGCTCACGCTCGATCATTCCCGGCATGATCGCCCATTGCCTGCACAACACCATCGGCGCCTTGAGCGCCGTCCGCCCGGAATGGTTCACCCAATTGCGCTTGATCCCGGCGCAGAATCCGAGCAGCAACGCCGAATCCGCGCACCTTCCCGCGTTTACAATTGCAATCGGGATTATTGTGTTCCTGTCGGCAATCGCCTTGTCCTCTTTGGTAGCCCCATTGGGGCGAAAGCAAATAGCCGGGGGCGTAAGCCCCCGGAATGCGTGAGGGCGAGAGTGTAGCCCCGAAGGGGCGGAAGAAAGTGCCATTTGCTTGGCACATTCGAGGTCAATTTGTTGCAAGCGAGTATGTTTCGATTTCGGTTCCTTCTGGCATACGCCCTCATGATCGTCGCCACAATCGTGGCCTTCGAACTGATCAGCCACTTCGGTACGAGTGGTGTCGGGCGGCTTCTGCTCGCCGCTCCCACTGCTCCGCTGAGAACCGTGCCACACCCCGACATTCTCTTCCACGTCCTGCTTACTCTCATCGTCGTTATTCTGGCCGCCCGGTTGCTTGGGGAACTCTTCCGCCTCATCCATCAACCCCCAGTGATCGGCGAAGTCGTCGCGGGCATTCTTCTCGGCCCGTCGCTGCTGGGTCGAATCGCACCGAGTGTCGCGAGCTATGTACTGCCTGACTCCACCGCGCCATACCTTCAGGTGCTCGCACAAATCGGCGTGATCCTCTACATGTTCATCGTCGGACTCGAATTGAACACGTCGCGCCTCCGACAAGCCCCTCACGCCACCATCGCCGTTTCGCATGCCGGCATCGTCATCCCATTCATCCTTGGCTCACTGCTTGCACTTTGGATTTATCCGCATTGCGCGACGTCCGACGTTCCATTTCGCGTGTTTGCCATGTTTCTCGGCGTATCCATGTCTGTGACCGCGTTTCCGGTGCTCGCCCGCATCCTCACAGATCGCAGAATGCAGCATACTGAGCTCGGCGCGATCGCGTTGAGCTGCGCCGCGGTCGGCGACGCGACGGCCTGGTGCCTTCTCGCTTTCGTCACCGGCTTTGCCCAGGCCCGCGCCTCAAGTGCGATGATAACGGTCGCACTCACTGTCGCGTTCATTGTCGTGATGATCGTGCTCGTGCGGCCTGTGTTGGTTCGCGTCGCTCGTGCGGTCGATGCGCACGGTTCGCTTTCGCAAGGAGCGATCGCCGGACTCGTCGCCGCATTTCTGACCGCAGCGCTTGCATCCGAAATGATCGGCATCCATGCGATCTTTGGGGCGTTTCTCCTGGGTGCGATGATCCCGCACGGCAGCCTGATCGCCCGTGAGTTCACCCACCGGCTAGAAGACATCGTCGTGTGCCTTTTTCTGCCCGCGTTTTTCGCCTACACAGGAATGCGCACACAGGTGAACCTCGTCAGCAGCACGATGCAATGGGCCATTTGTGCGGCGATCATTGTCGTCGCGTGTCTTGGAAAATTCGGCGGCAGCGCCGTTCCCGCATGGCTCACAGGTCGCAGCCCCCGACAATCGGCCGCTCTCGGAGTCTTGATGAATACACGCGGTTTGATGGAGCTGATAGTCCTCAACGTCGGTCTGGAACTGGACATAATCAGCCCGACGCTTTTCGCCATGCTGGTCATCATGGCCGTCGTTACCACGCTGCTCACGGCACCGGTTTTGTCAATACTTTTACGTGGCGGCAATGAAACATGACTGAGAGCAATCATCGCTTTTCGAGGAGGAATCGAAGTGTCCCTCGAACGGATGTTTCTCACTGGTGGGGGATTTTCGCGATTTTCCGATCCCGGTATCGGAAGCGGTGATTCGGGTCTTGAAGTTCAGGCTGAACTGACGGGTCCCCCTGCTTCCTGCATTCTTATTGACCGGTAAATGCATTCTGAAGTATTGCGAAGTCGGCCAGGTCCGCATCGCCGTCGACGTCGAAGTCGTAGCAAGCGCAGCCAGCGTCGGTCATCGAATGCTGCGGCCCGACGATGCACAATTCAAATGAAGCGAGTTCGATCGGGTCGATCCCGCCGTCTTGATTGCAGTCGCCGGTTACAATCGGAAACCAAAATCCTCCTGAGAGGGAAAACTCACCGCCTGAAAGCAATCCGGCATCGGGTTGGCCAATCGTGCCGGACAATTTAAATGCGCCGCCGGTGCTTCGCATCGCTCCGCCGCCGTCGATCGTGTGCCAGGATAGGTCAAACTCTTCGCCGATCGTGACTTTCGAGGCCATGCCAAGTAACGCCACTGCGAACAATGCTGTTTTCATATCGAGTATTGCCTCTCACTTTCAGATTGAACAACTTCTCAACGCGTGAGCGTGACCGTGCCCACTGGTGCGCCAATCGTAATGGGCTTGTCAAGCACCGGACCCACAGCGAAGGTTCCTGGTTCAAGGATCCATAGCGTCCCGCCGCTCGGGGTCTCGTCGTATCCTTTTGCGAATGATTGGAAAGGAAACACGAAGTCGCCTGAAAAAAAGACATCATTGCCCATACTTGTCCGCTGGAAACGCCAATTGGAGGGCGGATAGGCGAATGACATTATCAGGGCGTCCCAATAGCTAATGTGCGATCGTTGTCCAATTTTTGATTGCCAAACGGCGTTGTTTGCGGGAAGTACCGTGATGGTTTGGCACGCCGCAGAGCAATTGCAGGTGGAACCGGCCGGACAACACACCGAGAACGAACAGCCGTCGTAATGCATCAGGGAATCGAAATCGTACGGTCCATACACCAGTGGGTCAGTCATCAGCGTCAACTGATTACCAAAGCCGTTTTGGACATTGCTCTGGGTAACTGACACAAAGGAATCACGATCGGGTCGCTGGTGTTCATGGACATACCCCATGCAGTGACCGAGTTCATGGGCCATAATGTAGGGCGATCCCCAGCTTGCAATGTTGATAACTTGCGCTCCGACCTCGCCGACTTGCGAATTGTTCCCCGTGGAGTTTTGAATGTGAACATAAAAGAAAATATCGGTGCCGTTTCGGGGAACGAAATGGACATTGGGAACCGCCGCCTGCCAGAATCCCATCGCCGTGAGCATCGCGGACTGGGGATTGGCTACCCCCGTATTCGCTGGGGTTACATTGGCGTCGAATTCGTACGGAATTCTGCCGTTGAGCCAGAAGTTGGTCTGGTATCCCGCGGCCGTGTTTCCGAGGATCGATTGAGGAAAAAGCATGTCACCATCAATCAAGACATACCCCTTGGGAATATCTTCGACAGCGGGCGGATTCAGGGGGTTAGTGTCCTGGGCATTCGCGCCTGGCGCGGCGCTCAAAATCAGCGCGGCACTGAAGAGGAAGAGATAATACTCCGGCATTTTCAACATTTTGTGTATTTGCATCTCATTGCTCCGAATATCACTGTCACATCGTGCGCGTTCGGTACGCCTTCCAAAGGAAATGCGTCTTAGCGCCCGAAGATTTGTCCAAGCCCGTTACTGAAGGCTCACAAGCACAAGAACCAATCCGGTTTCACCCTGCGCAAGCGAGGTCATGGCTTTGCCGATGACGGTCCCATGAGCTCGCGATAAATTCAAAGCCTTCATTGCATGTCCGGGGGTATCGGATGTGGTCAACAAGTCGCCTGGGGCGATCGCTGACGTGCTTGCATCACAACGCACCCACACGCGACCAGACAGGGCGATCGCCGGGGCTTTCTCATGGCCGGGCAGATTGCCGAGCACTGCGCCAACAGGGATGTCACCTGCGCCGCTGACGATTCCCGCAACGAGCGTGCTATACGCGGCGTGTGCGACGCGAAGTGCCCCCGCATGTTCGGGATCGATTTCCATCACCGTTCCCGGCTCGACATTTTCATCACTGCTGGGGAACTTCTCCGCGACGTCCGCGCCGGCGATCTCGAGCAGGCCGACCTTAGCCCGGCCGTCGGCGACCATGGCATACGTCCCTCCAGTGAAATACCCGCCGATTCCACTGGCGGCCTGCCCCCAGACGCCGTAAGCACCGCTACCGATGTCGGCTCGCCCGCTAAGCCCGTTACCATTTACGGTAAGGGATACGCCGGACACCGCTGCAGTCGTGGCCGATCCAACATGTATTGCGTGAACCGCGTCGCCTGTATATCCAATCACGTCAAGGCGAGTCCCGAGGGTGGGGCCGGTCGTCCCGATGCCCACTCGGGAGTTGGTGCCATCGGCCAGGAACGTGGCGACGTTTTCTCCATTCACTGCCGTAAGTTCGAACGCCTTTTGCCCGACGGTGGACAGGAGTTGGAGACCCGCGGAGGGCCCCGTGCGAATCTGACGGAACACCCACGGACGCTCTGTGCTGAATCGGAGCAGCTCCGCTCCGTCACCGGTCGCGGTGATATCCAATTTCGAGGCGGGCGCCGTTGTGCCGATGCCCACCTTCGAATTCACACTGTCGGCCAAAAACGTAGCGACATTCGTCAAATCATTCGCGGTGATCTCGAATCGCTTTTGACCTGTGGTGGAGAATAGTCGGAGACTCGCCGACGGACCGGTATAGACCTGGCGGAAAACCCAAGGGCGTTCCGTGCTGAAGCGAAGCAGTTCCGCACCCTCTCCCGATGCGGCAATATCCAGCTTTGCGGCCGGCGCAGATGTTCCGACGCCGACGTTCCCTTGCGAATAAAAAATTCCTCCGCTATTGGCCAAGGACCAAACGCTGTCTCCTCCGACGACGTTTCCGGCGGCGGTCGTCTGAAGTGTGCCATCAGGAAACATGATTCCGTCAACACCGGCCACGCCCCCGACATGCAGCTTCGCTTGAGGGTCCGTGGTTCCCAATCCCAAATAACAGTGCATATCCTCGAATCGAGCGCACTCCATATCCAGTGGATTCACCTTGAAAATGAGCGGGCTGTTGCTTGTATACGCACTTGCCGCGATGTGGCCAAAAGCATGGATGTCGCCCTCTACTTCCACTCCCGCGGCGGTCGTGGCCAAACCGGGCACGCTGAGTGCAAATGGCGCTGCGGTGAGCCGTTGTCGGGGCGTCAGCGTGGTGTAAGCACCCGCATCGGATCCATCGTGCGGAGAGCGAATGGCAATTTCTAGCCACTGGCCGCCTTGTTGCAGGGCATCGATTCCAAAATCCAGCTCGACAGAGAACAAACCGCTCGACAATTGTACGGACGGAAAATTCAATCCGTCGAATACCAATGGACCTGCAACAGGCGTTTCCGCAGTATCGGAGTCGAATAATTGGAACTTCATGTCCGCCAGATCATTGACCGGAAACCCTTGTTGCTTGAGCTGACCTTGATACGTGAACGACGCAGGCTGCCCGAGCGCGTTACTGGACGTGAGCCAGCAAACGGCCAGTACGCCTGTTGCCAATAACTTTTTCATGCGAATCTCCGTTTCCGTGCATCTCGCTCGAAACATTGTGTTTGCCGCCTCCGATGGATACGATGGGTATTTCCGCGGCATGTACCTTTGACCGCCGCTACAGAGCAACTCCGCCCGTCACCCTTCAGCCGACGTTGGGCGGGATCGTCCGCCAAATCGGGGGAATATTTTTCGATGGACACAGGACCGCCGGACTTGACCCGGCTATTGAATGCAGTCGAGCGCGGTGACGTCAAAGCAAGCGATGACCTGCTCCGCCTCGTTTATGCCGAACTACGCCGGCTTGCCGGGGCGTTGATGGCGAATACTCCTCCCGGTCAAACACTCCAGGCCACCGCACTGGTTCACGAGGTCTATTTGCGACTGGTGGGGAAGGAGACTCAGTCCTGGGAGAATCGGGGGCACTTTTTCTTCGCTGCGGGCCGGGCGATGCGCGACATTCTCGTTGAGAGGGCGCGCTCCGCCGGGCGATTGAAACGAGGCGGTGGGAGGCGACGAGTTGACTTTGAAAACCTGTCTGTCGCCGTTGATGCCGAGGATGGCGACTTGCTCGCACTTGATGAAGCGATGCAGCGAATGGAATCGGAGTATCCGTGGGAGCATCGTATCGTCACGTTGCGCTTCTTCGCCGGCATGACCAATGAAGAGACCGCTTCCGCCATGTCCGCGCCGCTTCGGACCATCGAGCGCGATTGGCGGTTTGCCCGCGCCTGGTTGCATCAAACGCTGAATGCCAACGATTTGGAACATTCTCCGTGAATCCTATCTCCGACGATCGCGCCCAGCTTATTAAGAGGATTTTCGACGAGGCCTGCGCACTCTCCGGCGACAGCCGTGAACGGTACCTCAACGAAAGCTGTGCCGCTGACTTGTTGTTGCGGGATCAAGTCGAGAAGCTCTTGCATTCAGACGAGCACGTTCATGGCCGCTTCTTGCAAGAATCTACGCAGCCGAAAGTCGAATCACGAATGCCTCAGCGGATTAGAGGATTCCGTCTGCTTCGCAAAATCGGCGAAGGGGGGATGGGTTCCGTATTCGAGGCCGAACAGGAACATCCGCGCCGCAAAGTTGCATTAAAGGTCGTTCGATTCGCGATGGTGTCCGATTCAATCGTTCGACGGTTTGAATACGAAGTGCAAATCCTGGGTCAGCTCAAACATCCCGGCATTGCCCAAATTTATGAGGCGGGAATGTATGACGATGGCGCCGGTCCAGTGCCATATTTTGCCATGGAATATATCCAAGGGCGGGCGCTGCTTGAATTTGTCGCGCATCATCGCCTTTCGATTCGACAGCGGCTGGAACTCTTCGCCGACATCTGTGATGCGGTTCATCACGCGCATCAAAAAGGGGTCATTCATCGTGATTTGAAGCCGGCCAATATACTCGTGGAGGAATCGCACGCGGAGAAGCCCCATCCAAAGATTCTGGATTTTGGCGTCGCCCGCGCCGTTCATTCTGATCTCAAACTTGTGACCATGCACACGGAGGCTGGCCAGCTCATGGGCACGTTGTCTTACATGAGTCCGGAACAGATTGCAGGTCGCCCGGATGAACTGGACGTACGATCCGACGTGTACACATTGGGAGTGATTCTTTACGAGCTTCTTGCTTCAAGAAGACCCTATGACCTTGCTGAGCATTCGATTCCCGAGGCGGGTCGCATGATTCGCGAAATGGAACCGCCGCTTCTGGGCGCAATTGATCCGGTGCTTCGTGGAGATGTCGAGACGATTGTCGCCAAGGCGTTAACCAAGGAGAAAGAGCACCGCTACCAGTCCGCCGTGGGATTGGGCGAAGACATTCGGCTCTATCTACGGGACGAGCCGATTACCGCTAGACCGGCGAGCGCCACCTATCACATTCGTAAGTTCGCGAAACGCAATAAGGCAATCGTCGGAGGAGTCGCGGCCGTCTTCATTACATTGGTAATTGCCGTCATTGGCATCACTGCATCGCTTCTCAAAACCAGAGAAGCACAGCGAGTCGCAATCCAGCGTTCTGACGAATCGCAGCGATCGGCCGCAAAGGCCATGGCTGTGAACAACTTCCTTCAGGAAATGCTCTCCTCGGTTGATCCCGCGAAGTCGCTCGGCCGCGAAATCACCATCCGCCAGGCCCTCGATGAGGCCGCCGTGAAAATCGAATCCGGGACGCTCAAAGATCAGCCCGCAATTGAAGCTGATTTACGCACAACGATCGGCACGACATATCTCGGGCTTGGACATTATGACGAGGCCGAGCCGCAACTTCGTGCAGCCCTGGATATTCGAAGGCGGCTCTGCAGTGACGCCTGTGAAGATGTCGCAGTCAGCCTGACCAATTTGGCCTACGTATACAGCGCTCAAGGCCGCCATGCCGAAGAGGAATCAATCCTCCGTGATGCGTTGGAAATGCAGACTCGTCTGCATGGTCCGAAACACGCGGATGTGGCCTCCACGATGCAAAGTCTGGGCGCAGCATTACGCAGTCAACAGAAGTTGGCCGAGGCCGAGCCGTTCTATCGAAATGCACTGATCATGCGTCGTGAACTCCTTCCCGCCGAGCATCTTGACGTTGCCCAAAGCATCAACAGCCTGGCGCTTCTGCTGCAAGACAAGGGCGATGCGGTCGGCGCGGAGCCGCTCTTTCGCGAGGCGTTGGCCATGAGGCGAAAGCTGCTCGGCGACCCACATCCCATTGTGGCCGACAGTTTGAACAATTTGGCGAATCTCCTTACACAGCGCAGAAAGACGATGGAGGCCGAGTCCCTGCTGCGTGAAGCTTTGGCGATGCGGCGCAAAGTGTTGAAAGCGGAACACCCTCAAGTCGCGCAAAGCCTGAACAATCTGGCGTTTTTTTTGTACGACAATGGAAATTACGAGGGTGCAGAAACGCTGTACCGCGAAGCACTGGCGATCTGGCGTAGGACCCTGCCGGAAGGACATATCGACATTGGAAATGCGACCGCGGGACTCGGATTGGTCCTGCTGGCGCAAAAGTCATTTGCGGAAGCAGAGCCTTTGTTACGAGAATCACTCCTGATTCGTGAATCTGTACTGCCTGAAGGCCACTGGCGTCGATTTGCTACGATGAGCGTGCTGGGTGCCGCGTTGGCCGGAGAAGGAAAATTCGCCGAGGCGGAACCCTATTTGATCCACGGCTATGAGGGACTCAAGAGCCAGCCGCAACTCCCACGAAAATACAAACAGGAGGCATTGCAGCGAATCATTGATCTCTATGAATCCTGTAATCAATTGGAAACTGCTGGTCGATGGCGTTCGGAACTCACGACACGGCAAACCGACGTTTACCCGTAGCTGCTGCGTCATTCAATTCCGCTAACACCCGTCAACTAACGGGAACGACGCGTTCTTCAAATCGAGTGTCTCGCGCGCAGCAGAGACTCTTTCGATGTTCCATTCCCTCAGGCGAACGTAACGATGGGTGCTATGATGCTGAATCTGGGCGTCGTCTATTGCGGCTCGACGGCATGTTTATGAATCTGCATTCGACATCACCGCACATTGCTGATCCATTGTCAATGTCGATGCAAAAACGATGGCACCATCAGACCCATTCAGAATGGCGGTAGGAATTTCCTGCCCAATTGGATTCGAATCGAAACTACGGACACGCCGTCGGGCCAGGAAACGGATACGCGAGGTTCTTAAATGCATCCACGATGTTCGCAACGTCGGCAATATCAACGCGGCCGTTGGGAACTGCCGGATTAACGTCGGCGCGAGCCACGATAATGGCCGCCGGAACGGCCTTAAACTTGTCCACGCACGCGGCCACGTCTGTGATGTTTGGCTGCGTAAGCGGAGCCGGAAACGGCGCCTGGAACGGCGCTGCGACATCACCCCAACGTTGCGTGTGAATCGTCAGCGGGTCGGAGATCGCCGTACATGTCCCTTCGTCGCCCTGACAGCTTGCAGCGAGTTGGCGAACTTCATAAGTTGAACTCGGAACTACTTCCTGGCTGGTCACGTGCAATGATCGTCCACCGAGCGCATCGCCCCAGTCCATGTAATGTGGAGTACATTGCAGTGGCGCGCACTTGAAAGTTGCAGGCAAAACCTCAGTCTCTGTGCAATCTAGGGGAACACCGACGTATCGCACTTGACCCTCTAAGGCGATAAAGTCTGGGGGCGGGAATTGCGACAGGCCCAGCGGATTTGGATGCATTAGGCTGACCAACTTGACTTGGAGTGCAGTTTCGCTCGGACCGGACTGCGAGCCCTGAATCTGGAACGATAGATAACGTACTTTGTCAGGGCCGTTGGGGTCCGGAAACGGCGTAGACAGACCGCAAAACAACGTTCCACGGCACGCTCCGAAAGTGCAAATATCGTTGTTGGTGCAATCGTTTCCATCGTCACACGGGTTGGTGTTAAAGATGTGGTAGCAACCCAACGTCACGTCGCATGAATCATCGGTACAAGGGTTGCCGTCGTCACAATCGGGTGGGGGTCCGCCGACACAAAGCCCGCCCGAACACACATCGTTCGTTGTACACTCGCATCCGTCATTGCACGGCGCTGAATTGTTGATATGCAGGCAACCGCTGGCCGGGTTGCAAAAGTCGTCCGTACAGGCGTTGCCGTCATCGCAATTGATCGGCGGACCGCCGAGGCAGACTCCGCCGAAACATGTGTCGTAGGTCGTGCATGCATTTCCGGAATCACAGGGATCCGAGTTAACGACGTGGACACATCCGCTGGACGGATTACACGAATCATCAGTGCAAATGCTGCCGTCGTCGCAATCGAGGGCCGCACCGCCAATGCACACGCCGCTTGCGCAAGTGTCGTTCGTTGTGCACGCATTGCCGTCGTCGCAGGAATTGGAGTTGGGTGTGTAAAAGCAAATTCCGTGAAAGCAAGTATCGGTTGTGCAATTATTGCCATCATTACACTGGCCATCGGCTATGCATTCCACGCAAGTCGGGCTGGATGATACTCCACTGCAGACGCCCCCAGTGCACACATCGTTGATCTTGCAACTGTGATGGTCGTTGCAACGAGCGGTGTTGTTGACGTGATAACAACCTGTTAATGGATTGCATAAATCGTCCGTGCAAGCGTTGTTGTCGTCACAGTCCACAGGCACGCCGCTGCAAATGCCGTTTGAACAAACGTCGTAAGCGGTGCAAGCGTTACCATCGTCGCACGTGACGCTGTTGTAGGCATACGTGCAACCGGTGTCCGGACGACAAGTGCCGGTAGTGCACACCGTGCCGAGGTTGCATCCCAACAGCGGGCCTCCCACGCAGATGCCGCCGGAACAAATGTCGCTTGTCGTGCAGATGTTCCCGTCGTCGCAAGGTCTGGTGTTGTTGACGTGATAGCAGCCGCATTCGGTTTCCGGATTGCAGAAATCGTCGGTGCAGGGATTGTCATCGTCACAATTCATGGTCGTCCCCGCGCAGGTTCCGCCGGTACAAGCATCGTTTGTTGTGCAGATGTTCCCATCATCGCACGATATGGTGTTGTTGACGTGGTAACAACCCGTCGTGGGATTGCAGAGATCATTCGTGCAGATATTGTTGTCGCTGCAGTCCACGGGCACGCCGCCGCATTTTCCATTTGAACACACGTCGTTAGCGGTGCATGCATTGCCGTCGTCACAGGTTTCTCCCGGACATACCAAATTAGCCACAGTGACGGAGACGTCTCCTCCTGTGTCGTCGCTCAACCGCGTCGGAGGATTGTGCTGCCGGAACGAGACAAATCCCGACAAGCCACAGAACTCAGTGAGCGCCGTGAAATGGATGACAGCCATGGTTGAATCTAACGATGTACCAAGGCCGCCGGGTACCGTGCCTATTGCGTAGTCGATTGTCCCCGGTCCGCCATCGCCGGGCACGATCTCATAAATCTCATTCACGAACGGCGCTTCGCCCGGCGCAATGTCGTGGAATTGCAGAACACTCTGATCATAGCGCAGGAAAAACTGGCCGCCGATCACCGACAAGCCGGCATTTGTCAGGCGAATATTGACGGACAACGTGGTTCCCGCAGACCCGTAACAGGGCTGAACTGTGGTGAGTGTGAGATCTGCGGCCTTGGATGGGAGATCTGCCCAAGCCGCCACCAACAGTAGAGCACCTCCATATAATCCCCAACGTCTCATGCTGATCATCGCACCCTTCCACCATTTATTGTGATACCGGCCCAACCATGGGATCCCGAGCGAAGCGAATCGCTTGGGATTCGGCGGAGGCGAAGAACCCAACCACCCATTACAACGATTACCAGGCCCATGACAAAGATTCCCCCAAAGGACACGGACGGAATTGAGTTATCGCTTAGGATAATTGATGATCCGCCGATTCTTCTTGTAACGACGAGCCCCGGGATCACGCCGTCCCAAACTTCGGTCTGCGTAAATTGTCCGTATAAAGATGGCATGCTCACCCCAGTCGTCCCGGCATTCAGAATCTTGAAGCGAAACGATGTCACGAGGAGTCCTGAGGGCGTAGCTGTCGCTGGGGGAGACGGCGGAAATCGGCTCAGCGCGTTGTACCACGCGATCCCATCATTTGCAGGCAGTCCTGTAAAGGGATTATTCAGCCCATCCTGGGGAGAGTCGTTTGGAAACCCTGAAGACAACCACGTGTAAGGGCCATTGTTGTTAAGCCCCAAAAGCTCCAACGCGGCCGGATCCCAAGCAACAATGGCTTCGATTGCGCTCATGGCCTGCGATGCGCCTGTAGACACGGCGTATAACTTGATTTCGATGATGTCGCCGGGATTGGCTGTTTGGATGCTAGGCCGAAATTCAAGATCCACAGCGCCTCGACTTGAATGGGGAGCCCATGTGAAGACCAGGATAACAAAAGCAATTACGGCCACTGATCTGGCCTGAATGAACATACTCAATCCTTCCCCAAACTAGGCGTTTGAGCTTCGCGGCACGCGGCCAATTGGCCCGCGTCGTCCAGTTCGCCTGAATCTCCGTCCATGAAAACTATCACAGCTTCAATTCCGTCTCTTCTAACTTTGTACTGTCTCGATCCGTTCGCCATTCACAGACATTCGTCGGTCACAATCAAATCTGCGAGGACTCGCTCAACGCCCGAATTCGCGATTCGACCGAATATGCTTGCCTTTGTCACCATCGCCGACAGGGAGCCGCGCCTGCGGCCGCACGCCCGACGCGAATGCCGCAATGTCGGCCTCATCCAGCCAACCGTCGCCATTCAGATCACCCACGGACAGATCGCCCAACCCCCTGGCGGCGAGTTCGAGCACAGAGATTCGGGCCACCGGGTCTTTCTGTGCCGCCACTGCGGCAGCCCCACAGCAATTTGCATCGTCTCCCTTGAGAAAGTTGACTCCAATGAAACTAAATTCTGCAAGATTCACAATTCCATCGCCATTGATGTCAGCGTGTGGGGCCGAATTCGAGCACGTCGTGTTTTCCGAGGCGAAGTGTTGCAGATAATGCGACGAAAACAAACCGAAATCCAAGATGTCGATGAAACCATCACCGTTGAGATTACCACCAATCAGCCAGTTACCTCCGCTGGCCGGGTCCCCGGTGAAGTCGGCCGAATAATGGGACCCAACGATGCCCAATGTCCCGTCTTTGCGTTGCAGGGTGTGACGCTTGTCGCGTGCCGTCATGCAGTGGTAATTGCCGCACGCGATGCTCAGCGTTTCAGATGCCAAACCGTCTTGGAATGTCACGACTTTGTCCAGCGAGGCTGCTGGCGTAGATCCCTGGCAATCCCACAACTCAAAACTGACGCAATGAGTGAATGGGCCTGCTAGGACCGTCGGCTGCAGCTGCACGGAGACATCGACTATATTGACTGCCGTGACCGTGATCGAAAAGCTGCAGATTGGCGACGAGTTCAGGCAGCCGTCATGGGCCGTGCAGGTGACCAGCGTTGTGCCGGGTGCAAATGTCGAACCGCTTGGTGGCGAACACACGACAGACGGCGACGGATCGCACGGGTCAACCGCGGTCGGCGGAGGAAAGGAAACAATTGCCGTGCAACCTCCGGCGTCGGCCGGCACCGTGATGTTCGCCGGGCACGCCGAAAGAACTGGGGCCGTCGTATCCACTACGGTAATGACCTGATCACAAGTAGAAAAATTGCCGCAGGCATCCGCCGCCTTCCATGTACGCGTGATCACGCTTGACTGCGCACAACTGCCCCCGGCGACTGAATCAGTGAAGGTGACAACCGGGCTACAATCGAGATTGTCAGTCGTCGATGCTGAGCCTGTGTTGCTTGGCAGTGGGGACGCGGAACATTCGACGGTCACGTTGGATGGGCACGCAATGACCGGATTCGTGTTGTCGATCACGATGGTTGGCGACTCTATCAGGCAAGGCAGGACCTCAGCTCCTCCGCCATCGGTGAACCGGCTTGGCGGATCGTGGGGGCGAAAACTGACCACCGTGGGGCCTTCCGTCGCCCCTGCTGTAAAGGACAGTGTCAAAAGTTTCGCATCATTGCTTGTCGGTAATTGTCCTCCCAGGGTGTAGACGTCTGCGGCCATGTCAATGTTGCCTCCTGAGGCGGCGATGGGCGTGATCACCGGAAATCCATACGGTGATGCCGTATAGGTTCCGCTCGCGAAAGTCAGGGCAGACGTGTCAAACAGAGAAAATGCCTGAAAGCCGCCAATTGGCTGATTGAGCGCCCGCTGCCAAAGATCCACGATCACCGTGTCACCGGTCTTCACACAGTTCGAACCTGTCGGCAGGCGGAATTCCAGCACATCGCCTGCGCACAATGAGGGGATCAGGGCGTTCAGCGTCTCACCATCGATTTCGACATTCGAATTTCCAGCTGTCGGATAGGTAGCGAAAGACCCATTTGTCAATTGCATGGTGCGAAGCCAGGCGCGTCCGTTCGCGATGTGTTCCGCCAAACCACAGCACCCCCGACCTTCCGCTTCGGCCAAAGCCATCACAGCGTATGCGGTTGTCTGCGTGTCTTTATCGGTCAATCCCGGAATCGGAATGGTGGAGGCGCGGTACCAGGAACCATCGGCGTTCTGATCGCTGGCGAGTACGTCGGCGAGATCGCAGAGAGCTGTAACGCCGTTGATCGGCGCGAACTTTGGGCTATTGATCGCGGCGAAGGAGATCGTACCGCTCAAGGCAAGCCCACGAATGCCGCCGGCCAATCCGATCAGATCGTGACTCACGTTTTGCGCATCGGTGTTGTCAAGCGTGTCTAGCCCGTCGAGCAAGGCCCGCCGGAACGCCGCGCCCTGCCCGGTATTTCCGATTGCCGAAGCCGTCGCAACGAGGGTATGAAAATCCCACGGGCGAAGATTGATCTGGTCGCCTCCATGAGCTGCCTGCACACCAGCAATCCATCCTGCCGTGTCTAGGTCGCTCGGACCGTAGGTTCCTGCCATCAATTCATCAAAGAACTTGGACGCTGCGTGATGACTGTAGGCGAGGTCCCCCGACGCTGCTGAAAGTTTCCAGAGGAAGTATGGCGCAAAAACGCCGAATCGAGCCTCGCCGTTCCCAAACACGAATGTCAGATCGTAATTTCCACCGGAAACCGCGGCTGCCAATTGGTCCGGGTCGCCGGTGTACACGTTGGCGTGGAGGAGTCCCAACGCAATCGGGGCCGTGATATCATTGTACGTCGCGCTGCAGTCGATGACACTGCCCGGCACGTTCCATCCCCCGTTCGGGCATTGCAATGTGATGGTGTGATCGGCTGCGCTTTGCATAGTGAAGTCGGCGGCGGCCATTGAACCCTTCGAGCTGTTCGCCATCCGTGACATTCCAACGGGCGCTTGCCATTCAGCCGGATGGGCCGACGACAGTTGTGCTGACGGCCGTGCGGCCAACGCGTGCGACGTCACGGAGGTCTGGACACCTGGGGGAAGAACAGGACGATCCGAAGCGCGCAACGTGTTTTGAAAGGCAAGCAAAGCCGACAGGACGGCCAGAATACTTCTCCTTATGCACATAAGGTGACGCTCCTATCCTCTTGGCTTATGATTCCGCGTGGCATGTATGCGCTTCGGTCGGAAACCCTACGATGCAATTTTTTGCATGCCAGTCAGTTTCCGATCAATCCAGGTGGAACATTGCTGACCCCGGCAATCCTGTGCGGATTCGAATGCTCCATCAATCATCAAATAATGCGTTGCTTGAGTGCCTCGGCGACGACGAGATCGCGCAACAACGCGTCAAGAATTTCAAAAGTGCGCAATTATCGCGTCGAATCTCACCAGGCGATAAGCAATCATCATCATCGCGATCCGACGCGTCTGCCAAAAATTGGCACCACCGAGCACAGAAGCACATTCTTCCATCCTTGCCGGTACGAATTCAAACGCGCGAAAAATTCAACAGAATCGCGCAGCCGCGTCGCCCGACAATGACCACTGCGCGCTTTCAGAGTGCCGAGCGCGCGACGTAGGTTGGACCGTAAGTCATCTTCGCTTGCAAGGATCGGCGGGTGTGAATCGGTGGCCGCAACGATGAAATTGCCAGAACAGAAAAAAGGACTGACGGATCTTATGGAAAGCCGTCTCAAGAGTGCCCCCGATTCATATCGCCGAGCCGTTCCGGCTGAACGCAGCTGCGCAAGTTTCTTGCGCCGATGATCGTGACCTACGGGCATACTCTTTCCCCGCTTTTGTCCGCTGCGAAATAGCCGAAGAAACTCGGCGCGAACACTACGGTTAATATAGCAGAACGACAGTCTTTGTTGGAAAAAATAATGCAGGTATAAATGTATCTTGGATGCAATTGACTTTCAACCGCAACACGGCCGCCAAAGTGGCGCAAGTCCCGTTCTCGCCTGTATTTGCGAAAACTTCAATATTTGCCTTGTCCAACTTCAAAAACAGCGTTTCAGCAAATTAGGCCTTCGTAAGATACGATGGGAGGGGGCATCCAAATGATCAGAACTGATTATGAAACTCAAAAAAGGCGGCCTAGGAAAGGCTACAAATGCGGGATATTGGCAGTTTTGAAACAGCTTCAAGTGTTGTTAGTTATGCTGTTTAACGAAAGTCTCGCGCGCGACAGAGACGTATTCGATGTTGCGTTCCTTCAGGGGAACGCAACGCTTCCGGTTATGATGCTGGGGTTTGCCCGGTGAGCGAATTGGTTATTAGCGGTAATCCTCGCTTTGCGGAGGCGACGTCAGCGATCGGGTTTTGACGCTCGTACGGATTTATTCAAGTCTTGGGAATCAGGCCGAACTCCTTGTGCATCATTATTGAAAATTCTCTATGCCGGGCACGGCACGAAACTCTGCGGCAATGGTCATCCTCCAGTAATCGCGCCAGAATCTTGCCTCTGTGCCTCCATTGCTGAATGAATCGACGAGATCCACGTCAGCGAGCCTCAATGTCAAGATACGGTCGATCGTGTTCGCCGACGTAGCGCTGCGTAGGTCGGAAAATGCGATTATTTTCCAATTGCTCCAACCAGTGCGCCAACCAGCCTGACACGCGGGCCATTGCGAAAATCGGCGTGAAACAACAGGGCGGAATGCCCAACTCGGCGTAAACGATTCCGGAAAAGAAATCCACGTTGGGCCAAATGCCCTTGTCTGCGTAACGTTCCTGGACGACCTTCTCCACTTCCAGTGCGATCTCGAAATGATTGTTCCCGCTTTTTTGGGTAAGTTCCTCAGCGTACCGTTTGAGGATTTTCGCCCGCGGGTCGACGGTCTTGTACACACGGTGCCCACAACCGGGGATCTTCTCCTTCTTCGCGACCATTTCCTCGACTACAGCCCGCGCGTTTTTGGGCGATCCGATGCGGTTGAACAACTGAATCGTGTCCTCGTTCGCTCCGCCGTGCAATGGACCCGATAGCGCTCCGAGCGCGGAACTGACTACGCAATACGGATCCGCCAGCGTGGAGCCTACGACGCGGCCCGCGAAGGTCGAAGCATTCATGGTGTGATCGGCGTGGAGGATCAAAGCCACGTCGAGGATGCGGGCCTTTTGCGGATCCGGCTCTTCACCCCTCAACATGTAAAAGAAGTTGGCCGAGTGATTGAACTCATCGCGCGGAACAATGTGTTCATCGCCCTTTCTGAGTCGTTCGAACGCAGCAACGAGCGTGGGCATTTTGGCAATCGCCCGCACGCAGGCAAGTTGACGATTTGCAGGCGTCGTGTATTCCCGCTGGGAATAGAACATGCCGATTGCCGCGATCCCGGTCTGCAACGCGTCCATGGGATGACCCGTCTCTGGTAGGCATTTGAGCAGGTCCGCAATGCGATATTTAAGGCGACGGTGGTGCGTGAGATCTCCGTTGAATTCATTGAGCTGCGCCTCCGTCGGCAACTTCCCGAAAAGCAACAGATATGACGTCTCTTCAAACGTGCTGTGTTCGGCTAATCGCTCGACGTTTATCCCTCGGTATTCGAGTTTCCCCGCTTGGCCATCGACGTGGCTGATGGACGATTCGGCAATGGGCACGCCCTCCAGACCCGGGACAAGCGCCGGCGGTGCAGGAGAAGGTGGATTGGGTTTACACGCAGTCATCTGCTCGGTTGCAATTGAGGGAATCGACATGGCCTCAGATCTCCCAGACTTGCGCATGACGAAAGCAACCGCGTACGCCACGTGGCCTTAGACGCGTCTCAAATCGCCGAACACGCATTGTAGGAGATTCGTCGAGCAATATCCGTGCCAGGATGAGCATTTCGTGCAAAATTGACGTTGGTGCACGCATCTATAGGGACGACTGGCGTGCCATGTTTTCGTCAATTGTCTCTACTTTCGAGGCGTGCACGTCTTGGGTCGAATGCCCATGATCGCCCCTATTTTTTAAATTAGCAAGTCCAAGCCCTCACCGTGGCAAGTGTACTGGCACGCAAAATGCTATCGTAATACGACAAAGTTGGGCTCCCAGACCATTGGCGAGGAGAAAATAATGGGTGACGCTGCAAAACTGAAAATTAGTATTGACTGCGAACAGTGCATCGGCGACGGAATTTGCGTGAGCGAGGCCCCGGCGACTTTTGAGCTGGACGACGATCAAAAAGCCCGCGTCCTTGACGGTCCGAGTGATGAATTGGAGGACATTCTGACGGCGGCAAGGAGTTGCCCGCTGGACATTATTCAGGTGCAGGATGCAGCCACCGGAAAGACGCTCTACCCAGGTTGATTGAAAGCGAGGGGGGATCTGTGTGATTTCACGCACAAGCGTTTAAAAAGACGCACACGACCGATAACGGAGGCGATCCACATGTTTGGCATTCAACAGGCGGAATGGTTGGCTCCGAAGGTCCGGTGCCTGGTAGTCTACGCTCCGCGCGTGGCCTCCCATAACAAACAGGGGCACTTTGTCATCGTGCGTGTGCGTGAGAATGGAGAACTAATTCCACTGACGATTGCGGACTCGGATTCGCAGCCAGGAACGATCACCCTGATCGTGCAGGTGATTGGCGCGACCACTGAGAAACTCTGTGCCCTCGAATAGGGTGAACGAATCGTCAATGTGGCCGGACCGCTTGGTCGAGCTACTGAGATCGAGAACTTCGCAAACGCCGTGCTTGTGCGCGGGGGCGTCGGGACTGCGGTCATTTATCCGCAAGCTGCAGCATTGCGTGAAGCCGGCAACCGCGTGTCGGCGATCATCGGCGGGCGATCGCGCGAGTATGTCATTCTTGAGTCGGAGCTGGCTGCGAAATGTGATCATGCGTACCCATGTACGAATGACGGAAGCTACGGATTCCACGGCTTCGTCACCGCCAGATTGAAAAAGTTGATCGAAGAGAGCGGCGATGTCGGCGCCGTTTTGACTGCCGGACCAGTTCCGATGATGCGAGCGGTCGCGGCGGTCACGAAACCGTTTCAAATCAAGACGATCGCATCCCTCAATCCCATCATGGTTGACGGCACCGGAATGTGTGGCGGTTGCCGCGTCACTATCGATGGCGAAATGAAGTTCGCTTGCGTCGATGGACTGGAGTTCGACGCCCACACGGTGGATTTAGCGGAGTTGACCGATCGCCTGACCACCTATCGCGAACAGGAAGCCCTGGCGTGGAACCGTTTGCATGAGTTGAGATTGTCTGTTCGCGAGCATTCCGAATGCAATGGGCGGTTGCAATTCGCGTCAGGCACGAACGCAGACGCGGCGACATGTGAGGATCGAGGCGATCTTTGTCGCCAACGGCGCGGGATTGCCGATGTTTCAAGGCATCCCCGGAGAGAATTTGAAGGGCGTCTATTCCGCCAACGAATTCCTCACTCGCGTCAATCTCATGGGCGCGAATCGAATCGGACAATCCGATACTCCCGTAATCAAGGCCAGTCAGATCGTGGTCTGCGGCGGCGGCAAGACGGCGATGGACGGTGTCCGCACGGCCCGTCGCCTCGGTGCCAATCCCGCGACACTCGTGTATCGCCGCTCACGCGCGGAAATGCCCGCCCGTGCCGAAGAAGTCAAACACGCCGAAGAAAAAGGCGTACAGTTCCAGTTCCTTACCAATCCGCTCGAAGTGCTCGGAGACGAGAAAGGCTGGGTTGGCGGCGTTCGGTGCATTCGCATGGAATTGGGTGAGCCCGACGCCTCCGGCCGGCGGCGACCTGTGCCAGTCAGTGGCAGCGAATTCGACATCCCCTGTCAGGTCTTCATTCAGGCCATCGGCACAAAGGTCAACCCACTGCTTACGCAGACGACTCCCGACCTGAAGACCAACAAATGGAGCAACATCACCGTCAATGAAAACCACATGACCAGCATTCCCGGCGTCTTCGTCGGCGGCGACATCGTCCGCGGCGGAGCCACGGTCATTCTTTCCATGGGCGACGGCAAAAACGCCGCCGCGGCGATTGATCGGTATTTGAAGGCTCCAGATGGTTCCGCCACGCCAGTTTCGTCGTCGAGTATAGAATACGCATCAAATTTGTAGATAGCCGCACTTCCGCAGCCTCCCCCCTTACCAAGGGGGAAAAAGGGGGGTTAGTCTGAACAGAATGCACTCCTGTCAATGCACGCAATCCTCTGAAGTGCAACACGGACGCGCTGACTCCGGTATAATACTTTGGAATTGGCCGCTCTTAAGAGGAGTCACCCCATGAGGATTCTCTGTGGTCTGTCTTCGCTATTGTTGGTTTTGGCACCGTTCGCGGCGAGATCATCTGCTGAAGAGCCTAATACCGTGACTTATCACTCTCGTGTCGCGGGTCCCGCTCACTCTATCAAGTTCTTGCCGCCCAATGTTGTAGCCGCTGATGGTGAACTTACGTTGTTCGCGGATTACAACGATGTACAAGGAAACTCTGTGCGGCTCTATCTGGTGAACCGCACCCAGTCGCGAATCGGCTTCTCCTCGCAGGACGGTGATATTTACGTCATGTTGGAAGCCGCTTCTGAAGATGGTGAGTGGGAACGTGCCCAAACGCACCAATCCTCGTGGTGCGGAAACAGCTACATGGTCACGCCGAGTCTACGGCCCGGCGAGTATTTTTCACTCTTCGGCGATTTCCCGTCTCAGGGTGAAGAGCGAAAAGTCCGCTTTAGGATGTACCGTGACGATGAATATCTGTTGTCAGATGACACTCCCGATGATTTTTACATGGACATGGAAATGGGAAAGCTCCCCAAGTTGCCAGTCAATTTGATCAGCAATACGGGCAAGGGCAGGGCGCGTCCCGAGGTGATTGCCGCCGCTCGGCGCGACACGTTGGCCGTCCCTTATGGAAACTTTGCTACCGTGCGTGACTTGGCCACGGGAGCGGAGGTCTGGAATCTTGATCCGTTTCGGAACGGTGATCGAAGCTCTGCGGTTGCTGCCCTCGGGCGGTTTCCAACCGATGAATCGTTTACGCTCCTCCGTACCTTTCTAAACGATCCAGACCGTTCGATGGCCGCCGCAGCCATGCGCGGTCTGGCAAAAATGGGACTCAAGTTTGAGCCTGCGGAAAATCTCTACCAGCAACTGCTGCATGGCGATGATGTTAGCCTGCGTGCGAGCGCGACATACGCCTTAAACGAGCGCCCGATCACCCCTGAAGTAATCCGGTTTGCGAAGGAGGTACTCTCCCATGACGATCTCATGGTGCGAACCATGGCCATGTCGGTGCTCGCGCGGCAATGCAAAAACGATCCAGAAATAAAAGAGTATATCAATTCCATCTACGACGATCCCGATCCGAAAATGCAATCAATCTTTGAAACCAAGCTGCTTCCAACATGCATAAACCGGGAGCGCGAGAAAAAGGGCCGCTTCCGCGAATAGTACCTTGGGCGGAGCTTGAATGCAGCTTCGGTTCAACGCGACGCGATCGCTAAATTCGAGAATCAAGCCGATCACCCTCGATATTTTCTGTGGAGGCAAGTGCGCTTCAAGCGCGATTGTCTGATCACGCGACGATTCTGTTGAGAGCCTTGAATTCAGATCGATTTCACGGATGTTGGCCCCGGCTTTTATTGTTGCAGCATGGAAGGGATATTGAGAGCCATTCGCGCCTTGTCCCATCCTGTTGTCATGAAGGCGTCCAATTCTCCGGCATGAGCACCGCGACGACGTGTCCACGCACACAGACCTGCCCATCGGCGGACACGGCGACGTCGACGCTCACTTTTCGAGGTTTCACCTCCAGGATGCGGCCCCGGGCTTTAAGTGGTGGTCCGAGCGGCGTCGGGCGCAGGTAATCGACCTTCAGAGAGGCGGTGACGAATCTCAGTGGCGGTGGCGTGCCCGGGTCGCGTCCTGCGGCGCGGTAGGCTGCTAACGCTGCAGAGCCGGTTCCATGACAATCCACAAGCGAGGCGAGAAGTCCGCCGTAGACATAACCGGGGATCGCAGTGTGGAATGGGCGGGGAACAAGTACCGCAACCGTCTCATCGCCATCCCACACACTGCGGATGTGCAAGCCATGTTCGTTGAGTCGCCCGCACCCGTAGCAATGCGCGACATCATCGGGGTAAAAGTCCTGAACCGCTTCGTCGCTCATTGTTTGGAATCCTTATCGCGCATCTCTACCTTCAGATTGTTAAGTGGCATCCAGCGATCGGGAGCGTCATCGTCTCCGGAAAGATCAACCACGGCCTGGAATCGGTAGCTGGGTCGTCGATGTCGTCAATCTGTAAGTTTCTTGTTGACTAGGCGGACGGAATTTTCTGGATGGACAGGGGATTGCGGCGTTCGGCACGGCTTGCCGCTCCGAGCAGCAGCGAGGCCGTGGCAAAATGACATTAGTGTTGCCAGTACCACGCAAAGATTGCGCCGGTGATGCAGCCGTAGACGATGCCGTCGATGAACGACGCGACGATCGTGCGTTTGTACGCGCCAAACCAGACGCCGTTGGGAATGAACGAGAAGCAGTATGCGAGCACGCCCGCGGTCGCGGAGACCTGGAAGACATTGGAGAAGGGCGCTGCGCCGGGAAGTGCGACGCGCGTGAGGTACGCGATCAACGTGCTGACGACAAGATAGACGATGAACGTGGCGACCATCTTATTGCCCATCGTCACCGGCGTCTGCCAGACGCTGAGGTGGCCCACCGGGCCTTCCTCCAACGTTTTGCAGGTCTTCTCTGATTTCATCGCCTCTCGACCTCGGAAATCGGGGAAGACGTAGTTGCCGGGCTTGATCTCGCTCCTGCGAATGAACTCGATGAACGCATCCTCGTCGGGGAGGCCGATGAAGTCCTGCTTGTGATGGGGCAGTGCCATCCACACGATCGCAGAGACGATCCAGACGACCGCAGCGGAGAGGAGAATCGGGAGCCAGAGGGGGATCAAGAGTTCCATATGGATCCTTTCAATGGAGAGGCAGTCTACCAGAAAGAGCACCGGGCGGAAACAGACACTGGGTACTGGTTGCACATCCCGAAAATTCCATTCGGCCTGGTTGGAACACGTCGCGCCGGATCGAACCAAGCATGCGTTCGCAATAAGGATTCTGTCAGGGGGAACGCAGCGAGATCACGACTTCTTCGAAGCCCATGTTGGCGACGCGTTCACGGAAGCGCTCGCCGTGGATTCCCTCGCGATCAGCGAAGAGGTTGACGCAGCGATTGAGGAGGGTGTGGTGCTCGATAAGCATGTGGCTTCGATTCAGTTCCGGTCGGCCGACTTTCCCCGTTCGAGACCTCCATCGCCTGAAGAGCCTGAAGCCCTTGCGATGCCAGAATAATCCGCTCTCTGATCTCCTTATCGCATCACGCGACATGAAAAAATGCCTCCCTTCAATAGGAAGGCATAATGGGCGATTCGCTCAGGAGATGAAAAATGTGCTCGGCCGAACTGATACGACATCGTAGCGATTTCGGCGAGCAGGCCGCCATCCAGCTTGTACTACATCCCGCTATTCAAGCACATCAATGTGTTTCTTCCGGCAAATCGACTTGAGAACCCGAGGCCAAACGGTCACGCTCACCTCGCCGAGATGCGCCTTCTTCAAGAGCAGCATGTAGGTTCGCGACTGACCGATGCCGCCGCCGATGCTGAAAGGGATTTCGTCTTTCAAGATCGCCTGATGGTAGGGGAACTTCAGGAAGTCGAGCTGCCCGGAAAGTTTGAGCTGCTTCCGCAGCGACTCGGCATTGACGCGGATTCCCATGGACGAAAGCTCGTGTCGGCGCTTTGTGACCGGATTCCACACGAGGATATCCCCGTTCAGGCCGTGCATCGGACGCCCATCTTCCGAGCGCGTTTCCGTTACCCAATCGTCGTAATCGGACGCGCGCATCTCGTGCGGATAGCCGTCGTCGAGTTTCCAGCCGATGCCATAAATGAACACGGCGGGATAGTCCTGGAGAATAGCCGTCTCGCGTGCCTTTCGCGGGAGGTCGGGATAGCGAGCGAGAATGTCCTCGGCGTGAAGGAATGTCAGATTGTGCGGAAGATTGGGATATTGATCGGTCTGGAGCTGCGGAAACGTCGATTGAACATGTTTCTCCGCACCCTTGAGGACATTCCAGATTGCCCGCACGATGTGCGTGAGAAACTGCAAGTTACGCTCCTTGGGCGTGATGGCACGCTCCCAGTCCCATTGATCGACGTATGCACTATGATCGTGGTCCAGGAAATAATCCTTCCGCACAGCACGCATGTCGGTGCAGAGTCCCTCGCCCGGCTTCATCTCGAACTGCTTGAGGGCCAATCTCTTCCACTTCGTGGCGGCCTGAACGACCTGAGCGTCGATGGGGTGCAAATCTCGATCGTTTGGGATGTGAAAGTGTACCGGAGTCCGCGAGCCGTCGCGATCGAGCATGTCGTTGACGCCGCTTTCCGCGTCCACAATCAACGGAACCGTGACCATCATCAGGTTCAGCTCTTTGCAGAGTTTCTCCTCGATGTAGTTCTTGACCTCGAAGATGGCCTGCTGCGTCTGTTTCGGCGTCAGCAGGGAGCGATAGTCCTGCGGCAGGATCCGCTCCAGTTCGTTGTAATCCCCAATCCCCGGGCCTTTCAGATCGGCAAGTTTGTTGGCCATATTGACGCCTCCCCACGAAAAATGGAATCATGACCGCCCCGATGCTCCTCAGAGAAATGATGGCGACACGGTGTCGCTGATGGAGCCCAAGGTGCGGCAATTGCAATCCATTTCGCAGCAAGTTGCGTGCCGCGCGAAGGCGGGACGCCCAATAATTCGATTTATTTTGCGGTGATCCAGGGAGGATGCTCCTACAGTCTGGCACGCGCCGTGCAGGGGTTTCATAGCGGCTCACAGTTTCAGGGAGTGCGCGAATTCGCGCACCACTGGTGCCAAGATGACGGAAATCACCATCCTTGGGCGCGGCGGACAGGGGGGTGTGACTCTTGCCAAGCTCATAGCGACAGCTTTTTTCAAGAGTGGGAAATTTACGCAGGCGTTTGGGGTATATGCCGCAGAGCGATCCGGGGCTCCGTTGCAGGCATTTGTGCGGATAAGTGATGAGCAGATCACGAATTACAATCAGATTTCCGAGCCGGATCACGTCATTGTCCTGGATCGCGCCCTCTTGGGTCCACTTACGCTTGACGGAATGAAGTCCGGCGGGTGGATCGTGCTGAATACACCGGAATCCGCGGATGCTCTTGTGGAAATTTCCGCAGGGCGTCGGGTCGCTACGGTTGGTGCCACAAGGCTTGCCCTCCAGCACGGCTTGGGCACGAAAACAGTTCCGATTGTGAACACCACGATGTTCGGGGCCGTGGCTCGCGTTTTGGGGCTTACGCTCGACGATGTCCGGACAGCTCTCGGCGAGGCGAAGTTAACCGGAGCCAATCTTGAATCCGCCACGACGGCGTTTGAACAAGTGCGGATGTTGGAGTTGCGGCCGGCACCCGAGCCGATTTTGAACACGGATGAGCCGGCAATCGTCGCCACAAATGGCGCGATATTGGGGCGTGAGCAAGTTGAATTGCAAGCGAGTGAGACGCCGCGCATTCGAACCGGCTCATGGGCGACTCGACGACCTGAACGTCGAGAACTAACCCCGCCTTGCAACGTCGCATGTCCGGCCGGCAATGATGTTCATGCGTTCCTCCGTGCCATGCACGAAGAGAATTTCGATGGGGCGTTGTCGATTCTGCTGCGCACGTCGCCTTTCCCCGGTGTTTGTGGGCGTGTGTGTCCGGCTCCCTGCATGCAGAATTGCAATCGACGATTCCTCGATGGTGAAGTTAACGTGCGCGAGCTGGAGCGCTTTGCCGCAGAGCACGGAACTCGGCCGAGCGCCCCGGACGCGCCGTCGCGTGATGAGATCGTAGCGGTCATCGGTTCGGGGCCGGCAGGATTGAGTGCTGCTTATCAACTGGCAAAACTTGGCTACCCGGTGACTTTATTTGAAGCCGGTCGCGAGTTGGGTGGCTTGCTCCGTACCGGCATTCCGCCCTATCGGCTGCCGCGGGAAGTGCTCGACAATGAGATCTCCTACATCCTTGCCCACGGCGTCTGCGATTCCCGGGGGCATCGAATCGACGCGTCCAGCCTTCGCCGATTGAGTCAGGAATATGCGGCTGTCGTTGTCGCGTCAGGACTGCAGCTCGAACAAACCATGGAGCTGCGGACCGACGGCGCGGACGTGGTTCTTAACGGCCTTGAGTTTCTGAATCGTACGCGCTCCCGCGCGCTTGAATTGGACGGTGCCAAGGTCGTCGTCGTTGGCGGTGGGAACACGGCGATTGACGCCGCGCGTTCGGCACTTCGGGCGGGAGCGACCACGGTCCATATCCTCTACCGTCGCACGCGGAATAAGATGCCCGCGATCAGCGAAGAGGTTGACGCGGCGATTGAGGAAGGTGTGGTGCTCGATGAGCTTGTGGCTCCGATGCAGCTCCGGTCGGATGCACTCGGGCCGCTCCTGACGTGCGTTCGGATGCGTCTTGGCGAACCCGATGAGAGCGGTCGAAGACGACCCATCCCGGAGACAACCGAAGACGCCTATTTCGACGTGCGCTGTGATCGGGTCGTCCTTGCACTTGGACAGTCCGCGGATTCATCAATCTTGAACGGCTCGCAACCTCCCGGCAACATCGCGCTCACTGGATTCGGCGGCTGCCCCATCTTCTCCTGCGGCGACTTCGCGAATAACGAGGGGACGGTGTCAGCCGCGATCGGAAGCGGTCGGATGACGGCCTCTCGCGTGCATCACGCGCTCACCGGGAGCGATTTGCTGTCGCCGGCAAGCCCGACCATTGCCTCGTACGACATCCTGCATCCCGCGCTTTTTCCCCGGATGCGCGAACATCATGGTGGCGTGGTCCCGCCTGCCCTGCGTCGGCGGAATTTCCGCGAGGTGCATCTCGGATTTGAAGGTGAAGCGGGAATCCGACAGGTGGTCGAAGAGGCGGGGCGTTGCTGCAGTTGCGGCGTGTGCAACGGATGTGATCGGTGCGCGATGCATTGTCCGGAAAACATCATGGGATCGCAGGCGTGCGGTCATTCGTACGATCCCGTCTATTGCAAGGGATGCGGCGTCTGCGTCACGGAGTGCCCGCGCGGCGTGCTCGAAATGGTCGCAATCGAGAAGGAGTAATCGCGGAGTTCGAAAGGTGGACCCATGTCGAGAATGCTGCTAACGGGTAACTACGCCGCAGGGAAAGTGCTGGCTCTGGCCGGAGAGGCCAATCGCGGCGCGCGTGGCTGCGCGAGCGGTGCTTATCCGATCACGCCGCAAACCGAAATCATCGAGGTGTTGAGCGACACGCAGTTCACCAAAGGTCGCATTGTGCCCGTGGAGTCGGAGCACAGTGCGATGGGTGTTTGCATTGGTGCGGCATTGGCCGGCGCACGAGCGTTCACGGCAAGTTCGTCAAACGGCCTGGCGTACATGACGGAAAATGTATTCTGCGCGGGATATTATCGGCTGCCTATTGTTCTGATCGCGGTGAACCGCACGCTTGGACCGCCGTGGAACATTTGGGTCGATCAGGGCGATAGTCTGACGCTTCGAGATGCTCCCTGGCTCCAGTTCTACTCCGATTCACATCAGGACCTGGTCGACACCATCCTGATGGCGTTTCGCGTGGCGGAGGATCATCGCATCCTGCTGCCTTCGATTGTGGCCATGGACGGCTTCATTATCTCGCACATGCAGATGCCGGTGGAGATTCCCGATCAAAGCCAGGTCGATCGTTTTCTTCCGCTGTGCGACATGCCCCATCGCCTTCGCGCGGAATCGCCGTCCACGATCGGGGGGCTGACCTGGCCGAATGAAACGGAGAAACAACGGCGCGATATTCAGTCGGCTATGGAACGAGTTCCTGCGGTCCTTCGTGAAGCGGCGGACTCATTCGAGAGTGTTTTTGGTCGCCGACCGGACGAGGCAGTCGTTCCGTTTGATACTGAAGGTGCCGAAACCGTGTTGATCGCGAGCGGAACCATGGCTCAGACATTGCGCGGCGTGATTCGGGAGCGCCGCAAACTTGGGGAAAAAATCGGAATGCTGAGAATCAAGATGTTCCGCCCGTTCCCGCGCCGCGAGGTCCTGGCGGCGATCGGCGGAGCGAAACGCATCGGAGTCATTGATCGAAATCACTCGCCCGGCTCCGGAGGCATTTTCTGGCAGGAAGTTGCCGCGACACTTCAACCGAAACATGAAGCCCTTGTCCAGAACTACATCATGGGTATTGGAGGCGGTGACGTTCGACCGGCAGCACTGAACGGTGTGATCGATGACCTCACACGGCGGAGTTCGGCCACGGATCCGATTTGGAAGGAGGTGGCCGCATGATCGCTGATTCGACACATTGCGGGTCCGCATCGTGCGACGCGCTGCTGCGTCCGGGCAATACCAATTGCGCCGGGTGCGGCATGTCTCTCGGATTGCGCTGGCTTGGAGAAGCGCTCGAGGGCAATGCACCGTATCTGGTGATCCCGGCGTGTTGCGGGATTGTGACGGCCGGCGCGTTTCCCACGACTTCGTACGGCGCTGCCGTGGCCGCCTCGACATTCGCCAGTGCCCCTGCATTTGCAAGCGGAATCGCCTCGGTGCTGGCCATGAATGGCGATAAAAATCCGGTGATCTGCTGGGCCGGCGATGGCGGGACGTATGATATCGGCATGGCGACGCTGTCCGCGGCTGCGGAGCGTAATGAAAATCTGATTTACATTTGCTATGACAATGAAATTTATGGAAACACCGGAGGCCAGCGGAGCAGCGCCACACCGGAATGGGTGCGAACTTCGACGACCGCGCGCGGAAAACTTGAACAGAAGAAGGATATCATGGCGATCATGGCCGCGCATCGGATTCCGTATGCGGCGACGCTTTCTCTCGCTCATCGCGACGATTTCTTGGGCAAGGTGCAAACGGCGTTGGAGACCCGCGGATTCCGATTTCTCCTGATGTTGTCGCCGTGTCCGACGGGATGGAAATCGGAACCTCAGGAGAGCATCGAATTGGTGCGAGAGGCCGTCCTTTGTGGGCTCTTTCCGGTCTACGAAATTTTTGACGGTCGTCGGTTTCGCATCAACGTGAGGCCGGAAACGACTTCGCCGAACGAATACGTTTCGCGGCAAAAGCGATATGGCCTGGCGACGACCGATCCGCAGCGACTCCAGGCTCGGATCGCGGATCAATGGACGCGCTTGGAATCGCTCGAATGGGAGTTTCCTGCCGATCCATCACAGGAACAGTTGCACGGCGAATTGTCTGAATCCGTTGCGCCGGGAAAGGCAGCGCTCTCCGAGCCGCCGCAAGAATTCGGAAATGCATCGCAAACCTCCGATGCCGAATCGAACCAAGATCCACCGCAGGGTCCGCTGGTCGGACGACGCATGAAAGGTTCTGCCGATGAGGTCAGAACAGCCGCACATCATTGAACGTGAGGGCTTCCAGGGATTGCTCGACGCCCTGGCGGCTGCGGGATATCGCATCATCGGGCCACGCGTGCAAGACGGGGCAATGGTATACGACGAACTTCGATTCGTGAACGAGCTTCCTGTGGGATGGGCTGATGAACAGGAGGCGGGGATTTATCGAATAAAGAAGCGCGATGATGGCGCCCTTTTCGGGTATGTCGTCGGCCTGCAATCATGGAAAAAATATCTGTTTCCACCGCGGTCCATGCTCTGGAAAGTGGAGCGCGTGAATGGCGCGGTGCGTTTTGTTGAGGCGCCGACGGACGACACAAAATTCGCATTCTTCGGCGTCCGTTCCTGCGAGATTCACGCCATTGCGGAACAGGACAAGGTCTTCATGGACGTCGATGCGAATTATCGCGCCCGGCGCGAACGGCTTTTCATCCTTGCCGTGAACTGCGGCCTGGCCGGAAAAACGTGATTCTGCAATTCGATGAGCACTGGGCCACATCCCGAATCCGTATTCGATCTACCGCTCACCGAAGTCACCAACCTCTCACGGCACTACTTTATCATTGAAGTAGGCTCACAACGCGGCTCGCAGATTCTCGAAAAGACCTCACACTGACCTGCGACGTAGCCCAAGGCCGCGGAAATCGAGCGCGCATCGGCCCGCGGCGCTAGCGCGGGATTGGTGTCATTCCTCAAAGCGGATTGGTTCTTCGCGAGCCGTACCGCGCATTCGACGCGGAGCGCCGCTTTGGAGTGACGGCTATCACCGCGGAGGAATCATCATCTCCGCCTTTCGAAACGACGCTCTCGAGAATCGGCACGATCCCGCGGTGATCGCTGTGAAAGGCGTGCGGCTTGCCTTCACCACGGACTCCTACGTGATCATCCCTCATATCCTCCCCGGTGGGGATATCGGGCACCACGGAATCGCGATCATGGCCGTACACGAGGGCCTTTCCTTCGAGACGGTGATCGAATGCGATAACCGTAAGCCCTTTACTGGCAAGGCGGATGGAATTTTCTGGATGGACAGCTTCTCTCATTTAAATTCACAGCGATTTGAGATCACTGTTTTTCAACAGGTTGCCGCGATTTCAGGAAATTAGCTAAACAAATGTCAAAAATCTTGCTTGCCGCCCTTGACACAGGTACACCAACACTGGCAAAATAGCCTTCGTTGGGGGATTCCTCAATTTCGATGCGTCGCTGGGGAGCAGCGCCGGATGCATTTCAAGGATGATTCAATAGAGACTTTCGCGGCCTGGACGAAGCGCGCACGGTTTGCCTCGCGCTCACAGGATTAGCGGTCCACAGCAAAGGAGGTTGAATCGGTAAGATTCAACGCGATCCTCATGCTGTTGATGTAACGTGTGAAGCGTGGCCGACGTCCGTGTGGACATCGGGCTTCACATTAGTCTTGCTGTAGAGGAGTTGGAAACATGAACACCATCAAGAGACTCATTTCTGACGAGCGCGGTCTCGAGACCGTGGAGTACGCCATCATGACGGGGCTTATTGTCGTGGGCCTGGTTGCCACCATCGCGGCGATCGGCACTTGGGTCAAGCTCCAGTTCACGACGCTGAAGACCGACGTTGGTGCGTAAAGCCCCGAACGGCTTTCACAGGCATACACAAAGATTCATCCATGATTGGAAACACTCCAGTCGAGGGAATCTCGTCGCTTCCCGCGGCGATGGGGTGGTGTGTTGTCTTATGCGCTGCGCTCGTGGCGGCCGCATGGGACGTGCGCACTGGGCGCATCCCAAACTTCATCACTCTTCCGTTGCTTGCTTGTGGTCTGCTCGTGTCCACGTCTACGGGCGGAGTTTTCGGACTTGTGGTTGCTATTGAAAGCGCACTGCTACTAGCGCTACCATGTTTTATCCTGTTCGTATTTGCGGGCGGAGGCGCCGGGGATGTGAAACTCCTCGGCGCCTTAGGCGCTTGGCTGACCCTTCATGATGCAGTTTTCGCACTCATTTGTGTTGCGAGTGCGGGGGCAGTGTGCGGAATCATTAGCGCATTGCTGCGAGGTCGGCTCGCAGATGTGTCGGCCAATCTTATGAGAATCGTCCGCTCATTCGGATTTGCCATTTGGTCGCGGAGCGTGCGCGATGCTGGGGCGTTGATGCCTGGGGAGCAATCCATGCAACCAATGCCGTACGGCGTGGCGATCTGTCTGGGAGTCTGGGTCGCGGCAGGAGGTCGTTGGCTGTGGCATATTTGAAAAAAAGACGAAGGCGGGGTGCAGCGGCTGTGGAGTTCGCGCTGGTCGCCGTTCCACTTTTCTTGTTGTTGATCGGACTTGTTGATTACGGCTGGTTATACCTGAAGGTTGAGCAACTGACGCAGGCCGCGCGAGCGGGTGCTCGTGCCGCCATCGTGGCGGACGCCACGAATGGAAAGGTCTCCAGTATCATCAGCGCCTGGATGACCCAGTCCGGAATGGCCACCTATACCCTTACAACGACTCCAAGCGACGTGTCGACAGTTGTAGCGGGCACGGCCATAAAAGTTGACATTCAAGTACTGACCAAGGATTTGGCGCTGGTAAACGCCGCGATTGTTCCTGTGCCGAGTGCGATTCATGGAGTTGCGAGCATGGCCAAGGAGGGGCCGCGGTGAGCAGTTGGGTGTGGAATTTCTTGACGATTTGCAAATGATGCACAGGTTGATGAGGAAGAAAGTGTCAGGTCGCGTGCATCGGGGAGCTGTGTTATGAAATGGTCCATTGTCGGGTTGTTTCTGGTGGGAATTGCGGCAGCCGTCAGTGCGTCGGTGATGATTGCCACGATCCGAGTGGCTCCTGCGGCAGTCGCGACTCAGCGAGGGGTCGAAGAAACTCAGATTATCGTGGCGTCGAAATCGATGGCCGCGATGAGCATCGTGGACGCGTCGTCGGTGTCTCTGCGGACAATTCAGGCGAACGGGGCTCCGAAAAACTGCCTGCACCAGCCGACGGACGTCATCGGCAAATTGCTACTCGTTCCCATTGTCGAAGGGCAGGTGTTTACTTCGGCGTTTTTTGCGGATGAAAAATCAGGTGCTCGACTGGCATCCGGATTGGGCAAGGGAATGCGAGCTGTCAGTGTATCTCTCAAGCCGGAAAAGGCGGGCCTGCTTTACCCGGGTTGCGTCGTCGATGTCTTGGTTTCGTTGAATCGACCATCGAAGGAGGGTCCCAGCGTCAAAGAGGCCATGGCGATGACTTTGCTTCAAAGCGTGCAAGTGCTCGCCATTGACGATGCCAGTGTAATGACTGATGCAACATCGGCCGATCCATCGGCGTCGGAGACGAAAACAGCGTCACGCCGCGATCAACGGGACCGACTGGTCACGCTGGTGGTGAATTCCAATCAGGCCAAAGCACTTCAACTTGCCGCTCAATACGGCGCCATCTCCCTGGCATTGAGAAATCCCCTCGACGCGGCGCCGGTGGACGCTGAATCCACAATGTTGAGCGATCTCGCGGACGAATATACGCGGATCGTCGCGGCACTGGGGAACCAACATGTGGCCATTGCGCAAAATGACGAGCCTCGCCATGACCAGCCGGCGCCATCCGCACCGCCAGCGCCGAAAAATCCGGAATCCGCCAGTCGGGAATCTTCCAGGCGGGGGATGGATGAAAAGCGCGAAGTCAACGGAGCAGCGCCGATTGCAGTGGCGGGTTTTGCTCCCAAGTCAGAGGATGTGAAGTGGGAAACCCTCATTGCTCGCGGCCAGCTTGTGGAGCTTGTGCGGTTTTATCGACACGGCGATTTTGGATCGCAAACGTTGCCAGGCACGCTTCAATGGTTCTGGGACGGGCATTCCGTTTCGAGTGACAAAGGCGGAAAGTAGGGAGGCTGGTTCATGTCCGTGCCAACAAAGTCCGTGGAGCGGGCCTTTGATATTTATCAGGTTCTTCTGATGACCGAGGAGCACTCGACGGTTTCTGCGGTCGCGGAAGCTTTATCGACAAACGGTGAGTTCTCCAGTCATCGGGTCTGCCGCACCCTTCAACAACTTGACACGCGGCTTGCGTACAGTCCCACCGCCGCCGTCTTGGTTGACATCGGTGCGCAACCCAAGAACGCGCTTGCCGCACTCGAGCCGATTATCGCGCGCTTTCCCGAAACGCGGTTCGTTGTGCTTTCCAACCAGCATGCCGAAGGGTTGATGCTGGAGGCGATGCAGATCGGAGTCCGCCATTTCCTTGTCAAGCAGTCCATTTCCAACAACTTGACTGACGTGCTCAACCGATTGATTCCGAAAAACACGCTGAGGCGAAGTTCTCAAGGCCGAATGGTGACTGTTCTTTCCGCGAGCGGGGGCTGCGGGGCGACGACCATTGCGACGAATATCGCTCATGAGCTTCATCTGCTCGACGGGGAAAAGACGTTGTTGGTGGACTTTGACACCTACTTTGGCGGAGTTGGCACCTATCTGGGATTGACCGGTCAATATGGTCTCTTGGATGTTTTGAATCATCCCACGGCGATTGACCGTGATCTGATTCAAACCACGACGATCCCGTATGGAAGCGGGCTTCGGGTGTTGCTGAGCCCCGCCAGCACAAATTTTCGAACCACCGGCCCTTTGACCAGCGATCGCATCGGCGAAGCCTTGACCGCTATCACAGACGCCTCGCGATTTGTCGTCGCCGACGCCCCGAGAATGGGATCGGTGTTGGAATCCGCCCTGGCTCGCGCCAGCACCGTCACGGTGATTGTATTTCAGCTTTGCGTCAAGGACATTCGCGTCGCCAAGTTTATTCGCAACGGCCTGTTGGAAGAAGGGGTTGATGCCAGTCGGGTCGTCATGGTGGCCAATCGGTTTCGCAAGCGCCACGCCATGGTGGGGATCGAGGACGCCGCAGCCGTGATCGGCGATCGCATCTGGCGTCTGCCCAATGATTACAAGCCGGCGATGGCGGCACAGAATTTGGGTCAGTTGCTGGCGGATGCCGCACCTCGATCCGCACTTCGCCGCGACATCACTCAGTTGGCGTCCAAATTGCTTCAATACATGTTGGTCGGCTCCGATGCCTTGACCATAGGGTGAACGTATGCATTCAACCGGTGTCAATCTCAACGGATCGTTGCAACCCCCCGGCGCTGGAGGCCGTCTGCCGGAGGGGATCGACGCCAACGCGTTTGAGGCGATCAAGTCCCGCGTGCACAATACGCTGCTGGACACGCTCGACTTGAACGAAGCTCAGCGAATGCCGGTTGAACAATTGCAGAAGGAGTGCTCCCGCCGAATTGACACGCTTCTCACGGAACAGCGGTGTCCGCTTTCCGCGCCGGAACGGCAACGACTGCTTCGCGGCGTATTGGATGAAGTGTTTGGTCTGGGCCCGATCGAAGAATTTCTCCGCGACCCCACAATCTGCGATGTGCTCGTCAACGGTCCGAAGCTGGTCTACATCGAACGGGACGGCGTTTTGGAAAAAACCAATGTGCGATTCCGGGACGAAAAGCATCTGATGCAGGTGATCCAACGCATCGCGGCCCGCGTCGGTCGCCGCATTGATGAGAGCTCGCCAATGCTCGACGCGCGATTGCTCGACGGCTCACGCGTCAACGCGATCATTCCTCCGCTTTCACTCGATGGACCTTCGATGAGCGTGCGACGATTTGGCACGGTTCCCATTGATGCAAAACGTCTCATCGAGCTGAACGCGGTGGCTCCGGAAATGATCGAATTTCTCAAGGGATCCGTCCGCTCACGAATCAATATTCTCATTTCAGGCGGCACGGGAACCGGCAAGACAACGATGTTGAACGTTCTTTCCAAGTGGATCCCCGAGAGCGCCCGTGTGGTGACCATCGAGGATGCGGCCGAACTGCTCATGCAGAGAGAGCATGTCGTCCGACTGGAAACGCGTCCGCCGAACATCGAAGGCAAGGGCGAGGTGACACAGCGCGAGCTGTTGCGAAACAGCCTTCGTATGCGCCCCGATCGAATTATCATCGGCGAAGTTCGCGGCGCTGAAGCGTTGGACATGCTCCAGGCCATGAACACAGGGCACGAAGGCTCCATGACCACGGTTCACGCCAACAATCCGCGCGACGCCATTCGTCGCGTGGAAAACATGGTCAGCATGGCGGGTCTCAACTATCCCGTGCGCGTCATTCGCGAACAGATGGCATCGGCATTGCACTTGCTCGTTCATGTGGGTCGCGTCACGGGCGGGCGGCGAAAAATTCTTTCCATTGCGGAGATCACAGGGATGGAAGGCGATGCCGTGTGCTTGCAGGAAATCTTTCGCCTGCGGCAGACGGGAATCGATGCCAGCGGACACGCTCGTGTTCACTTCGAAGCCTGCGGCGTACGTCCACAGATGCTTGATCGCCTCTTGGAAGAAGGCATTGACCTGCCCGCGGAGATGTTTCGTCGTCAAGTCCTGTCGCATGGAAACGGAGCGGCGGCATGAATTTTGCCCGTCGTCTCTTTGAATCGGCCGACCTGCGTGAGTTCGTGGCGCGAGGTTCAGCTTTCCTGTTCGTCCTGTTGGTTTGGACAGGGGGGATCTGGATCTGGTGGCTCCGACATTCAATCCGCGCTCGCCGAATGAACTCGCGACTTGGGATGATTGAACCGAATGTGGAGGCCGCCAAAGAGCTTCGGTTATGGAGTCAGGGTGAAGAGCATACCACGCTTGTCAGTGACAACAAGAAGAAGAAGACAAGCCTCGCCGAATCTGTGGAAAACTGGCGGCAGAAGGCGCGGATCAAGGTGCCTGTCAGCAGCATCATCTTGGGTACGGTGGGCATGTGCAGCGGTGCCTTTGCGCTGACGTTCGTCATGACGCACAGCTTCTTCGCGTCATTCGGCGTTGACGCCGTCATTGCCATAGTGCTGTGGGGTTACCTAAAACAATTGGAGTCCAAAGGGACCACGCTGTTCGAGATGCAATTCATCGACGCGCTGGACCTGGCTTCGCGTTCGCTTCGTGCCGGACATCCGCTCACGGGCGCTTTTCAGCTGGCTGGCGAGGAGATTTCCGCCCCGGTCGGAACCATCTTCAAGGAAATCGGTCAACAGCAGGACCTCGGCCTGAGCTTGGAAGAGTCGCTGCGACGGGCATCACTGGCGCATGACAGCGCAGACCTGAAGCTGTTCGCAACCTCGGTCGTCATTCAATTGGAGAGCGGCGGAAATCTCGCGGACATGATGGATCGTTTGACCGGAGTCATTCGTGACCGGCTGCGGTTGGCTCGCCACGCCCGTGTGCTCACCGCCCAAACGCAGCTGAGCAAGCGGATTCTACTGGCATTGCCGTTCTTCCTTTTCGTTGTGCTGAACGTGGTGAACCCGGGCTACATGGAGCCGCTGATTCGCAGTTCGGAAGGCCGCTATTTGATAGCCTTCGGAGTGGTCAGCCTGCTGGTGGGAATGTGGGTGATGAACCGCATGGTGCGGCTCAAATACTGATGGTAGTCATATGGGCGTTTACGAAATATTCATTCCCTTCCTCGTATTGATTGCCGTGATCGCCACCGGCGGCGCGGTGATGCTGTATCGTAGCCGGGCGTCTGCGGCCGTCCGAATGCGCTTCACAAGTGCCATGCGGGATGTTTCGTCCCCCGAGACACTTTCGAATCGCGGCATGGTTCAAACGATTGAGCGGGCTGCGACGGCGGTGTCGCTGGGCAAGCCATCGCCGAAACTACGTGAAGAGCTCGCTCGCGCGGGGTATTTCGCCCCCAACGCGGCGTCGGTGTATTTGGGACTTAAGACATTGATCTTTTTGGGGTCGTTGGCGGGGTTGACGGCGATATTGCTGCCGTTGGGGGCTGCGGTCGCACCTACCATGGGTGCCGTACTCCTGATTTCCACCTTGTTATCGTTTGTTCCCAACGTCGTGTTGAGCATGCGTCGCAGTTCGCGTGCGGGCGATATTCGCAGGCATTTGCCGGACGCTTTGGACCTTTTGGAAATCTGTGTTTCTTCAGGAATGGGGCTGGACACCGCATGGAATTCGGTCGCCGATGAAGTCCGTGGCGTCAGCCCGGCATTGGCGGACGAAATGGCGTTGACCAGTTTGCAGCTTCGCCTGGGCGCTTCTCGCTCCGTGGCGATGCGCACCATGGCCGAGCGCACCGGCGTCGATGACGTGTCGTCTCTGGTCGCCGTGCTCGTTCAATCAGAGCGATTCGGAACGAGCATCAGCGAAGCGCTTCGTACCTTCGCGGCTTCGATGCGCGATCGACGCAGTCAGAATGCGGCCGAAGCGGCGGAAAAAACGGCGGTCAAGCTTCTGTTCCCGATGGTGATCTTCATTTTTCCGACCGTGTTCGTCGTCACGGCCGGGCCCGCGGCGATTCAGTTGTACAGGATGATCAGCGGCCGACCATAGCTAATCGTATGAGGTGCAAGGAGTAGGTCATGCCAACGGCAAAGACAATGAAACTCGTGTTCAGCATTCGACGGATAAAAACTATGCTTGCGCTCCACCCCCCGGCGGCGAAACGACGGGCGATGGCTTTGGTCTGGGTGGCGGTCATGGGATTTGCGCTGATCGGTTTTATCGGCCTGGCGATGGACGTGGCCGTGACGTATCTGGCGGGCACAAACTTGCAGGTCGCGGCGGACGCCGGCGCACTCGCCGCCACGCGTTTCGTGCGTGACACAGATCTGTCACTTGCGCGCAATGCGGCGGTAAACATCGCCCATGAAAACAAGGCTGCGGGCATACCGGTCAGCGTCGATCCCGGCAGTGACGTCGTCATCGGTCATTATTTTCGCTTTGCCCAAACCGGCAAATGCGGCACGCCGCCCTGCTTTCTGACCAATCTTGCAATTGACACGCCGAACGCGGTCCGGGTGTATGCACGCCGCACCAGCGCGTCTCCTGACAAACAGGTGCCCTTGGTCTTCGGGGCCGCTCCGGTTTTCGGCGTTACCGGAGTTGACGTCACTCGCAAGGCAACTGCCATCATTTCCGGCGGCACAGGTTCCGGCTTGATCACCCTCGATCCTCATGGCGACTGCGCCCTGAGCATCAACGGTAATGACAACCTCACGCTGAATTCGGGTAACGGATACACCGGCGATAACGCCATCCAGGTAAATTCCGACAGCGACTGCGCAATGTGTACGAGCGGAGCTTCCTTTAATCTTACGGCCCCTGAGACCAACATCGTTGGCGTGCCGGGCTACTGTCCAACCGGGAATCCAACGCTTAGCACGTACATCAATCCCGACAGTCCAGCCATGCCCGATCCTTTGGCAGGCTTGGGTGCGCCGACGATTGGCGCCGACCTCGGTTCGATCCCCAATGGTGGCAAGACCATATATGACCCTGGATACTATTCCGGTGGGTTGAACATCACCGGCAACAAGACCTTTACACTGAACCAGGGCATTTATGTTCTTTCGGATACCGGCAACAACAGAGGCGGACTGCAAACAGGCGGCAGTTCCAGCTTGATCGCCCACAACGTGATGCTCTACATACTGAAAGGGCCATTGGATCTGTCGGGAAGCGGTACGACGGAAATTACTCCGATGACTGACTCAATTCCAACTGGGGCGCCTTCGGAGTTCGTCGGAATCAGCATCTACCAGGCGCGATCGAATACGACCACATCGAGAATTACGGGCACGGCGGGCATGAATCTTCAAGGCACTTTGTATTTTCCAAATGCCGAGCTTGACGTGCAGGGAACCGGAATCGCACTCGGCAATCAACTCATTTCTTATCGATTGAGCCTTGGCGGAACGGATAACTTCACCATCCAATACGATGGCCGCAACCCGTCTCCTGGAACCAGGATATTCCTCGTCGAGTGACCTTCCGGAGCGGCACTTTGTAACCGCTATGCAGTTTTCTCCGAAGAACTCTGCTTTCCGGCTGTTTTTGGGGTGAATGTGCGATTTGTGGCGGGTTTTTTTGCCGGCAATGCCTACGGCAATTCACCACACAATGTGCCCGCGCGGGAAAAGGTCACTTTTTCAGGAACGACCAATTGAAGCCCCCATGTGGCCAGGTCGCCGGATTCACACACTTGTCTCTTGGCGGGACCATGATTCACTCGGACGACCTGAATCATGAAAGAAAAGCTGCCGGCCGCTGACGAATTCACGCGCTCTGCCTTTTCCTAAAATTCACCAATCACCCCTGAAGTTATCTCCGCATGAGGCAACAGTTCTTGGAATTGCCGCTGCCAATGCAATTCATTCGCTCATCCGTAGCGAATCGCCCCGTATCGATCTTCGCCATTCGCTCTTCGATCTTGGCCTTGCCGCCTTCTTGCCTCTTCAAATCACATCGGCGTTCGGCCCCGGATCGCCGATTCCAGCATGGCCACGTTCGCGTATTCGATTTGCGAGCCAACGGCGAGGCCGCGGGCGGGGCGGGTGACGCTGACGCCGGTGTCGGCGAGCAGGCTGCGGATGTGCAGAGCGGTTCCGTCGCCTTCGAGCGTGGGGTTCAGGGCGAGGACGACTTCTCGGACGCCGCCGGCCTTCACGCGCTTGACCAATGCGTCGATGGTCAGGTGCTCCGGCCCGACGCCGTCGAGCGGTGCGATGTGCCCCATGAGTACATGATAGACGGCCCGCACCATGCCTGTCGCTTCGAGCGCGAGCACGTCCTTGGGCTGCTCGACGACCCAGATTTCGGCGTGATCGCGTCGTGGATCGGCGCAGATCGGGCACGGATCGCGCTCGGTCAGGTTGAAGCACGTGCGGCAGTGAATGATTTTGTTCTTGACGTCATTGATGGCCGCAACGAGCGCTTCGGCATAGGGCTTCGGCTCGCGAAGAATGTGAAAGGCGATGCGTTCGGCCCCGCGCGGTCCGATCCCCGGCAGCTTGCGAAGCTGCTCTTTCAGGCGTCCGAGAGATTCGATAGGTTCGCTGGTCATGACGCGGTCGAAGAGATGCTGTCGCGAGTAAAATCACACGCCAATTGGAACTTGGCCGCGCCGCACGTCATTCTGAGCCTTGGCTTGCCAAGGCGAAGAACCTCGACGAGATGCTTCACTTCGTTCAGCATGACGTCTCACCCTCCCGCGAAAAAGTCGGTCAGACCCGGAAGGCTGATGCCGCCGGTGAGAGCGGCCATGTCCTGTTTCATCGACTCGCTGGATTTGCTCATCGCCGCACCGATAGCTGCCTTGATCATGTCTTCGAGCAGTTCGCAGTCGCAGAGCGCGGATGGCTCGATCTTGATGTCCATGAGCGTGCCTCGACCATCGACCGTTGCTTTGACCATATCGCCGCCGGCGCTGGCTTCGAATCGCCGCGCCGCGAGCTCTTCACGAAGCTTGGCGACATTCTGTTGCAGATCCTTGGCCGATTTCAGGAGGTTGGTGAAATTTCCGAGATTTCCGAACATTCTTTACTCCAATGCGGTTTGCGCTTTTTGTTCGACATTCAAATCGAGCTGGGGCTCACTGGGTGTTTCCGAAGCTTCCGTTCGGCGAGCCGCGCGTACATCGACGACCGTGCCATCGACCGCGGCTTTGATTCGTTGCACCAGCGGATCGCGAGCGACTTGTTCTGAAGGCGTAACTCTTCGGGACGAACTCGTGATTGCTGGGCTGCGACCGTCACCCTTGCCCTCTCCCTGCGAGGGAGAGGGTGTGCTAGCGCGAGATTCCGATCTCGCATCCGTTGGAGTCGGCGAAACTTCGCTGGTGCGAGAATCCGTTCTCGCACATGTTTCGGCGGACGAAGCCCGACTTACAAGTGTTTCGTCCGCGCGAACTGAAGTTCGCGGCACATACGTGCCACCCTCCTTACCAAGGAGGGGGTTGGGGGAGGTTAAACCTTCAATGTTTCCGACGGTCTTAGCTATGGCGTTTTTTTTTGAGTCCGTTGGCGATGAAGATGTTGCCGTAATTTCTCCGCCGGAAGTGACGCCTTCGAGAAGTGTTTTGAGGTCGGTGAATTTTTCGCTCATGGCCAGGCGGACGATGGCTGCATCGGCCAAGGCTCGGGCCGCACCGCTGTATTTCACGTTGCGGCGAAGCTCTTCGAGCAGCGAAATCATGTACACGAAGGTGGGCGCATCGAACGCCGCAGCTTGTTCCGCAAGCGCCCCGCGACTCGAATCCGGCACGTCGATCAAATCGGTGTCCTTGCCGACCACACGAACGAGCATGAGGGTGCGGAAATGTTCGATCAGATGGTCACAGAAGCGGTCGATCGTGCGGCCCGTCTGGAGTGCGGCATCCAGCGAATCCAACGCCCCAGCCGCATCGGACTGTGCGATTCGACCCACAATCGTCATGGCCAGCTCGTCATGCGCCGGAGGCACGAGCGTGTCGAGCGTCTGCAGGGTGAGTTCGTTCGGGTCGTACGACAGAAGTTTGTCGAGCAACGACAGCGCGTCGCGCATGGAGCCGTTCGCCAGGCGCGCGATGCGCCGCAAGGCCGTTTCATCCGCCCGAACTTTTTCCGCCTCAACGATCTGTGCCAGGTGGCCCGCCAACGCCGCAACGTCGATGGACTTGAAGTCGAATCGCTGGCAGCGACTCTGGATCGTCGCCGGAACTTTTTGTGCTTCGGTCGTCGCAAGAATGAACTTGACGTGCGGCGGCGGCTCTTCGAGCGTTTTGAGCAGGGCGTTGAACGCCCCCGTGCTCAGCATGTGGACTTCGTCGATGATGTAGACCTTGAATCGCGAGCGGGCCGGTCTGAGATTGGCGTTGCTGCGAAGCTCGCGTATGTTGTCAACGCCTGTGTTGCTGGCCGCGTCGATTTCGACGACATCGATGTCCTGTCCTTCGGCGATGGCAATGCACGATTCACATTTGCAGCAAGGAGTTGGAGTCGGAGCATCGAAAGCGAGACAATTGAGGGCCTTGGCAAGAATTCGCGCCATCGACGTCTTGCCCACGCCGCGCGTGCCTGTGAACAAATAGCCATGGTGGATGCGACCGGACGTGATCGCGTTTTTCAACGTGGTCGCGGTGCTCTCCTGTCCGACGACTTCGTCGAATGTGCGGCTGCGATACGCTCTTGCGAGGACTCGATAAGACACAGTGACTCCAACGCCAACATGCTACTTTGCCTGCGGCGATCGGTGACGACCAGGTGATCCACGGCACCTGACTGAATCAGATGGGCTGCTCTGTCTCCAGCCTGACCCGTTGCCTGACGCATTCACTGCATGGGACCTGGTCGTCACCGAGCGCCGCAAGGCCTGGCATCAACGCATCCCATGATTATAGCAGCGATCACCGGATATAGAAGTGAGTGAGCGGTGCTTCGGTGCAGCGCATTTCAGAGTGTGTACGTTTATGGTCGATGCCATTCATCGCAGGCCGCGCACAATTCGTGTGATTGAAACTTGTCGGAGGCGTGATCGGCGCGAATCCGCTGGAATTTTGTATTCCGCCAGATGGTCGAAAGCGAATGTTCATGCAGCGAACCGACCGTGTGCAATCCTTGGAAATCCTGGTCGCACATGGTCACGCGACCGTCCGCCAGCACGAGGCATCGAGACATGATTCGGCGACACGCGGTCCGGGTGGCCGGGGCCATGGGAATGACCGACTGGTCATCGAATTGCCGAGAGTAATGATTGGCCCCGGTGATGCAAACGGCCCCGAGCCGCCGTGTCCAACCGTCATAGAAATCATCAAGCTCATGGACATTTTCGCGGCTCTTGGTAAAGCTCGGGACAATCAACGGAAATACGGAAGACCGCTCTCGGCGCATTTCCTCGACCCGTTCGATCCGCGAGAGAACATGCTGCAGAGTCGCATCGTCCTTGCCATTGGTGGATTGAACGCGGGCATACGTCGCGGGGGTCCATGCATCCAGAAGGATTTCCAAGACGTCAACGCGATGTTCGATCAACGCCACAATGGACTCATCGGTGAGATTGACTCCGGAGGTGCGAACCGCGAGGCCGTAAATGTTGATCGATCGGCGAACGCTGCGAATGGCAGAGAGAACTTCGTTGAATTCTGGATGCCTTAATGGATCGCCGAAGCCTCCAAGAACTACCAGTGAATCATCAAACTCCGTCACTTCATCGAACAAAGCTCCTACCGTGCGGACCTCAATGGATGCGTTGCGCTCCAGGCGATTGCCTCTGGGTCGCAATCGAGCGTTCGGCAAGGAATCATCCGTGGTCAATTCGATTTCCAACTCGTGCGGCAAGAGATCAACGTGTGATTTCTCGTGCTCGATCAACCAATCGCCGATTCTCTGGAGCCCAAAATTAGGCTCCTCGCGGGATGCGTCCCAAAGTGCTTGCGCCCGTTCGAACGATCGATCCGAGTCCGCGCAGAGCCGACCGGAGGCAAACCGAAGCGGGGCGGGCACTTCGCAGGCACACGGTAGGAAGATCATGTCCTTTCGAGGGTGTTCCGGCTGATAGGCGAAGATCCAACTCAAGGGAAGATTGTTCAGGGCCAATTCGCGAATCAGTGACGCGTCGAGAAGAACACCGGCGATGCCCGGCGGGGCGGCGCTGAAAATGATTCGCGTGTCTTCATCTCCTGACTCGATTCGCTGTCGGATCATTTTTTGGGCGAATTCAGGGCTGAAAAATGGCGCGGCGGGGGGGATCGCGAGAATGGCGTCGGCTTGCGCGTGAGTGAGAAGCCCCGCAAGCACTCGGCAGTCGATGAATTCGTCGAACGAAATGGTCTGTCCGATTCCGCCACGCCAGCCGTCCAATGACCACTTGCGCGACGCGCGAATGAGGGCATTCCATGGAGGGGGTCCGGCGTCGTGCGTCTGGACGATTGCCCGCGAATCGGCGAGCAAATTGCGAGTTTCAGATTCCTGCGTTTGCGGACAAAGTACAAAGATGTCTATCGGGGGCTGAATCCTTTCGGCCTGCTTAACGGTTCGCCAAAAGATCGACACGCCGCCAAGTTCATCGCGCAGGCGGCTTCGCGTGCCGAGCGGCGTCGTTTCCAAATCAATTTGGATTGCGGCGATTACCTTCATTTTTCGTAATTTACCCCAACATGACAGAACCCGAACAATTGGCTATAATGGCCGAATGCCGCTTTCAGGATTTCATCCCACGATTCAACAATGGTTCGCTCGCCGATTCGGCGATCCGACCGAGCCGCAGCGCGAAGGCTGGCCGCGAATTCAAAAAGGTCGGCACACTCTCATCGCCGCGCCCACGGGAACCGGAAAAACGCTCGCAGCCTTCTTATCGGCGATTGACGGGTTGATGCGGCAGGGGACTTCGCTTGCCGACGAAACGAGCGTGCTTTATGTATCGCCGCTCCGAGCCCTCAGCAATGACGTTCAAAAGAATCTGTACGGGCCGCTTTGCGAATTGCGGCTGCTCGATGCCGATGTGCCCGAAATTCGCGTGCTTGTGCGGACCGGCGACACGCCGACGAGTCAGCGGTCGGCCATGCTTCGCAACCCGCCGCATATTTTGGTTACGACGCCGGAATCGTTGTATATCCTGCTCACGAGCGCGGGCGGTCGCGAGTTGTCGCGAAATGTGAAGACCGTGATCGTGGACGAAATTCACGCTCTGGTTCGCGACAAGCGCGGCTCACACCTGGCATTATCACTTGAACGACTGGAGATGCTCACGGCGGGGGCGGGCGGATTTCAGCGGATTGGCTTGTCCGCGACGCAGAAACCGCTTGCGGATGTGGCGAGGTTTCTGGTCGGTGTCGGGCGGGAATGTGAGCTTGTCGATGTAGGACATCGAAGGAAGATGGATGTAGCCATTGAGGTGCCGCCGTCGCCGTTGACGACGGTTTGCTCGCACGAGCAATGGGGCGAAATTTACGATCGCATTTCGCAACTGATTGAAGCACATCGCACGACGCTTATCTTTGTAAACACTCGAAAGCTGGCCGAACGCATTGCGGCACGGCTGACCGACGTTCTCGGCGAGAATCTGGTCACGTGCCACCATAGCAGCTTGTCGAGGGAACACCGGCTTGACGCCGAGCAACGATTGAAGGCGGGAAGCTTGCGAGCGTTGGTCGCGACCGCATCGCTCGAACTGGGAATTGACATTGGCGATGTGGACCTGGTCATTCAAGTCGGGGCGACACGCTCGATCGCCACGTTTTTGCAACGTGTCGGACGAAGCGGGCACGCGGTTCGCGCCACGCCGAAAGGGCGCATTTTTCCACTCACGATCGACGAATTGGTGGAGTCCGCCGCACTTCTTCGCGCGGCACTTCGCGGCGATCTGGATCGCACGCCGCAGCCGACAGCACCGAGAGACATTCTTGCCCAGCAGATTGTGGCCGAATGTGCGGGAGCGGGCGATGATGGATTGCTTGAAGATGATCTTTACGAAACATTTCGCCGCGCTTGGCCCTATCGCGAACTCGCTCACGAAGAATTTGACGCAACTACACGATTGCACACTGAGGGTCGGCGCGGATTGCTTCATCGCGACGGCGTGAATGGACGGCTGCTGGCCAAGAAGCGAGCGCGGATTGCCGCCGTCACCTGTGGCGGCGCGATTCCCGACGTGGCCGATTTCAAGGTCTTGCAGGAGCCGGATGCAACGTTCATCGGCACCGTCAATGAGGATTTCGCGATTGAATCCAACGTCGGCGACATCATCCAGCTTGGGAACACGTCGTGGCGAATCCTGCGAATCGAAAAAGGAGTCTTACGAGTTGCTGATGCCAAGGGTCAGCCGCCTTCGATTCCGTTCTGGCTGGGTGAGGGTGCTTCGCGCACGACGGAATTGTCCGCGGAAGTTGGAACGGTTCGCGAGGATGCGATTGATCCACAGCGGCTCGTGGATGAAATCGGTCTTTCGGCTGAGGCAGCGAAGCAGATCGCAGAATACTTGGCCGATGGTCGCCGCGTGCTTGGAACTGTGCCCACGCAGAAACGAGTCATTCTCGAACGCTTTTTCGATGAGAGCGGCGGGATGCAGATGGTCTTGCACGCGCCATTTGGCGGGCGAATCAATCGGGCCTGGGGATTGGCCCTTCGCAAGCGGTTTTGTCGCGGCTTCGGCTACGAACTCCAGGCCGCCGCGAATGAAGAGGCGATCGTTATTTCGCTCGGACTTCAGCACAGTTTTCCGCTCGACGACGTGTTCAACTATTTGCACCCCAACAGCGTGGAAAAAGTGCTGACACAGGCAGTTCTCGATCAACCGATGTTCGAGTCGCGTTGGCGCTGGAACGCGACGCGATCGCTGGTGCTGGAGCGGTTTCAACAGGGCAAGCAGGTGCCGCCAGCGATCATGCGAATGCGGGCGGCTGATCTACTTGCGGCCACATTTCCGGCTGCCGTCGCATGCCCTGAAAATATGCCCGCAGGCGATCTTCCGATCCCGATGGAGCATCCGCTGGTGCGGCAGACCATCGAGGATTGCCTCGTGGAATCGACGGATGTGAAGGGACTCATCGAGGTTTTGAATGGTCTGCGCGACGGCTCAATTGAGAAGGTTGCGGTCGATACGCCCGAGCCATCGGCGTTTGCAAAGGGCATTCTGACGGCGAAACCGTATGCGTTCCTCGATGACGCACCTCTCGAAGAACGTCGTACGCAGGCCGTTCTCAATCGCCGCGCTCTTGATCCAAAAACGTCGGACGAGATCGGAGCTCTCGATCCTGCGGCGGTGGCGCGGGTTCGCGAAGAAGCCTGGCCGCAACCAGAAAGCGCGGAGGAAGTCCACGAGGCTCTGCTGTGGATGGGGTTTGTCACGGACGATGAGGCCGGACCTTGGTTGTCTTGGTTGATGGAGCTTTCGTTGCAGCGGCGGGTGGCGCGAGATCGCAATCGCTGGTTCGCTGTGGACGGAATGCAGGAGCCGAAGCGAATACTTTTTGGTCGGCTCGAAGCGCTTGGACCGGTATTTGAAGGCGATCCGCGAATTGACGTTTCACGCGGCGATGTAAGTGAATCGGTCAACAATCTGTTGCTCGAGATGGAGCGTGAGGGCAGTATACTCCGTACGCGGATTGATGGGAAAACAGCGTGGTGTGAGCGCCGACTGCTGGCGAGAATTCACCGCTACACGCTGGAGACCTTGCGCCGCGAGATCGAGCCGGTCAGTGCCGCGGAATTCCTGCAATTTCTTGCGTGCTGGCAGCATGTGGACGCGGAATATCAGCTTGAAGGCCCGCGCGGGTTGGCCGACGTGCTCAATCAGCTTGCCGGTTTTGAGGCGTCTCCGAGGGCGTGGGAGGTTCATATTCTGCCCGCTCGCGTGAAGGATTATCGCCGCGAGTGGCTGGATGAATTGACGCTTGCGGGTGAATTTGCGTGGGGACGTTTGTGGGGTGCTGGTCACAGTGCCATTCGCGTGACGCCGCTGAGTTTCGTTCCGCGAGAAAACATTGAGGCCTGGCTTGGGTTGACCGATGCCCCGTGCGTTGAGTCCTTGCACGGTCCGGCTCGCGATCTGCTCGATGCAATGACAACGCGAGGAGCGATGTTCCCGCAAGATTTGCAAAAGGCCGCTCGACTCGTTCCCGCTCATGTGGAAATGGGATTGGCCGAGTTGATCGCACAGGGCTTCGCAACCTGTGATTCATTCGCAGCTCTACGACAATTGATCACGCCGCCGTCGCGTCGTCATCGACCTGTGAAAGCGGTGGGGCGATGGAGTCGATTCCGTTCGACGCCGCCGGCCGGGCCGGGCGCGGAATTCATCATTCGCCAACTCTTGAGACGCACAGGTGTCATTTTCCGCAAAGTGTTGGACCGCGGGAGAATTCCGTGTACGTGGTCGGAAATGGTGCGCGTGCTTCGATTGATGGAGCTTCGCGGCGAAGTGCGAGGCGGTCGTTTTGTGGCCGGCTTCTCCGGCGAGCAATACGGTTTGCCTGATGCGGTGAGTTTGATGCGCCGTCTGCGGCGTGACGGAATGCGCCCGGCCATCGAAGTTTCTTCGGCCGATCCGCTGAATTTCCAGGGAATCTTAACTCCCGAAGTCCGCGTCGCGCCGAACCTTCAGCGACGAGTGCGGGTCGGATAAATCGTGGATGCACCATGCATTGTGCGAATCGGTCGTAATTGCGCCATCGGCTAATTTGCTTGTTGAATTCGATTGAAGGCAATACGGAGAAGATGATTGTAACCACCTGGGCGCTTGGGTACCATGCCAAGGCATCACCCAAACTGGTGATGGCTCGGAAATGCAAGGCGGACGCATTGATGAGATGGACGATGAGAACGGTCATTGCGTTGACCGGCCAAATCATATTCGGAATCGCACCGACCGATGCCGTACCGCTGCCACCTGGGTCGATGGTATCAATTCCGGGAACAAGCAAAGCGTGGGATCCTACACTAGAGGGAACTCCTGTCGCAGCTGCAATTGTGAACTGGAGTGATGGGCAAGGCAATGTGGGTTCAGTCGAAGAGATTGTCCAGCGCTCCGAACTCTTAGGAACACTCGACTTCTACTTTCGAGTTTCAAATCTACTAGAATCCCACTCACCAATTGTCGCACTGCGAACGTCAGACTTTGGCGGATCAGAACCAGACGTCAATTTTCTTGTTGAAATCGCTGGAAACGCTCCCGATGCGGTATTCGGTCCAGTCGGCGCAGGAGTCAGCGAAGGCGTAAATTTTTTGTTTAATTTCGAGCCGATATTTCCAGGGCAAGAGAGCGTCATGTTTTTTATCCGAACTAATGCCCAAGCGTTTACAGACGATGGATCCGCCGATCTTCTCATCTCGCCCTTTGGAAATCAGTTTAATTCGCATCTTACGTCCTTGTTTGGTGCCTTCGAACCAGTTGTAGGCGTACCTGAGCCGACCACAATCATGTTCTTTATTGGGGGCCTACTAGCCGCCGGATGGAACCACGGCCATCGAAAAAAGTGATTGGTCATTCTACGTTTTGCTGTGACAAATACATATCTTGTCGACTGTGATGGCGTCGCCCCTCATATGAAGCGATAACGAAGCGTCTCGAATTCGAGATTCTTCGCTTTGGTGAACCAAGGCTCAGAATGACGGCGCGGGCCATGTCTCAGTTGCTCCGAGATTTCGTGCATTAAGATGCAAGCTCCGATATTCCCACTCGGCGAATTCGGGTACTTCGCATATCATCCGCCCACTTATGATGGATGAAGCGATTGCCATCAGTGACGTCGAGAAGGGACGCCTGTGGGGCCTGAACCGGTACCAGTGGCTGGTGATCGTGGCCGCGTGGCTCGGTTGGGGCTTCGACTGTTTCGACGCGCTATTGTTCAACTTCGTCTCGCGGCTTTGCATTCCGGATTTGTTGCACTTGAAGCCCGGAAGTCCGGGAATCGATCAAACCATTAACGCATGGACCGGCGGACTCACCAGCCTTTTGCTTGTGGGGTGGGGCGTCGGCGGGATCATCTTCGGAAAGATTACTGATCGCATTGGTCGCGCACGCACGCTCTTGCTCACAATGCTGACCTATTCGATCGGGACGGCGGCATGTGCGGCTGCGACGAATATCTGGATGTTGATTGCGTGTCGAATCATTTCGGCGCTGGGAATCGGCGGTGAATGGGCCGCAGGGGCGTCCCTTGTCGCGGAATCGGTTCCGGAACGAAAACGCGTGCTCGCCGGGGCGCTGATGTACACCGCATCGCCGATCGGTCTTTTGTTGGCGACTTTTGTGACCGATCTTTTTACGCGCCGATGGGAATCGATCGCCGGCAATCCAAGTCTGGCGTGGCGCATGGTGTTTCTGTCCGGCTTGATTCCCGCGGCGGCCGCCGGTGCGTTGAGATTGGCGGTTCGCGAGCCGGCGAAGTGGAAAGCTCATCATGACCGGCCTCGCGTGGCCGAGTTGTTCAGCCCCGCATTGCGCGGCAAGACGATCGGCGGCTCGGTGATCGCAGTATCCATGATGCTGGGGTGGTGGACTTCAAACAGCTTTCTGCCGCGAATCGCCGGGCAATTGGCGGTGTCGGATGGAAAAATCGCGGACCAGGCTCATTATGTGACGGTCGGAACGACGGCGTTCAATCTTGGAGGGCTGCTGGGCACTCTCATGACCATTCCGATCGCGATGCGGTTGGGCCGACGATCGCTGTTTGTGTTGTATTTTGGTGGAAGCGCAATCGCCATGTATCTTGTATTCGGCTGCGACATTTCCGCGCTGGTGCGATTGCGCATGATGTTTCTTGTGGGGATTTTCGTGTACGGCGTGTTTGGCGCGTTGCCGTTTTATTTGCCGGAACTGTTTCCGACTCGGCTGCGCGGAACCGGCGCCGGATTCTGTTACAACATCGGGCGATTCATCGCGGCATTTGGACCGTTCGCGGTGCCGGGATTGGCTGCGGCCTATCACACCGATTTGCTGCACGTCGTGAGTTGGTGTGCGATATTTCCTGCGGGCGCCGTTGTGCTCATTCTCCTGGGGCTCGGGCACGAAACTCGTGACGCGGAACTAGTTTAGTGACTCACAATAATTTAACCGTATGTTGGTCGCCTTTGCGAAGCGTTTTCGGCGTTCCTGCGTCCGCACGGGTTGAAGCCTGCGGCTCGATACGATTAGCAATCAATGAGACACTACACTAGTAGTTCGTTCCGTCTGAGGATTCGGGTGTAAACGCTCCCTTGTCGATCTTCCTGATGGGCATGTTGCCCGCGATCAAGGAGGATCGACATGAAGAGTTGGGTGGTTCGGGTGGAAGCCGAGGAACGCGCGAGGTTTGAACAACTGGTGCGGAGCGGCAGGGCG
>JACQFE010000050.1 GCA_016200265.1 Planctomycetota bacterium | reverse complement strand
TCCCCTCCGACTCGTCCACGGCCGGCAAAATGGTCGCATGACGAATCCGCAACCCCGACGCCTTGCCGCTCCGCACCAGTTGTTCCAACCTCGCGCGTTCCTCGGCCTCCAGCCGAACCACCCAACTCTTCATGTCGATCCCCCTTGATCGCGGGCAACATGCCCATCTGGAAGATCGACAAGGGAGCGTTTACACCCGAAACCTCAGACGGAACGAACTACTAGCCGTGGCAGAACGCTACCGGAGGTGGACTGAACGGCACATCTACAAAAGTTACAGGTAGCTGAGCTGTTAACGAGGATGTCCAGTTTGAATGCTCTGCGGAACAAGAGCCCCCGAATTCTGATGGGATGATTTACGCGACGTTGGAACGAGAACGAAGCCCTTGATCCTCTGTAGTTTTGCGCTCTGGGAAATGTCTCAGGCAACCCCAGCAACCTTGGCAAGCAGTTTTTGATCTCATTTTCGAATGACGGACGCCTCATCGACATGCGGCTATAATCCACCCATCGAACGGACGTTGATGATCTGTGCATGCGACACGGGTACAGTTACCGTTCGATAGAATTTCGCGGCCTCTATGACGATGAACTACATTTTCCAATGTCAACAGCTGACCAAGAATTACGGGCGAATCGTCGCGCTGCGCGGAGTGACTCTTGGCGTCCAGCCTGGCGTCGTCGGGTTGCTAGGTCCGAACGGGGCTGGCAAGAGCACGCTGTTTAGCGTACTACTCGGTCAAACGCCCGCCAGCTCCGGCGCCGCGAGCGTTCTGGGGCTGGACATTCGGCGGCAACAACGCGCCATCCGTCGACGCGTCGGATTCGTGCCAGAGAACGACTGCCTGATCCCAGGGATGTCCGGGACCGGATACGTTTATTTCGCAGGACGGCTCGCAGGAATGTCGCACGCCGATGCGATGCAACGAACGCACGAGGTGCTTGACTATGTGGGAATGGAAGAGGCTCGATACCGATCTGCCGAACAGTATTCAACCGGAATGAAGCAGCGCCTCAAGCTGGCCCAGGCATTGGTTCACGATCCAGATATGCTTTTCCTCGACGAACCGACCAACGGCATGGACCCGCAGGGTCGACAGGTCATGCTGTCATTGATCAGCGATTTGGGCCGGGCGGGAATCAGCGTGATCATGTCCAGTCATTTGCTACCCGATGTCGAACGCGTGTGCGAACGAGTGGTCATCATGGGCGGTGGTGAGGTGCTGACCGAAGGACGCCTAGAGGAAATGAACAAGCCGCATCCGACGTTGTACCGCGTGGAGTTCACGGGTGATGGAGCGTCGTTTCATCGGCGACTGACCGACGTTTCTGTCCGCGTTCTTGAACAAGCGGAGAGTAGCTTGCAGATTGCCCTTCCCGAGGAAGGAACGCAACGACTGGTTCTCCAGGCGGCGCGAGATAGTGGAGCGAGACTCTTCGGTCTGCATCCCAAGCGCAGCTCGCTCGAGGAAACGTTTATGGCTGCAATTCAGAGGCAAAGAGCACCATGACCACAATCTCCGGGGATCGAGTGAATCAATACCAACGCTGGCAAGGCGCGCTGGGCAAGTCCCATTGGACCTGGCCAGCGATCGTGAGAAACGGCATCACTTTGGCACTCAAACACAACAAGACGCGAATCGTGCTACTGACCGGCGGAATCCCAGCAGTGACGGCGGTCGGCGTATTGTATGTGCTTTCACTCTTGGAATCGCTGGTGGGAACTGATGAAGCCAAGGGAATGTACGACCTGCTGAGTGCCATGCTTCGGATCAACATTCACGGCGTTACGAGGTTGGTTGAATTTCGAGATGTGCTTTGGCGAAGCACTTTTCTCATGATGACCGGGATGCAGATGTTTTGGGTGCTAATTATCGTCGCACGTGTGGGTACCCCGCTGATCGCCAATGATTTGAAGCACCGGGCCCTGCCGATTTATTTTTCGAAGCCTGTGACACCGGCTACTTATCTGCTCGGAAAATGGGCTGTTGCGGCGTCATTCGTCGCCCTCATTACCTTGGTTCCCAGCTTCGCTGCCTTTGCGGTGAGTCTGTTGTTGACGGACGGTCCAGGGACGTGGGGACAGGCGGCGCGACTCGCCAACGATCTGATTTTGACTGGAATGTTTGTGTGTGTCACTTCCGGCACAGCCATTATTGCGCTTTCAAGCATCACGTCCGACCAGCGATACGTCACCGTCGGATGGGTAGCAATCTGTCTCCTTCCAATGTTCGCGCAAAAGATTATCAACGAATCGCTCCCGTCGAATGCGACGATGGGATGGATTGGGTGCATCTCATTGCGCGACGATATATTCGTCGTTGCCGAGCATCTGCTTCACGTTCGCAAGGGACTCGCTGCAACGTCACTACCGGCCGAACGGTTTGCGCAGGCGTTGACCCGACCGATCGATCCGGCGAAGGCCGCAACCGTTCTCGGCGTGCTCACGGTGTCGGCGATTTTTTTCAGTTGGCGACGCGTGGTGCGGTTTTCGCGAATGGCGGCTGCGGCGTGACGGCTACACAACCAGCGACCGATCGGGGCGGAATTTTGTGCTTTTCCACGGAGGAAAATGGCGGTCATTGAGCTGACTCAACTCTCGAAGTGGTACGGTGAAGTCATCGGCCTAAACAACGTGACCGCCGAGATCGAACACGGCATCACGGGGCTTCTCGGTCCAAATGGCGCAGGCAAGAGCACCCTGATGGGGCTCGCAACCGGACAACTTCGACCCAGCAAAGGCGGCATCCGTGTATTCGGAGAATCGCCCTGGGACAACCCGAGCGTGATTTCACGGATTGGATACTGTCCCGAAGGCGATCCGTTTTGGCAGAAACTTACGGGATTTCAGTTCGTGGTGTTCCTTGCAAGAATGTCCGGACTCCAAGGTGCTTCGGCGCGGCGTGCGGCAATTGATGCTATCGAGCGCACGGGCATGAGCGCCAACGCCGGACGGGCCATTCGCGGCTATTCGAAGGGGATGCGCCAAAGGATCAAAATCGCACAGGCCCTTGTCCATTCACCTGAGCTCCTGATTCTCGACGAGCCGTTCACCGGGGCCGACCCAATCGCGAGACACGAGTTGACCAACTTGTTTCGCGAATTGGCCGCACAAGGAGTTCACATTCTCGTCTCCAGCCATGTGCTGCACGAAGTCGAGGCCATGACCAGAGAAATGCTGATGATCGACCACGGACGAATTGTCGCTCAAGGCGACGTCCAGGCCGTTCGGAAATCGTTGCTCGACCGACCTCACGTCATCCGTGTTCGAGTCGATCAGTCGCGGAAGCTGGCCTCGCAGCTCGTTGGGTGGGAGCTGGTTAGCGGCGTTTCCATCCCGCAGCCGGACACCGTCCTCTTCGAAACGAAGTCTCCCGAAGCCGCGTATGAACGTCTGAATTCCACGATCTTAAGCGACGGAATGAACGTGCAGGAGATTGCCGCTGCGGACGAGAGTCTCGAAGCGGTTTTCGGTTACTTGACCCATCGGGAATCGAAATAAAAAGCCATGATGACGATTCGAGCCATGACGGCACTATTCTTCTTCACGATTAGCCAGATGCTTCGCGATGCAAAGTTCTGGGTGATGGGGATCGTGCTACTCTTACCGAGCGTCCTGGCACTCGTCATCGAACATTTCGCTCCTCCGAGACACAGCCTTGAACCAGCGTGGGATCTCTATCACGGTCTCTTACAATACATGTTTCTAATGGGTCTGGTGCCGCTCACGTGCATGCTTTACGGAACCGGGCTCATTGGTGCGGAGACCGAGTCTCGCACTATCGGATATCTGATTACCCGCCGACTCCGACGCAGTACGGTCATTTTGACTCGATTCGTAGCCACCGCACTTGTGCTCACGTTACTCTGCGATGTGGCCGCAACCGCCATCCACATTTCGATCATGAGCGGTGTGAATTGGCAAGCCCTCGCCGCGCATTTGGGCCAGTTCGCCGCTTGGAGTCCGATGCATGATCTGACGGTGTATTGGTGCGTCATCGCACTGGGAGTGCTCGGATTTCTCGCAATTTTCAGTCTGATTGGATTGTTAACTGCCAAACCACTGGCACTCTCGGTGATCTACATGGTCGTGTTCGAGCTGATCATCGGTAACGTGCCGGCTGGGGCGAGGGTCTACACTTTGATGCACCAACTTCGCGTGACCGCCGTCGGCGCGATCCCTGGCCTCAAGGTACTATTCGCACTTCCGCCGGAACTTACGGCACGGCTCTTCTCGGCCAATGGATCGGGCATCACCCAAGTGCTGATCATTTCCGCGGTCGCACTCACGCTGGCGTGCGTACTGATAACGGTACGCGAACTGACGCCTTCGAAGGTTGCACGCGATTGAACGTGTCCACGAGATGACTCGGGAGCCCATGGTTCCCCCAGCACTCCATTCATCAACACGATGACGGGCACTGGCCGCGATGCAGAGGGAACCTCTTCGGTTCCTTCTGCAACTCCTTCACACCTGTATAATGCCCCAAATTATCCTCAATCGCAACGAGCGGCTTCTGGCCTCGTCTGTGTGATGGATAGAGCGCGGCGGGTTTGTGCTGCGAGATCTGTCGACAGGAAAGGTCACCAGTTTCCCAAATGAAGATGGCGACTATGTGCGCTTATTCGCGATCGATGGAGATCGTTTTCTGACGGTGGTGCGCGCTCCAGGGAAGGACAGTATCCATCTTGCGGTCCGACGATTCTAATCTCCCGCAACGGTCTTGTGGTCCCTGCGCATAACACCGCGAGACCAAGCGGCATGCGGGGACGCGCACGCTGCCGTCGCGATTTGCCCGCACCATCTGGCAACCTTCAAGAACGGTGGTCAATGGGATCATCACCTTGTGACCGTCGCGCCCGACGGATCCGGCGCCGTTTTCGGCGCATTGCCCTGGTACAACGCGGAAGCATATGACCTGGTCTATCAAGGCCTCACAGACGTGACGGCGCTCCCGGGAACGATGTTTGTCCTTGTTAGTGTGCAGCGATCGTCGACCGTCGTCGTCCATGATCTGAATACCGGACGCGAAGCGGGGCGATTCGACCTCGCGGGTCGTTATGGCAACCCTTTGCTGACCGTGGTCGGAAATGATCTCTGGACGATCGACTACGACACGTTTGTCCGCGTCAACCTCTCGACTCGGCAGGTCGTTCGGAAAGTTCACTTACAATCTGCGGCACAAGGTACGATGCAATTCGCGGGGGAGTTATTTGTGTGGGCCGCACGTCGATAAGCCGTGATCCCCAGGCCGTTTTCTGGCGACGTCGCGGTTGTCGAACCAGGCTCTGGCGTCATCGAGAGCACGGTCTCCTTAGGACGACAACCACTCTCGTGCGCGGTTACGAATGATGGACGCGTCATCGCCCGTGATTGGAGGAGCGGTGACTGGATCGAGGGCAGCATGCCAAAGAAAACGCGGTCTTGGTGGTGATTCTGGTAGTGTCGTATTAATAACCGTGCGGAACCTGGGCCGTATGTCTTGCAGATCCATGGGAACAATCGTGCGCCCCCGGCGAAAGTAAATGCCCGAATGTGGTCGCGGGCCGCCGACGCGAGATGTCGAGCACTTGCGAGAAGTGACCCGCGCCAGCGTCTTTTCATCGTGGAAAGATCGCTCACCAAATTCTCCATTTCGCATTTCTGTAACCCCATGCAGACGGGACGCACCGCTCCGTAATCGCGGCGTTACCAGCCGAGCTTCGGAGTTGTTCTCGGCTTTCATTCGTCTCGAAAAAGCCAAGCCGGAAATCACGTCGTTTCTTGGTGACCGAATCAGCTAGGGTGACGATGGCCTGGGTGTACCCCGGGCGTATTCGATACGTCGGTGTCTTTGGCATGTACGAACCTCCGAATCTCGGAGCGCAGTCACTGACCGCGCTCTTTTACGCCTCAAGACGCACTGCCGAACGTCGGCATGTCCCCGTAAACTTTGTGGTCGTCGCTACTTAGGATTATAGCCACCGGTCGGACTCGAACCGACGACCTGCGGTTTACAAAACCGCAGGGTGATTTTCCAAGTAGTGATGTTGCAACAACTTATGATGTAAGGCAAAACACCCCCCGCAATTTCCCCAGCACTTGCTGCTTAGAAACTATCTCAAAAAGCTTGAATTTGCCGATGGAGTCCGTGGGCCTTTTTTGAGAGGAGCCACGGATGGCGAAGAGAACCAGGAAGGTAAATGGGTTGCCGACGATCTGGCGTGTG
>JACQFE010000049.1 GCA_016200265.1 Planctomycetota bacterium | reverse complement strand
TGCTCGCGTGGCCGTGGGACGCTGGCTGGAGGTCGCGAAATTTCTGCGTGATGATTCGCGGCTGAGCCTCAATTTCCTGCGCTGCATCAGTGCGATCGACCTGCTGGCCGAGGACAAGCTGGCCTGTGTGTACGACCTGTATCATGTGCCGGTCGAGCGGCCCATGGAGATGAAGACGAAGACGCATGAGTTTGCCGTGCGGGTGGTTGTGGAGCGGAAGAATCCGATCATGCCTTCAGTGGCGCAGGTTTGGCCTGCGGCGGATTGGCATGAGCGCGAGGCCTACGATTTGATGGGGATTACGTTCACCGGCCATCCAGATTTTCGGCGAATCCTGTTGCCCGAAGATTGGGAGGGTCATCCGCTACGGAAGGACTATGAGTTCCCGCTGGAATATCACGGCATCCCTGCGACGACGGAGTTTGAGCTGACGAATCCGAGACACTGAGACAAGTTGCACCATGAACCCATCGACTATTGAAATGCCACGGCACACCTCTCTTGAATCAACGCCGATTCAGCAGGGCGACCTTCGCACCGAGGAAATGCTGGTCAACATGGGGCCGCAGCATCCATCGACGCATGGCGTGCTGCGCGTTGTACTCCGAACCGACGGCGAGATGGTATTGGAGGCGGTGCCGCACATCGGCTACTTGCATCGCTGCGCGGAGAAGATCGGCGAGAATCTCCAGCCGTATCAATACATTCCCTACACCGATCGCATGGATTATCTCGCGGGGATGAACAACAATCAGGGTTTCGCGCTGGCCGTCGAGCGTCTGTGCGGGTTGCAAGTGCCTCCGCGCGGGCAGGCCATCCGCGTGATTTTCTCTGAGCTGAATCGAATCGCGTCGCATCTTGTTTCGCTGGGCACGTATGGCCTGGACATGGGTGCGTTTACGCCATTCCTCTATTGCTTCCGCGAGCGGGAGATGATTCTCGACTTATTCGAGGCGGCTTGCGGAGCAAGACTGACGTACAGCTATTTGACGACCGGCGGCGCGCATGATGATTTGCCGGAAGGATGGATCGATCGCTGCCGAGAGTTTCTTGACTACTTCGAGACGAAAATCGCGGACTACAACAATCTTCTGAGCTTCAATCACATCTTCGTGAAGCGCACCACAAATGTTGGTGTGATCTCAATCGACGAAGCGATTCGCTGGGGTCTCACCGGACCGCCGCTTCGTGCCAGCGGCATTCGTTGGGATCTTCGAATGGTGCTTCCCTACGACGGGTACGAAAAATATGACTTCGATGTGCCGATCGGCGAGCCCGGCGGCACGCGCGAGATTCCCGAGGAAGTCGTTGTGGGTGATTGTTGGAGCCGTTATTACGTTCGCGTATTGGAAATGACGCAGTCGGTTCGCATCATCCGTCAGGCGCTCGATCAGCTACCACCCGGCGATTTCCGCGCCGCGAAGGCCACGAGCCTCAAACTTCCGGCCGGTGAAGTATATGTCGAAGTGGAAAATCCGCGCGGCCAGCTTGGATTTTTCGTCATGGGTGACGGGTCGGCGATTCCGTATCGCGTGAAAGTTCGCGGCCCGAGTTTCTGCAACTTGTCGATCACAACCCGCACCTGCCGCAATGTCCTTCTCGCAGATGTACCAGCCATCATCGGGTCCATTGACGTAGTCATGGGCGAAGTGGATCGCTAGCCCTACAGGGTCCGAACATCGCTTTGGGTGCCGCTGCCATCCCAAGGCTTAAACAGTTAGTCCGGTGAGCCAATTTACGAATGTTGTGGATCATTCGTTGCCCTCATCGTTCACGAGTCGTAAGCTACGCCTACGTTGGTGTCCGTTTGATTCAGGAGAACGATCATGGCACGGAAGATATTCAAGTGTGGAAGATGCGGTCGGGCATTTTCAATGAAGGCCCACCTCGTTCGGCATGTGAATGTGAAGCATCGCGTAGGCTCGCAAAAGCCAATCAAATCCATGTCAATCAAGGCACTCCGATTCGCTGCCGCTCGCAACCCCCACGCAATCGATCAGCGCAGTGCATCCAACGGCTCATTGGCACGCATTGCAGTGGAGATGCAGGCCTACCGAAACAGACTCTTTGCGGAGCGCGAACAGATCGGCCAGCGCATCGCAGGTTTGGATAGTGCCATGCAGGCAATCGGCGGAAGCGCCGCACCAAAATCCTCGGGTCGAAAAAGTACGCAAGGCGTTCGATCGAGCGGCGGCAGACCAGGCTCACTCAAAGCATTCATTTCCAATGTTCTACGCTCGCGCGCAAGGCCGATTGGACCTCACGAGATTGCGCAAGCCGTGAGGACCGCGGGTTACAAGACCAAGGCCAAAGATTTGACCAATGCGGTGGGCAACGCTCTTGCGGAGATGAAAAGCGTGAAGCGAGTGGGCTATGGGTTGTATCGGGCGTAACCAACCGCCGGGATGCGAGACGTAGCGGAAGTTGGATTCACCGAATTCCATAATCTGAAGAAATAGGAGACCCCGACATGGCGAAGGTGATTTGTGTGCTCTATGACGACCCGGTGTCCGGTTACCCTAGAACTTATCCACGAGCCGACCTTCCCAGGTTGGAGCATTATCCCGACGGCCAGAAGCTGCCGACTCCGCAGAAAATCGACTTCACGCCCGGGGCGCTCCTCGGCTGTGTTTCCGGTGAACTCGGTCTGCGAAAGTTTCTTGAGAGTAGCGGCCACAAGCTCGTTGTAACCGCGGACAAGGATGGCCCGGGCTGCGTATTTGAAAAGGAACTGCCCGATGCCGACATCGTCATCTCTCAGCCGTTCTGGCCCGCCTACCTGACGGCGGAACGAATTGCCAAGGCCCCCAATCTCAAATTGGCGATTACTGCAGGCATCGGATCAGACCACGTGGACTTGCAAGCGGCGATGAACCGGGGGATCACCGTGGCCGAGGTGACCTGGTGCAACAGCGTAAGCGTTTCGGAGCACGCGGTGATGCAGATTCTGGCGTTGGTCCGCAATTACATTCCGTCTTACGACTGGGTTATCAAAAAGGGTTGGAACATCGCTGATTGCGCGGCCCGCTCTTACGACCTGGAAGGTATGAACGTGGGCACGGTGGCCGCCGGCCGGATCGGTCTGGCCGTCCTCAAGCGACTGAAGCCCTTCGACGTGAAACTGCACTACACGGATAAACATCGCTTGCCGGAAAACGTCGAAAAGGAACTGGGCGTGACGTACCACTCCAACGTGGAGTCGCTGGCGCGTTCTTGCGACGTGATTTCGATTCATTGTCCGCTCCACCCCGAAACGGATCATATGTTCAATGATGTTCTCTTGAGCAAGATGAAGCGCGGCGCCTACATCGTGAACACGGCTCGCGGAAAAATCTGCGACCGGGACGCGATTGTTCGCGCCCTGGAGAGCGGACAACTCGCGGGCTACGCGGGTGACGTGTGGTTTCCGCAGCCACCGCCGAAGGACCACCCCTGGCGAACGATGCCGCACCATGGGATGACGCCGCACGTGTCGGGCACATCGCTGTCGGCGCAGGCCCGCTACGCTGCCGGCGTGCGCGAGATCCTTGAATGTTGGATTACCAAGCGGCCGATTCGCAATGAGTATTTGATCGTCGATGGAGGGAAGCTCGCCGGAGTCGGGGCCCATTCCTACACCGCGGGAAATGTCACGAAAGGCTCAGATGAGGCGGCACTATTCAAGAAAAAATAAAGCCGATGGTGCGTAAAAGCCTGTGCAAATTCGTCGTGGATGGGAGATGTGCAGTATGAATGAGGACCTATTTTGACCGTTCGACGCGTTTGCGGCGGATCAGGCGGACGGCGAAATGCGTTGAACAGGGAAAGGTCGTGTTCGACGGCTTGCTCAAAGGAGTCGGTGATCTCATGATCTCAATTTCCAAGGCTGTCGCGAGCAAGGCCAGAGTTGGCTGGTCGATTCCTATGGAACTGTCTCAAGTCAGGAACAAGCGGCGGATCTTGAGTGTGGGGAATGTGTATCCGTGAGCGTCGGGCGGAACGCAAATCCCACAATCATGTCCGACCCGCATCAGTCTCATACAAGCAAATTGATTCGAGCTCTCGGCCCGCTTGATGCGACCTGCATCGTCATCGGCGCAATCATCGGCGTCGGCATTTTCTTCACACCGAGTCGCGTGGCCGAGCTTTCCGGTTCCGCCAACATGGCGTTGCTAACGTGGGTGATTGGCGGAGTGATTGCCCTTCTGGGGGCTTTGACCTTTGCGGAGCTTGGACGCCTTTATCCAAGAACAGGCGCTCAATACGTCATCCTTCGCGACGCATTCGGGCCGCTCGCTGGATTTCTGTTCGTGTTCTGCAACGCGACGGCCGTGCAGGCGGGAAGCATCGCCATTATCGGGGTCGTTTGTGCACAAAACGTAGGCGTCTCCGTTTGGTCGCATCCGTTGGGGCCCGCCGCTCAAACGACGATGGCGGCAGGCCTGATCATTGGTCTAACGGTCGCGAACTGCATTGGAGTACGATGGGGATCTCGCATTCAAAATGTCACCGTCTTCGCCAAAGTCGCGACGTTGATAGCGATTTCAATCCTTGCCGCATTTTTCGACGGGGATGTCGCCCCGGTTTCGGCTCAACCTGTGGTGACCGCCGCATCGCATCTGGGACCGTTGGCCGGCATCTCGGCCGCTCTGGTTCCGGTTCTCTTTTCCTACGGAGGCTGGCAGCAGGCACTGTGGATCGCTGGAGAGGTGCGCAAGCCCAAGCGAGATGTTCCCCTTGCCATCGTGGCCGGTGTTCTGATCGTGATCCTCGTCTATCTTCTTGCAAACTGGGCGTACTTGACACTCCTCGATGTCCATCAGGTGAGCGAAAGTGAGACTCTGGCGGCTGACGCAGTGGCCGTTTTCTGGCCTTCGATTGGCAGACGATTGGTGGCCGGTGCGGTTGCCGTGTCCGCATTCGGTGTTCTGAACACCCAACTATTGACGGGCCCACGGCTGATCTACGGGATGGCCGTGGACGGTCGTTTTTTCAAGCTTTTCGCCCGCGTAAGCGCCAAGTGTTCGACGCCGATTCCGGCGATCGTGCTGCTCGCGGTGGTTCCGATTGGTCTTTTGCTGGCCGCTGGGGAAAACCGAGTGAACAGGATTCTCAACGGCGCCGTGTTGATCGACGGCGTGTTTTTCATGTTCACCGGCCTTTCGCTGTTGGTATTGCGCCGAAAGCGGAGAGCGCTTGATCTGCCGGTTCGAGTCCCAGGTTATTCACTCGTTCCGTTGTTCTTCGTGGCCGGCGAATTCATCGTCGTGGTCGGCGCGTTCTGTGATCCGGCCGTCCGAGCCGCGGCGCACCTGGCCGTGGCATGGATCGCCGGCGCCACGATCTGCTTTGTCCTTTTCTTTCGCAGAGTGGACGATGGTCGCAGGGCGAATGAAAACGGTTGAATCGAGTTGGTGTTCTTCGTCCGTCACTCGCGCCGCGCAGCTCTGTGGCGGACAAGAAGGTGAAGGTCACCAAGCCGCGGCTTCGGGACATGGAGGGTCACGAATTAGCACTGCCAGGCCCGCATAACGGATCGCTGTTCGATCTATTGCGGATGAACGGGAATGGCTGGTGTTGGAAAGGCAATCGGTGCAGATCGGGCGGATGGCTCGACCACGACGGCCTCACATTCCGGCGCGTATTCGGGCACGAGGCGCTTCAGTTCCGCTCGTAATTCAGATTCAGCGGCTTTGTCAGCAATGGATCTGAGCCCTTCGACGCCTTGCTGGATTTGATTCCAATCTCCGTCACGGTGCTTCCAGATGCCGATCTTCGGATGGGCGGTGTCGCCGACGTCCTCGGCATCGCTGGAAAGCTCTTCGAACAGCTTCTCGCCGGGGCGGATGCCCGAAAAGGTGATTTCAATGTCAATGCCCGGACGGAGTCCGCTGAGCGTGATCATGTCCCGCGCGAGATCGAGAATGCGGACCGGTTCGCCCATGTGCAGAATGTAAATCTCGCCGCCCTTCCCCATCGTTCCGGCCTGAAGGACGAGCTGGGCCGCCTCTGGTATGGTCATGAAATAGCGAGTCATTTCCGGATGGGTTACGGTCACAGGTCCGCCGGCAGCGATCTGTTGCTTGAAGATCGGCACGACACTGCCGCTGCTTCCCAGCACATTTCCGAATCGCACGGTGACAAACTGCGTGCCATCGAGAGCATTCAGTCCTTGCACGTACAATTCCGCGACGCGCTTCGTGCAGCCCATGATGCTGGACGGATTGATGGCTTTGTCCGTGCTGATCATGACCATTTTTTCAGTGCCAACAAGGCGACACGCATTCGCCACAATGATCGTACCGCCGATGTTGTTCTTGATGGCCTCGCTTGGGTTGCACTCCATCATCGGCACGTGCTTATGGGCCGCGGCGTGAAAGACGCCGGATGGGCGATGCGTCTGAAAAATGGACTCGATGCGGGCGCGATCGGTGATGTCGGCCACCAACGGAACGATATCGACCTTCGGGAAACTTCTTCGCAGCTCGCGGTCGATTTCAAATAAGGAGTTTTCCGCCTGCTCGACGAGGACAAGTCGCGCGGGCGAGAATGCCGCGATCTGACGGCACATTTCCGATCCGATGCTCCCACCCGCCCCCGTGACAAGCACCCTCCGACCGCGAAGTTGCCTTCCAATCATCTCTGTATCGAGCTGCACCGGTTCACGTCCAAGAAGGTCTTCGATGTCCACTTTGCGGATGCGGCTGACTTCGACCCGGCCTTGAATCACATCAGGAATGGCGGGCACCGTGCGAAATGTGATGCCAAGGTCCGCGCATTGTTCGACCAGTCCGCGGAGCACGCGTGGCGGCGCATTGGGAAGCGCCCACAACACCTCCTGAACGCCCAGCCGTCCGCAAATCGCGCGAATATCGCCGGTTCGCCCGATGATCTCCACATCGTGAATTCGGCCGCCCAATTCTGGAACATCATCGTCCAATAGACCGAGGCAAATATACCCTTCGCGACGCATGCGGAGCATCTCACGAAGGATGGCCTCCCCCGCGTCGCCGGCGCCGCAAATCAGTACTCGTCGCTGCGAGCCCACACGCTGGGGCTGGATGTCCTCGTAGTAAAAACGAACCAGCACTCGCGCCGCGGACACTAGAACCACCGTCGCAGCCCAGTCGAGGGCGAACACCGATGACTGTCGTAGAACTTGATCGTCAGGCAAGCGGTCAATCAACGTACGTTGATAGAACGACCACCATGCATTTTCCAAGACAAAATAGCTGGTTAGGAAGAAAAACGTCCCGATCAACGCGGCGCTGTTCACACCGAACAGATCCCGAAGCCCTACGTATCGCCACGATCGCCGATACTGCCCCGCCCACATGAAGACGAGAAGCTTGATCGGCACACACAGCGCGAGCATGGGCAGGTAGAGTTCAGTGAACCAAACGAGCGGCCCAGTTTGTCGTCCAATCGTGACACGGAAGTTGTAGGCGAGAAGGAAGGCAGAAAGGAGAGCGAGCGCAAATATCGCCGCATGGGCAATCATCACAATCGGATAGCGAAGTTGCACCGCCAGCGCAGGGAGCGTCTCGGGCACTTTGGGAGGCGAAGTCATCGGCGTGCGGGGGTTTGCCATCCGTTGCTCGTATCCTCTTGCTAAGAGCCGACTCACCCCAGTCCATCAGACGCATGGAGATTCATCGATCTCCATCATCGCGGCCACGATGGAACCATTGTACCGCCAATTCGGCGCGACTCCTTTGGCTATCGTTTATCGGTCGGACTAACCAGTCGGACCAGTGCGGCGAATTCCCGCGAAAATGACCCAGTTGAAGACAAGAGGGCCTAAGGTGTTCCAAAAGGCGGCGATAGGGCAGGGTCTGCGCGGACGGCTTCCATTTGTGCAGGCCACTGTTGAAAGGCAGGCTGGGCCTTCGCCACCGCCTTCGCACTTTGAATCGCATCGTCCGCATGTCCGAAATACCAAAGCACGAAAGTATAGAGAGCCACAACGTCTGCCGGCGTGCTTCGGGCATTGACCCGTGATATTGCGCTCGTGCGAAGTTGCCTTGCGAATTCCGGTCGGCCAAAGTGCTCGGCCAAGTCCTGCTTCGCCGTGAACGGATTCGCCACCGCGCGGGTCAAATCTCTCAGCGCGGCTACTCCGCTGTGCGTCGCGTCGAGTGCCACGTAGCTAAACACTTCTCCGACGTGCGATTCCAGGTCGCCCGAATTCATCGAATAGGCCGTCTGAAACTCACGAGCCGCCCGACGGTACATGCCGTCCCTGAACGCCGCCCAGCCTTCAGCGACGGCGCGATCATGCGAAAGTCTCGCGATGTCGGTAAGCTTTTGTTCCAGCGTAACAGTTAATTCTTCAGCCGCAGTTTGAATCTCAGTATTATCGGTCGGCACAAAGGGAGTTTGCGAAACGCGGCCTGCCGTCCCTCCGCCTGATGAAAACGATGATCCGCCATTCAAACGAGCGCGCTCCAAGGGAGAGTTTAACGAGGTCGCGGAAATGAGACTGTGACGACGGCCAAGGGCATCAAAAACCGGGCTCTGCGATTTTGATATGATTCGCTGCCCGAATCCACCGTATCGGTTGAATGCCTCGCGTCGCGCGGGCGGCGTCACGATTCGGTCTCTGGGAATCGGTTGCATTGGCTGCGGGCTCATCCACTGGGGAAGAGAAAGAAGGTCTCCTGTAAGCGAAAACGGCATGTAACTCCCACGACTTGAGGAGCGGAAGCCCGCAAGCGGGTAGCTGTACAAATAGGATTTATCAACGTTGTTCTGATAGATACCCAGCGAGCGGCGCTCGGGATTTGTGGCCTGGGCGTTGCCATAGGCGTCGGTCGCCGGCAACGCCCGACCGGTGCCTTCGTCAACCGACGATTCAACTTGCGCAATCACAGGCGATGCGGCCGTCATTATGAGAATGGCCGAGCAGGGAACCAGAAATGCGACGAATCGTGATTTCATAGGCTCTTGTCGCTAAACCAGGTCGAAACAAACCGATTCAACAACCGATCCGGACTCATAACGCATCGGCAAATTATAGGCCTCGGCACGCTTCAATTGCCAAAGCTCAAATCGCAATTCAAATTGGGACCACTGCATTCGGAACGTATGCTGATTTGCTGTAAAGAGCCTTCCCAAACGAACGATTCGAATCAGGTTCGCGTGTTTCAGCATAAAAAAAGCCGCCGGACTCATGAGTTGAGCCCGGCGGGTAACTTCCAGACTATTTTCAGATCATCAGCCGCCGTTGACGACGCAGCCTTCATAGGACGGCCGACCGCCACCAGGAGAATTCAGATGGGTGTCCAACAACGGCGCCGGCATCGTGTCTTTTTGCCAGCCAGTTCCACGCACGATAATGCACATATCGGAATCGAAACTGCCTTCATCACCCTCCCCCAGTCCGGGATATGAGTCCAATCGCTCGTTACGATAATGGTTGGCATAACCATTGTTGTCCTCAGTGCCTTCGAGCCAGATCTTCTGCTGTTCGGCATGTGAATCGACAAACACACGATCGAAAGTCCAATCCTTGCCATGCCAACCTCGGATCGCCTTGGTGGGGCCCGGATCAACACCGGCACCGCCAACAATACCTTCGCACGCCTTCAGTTCATTCTTGCAGGACCAGGCCCAGCGTCCGATATTTTCCTCATAGTAAAGAGTACGCGCCGGGGAGGGGACGCGCGTGATTGGCCTCATATAAGGTGAATTGCTATACATGGGTCCGCCGCCGCCGCCCGCAGCGATCATGAACACGTTGGCAACGAAACTATTCCCGAAATGGTCATAGGAAGAACGCTCTGTGTGCCGAATCCAGTTCGGACAGTGGGCTCCGCGCGGCGGTCCATTGTCCGCCGGGCAAGTGAAAATCTCAAGCATCAGCTTGGTATCAGCGAGCTGACCTTCGCGGTTCCCATCGCCGCCAACGAGGGGAAGGGCCGTTGGCGAATGGTTCGTAAATCCACCCTTATACATGATGTTGTTCAGCGGCCGGGTGGAAGGCCCGAATCCTCGCTTGGTTCCGAAATTACTATCATAGAGATTTGCGGGCTCGTCCAATTTGCCGCCAATACCCGCCTTGCCGCCCCATTCGTATGCGCCAATAAAAGTCGGTGCGCTGGCATCCTGCACGAACTGGAGCGGGTGGACAGGAATGCCGTAGCCACTGGTATCGTCAGCCTCATACACCCGGCTGCTCGTCCCGATGTTCTTGATGTGCGACAAGCATGCGTTTTGTTTGGCCGTCCGTCTTGCCGCTTCGAGCGACGGCAGAAGGATCGCGATGAGCAGCGCGATAATCGCGATGACCACCAGCAGCTCGATGAGCGTAAAGCCGGTCCATTTCCGCAAACGCTTCGTAGATTTACAAGCTTCCAATTGCATGATCATTTCCTCCAACACCATTCGGCACGAGATTCCCTCGAATCATCGTCCCCTTTTGAATGTACCCAAAGGTGCGGCGACGTAAAACGCCGAAACCTTCCTTCTATCGCCTTGACGAGCGAATGTCAAATTTTGTACCATCGGGTTGGTCGATTCATGCCAAACGCCTCGGAAGCCCGCCCTTCCTTGCGCGACAAAAGGCATGAATCGGCCAGCCCGACGGCCTCCATCCCATACAACACATTCAAATGACATTCGGCGGGTGAAAAATGGAAAATTTTTCAAAAAATGATGACTTGCCAAAGATCGGCATAGAATTTGCAGGTTCATGCGAAAAGTCTGGCCAGGTCCAAGCCAGAAACTGTTTGGTCTTGCCGTTCGGGGTCGATAGGTGCGATGGCCATGGTCCCAGCATCAGTGCGAGCCGGTCTGTTTTTATGAGTCCTTCGGAAACTGAAACCCAAGTACTGGAACCCTGTGGACTCTCAGAAGCGAAGCTCTGGAGTGGGCTCGATCGGGAGTGCCCTGAAACCCTTGCCCATGTTGAGGCGTGCCCAGCGTGCAGGGAACGAGCCTTGGAATTCCACGCCAGCATATCCACGGTAGCCGCCGCGTCGATGCCTCCTTCTCGAGACCTGCCGCAAACGATCGGCACTTATGTCGTTCACCGGATTCTCGGCGAAGGGGGCATGGGAACCGTGTATGAGGCAGAACAGCGCTCACCCAAACGAATGGTCGCAATCAAGGTCGTTCGAGGGGGCCCCCGTTCGGACGAATATCGCATCCGACTCTTTGAACGGGAAGCGCAAACGCTTGGGAGATTGAAGCACCCAAACATCGCGGCCGTATACGAGGGAGGCAGAACCACAGAAGGCGAACCGTTCTTCGCCATGGAGTTGGTGCATGGTGAGCCGCTGACTGATTACGTGCGGAATCACCAAGTGGCACGACGGCGGCGGCTGGAATTGTTCCATAAAATCGCAGAGGCGATTCACTATGCTCATCTTCGCGGCGTCATTCATCGCGATCTGAAGCCATCCAACATCCTTGTCGACATCGAAGGAAATCCCAAGATCCTGGATTTTGGATTGGCCCGAATCACGGACCCGGACGTCGGGATGACGGCCGGCACGGAGGTTGTTCGCATCATGGGGACGCTGCCCTACATGAGCCCAGAAGAGGCGCGCGGCAAGCCCGAAGAAATTGACGTTCGCAGCGACGTATATTCGTTGGGGGTCATCCTGTACGAGCTCCTCACGGGGCAACAGCCTTATGTCGTTCGGCGGGGCGCATTGCCGGAGGCGATTCGTGTGATTTGCGAGGTGCCGCCGCACCGGCCATCAACGATGGATCGTTCGCTCCGAGGCGATCTCGACAACCTTTGCACGAAGGCTTTGGAAAAGGATCCGCAGCGTCGTTACCAGAGTGCCGCGGCGATGGCAGAAGATGTGGAACGATATTTGACCGACCGCCCACTTCTTGCTCGGCGACCTAGTCTGATCTATCAAACTCGAAAATTCCTCGTGAGGCACCGCTTCTTTGCGATGCTTGTCGTTGGACTCATCGCGATCACCGTTTATACAAGGGTCTGGGTTGAACACGAGGATCAGTGGCGCCGTGCGGGAATCCAGAAAGGCTTTGAGCTTCAGGAACTTGAGCTGGCGAAAGTTCAGGAACGCCTCGGCATGTCCAAGTGTGAGCAACGTCAATACGACGAGGCCGAGCCGCAGTTCTCGAATGCGATCGCCAGCTTTGTCCGGAACGATCGGGCGGAATGGGCGATTCCAGCTTACGTTGCCTTCGGCAAGATGCTGATCGACCGTTCAGTGACTGCCTCGGACAAGGAAGCGAACTATATTCAGGCCGAAGATCAATTGGTCAGGGCTCTTGAGCTCTCCAATCAGCGAAACTTGGGTGAAAAACAATCTGACGCCGTGAAGGCCGCCTTGCAATCTCTTGAAAAGTTGTACTCACCTGAATTCTGGGATGACCCCGAAGCGCTGGCCAAGATCCAATCCGAAATCAAGAAACTGGACGACGCTTCGCGATCCGTACCGGTCACTCCTGAACGCTCCAAACGCGGGATTTAGATCGCTTTCACCGTTGAAGACGTGGCACTACCAAAGATTCGCAACCGGATGACGTTCAATGGCTCAATTCCCACAGGTCGAAGGTCCGCTGAATGGGTAAACAAGTCCCTTGAATGCATCGACACTCAACGCCACGTCAGAGATTGAAAGCGCGTTGGCAGGATTGACGGAATTCCCCTGCAATTGTGCGCGCGGCTTGACCAATGCGGCAGGACGGTCCTTGAATTTGTCCACGATGGCGGTGATATCGCTGACATTCGGCTGACTCAAGAGTGCCGGATCAGGAACTTGAAACGGAGCAATGACATCACCCCAGCGGCCTGTGCTCATGGACAAGTCGCTTGAATAGAGAGACTCATCAACCGTCCCACAGACCTCCACAACAGCCTGAACTTCATAGATTGAATCCGGCACCACCTCCGCGCCGAAAACGTAGATTTGCCCCATGGATCCCCAATCCGCAAAAAATGGTGAACATTGCAATGGTGCCCCGATGAAGTGCGTGTTGTTCACCGCGCTATCCTGATAGGTGCTTGGCGGTCCGACCCAGCGATACTCGCCTTCGAATGAGGAAAAATCCGGCGGAATGTTCGGAAGCGGATTCGGCGGATCAGGGTGATGCAGCGAAATCAGTTTCACGCGTAGCGCTGTGTTGCGACCGGGATTTCCGGGAATGAATGAGATATAACGGTTGGCCGCCATGCCGGTGGATTCATTGATCGCGGACTCGGCGATGCAGCACGCGCCGAGCGGCGTCGACGGCATACACGTTGTCGGACGGGGAACGCCCCAGATTTGCACGTCATCAATGTTCCAGCCGGGAAAGGTGTTTGAGACATTCGTGGGCCCCATCCCCCAGCGAATGAAAACGGTCGCATGTCCGTCGGCGACCGCGGAAATATTGTAGGTCTGCAAGAGCCAGTTCGAATCCACAATCGTATCACCATTGGACCACACATTGGTCCAATTTGTGCCGTTGGTGGATACGTCGATGCTTGCATGATCGAAGGACAAAGAATCGACGCCCAGCCAGCGTCGAAAGAGAAGTCGTGTCTGCGCGATGGACGAACAATCGATCGCGTTCGAGGTCAGGTATAGCGGCGCCGCGAGATTGTTTGGGTAGTCGCCATTGAGGTTGTACCCGAAAACATGCGCGCCCGTGTAGCCTTGCAAGGGATCATGATTGTGTGAACCGCCACCCGAAGGAATGCCGTATTGCCACATGCCCTGCCGCATCCATCCGGGATCCGAATCGAGCGGAAAACTATAAATGAGTTGGCTCACCGGGCACATGCCGGCGGCGGGGGCGATGCGAAGTCCCCAGTGGTTGAGCGTGCCGCTGTCGGGAAAGCCGGTGTCCATGACCGTGAGCTTCCACACGCCGGCGCTGGATTCTCCAATAAAGTCCGCGAGCGCGCCGGGCCCATCAGGGGGAAACGTCGAATCGTCGTAAGTCGCGTAAATGTTGTCGGTTGTTCCGCCGGTCCCGTTATGAAGCCGAACGATCGTTCCCGTGGGGGATTCCAAATCGATGAGAAGGTCACCGATGTAGGTGTGGGTGATGTTCATGTCCACATCGAGGTCGCCGATGCATTTGGCCTCGGGAACGGTGATCGTGCTGGTGATGATTGCAAAGTCATTGATGGGAATCGGCGTGTCCGTCGAAGTGTGGACGATCCGACCCACATCAAGCAAGACGGCACGACTGGCGTCACCCGCGCCGCCGAAGGCATTTGTAAACGTCACCATGCCGGAATGCTGTCCGACGCCGAGATTGTTTGCGCCTGAGGAGAATCCAACGACGACCGACTGTGAATCGCCGTTTCCATTCAAACTGATGGTCAAGGGGCCGGGCGTTCCGTTCAGTGAAATCCAAGAGGCATTGCCCGACACCGTCACGTCAACCGGCGAAGGACGCTGGTTGGTGATCATGTAAAGCGCGGAATCCGGGAAGGGGCCGCCGGCCGGTCCGCCGGAATCAAGTTCAGTCGAAGGCGACACTGAAAAAAGCGTCTGACCGATTTCAGTGGTATGTGTTCGAGTGCGTGTGCGGGAGTTGGTGAGATCGCTGAACTTGACTTGATCAACGTAAACTCCCGCGGGCAGGCTGTCAACGTCCGGACCGATCGACACTGTAATGACATCGGTTCCCCCCGGAGAAAGAGTTCCCGACACGCTGGAGCCGCTTCCATTGAGGAGCAAGCCATAACCGACTGTCGGCGAAACTTGGTAATGAAGCGGATTCGCCGTGGCGTTGGTCAGATGGTAATCAAGAGAATCGAACGTGAATGGCCCGCCGACCGGGCCGATATGTGTCACGTCGCCGCTTGGCGTTACGGTCATTCCGCCGGACGAAAGTTGGTCGAGCGAAGTCGCTCCAATCGCCAATGGATCGAGCCAGTCACTCAGGCGTGTGCCGGGCGTTCCCTCGCCGTTCCAGGAGATGGCAAGGCGCCCATACCAGATGGAGTCTGTGTTCCCGCAAGCGGTGAATCCCCCGTGCAATTGGGCCACGACGCGGTGATCCTGATTGAACAGCGGTGAACCGGATGAACCCGGTTCGGTCGTGCCGAGGCTCCAGCTCAAGACGCGCAGATGAGTGCCATCACCTGGCACTACAGTGTCAATGTAGGACGTGATTTGCGTCGGATCGTCGTCGAGGCTGATGCGCTTCTCTGCGGCGGCCGGATGGTGGATCCCCGCCGCAGACGCCGTCGTCTGATTTGCGTAGTCCCAGCCCGCGTAAAATACATCCCAGGCCGGATTGGGCGGGGAGTCCAACTCGACGAGCGTAAAATCCGAATTCGCGCTCCCCGCACGGAACGTTGCGCCGCTTTGGAACATGCTGAGGCTGCCGTCGCCGGAGCCGCCGCTCGCCGGACTGCCCGGGGTCCGACAGGTGGAATTCTCATAATTCCAATACACAACGACGGTGGCGGCATTCCCCTCGTTAATGCCACAGTGATTTGCCGTCAGGAACAACGGCCGCAAATCATTGGCCGAGTTGTTCAACATAGACCCGGTACAGATCAGCGTGCCATTGACGGAAAAGAGTCCCACGGAATTGACCTGGTCGCGCCATGGATCCGCCTCCGGGCACGCCACGTCGACGTTGCACGCGCCGGAAAGCGTTGTTCGTGTCGGCGTTCCAAAATCGCGATAGGCAACATTGATGGAACTGATTTCCAAATCCAATGCCGAACGGGCGGATTCGGAAACGGTGACTTCGACGACCACATCGTCGCCGTCGACGATCGGCGTCCAGAACTGTCCGCGAGGATTGTTGCCTGCCTCCGTGAACGGACCGATTTTCCGACCTCCAGTTGCCGGGGAGATCACGAGCTGAGCGCCTTTGGGCAATTTAAAATGAGAGAATCCGAGGTTGATGGAATTTGCCCCCGTGGATGAAATTCGGAGTCGCCAAAGCATCATTCCATCGCCGACGCTCTCCCAGGTCCCATCGGTTTGCGGGCGAAGCGAAACGGTGGTCGCAACGGCAAATCGCAGGGGAAGTCCGGCCTGCTCCCGGGCTTCGTCTTCCGCAAGTAGCGATGCGCGGTCGAGCGATTCGAGTCTGACTTGTTGAATCGATTCAATCGACGCGCGGGCCAACGCGGAGTTTCCACCTGGCGGAGAAAGACTCACAGCAGCGATAACGAAGGCCAGGAGGCAAGATCTTCTCCGGATGAAGCTCGTTGGTGCAATTGAAACGGAAATGCACCTTGAATGATGGGCCGCAGTCTTTGACTGCGGGTTGTTCGCAATGCGCCACATACGCCCTCCTCCGCCTGATCGTGGCACGTATCGCAAATCGTTGCTCGATCAACCTGAAGCTTCGTGCTGCAAGATCGGGTCGATAACAAGCCGCTTCCGCCGTGACATCATCCTAATCGAATTTTCCATCTCGTTGCAATCAACTTTTCTTGGCGAAATGCGTCAATTCACCGGCTGCCATTCTCAATTTGAAAATGAAATTGGAGCCGACTTTTGACGGCAGTCATGTTCGCTCGTTATGCTCGATAAAAGCATTCGCGTTAAGATGGAGACAACGAAGTATTGGGACCCAATCGAATCAAGAGTGCTCGGAAAAACTTTGAAGTCATTCTGGAGTTAAATCCATGCCCGATAGCAAGACGCCGGATTTCTATCATATCGATTCGCTGCTCAGCAATGATGAACGCCAGGTGCGCGACACGGTCGCTCGATTTGTTGACGATCGCGTCCTTCCCATCATTGCAGAATGCTTTGAGCATGAGCGATTTCCGACCGAACTCATTCCCGAAATGGCCGAACTCGGTTTGTTCGGTCCCACTTTGCAGGATTACGGCTGCGCTGGACTGAACAACGTCGCGTACGGGCTCATCATGCAGGAACTCGAGCGCGGCGATAGCGGCGTGCGAAGCTTCGCTTCCGTTCAGAGCGGCTTGGTAATGTATCCGATTCACACCTACGGTTCAGACGAGCAAAAAAAGCGTTGGCTTCCGGAAATGGCGCGAGCCAGGAAAATCGGTTGCTTCGGACTGACGGAGCCGGACGGGGGCAGTGATCCGGGAACAATGAAAACTCGCGCTGAGAAAAAAGGCAGTGACTGGGTTCTCAACGGAGCGAAAATGTGGATCACTAGCGGTAGCATCGCCGATGTCGCCGTGGTCTGGGCGATGACGGAGCATGGCGTGCGCGGATTTCTCCTCGAGAAGGGCACTCCGGGATTCACGAGCCGCGATATACCTCACAAGTTTTCGCTTCGCGCCTCGGTCACGAGCGAACTTTTCTTCGACAATTGCCGTCTGCCGGAATCGAGTCGCCTGCCCACGGCCGAAGGACTCGGTGCGCCCTTGTCATGTCTTACGCAGGCGCGTTACGGCATCGCATGGGGCGGCGTAGGCGCCGCGATGGCTTGTTATCGCGAAGCTCTTGAATTCTGCCGCAATCGTGTGCTCTTCGGCTCGCCGCTGATCAACAAGCAGCACATGCAGATTCGACTGGCCGACATGGTCCGGCGAATTACGACGGGTCAACTTCTCGCCCTGCAGCTTGGCCGACTCAAGGATCAAGGCGAGATGCACCATACCCAGGTCTCACTTGCGAAGTGGAACAACGTGCGGCTTGGCTTGGACATCGCTCGTGAGGCCCGCGATATCCTCGGCGCCGGCGGCATCAGCGTGGAATGCTGTCCCGTTCGCCACATGCTCAATCTTGAAAGCGTGATTACATACGAGGGAACAGAGACGATTCATCAACTCGTTGTCGGTCGAGAAATCACGGGTGTGGCGGCGTTTTGAAAATTGCCAATTTCCAATTGCCGATTTGCAATCGCCGCGTCCGTCATTCTGAGCGCAGCGAAGAATCTCATTGTTGATTGGACATGTTCCATTGTCGATTTGAAATCTTAAATCTCAGATTTCAAGTTGTCGATTGGAGACAGTCGACTATTCCCGTGGCATCGTTACGGTTACCGCGTTGTATTCAAATGATTGGCACGTCAGATCAAACAACATGTAAAGCCGCGCGTCCTGGCGTGGTGGATCGACGGTTAGTGTAATCGCGTACGCAAGTCCTTGAGAGACAATCGTGGCTCGTACCGCAATTCCGGCTTCCCAGTCCGTGACTTCAAGAGCATCAATTGGGCCGAGCCGGTCGCGCGTGAGGGTCGGGACTCGACCGGACATCAATCGCAAGAACCGGCGCGGGGCTGTGGATTGCCGTTCCAGGATGTGCCTACAAACAACCTCGGGATCAGTCCCGGGAACCACTTCAAACCGGTGTACTGCGATTTGTGCCGTTCCTTTTCCCTCATTGAGCCTATAGGCCAACACACTTTCGTGCTCAGATAAGGATTTCGGCTCAATTCCAACAGGAACAAACGCGATAGGATACCGAAAACCAACTTCCCAGTCGGCAGGCGTGATCCGTTCGTGGAGCAGTACGCCGGAGTGAGAGACGGAGCTTTGCGCCAATGCGGAAACGCCGAGCAATAAAACCGCGCTGGCAAGCCACGAACGCCAGGCCGGCGCCGCCTTGGCCGACGTATAAACCTCAAGAACCATGGGAAAATTCTACCACCGGCTCGGTCAACAGGGAAAAATGACCGCCGCCAATCTCTTCGTTCCCGTTGACGATAGCCCCGGCTTTCTCTAGATTTCACCGGCTGGTCGATTTCGGGCGATAATCGTTCAAAGATTGGGTCGGTGCGCGGGTCAAAGGGCTCGACGGTCGGTAACACGGATTTTCCTGCGGCTGGGCTTGCGGGATCCCGCAGCACAATAGCGGAATGATTTCACAGAGTACCTGGTGGCGTAACGGCGGAGATTTTTGATGCAGATTCGAGTTGTCGGTCGACATGTCGAGGTGCCCGCCGAGGTCAAGGAATACGTTTCAGCCAAGGCGGAGAAGCTGACAAAACACTATGACCGCATCCATGAGGTGGACGTCGTCCTTGGACAGGAAAAAGAGCAGTTTTTTGTTGAGATCATCGTCCATGCCGACCATCGCCATACGTTCATCGCGCGGGAAGTCGGCGCGGACACGCATGTGTTGATTGATACGAGTATCGAAAAACTAGGCCGACAGTTAACAAAACACAAAGAAAAAGTTCGTACGCGGAAGGGCGGGACATCCGCTGACGGCGCAACGGGATGACGATTGCCCAGTGAATGGAATTCCCTTGCGCGTTCACCCATTGAATGCCTTGCGGCCCCAATGAAACTCTCAGAACTCATCCATCTGCCGTCCATCGTCCCCGAACTTCAGTCGGTGGAGCGGAAAGGCGTGATTCGGGAGTTAATCCAGTCTCTCGCCGACAACGGGGCAATTTCAGCGAAAGATGCGGACGCAATCGCCAAGGCCGCAATCGCTCGGGAAATGCAAGGCAGTACCGGCTTCGGCAAGGGAGTCGCGGTGCCGCACGTCAAGCACGATGCCATCACGAAGATCGTCGCCACAATCGGTCGTTCCGGCGCGGGTGTGGATTTTGCGGCATTGGACCGCGCGCCGGTTTACACGGTCTTTCTCCTGCTCAGCCCGTCCAACGCACCCGAGGAGCACCTCGCGGCCATGGAGCGGATCTTTCGATATCTCCAGCGCGAAAATTTCCGCAAATTCTTGCGTTTGGCGGACTCGAAACAGGCGATCATTGAGTTGATCAAGGAAGCCGACGAGACTCCAAGCGAATGAATGTTTACCGCGATTTTCCCGGCGGCGACAGGTGGGTAAAACGCCCGTGCTGACACGCGGCGCTCCTGAGGGAAGTTCGGACTCCGGCACGGTGGTCCGGGAAGTCGCAGTCGCGATCCGCGAGGGATTGCATGCGCGTCCGGTCATGCGATTTGTGGACCATGCGTCGAAATTTCAATCAAAGATCACGGTGCAAAACGCGACGCGCAAAGGTGATATCGTCGATGGCAAGAGTGCCATGCAAATGATGTTGCTAGAGGCAACGGTGGGGAACGTGCTTCGAATTTCCGCGATCGGTCCGGACGCGGCGCTGGCGGTTGATTCTCTGGTGGCGCTGGTTGAAACGGGATTTGATCTGGAAGGACCCAAAGCAGCGGTTTGATCGCGGCAGGAGCTTCAACATCGACGTTGACCGCATGGACGGTTTTCGGCTGATTCAATGGACCCTGACACGGATGTAGAACACGGATGGAGATCTTGCGTGGCATATCCGTGGCCCCCGGCGTCGCGATCGGCGAAGCCGTCATTCTCGAGCGCGAGGACACGCGCATACCCTTTCGCACGGTCGATAAGGACGACGTACCAGCGGAACTGGACAAGCTCGATCACGCGATTGCACACTCCATCGAAGAACTTCACAAGCAATCCGCGTGGCTAAACACCACTCTGGGGCACGACGCCGCAGACGTATTCGAGTGGCACATCGGCGTTCTCAAGGATGAGCGGCTGCGACATTCCGTCGAGACCATGATTCGTGAGCAGTGCGCGGCGGCGGCCTACGCCACCAGCACTGTGATGCGGAATTATCAACGTCGATTCATGCAAATGAGCGATCCTTTGCTCGTGGAGCGCGTCCGCGACGTCCAGGATATCGAACGCCGTCTGTTACGACATATCCTCGGCGAGTCGCGCGAAGACCTCTCGCATCTGACGAAGCCGGCCATTCTCGTTGCCCATGATCTCACGCCGACGCAGACCGCGGGGCTGGCTGCCACGAAAGTGGTCGGCGTCGCCCTCGATTCCGGCGCTGCGACATCGCATTCCGCGATCCTGCTGCGTTCCTGGGGGCGACCGGGCGTGATTGCGTTAAATGACATCTCCTCCAGAGTCAGCGGCGGCGACCTGGTGATCATCGATGGCACGAACCAGCTCGTCATTGTTCAGCCCAATGAATCGACCCTGGAGGATTATCGTCGTCGCGAAGCCGCCTTTGTGCGGTTCACCGACACATTGGATGAACTTCGCGATCTCCCCGCGATGACGCTTGATGGCACGCGAATTTCACTGAATTGCAATATTGAATTCCCAGGTGAAGCGGCCGTTGGATTATCAAAAGGGGGCGACGGCATCGGCCTGTATCGAACTGAATTCCTCTTCTTGCGGCCCCAGGGCGCTCCCTCCGAGGAGGAACAATTCGAGGCATACAAAGAGGCCATTCTTGGGGCGGCCGGTCGACCCGTCACCATCCGGACCTTCGACCTCGGCGCGGACAAATACACGCAAGAACGAAATTATGAACAAGAGCGGAACCCCATGCTGGGATTGCGCTCGATTCGTTACAGCCTGCAAAACCTGGACATGTTCAAAGTGCAATTGCGTGCCATTCTCCGGGCATCTTCATTCGGAAAAGTCAGGCTGATGTTTCCGCTGATTAACAGCCTGATCGAGTTCCGGCAGGCAAAAATGACCGTTCACGACGCCCGTGAGGATCTCGAAGATGTCGGAATTCACGCCCCGACGGACATACCCATTGGAATGATGCTGGAAACCCCGGCGGCGGCCATCCAGGTGGAGGAGTTTTGCCGCGAGGTCGATTTTGTCAGCATTGGGACCAACGATTTGATCCAATACCTTCTGGCAGTCGACCGGGGTGATGAGCGGGTCGCTCAGTTTTATACGGCCTCACACCCCTCGGTCCTGCAAACGCTCCGAAACATCGCCAAGGCATGTACATCTGCCGAGATAGACTGTAGCCTATGTGGTGAAATGGCGGGGCAGCCGTTGTACACGATCTTTCTGGTGGGACTTGGGCTGCGATCGCTGTCGATGGCTCCGGCGAATATCCCGGAAGTCAAGAAATTGATTCGACTGATCACGCTGCCGCAGGCACGACGAGTCGCGCGGCGGGCGCTTTCATTTGATACGGACAGGCAGGTAACGAATTACCTGCGAGACGAAACAAGGAAAATGCTGCCGGAGGATCCGATTTGATCGCTTGACGACGCCCGCCGTTCACAAGATTTCGCGACATTTTCCGAATTCGTTGTCGTCATCGAAAAACAGTTGGGTCAATTCGGCGTGCATCGCGGCGCTCGTTGCAAAAAGCAGCGAGGTCAGGGTCGCGGATGGAACAAATTTCTCAGGGTGACATTGCAGATACGACCGGGCGATCGAAATGGGCGATTTCGTACGCGATCGATGGCGACCTGAAGTTCATCTCGCATCACGATACGCTGCGGCTCTTTCGTCGTGCATTTGCACGAGCGGAGTTGCCGCTTCAATATTCGCAAGGCTTCAATCCCCACCCTCGGATGACCATTCCACTTCCCCGACCCGTCGGCATTGCCTCGGATGATGAGGTAGTCGTTGTTGAATTGTCGCGGGCAATCGACGCGAACGAGGCATTGCCGCGCCTTCAAGCTTGCGTGCCAAGGGGCATGACGATTCATGAAATTCGTGGACTTTCGAACGGAGAGCGGCTCGTGCCGGATTCCGTTCGCTATCGATTTTCGATCGAGGGAGATACGCCGGAGGACCTTGCGGTCCGCGCGGAACGAATCACAGCCGCCGCGGAGCTTCAAGTGACTCGCGAGGATCACAAGGGAGGAAAGGCTTCGAACCTGAACGTTCGACCTTTTTTGATCGGCGTTTACCCCGCGGATGACAGCATTGAGTTTGTACTGCGTGTGACCGGAACCGGTTCGGCGCGACCTTCTGAGATTGTCGGACTCCTTGGTTTCGAATCACGCAATATCAATCACAGGATTCGTCGTTTGGAGGTTCAATGGCAATAGATAATCATGCCGCCCGCGCGGAGAGCACGGGCAGTTCATCCGGTGGGCGTCCCACATCAGGCGGTTCACGGCGCCGCGGATCGCGCGGGCGGAGAAAGCCGGGAGCAAGCGGGTCGCCGCAAGTCGAGAGCCCTCCGATGGGTGACGCTGCGACTGCCTCTGCCGAAGTTGTGAAACCACCCTCATCGACCGGAACACCAGGCGAAAGAGGTCCTCGGATTGCCGCAGGATCAGGCAGAAGACGCCGCGGGAGGCGCTCGGCGCCGCGCGTCGCATCCGACATCGCCCCATTGCCGAATTCAGGCGCGCCAGTGCCCGAAACGCAGAGCGTGGAACGCCCGCGGCTTCAGCCTGCGGCTCAGCTCAATCCACGCCCCACATCACAGTTGCCGGCGCGTCCGCTGACCGCAAATCGTCAATCTGAATCCGACAAATCAACAAAGCGTCAAACCCATCGAGGGCGACGTGGACGACGTCCAGCCGCCGCTCCCCGCCCGCATGCGATGTCCAAGGCCATGAGCCTGGCCGACATTGCTCGCGCCGCTGCTGCCGAAGTGCGTGCCGAACAAATGGCCATGGCGGCCAAATCTGCGACGGCGCCGCAATTTGAAGTCGAATTCGTCGAACCGTTGAATCGCATGCCCGGTTCGTTGCCGAGGGACGAGGAACCGGAGATTTTCGAAGGACCCGACACTGAGGTGGAAGTTGTCAATAAGCCTTTGGCTCCGGCCTTCCCGATCGAAGAATCGGTCAGCGAGCCAATCGATGATCGTGGCGCGCCTCAGCTCGTGGAATTCGATGAACCGCGTCCCGCGGAAAACCGCGAGTTTGCGGATGTGGATGCAGCATCCACCACGATCGAGGTTGATGTCGATGATGAATCGGCGACTCCCGGTGTACGCGAGATGGTGATCAACGTCTCGGAAGGCTCCGAGGTGCGAATCGCGGTTCTGCACGAGGGCCGCCTGGAAGAGCTTTTCATTGAACGGGAGTCCGCGCAATCGCACGTCGGAAACATTTACAAGGGTCGCGTCACGAATGTCGAGCCCAGCATTCAGGCTGCTTTCGTTGATTTTGGGTTGCAAAAAAACGGCTTCCTGCACATCTCCGATGTGCAGCCGCAGTACTTTCCGAACCACTCGGGTGCGGCCGAAGACGTGGGTCGAAAAATTCCGCGTCATCATCGCCCGCCGATTCAGAAGTGCTTCCGCCGCGGCGAGGAAGTCATCGTTCAAATCATTAAGGAAGGCGTGGGCACAAAAGGACCAACGCTTACCTCATATGTTTCCATTCCGGGCCGTTTTCTCGTCATGATGCCGGGCATGAGCCGCCACGGCGTCTCGCGAAAAATTGAAGATGAGGAATCGCGCCGGAAGATGCGCGACATCCTCAACGAACTCGATCTTCCGCAAAATATGGGATTCATTTTGCGCACCGCGGGCATGGACCGCACCAAGCGAGACTTGCAACGAGATTTCCAATACCTGATGCGCCTTTGGAGGACCGTCGTCGATCGCATTAAACGCGAGCCCGCGCCCGCCGAACTGTATCGCGAATCCGACCTCGTGATCCGCACGATCCGTGATGTATACAATGCCGATTTCAAACGAATCGTCATCGACGATCCCGCGACGGCCAGCCGGGTGAATGACTTTCTGCAGATCGCCATGCCTCGCACCCGAACGCAGGTCGATGTCTACACCGAGCGCGAACCCCTGTTCCACCACACGGGTATTGAGGCCGAAATCGAAAAGATCAACATGCGCCACGTGCCGCTGAAATCCGGCGGCTCGCTGGTCATCGACTCCACCGAAGCGCTCGTCGCCATCGACGTAAACAGCGGACGTTTTCGCACTATTGACGATGCCGAAGAAACCGCCGTTCGCATCAATGTCGAAGCGGCCGAAGAAATTGCTCGTCAGCTTCGACTCCGCGACCTCGGTGGCTTGATCGTCTGCGACTTCATCGATATGCGGCTCGATCGCAACAAACGCAAGGTCGAGCAGGCATTGCGCGAGGCGCTCAAAAAGCATAAGGAGCGTGCCCGCATTCTTCGCATGAGCGCCTTTGGCCTGATCGAAATGACCCGCCAGCGACAGGGACCATCCATCAAGCGGAATATCTATTACGATTGCCCGCATTGCCGCGGCTCAGGCTTGGTCAAAATGCCGGAATCCGTCATGCTCGATGCGATGCGCACGATCCAGCTCTGCGTCCACAATCCGCAGGTGCAGAAGGTTGCAATGACGCTGAGTGCCGATGTGGCCTTCCAGCTCTTAAACCAAAAACGCGACGTGCTCAATCGCATCGAATCCGAGACCGGCAAGGACATCGTCATTCGTGGCGACCAGAAATTCACCAGCGACCAGATGGAATTCGCCTGTGAAGACAACCGCGGCCGACCCGTTGCGATTGGATAGCAGCCTGTGGTGAAACTTGTGGCACGGGTTTGCAACTCGTGGTTTCGCTGGTTGAGAGCCGGTGCCACATTCCGTTTGGTAGGGCGGGTTCCATCCGCCGTCCTGTAGCGCCTTGCAGTGACGCACTTCATGGTGGGCGAAGCCCGCCCTACGGATTATTCCTTGGTGGTTTCAACAGTACTTCCGATCAATCGAGAAACCGAAACCGAAATATCGCCCAAAGCGCTTTCAGGCCGTCGATCGGCCCGATTTTTTTTCCTTCCGTGTAATCGCGGCCCGCATAGCTGATTCCTACCTCGTAAATTCGCCAGCGGCCCTTGGCGACCTTGGCCGTGATCTCCGGTTCGATCGTGAAGGAGTTGCTCCGCAGCTCAAGCGAGCGGACGACCTCCCGCCGAAACGCCTTGTAACACGTCTCCATGTCGGTCAGGTTCACGTTAGTCAGCATGTTGGAGAGCAGCGTCAGCATTCGATTGCCCACCATGTGCCAGAACAGGTGCACTCGGTGATACTCCGAGCCGACGAACCGCGATCCGTAAACCACATCGGCCCGTTCTTCGAGAATCGGCCGCAACAACCGTGGATAGTCGCGCGGATCGTATTCCAAATCGGCATCCTGGATCAAAATGATGTCGCCGGTGGCGTGGGCGAATCCTTCGCGGACGGCCGCACCCTTCCCCTGATTCAGCGCCTGAAGCCGAATCACGAACTTCTCGCCGGGCCACCGCGTAGAGAGCTTTGGGTAAATGTCGCAAGTGCCATCGGTGCTGCCGTCGTCGACGAGCACGATTTCCCGTTCCAGGCCGGTATCGACGGCAATGACGCGCGACAGCAGTTCCTCGAGCGTGGCTCGTTCATTGTAGACGGGAATGACGATGGAAAGCCGTTTCATTGTGTTCCAGGCACGTTCCGACCGCTGACAAGCGGTTGATCGTACCCACTTTCTTTCGATACGCCGAATGAGCGGGGCTCGTTCAGGTTGCATGCGAAAGGAAAGCGTGCGTTCTTTTTCATTCACGTCCACTGGAATCGACCGATCGTATTTGGTAGACTGGAGGCCGTCACAGTCCTTGGCAACACATAGGAGATGAAGCGTTGGCAACACTTGTGGTGACCGCCGGACCCGCACTTGGGAAGAGGTTCTTGCTTGCCGCGGACCGTTTGATCATGGTCGGGCGACATGCGACCTGTACGATTCAAATCGTCGATCCTCAACTTTCGCGGTTCCACCTTCAGCTGAAGCTTACCGACGACGGCAAGTCCCATTACGCAATCGACTTCGAAAGCAAGAATGGCGTTATGGTGAACGGAAATAAGATCCAGTCGCCGACGCTCCTCGGCGACGGCGACCGGATCGAATTCGGCGACACGGCCATGGTGTACGATTTGAGCGATTCACTGAGCGCCGAGGACGTGCACCGCCTGGCCAAGTATCCCGCAGCGGGCTACGACAAGACGCAATCAGAATGAACCCGATATTTTGGTAATGGGAAGCAATACCGACCTTCGTCCATATTTGCGTAACGTGCGCGCCCAGAATCCCTCTCCACCGTGGTGAGAGGGAAGGGTGAGGGGCAGCGCACAAGTCTAGTTATGTCTCAACCCTCACCCCCGCCCCCGCCCTTGAAGGGAGAGGGATGTCGCCTAAGCCTCTTGATGTGCATGGCTCTTTCGATTTCACGACTGACATGAACGTCCTCATCACCGGTTCCAGCGGACAAATCGGCACGAATTTGGCATTGGCCATGATGGCTCGCGGCGATCGTGTCATTGGCGTCGATTGCCGCCGCAATTCATGGACAGACAAGATCGAGACGGTGCAGGCAGATCTCGTGACTTGCGGCGTCGATAGGCTGCCCAAGCCCGACGGCCTGAACCTCGTCGTGCATTTCGCCGCCAACGCCAAAGTCTTCGACCTCGTCACGGATCCCCAGCGGGCCATGGACAACATTAGTAGCCTGTTCACCGTGCTCAACTATTGCCGCATCCACCGGCTCCCCATCATCTTCGCCAGCTCGCGCGAAGTGTACGGCGATATCCATCGCCACATCACCCACGAGACCTCAGCCGACTTCGTCGTCGCCGAAAGCCCCTACAGCGCCAGCAAGATCGCCGGCGAAGCCCTCATCTACTCCTTCGCCCAATGCTACGAGCTTCCGTTCCTCGTGTTCCGGTTCAGCAACGTCTATGGCCGGTACGACTGCGACATCGAGCGGATGGAGCGGGTGATCCCGCTGTTCATCGACCGCATCGCTCGCGATCAGCCGATCGTGGTGTTCGGTCGCGAGAAGGTGCTCGATTTCACCTATGTCGATGACGCCGTCGCGGGCGTGCTTCTGGGTGCGGATGCTCTGGTGTCCGGTCGCGTGATGCGCGAGACGATCAACCTCGCCTGCGGCCAGGGCAATTCGCTCGTGGACGTGGTGAACATCATCGCTCTCGCGCTGGGCAAAAAGCCGCAGGTGCGCTACGAGCCTTCTCGCGTCGGCGAAGTGACCCGCTACGTGGCCGACATCACCAAAGCCCGCACGCTCCTCTCCTACGAACCCCGCACACCGCTCTCCGAAGGCTTGGTCAAAGCAGTGGAATGGACGAAATCGTTTCGGAAACTGTAGGGTGCATCTTGATGCACCACTGACCTTCTATGCGGCGTTCCACGATCGACGCGAAAATGTCCACGCGCCGACGCACAAGCCCAACATGGTCAAAACAAGAAGGCCCAAATGGGAGACCGCTGGAACAGCAGGGTCGAACTCGCGTTCGACAAGACCCATCCCAGTGAAAGTGCCAGGGAGATCATTCCATGTGCCGCCTTCCACGGCTGGCTGCGTCGCATACATCTGGGCGGAGTCCTCGATTCCGAGGTTGTTATCCGGCTGAGGCGGCGCCCAGTTCACATAGCCGATCGACTGTGGAGTTTGTCCGTCCGTCCAAACCCAACCGCCGCCCGGCTCGGGACTTCCTGGCGGCTGATGCAACCCAATCCAGATGATATCGCTGGGGATATCGTACTTACTGAGAAGCCAGGCGTTCTCAGCCGCATCGTTGATCGTCACGAGGTGACCACCCATCGCGACGGCAGCCTGTTCAGCTTGCGTCCAAGTCAGTCCTGCTGGCGTAAGATCATACCAATGCCCATTGTATTGTTGCCAAACCGCACTTGCGGGCGTGACGGCAATTAGCGATAACCCGACCGCGAGTACAGCACCTGATCGCCCCAACATGTGATCCTCCCTCCACCATTTGATGAAATGATTGTCTCGACAGGCCTCCGCACGGATTCCACTGCCGAGGCGCAAGGCAAGAGAATACACAGAATTTGTGTACCGTTCAAGCGTGCTAGCTTGCGGGCGTGCGGAAATCTCGCTTTACACCCGAATACGAACGATTTCTGGCGGAATTACGAAGCGTTCGTATCAAGAAGGGCGTGATGCAAGTGCAGTTGGCCAAACGACTTGGCGTTCCGCAGCAATATGTGTCCCGCTTCGAGACGGGCGAGACCCGGATGGATGTGGCCCAGCTTTGGCGCTATTGCCGGGCGTTGGGAATCCAGTTTTCGTCCTTCTGCAAACGCCTTGATCGTTTGTTTGCCCAAGCAAGGTGAGTAACACCGCCCACAGGTCGCTTCAGCGACCTTCCCCGCCGCAGGCGGCTTAGGCCAGGCGTTTACGCCTTGCCATTACCCACGTTTCGCGACGGCCCCTGTGATCAAGATGGCGCCGATGGTCATGAGATCAAGCTTTTGCCAGCCGCGCCACAGTGTCTGCCATCCAGTTTCGCCGTCGCTGCGGCGATCCAGGAACACACCCAGCTTGGCCACTTCGCGCCAGAACACGTACGTGGTGAGTTGCTAGTCTTCGGTTCCAATGAAATGCAAAGGAAGAATGGACGGCGAGGCGAAAGGAGAATCCTTGCGCTCCACGATTCGATTTGTCGATTTTTCGAACTTCGCCTCGCACCCTCACCCTGACCTCTCCCGAGGGGAGAGGGGATTACGAGCTGTTGAGCATGTGCGTCGCGAAGCTGTGACGCAGCGTGTGCGGGCTGATCGAAGGATCGAGGCCGGCCTCGGTCAGATACTTGTCCAGCTTGCGGCGGACGCTTCGCGTGCTCAGCCGCTGACCGTGCTTGTTCACGAACAAGGCTTGCTGATCGAAGTTGGCCGAGCTTGTTGTTTCATGCCTTGGCCCGACGGAAAGCAATCTTCGCGCCGGTTAGCAGAAGAACTGCGACGACTATCAGCCCCCATTGACTAACCGTAGGAATTGCATTCGGAACACAACGTTGCTCGGATTCGTCGCAGTGTTCATGATTCATGTCGCACGGCGGAACGCCTGCAACGCATCCGACTTGCGGATCACAAGACTCGAGGCCATTGCAGAACAGACCGTCGTCGCAGTTCAAAGGTATTCCTGGCCGGCAGCCGCTTTGCGGATCACACGATTCGATGCCGTTGCACAAGTTTGCATCATCGCAGTGCAAAGCGATTCCGGGACGGCATCCATGTTCCGGGTCGCAGGTTTCCACGCCGTTGCACGTATTGCTGTCGTCGCAATTGAGCGAGGTGCCAGCGAGGCAGGTGCGGTTCTGACCGCAAGTCTCGACGCCGTTGCAAGCGTTGCCGTCATCGCACGTGCCGCAGCTTCCGCCGCAGCCGTCATCGCCGCAGGTCGCGCCTTGGCAATTTGGGATGCAGGCGCAGGGCGTCGAAGCGCAGTTGCCGTTTTCGGTCCAGACCTTGTCGAGGCCGGTGCAATTGGCCTGTGTCACGTTGTCGGTACAGCCTCGGTCAGCGCCGTTGGTGTCGCAGCAAGCACCAGTTGCTCTGATACCCAGACTGTATCGCTCGCCCGCGCCGACGCCCACGAAGCCTGTGTTCGGAAATGGCACGTCGCACTGCCCATTGTCAAATGGATATCCGCATCCCCAGGCCACGATTGAACCGTCGGCCTTAAGACCAAGGCTGTGCCCCCCGCCCGCGGCTACGGCGATGAAACCCGAGTTGGGCGCGGGAACGTTGCATTGCCCGAAATTTTTTTCCTCCCCACATCCCCACGCCACGATCGAGCCGTCGGACTTTAAACCGATGCTATGAGAATCGCCCCCTGCCACGGCAATGAAACCGGTGTTGGGGGTGGGGACAATTGACTGGCTGTAGTTCGGGTATCCCGTCGTGTTCGCCTGTCCGGCACCCCATGCCACAATGGAGCCATCGGCCTTCAGACCCAGACTGTGGTACAAGCCTGCGGCAACGGCAATGAAACCGCTATTGGGCGCGGGCACGTTGGCTTGACCGTAGTCGTTCTCCCCCCACGCCACGATCGAGCCGTCGGCCCTTAAGCCGAGGCTATGAAACCCGCCTGCGGCCACGGCAATGAAATCGCTATTGGGCGCGGGCACGTTGATTTGACCGTGGTAGTTGTCCCCCCACGCGACGACCGAGCCGTCGGACTTTAAACTGAGGCTATGAACGTAGCCCGCGGCCACGGCAATGAAACCGCTATTGGGCGCGGGAACAATGGTTTCACCAGAGAAGTTTTCCCCCCAGGCCACGACCGAGTCGTCGGCCTTTAAGCCGAGGCTATGACACCTGCCTGCGGCCGCAGCAATGAAACCGGCGTTGGGCGCGGGCACATTGGTTTGACCCCAGAGGTTGTCCCCCCACGCGATTATCGAGCCTTGCGGCGGATCGGCAATTGCGATGCCAGTGGGTGTCACTGCGAAACAAAGAAGCGCACAAACCAAACCTCTTTGGAGCAAGTGTTCCGAATGTACTAACTGCACAACGGATAGAATCGTTCGACGCATGACCCCTCCTTCCGAAATGAACCGTGGCCCCCCTTGGTGAAATACTGACGCGCGATTCTATCCAAACTGATGACGAAATGCCAAATCAGTGGGCTCAAATAATCCGCGTGACCTATGGTTATTCTTTGATGTGTTTCGTTGGGATTTGGTTGCCGAGAATGACCGACTGGAAAGTCAGCCCCACAGGGGGAATTTGTGCGATGCGACTAACGCCCTGCTTCGGGCTTCCCCGCATTGGGCGCCCTCAGCCCTTGGTAAGGGGGACGGCAGTCCGCTTCCTCACGGTCGCGGCTCGGAAAGAGTGCAGCCCTCACCCTAACCTCTCCCAAGGGGAGAGGGAATAAGTGTGCGAACGCGCCTCGTCGTAGGAGAGGGGATTACGAGCGCGGGTGCGCTTCGTCGTAGGCCGACTTCAGGCGCTTGGTGGCTGTTGAGCATGTGCGTCGCGAAGCTGTGACGCAGCGTGTGCGGGCTGATCGAAGGATCGAGGCCGGCCTCGGTCAGATACTTGTCCAGCTTGCGGCGGACGCTTCGCGTGCTCAGCCGCTGACCGTGCTTGTTCACGAAGAGAGCTTGCTGATCGAACGCCGCGGAGCGTGCATCGACGCGGCGAAGCTGGAGATATTTCTGAATCGCGGCCATCGCCGTCGGTCCGACCGGCGCGGTGCGCTGCTTCTTGCCCTTGCCGCGAACGCGAATGACGCTGGCTTCCTGATCGAGATCGGCGAAGTTCAATTCAACCAACTCGCTGACGCGAACGCCGGTGGAGAAGAGCAATTCGAGCATGGCTCGGTCGCGCGAACCCAGGAGCGTGCGATCTTCGGGCGTCGAGAGGAGTTTGGTGATCTGTTCCATCTCAAGATAGCGCGGCAGGCGTTTCTCTTGCTTCGGAGTACGAATTGTCGCCAGCGGATGCGTTTTGACGTGCCCGCGGCGCAGGCAGAATTTGTAAAAACTGCGCAGCGTGGCCAGCTTGCGCGCGATGGTTGATTTCGAATAATTCTGCGTGCTCAGGAACGTCAGAAATAACTTAATCTGTTCGGTGTCGGCGTCGCGGAGCTTGCCTTGAAGCCCCTCAAGCACGGCGACGGCGATCCCGCCTGATTGCGCCGCGCCACCAACAGTGGCCGCACTCGATCCCGCAACCGTCACGGTTCGCGATGCAGCCGCACCGGCCGAAGTGGGAAACGTGAAGTTCTGTCGACCGCTCGCGGCGCCCATGTCGCCGACCAGATACGCACAGAACTGTGCGAGGTCGGCCGCATAACACTTCGCCGTATGTGGAGAGAAGTGCCGCTCGAACTTCAGGTAGTTCAGGAACTCGTCAATTATTGAATTCTCTTTCATGATCGCTCTTGTAGTTCGGTGAAAGTTTCTCGTTCCCGATCGAGTCTTCACGACCTCAAACGGGGGTCACCGTCCGTGAACATTCCTCAACTCGCGATCTGATCGAGCTCCGTCTCTAATCGTCGGCCCATCTGATAGCTCAGTACTGCAGCATCAAACCAGTCGAAACTGCTTTCCCGATCTCCCGCCATGGAAGCGAATGCATCAATCACATCCGCTTCATGTCCCGGCTCGTACCGGAAGATGAATCGTTCCTCTCCTTTAACCAGCGACAGTTGTCGGATCATCGACGCACCGCCATGCCTCTTGCTACTCATTGCGCTCCGCTGTGGCACGGGTTTTCAACCCGTGTTTCACCAGTTGAGAACCGGCGCCACATTTTGGGTACCGCACTACTTCGTTGCTGCGACTGCGCTTCGATTCGCAATCAGATCGCGAATCGTCTCGTAGCAGCAGAACTGAATAAATCCCCGCTGGCTCACCATAAACTTCCGCCAGCCGTAGGGGCTGTTGTCCATCGTTCGCGACGCCGCGAAATTTCTCACTTCGGCGACGAGGTCGTCGTGAGAAGCGTCGAACATCCGTTGAGTCTGGGCCAGGAGCTCCGTTGATTGCTGCTTGCCTGCATCCTGTTCCGCAGTCGCCATACGCCCGTCTTCACTGTGTCGCCGTCCGATCGCCACGGACTGCGGCTCGCCGCCTGCGCGATTTCGCGCTCCATACAATTGAGCGGAAATTCCGATGCTCGGAGGTTCGTAAGCGTCATAACGTGTCACCGCAAAAACCAGAATCGCATCCGCACCCAGCCATCGAGCCAATTCTCCGGCATGGGCCGTCGACTCCACTCGATCCAATCCCTGAGCCGCAAGCACACCAAGAACGCGACTCACGGGAATCACCGAGATGCCGTCGAATTCGCCGAGTTCACTGGCCATCAAGTCGGCGAAGCGGTTCGGATCAAAATCCGTCGAACCGCTGACGTTCACCGCGGGAGCCACCGCGATCGTCGCCCGGCGAAGTGCTTCATTCCTCGGACGGTCATTCCTGACCGCGTGTGCCGGTTGATGTGAATTGCAACCCAAAATCCAGACACTGGTGCAAATCCACGCCCAACCAGCGATACGAATTCGCGGCGTCATCCATGACACTCCTTTTCGTTGGTGCCGCCGGCTTTCCGGAAAGCTCCAATCCGGTTCGGCACGATCCTCGATCCATACTGCATTCGGCGGACGAGCATTCATCGTCCAATTGCAATTCACCCTTGCGTGTGAGTATTGCGAATCGGGACTTCCATTTCGGAATGGTCCAATACCGGACGTGCCGACCCACGAATACCAGGTTGCGACCTATGGCTTCGGTGTAACGAATCCGGGCAAAATTTTCATCGCGGTTCTAAGGATTGCGATGTCGAACAGGCCGCCCGGTAATCGTCCGAACAGAACCGTCCATTCGATTTCGCTAGCTTGCTCCCCTGACAATAGGTACTTTCCCGAAAGTTGTCCTATAACTTCCATAATTATCGGCCCAAAGATTGCCAAGATTTCATTATAAGACCAAAAAACACTCTGACTACCCAATCATTTGTTATATTGGGTTGTTTCTTATGTGCAGAAATAGGTTGCTTCTGTCCATTGGAAAGTGTTGATCCTGTTTCAATTCATACAATTACTATGCTGATTGTTTCCGCATGCCAGCTCTCAACAAAACGTCGCCGAAGCATGATCAGGGAAAATCGGAATTCCCTTGCGCGCCATAACCTTGGATAAATTCTGAATTTAAGGAAAATCACAAGGCGGTTCGCCTTTCCAAGGTACGGCGACTACACTTGGTGAGAAGAGGGACACATCTCCCCCGGTGCCAGGCTCAATGAGAGTTGGGATGGGAAGGAAGCAAACACCCCACTCCTGAACCGTGGTTCATCTAAACACTACGTCACTGCGCTCTTTGGGAGTTTTGGCGCAGAGTGGGAACACTTTTATGTCAGCGAGAAAAAACGGGCGAGGTTACGAATCCGTTCTCCTCGACGTCAACACGCAGCGCGATTTTTGCGCTCCCGACGGTTCGTGTCCGGTCGTGAATATTGCTGAACTCGTACGGGGACTGCGAATTACTGTCGCCTGGGCTCGACGAAATCACGTCCCGGTTGTGTCGTCCGTCGAGTCTCACAGGCCCTTTGAGCTGTCCGATAGCGGAACTCCAATCTATTGCGTGGACGGCTCCAATGGCCAACACAAGCTTGGGTTCACGCTCTTTCCGCTTCGCACCAAAGTCGAGGTCGATAACACACTCTCATTACCGATTGATTTGTTCGACAACCATCAGCAGGTGATTTTCCGGAAACGCACGGACGATCTGCTTCTCAACCCGAAGGCCGACCGGCTGCTCAGCCAACTCCCGACCGATGAATTCACGCTGTGCGGAACGGGTTTGGAAACTTCCATCAAGGCCGCCGCTTTGGCGCTACTCGCTCGCGGAAAGAGAGTTTGCATCATTGTCGATGCATGCGGTTATTGGAACCGATCAGCGGCCGATCTGGCTCTCCGGCAGATCGTGGCAAAAGGCGCCTTACTGATCACGGTCGATCATCTTCGCGAACGCCGCTGCGGTCATCATGGTGTCTATCCGTTCATGCACCGGAATGGCGCGAAACCGCGAGAAATGAACGACCATTCACTAAACGGCAACGGAAAGGCCGCCTTTCCAGCCAATTCGAACGATAAAGCAAACATCAAGAGCAACGGAAAAAGCAACGGCCAAGCGCCTCATGCCTAAACCATCTGCACGTACCTGAGAATCCACGATCGCCTGTCTACATGTTGTATAACCTTGCGCCGGTCTTGTGCCTGAATCGGATATACTACATCATTCAAGAGAATGGGCGCAGGTAACAATCCAGTTGTTGTTGGAAGAGCCTACGGTGATTCGATCCCTACGTGATGAGGCACTTCGACTCTTGCAAGGTGATAGCGAAATTCTGAAAATCGCCCGCGACGTAACCCGCGTGCTGCGGTCCGAGGAATTTGAGGCCGTCGTCATTGGCGGCGTCTCCGTCGCGTTGCACGGCCATCTTCGAACCACGTGTGATGTTAACGTCTTGCTGCCGAAGCCGGCTCGCAATCTCAAGGCGACCCTGGAGTCGGCCGGATATGAATTTCACCGAGGTCGATCTGAATTCACCAAGAAGCGTGTGCCCGTACAACTTGTGTTCACGGAGGAATTGCGACATCCGCCAACGTCGTCAGTCGTCATTGACGGGATCCCCACGGTCGACCTTGCTGATCTCATCCAGATGAAACTGGAATTGGGCTTGCGCGATCCGCTACGCGCCCAAGATCTCGCCGACGTGATTGGGCTTATCCGCGCGAATCGACTTTCGACTACATTCGCGAGCCAAATTCGCCAGGAATTGCGGCCTGAATTTCGCAAATTGGCTCGGGCCGTGGCGAAGAGTCGCTAATTCTTATTCCATCCGAAAGAGACGTCTGACTACTTCCCTCGCCCTGTTCGCGGCTGGGCGTCGATGGCGAAAATCTCCACGCGGCGGTTGCGAAGACGATTCGGCTCGGAATCATTGGCCACTCGCGGGCGATATTCACCGCAGCCGGCGGCTGCCAGTCGCTCAGGCTCGACTCCATGCTCCTTGAGGTAACGCGTGACTGCCAATGATCGCTCCGTGCTCAACTGCCAGTTGTCCTGCCAGCCGCTCTTCTTGATGGGTCGATCGTCAGTGTGACCAAAGACCATTATATCTTTCGTGCGATAGTCGCCTTCCAGCGTGCTGACCACACTGTCAAGCGTCTTGCGAGCCTCGTCACGCAGAGTGACTTTGCCTGGAGCGAAGAGAATGTCTTCTTCGATGGCGATCATGCCGCCTCCGGGGACGGCCGTCCATCCGGGCGGAGCGGTTGGCGGCTCCGGCTTGTTCGCGAGTTGAGTGCGCAGCATGTCCGCATCCTGTCGCGCCGATGCTAATTGTTGAGCCAGCGCGTCACGATCTCGCACGCACGATTGCAAATCACCTCGGGCACCAGCCAGCGCTGCATTCAGATCACGATTTCGACCTTCCATCGCGTCGGCCTGCTTTTTGTTTCCCGCGCAGCCGCCGAGCAATCCGGCCAGCGATGAGAGTACGATCAAACCTCGAAACCAATTGCGTTGCATGTGTATCTCCCAATTTGGCGGCCTAGCCGCACACGCTTGCTTGTTTCCCTTGCACACTTCCTACCAGCACAATTTCAATCTACATCGAAGGCCAATTCAACGATACAGCCGAATTTTCGAGTGGCATGGCCAAGCATAGCGCCAACAAATCTACGAATCACATGCCGGCGCCAAGATGCGCTTGGCATTGGGCATGGCACCCCAATGCCGATACACCACTCAGAGCGGAATTTGTTCCGCGTCGACAGACGCGACCGTGCCCGGGATCACGTTCTGATTCAATCGCGCTTCCCGCTGAGCCAATTCCGTTTCCCGCCGCTTGAAGTCTTCGTCGACGCGCCGCTGGGCTTCCTGCTTCCGTACTTCTCGCAGATCGCGCCACATCTTCGAGCAAAATGCCAGGATCGACCAGATCAGCCGCGTCATCGTCGCGGTGGACACGATCAACCAGACAACATTGATCTCTTTGGTCTCGTCCGCCAGACCGAAGAACCAAAACCTGACCCGATAGTTCCTGTTCTGAAAAAGGACGAGCCCGATCGCGCCCACCACGGCCACAATGACCGTCAGTCGAAGATAAACCGTCAGGCGTTTCCACGCAAGATTCAAGGGAATTCCTCTCCTGAAAACTGGCCGTCCTCGCTAATCCAAGGGGTAATTCTGGATTTTCTCAAGGCCGATTATGTACCGAGCTGTAGTTACTGTTCGCGCCACGGTCGGCATCCGCAGGATTGGGTCATAGAATATCACAACGATGAGGAAACCAAGCGACAGCCACGGTCCCAAGGGCATGGCTCGCGTTCGCTTGAACGGCAGCGACAACAGCCAGGCGAATAACGCCAGCCCACAAGTCAGGAAGAAGCCGAGCGCCACAATCGGCCAACCGGCCACACACCCCGCCGCCGCCATCAAGTGAATATCACCCAACCCGAACGCCTCTTTTCCGAAGAGCAACGTGAACACGATTCGAATCGCCCAGCCCATCGCGCCGGCGATGATGTACCCGGAGGCGGCCGTCGCAAATCCATAAAATGGCGACCAGTTCCGAAAGAGGAGCAACCCGCCCGGATGCCATTCATCATGGAAGACCGCCCCGACTTTCACTGAAAGTCCGCCATCCCGAACCACGAGCCAACCGGCCAGCAAACCAAGAACGATCGCCGGCAGAAGCAGGCCAAGTTCTCGCAAGACCATTCCGCGAGCACTGTGACGCTCTCCATCAATCGCTTCGACGATTTCATGGTCCGATGCCCGCGGCACAAGATTTTCCGAAACCGTGAGAATAAACAGAAACGCGATTGGAAGAAGCGCTCGACCGAAATGACGCGAAGGGATTCCACGCGCTTCCACTAGCGCAAGCACGATGAACAAAATCATGACAAACAGAGTCGCGGCCCAGCCCGCGAGTCGCGAAGGAGACGCCAGCGACGGCGGCGGACGCTTTCGCACGACGGGCGGTTCCGGCAACGATTCCTGGGGAACCTCGGCCTCGTCGGCCGGATGAAGCGGCGCCTGAGACATGCGGATCAGCCAAACGATCGCGAGCCCCAATAGTGCCGCCAATGACGCGGTCGCGGTTGCATTCCCCGGTCGGATCCACTTCATGCTGTGCCGCGGTGTCCATAGTGTGTGAAGCACAAAACCGGCGATGGTGACGAAATTCGTGAAGCGGATGTCCACCCAGTAATGCTCCAGATCGATCGCGGACATCGCCAGGAGACAGGCAAACAAGATGACGTGTGCCAGCAATATCGGCCAGTCGTAGGAAAGCTGATCGGTCAAACCGAATTGACCATCTTTGAGACCCGCGCGCACGCCACCGATGAAGAATGTGTCGAGAAGCAGCAGCACCACGAGCGCCATTACCGCTTCGATCACCATGTATCTCGTGGCGATCGGCACTCCGCACTTTCGGCAGCGCCCGCCGAGGCGAATGAAACTGATGAGAGGAAGATTGTCGTACCATGCGAGGCGATAGTGGCAGTGAGGGCAGGCCGACCAGATCGGATCGCGGAGCGACTTCTGTCGCGGTATGCGAAAGATGACCGCGTTCAGGAAGCTGCCGATGCACAGCCCGCCGGCCGTCCAAAACGATAGCCACCACAACGCCGCCAGCGGTGTTTCAAGCTTGTTCAAGATGGCGAGATTCTACCTGTTCTCGTGATGGCGTCACGGCAACCGGAAGTATTCCTATGATGTGGGCTGCTCGCGCGGGAGCTGCTTATGCGTCCCATCACACCAGGGCTTCGATGCACTCTGGTGGCACTGGCAGATGGATTTCCTTCCGGGAGCGGGAACTTCGACAATCATGGGCCCGACGCCCGCGCCGACGCGACTGTGCGAGCCGTCGCAATACGGCAATTTCTGTGAATGCCCGCACTGGCAATAGGCTTTCGTGCCCGCCGTCTCTTCCACCACAATTGGCCTCTCGCCATGTCTTACGTTGCTCATGCGAATTTCTCCCAGTCCATCATCAGCAATTCATCATTCCGGTGCTTGCAGGCGGACGCTTACCGACTGCTCTTGATCGTCTCGCAAGAAGCCCACACGAACTTCGTCGCCGATCTTATGGCTTTCCAAGGCATCCAGCAGGCTGTTTTGATCCTTCACGGGGCGATCGTCAACTTTGAGGATCAAGTCGCCCACCTGTTTAATTCGACCGCTTCGAGTCATCACCGTGCCGCGTAGGCCTGCCTTGTCGGCCGCACTGCCCATGGGCACATCGCGAAGAAGCACGCCCTTCACGCCAAGCTGTCGCGTAACGCTATCGGGCCAGGTCACAACGCCGAGCACTGGACGCTGCACTTTTCCATGCCGAATCAAATCCGTCGCGACGCGGTTCACCGTATCGATCGGGATCGCAAATCCGATGCCCGCGCTGGCGCCCGATGGACTTGCGATCTGCGTGTTGACGCCGATCAGCCGACCAGCGCTATCGAGCAAGGGTCCGCCGCTGTTGCCGGGATTGATGGCCGCATCGGTCTGAATCACGTCATGAATCGCTCGCCCGGTCAGAGAGTTAATCTCGCGACCAAGTGCGCTGACGATTCCCGTGGTAAGAGTCTGATCGAGGCCAAACGGATCGCCGATGGCGAATACCTTTTGTCCGACCTGCAAGTCAGACGACGTGCCGATCGCGATGGGCTTGAGCCGAGAGGCGGGGGCGTTGATCTGCAAGACGGCGATGTCCTTGTCGGGCGCTTCACCGACCTTGGAGGCCTCCCAGTCGGAATGATCGGCGAGCGTCACCAGCCATTTCTCGCCTTCGGCCACGACGTGGAAATTGGTGACGATATGCCCTTCGGTGTCGAAGATGATCCCGGAACCGGTGCCGCGCGGAATTTCAAAGAGATTCATGCTGAAAATATCGCGGGCGACCTCGCGAGTGGTGATGTAGACGACGGAAGGCGAGGCCTCTTTGAAAATGTCGATAGTGGCCTTTTCGTCGGACGCCAGATCGCCGCGGGCCGTCACCGCTCGCGGTGGAGCACCGGGATCGAACAGCGGTCGCGGGGCCTCCCGCCGCCACCATGTCGCGATCAGCAGGAAAATCACGACCCACAGACTGAGCATCGCAAACCAATTGTGCCGCGGCCTTGGGGCATAGTTCGGCGATTCGCCGTAATGTCCCTGCCAACCGGATCGAGGATCGCTGGATAATGTCATCGTGAATTCACTTCATGCCTTGGTTCGTGCGATGGGAACGCTGTGTCTTGGTTCGATTTCGACGCCCGTTTGGGTGGAAGTCCGGCGGATGGTTGTTGAATATTCACCGGAATCGATTCTGACGTACTTGTTCGAACAGGTCCACGTTATTCTCCAAAATGCGGTCGAGCACTTCGCGCAGTATTTCGGCGTCCCTTTTGATCGCCGTGATCATCCGTTGGTCTGTAGCCGCACCGGCGTTGCCCACAAACGGGAGGCTGACGGGCCACGCATAGTGCCTGACTGCGCTACCCAAGTGTACGCGGCAGGTTTTTCCGTCGTCCACATAGTACCCCTTCGGCCAGATGCCGTTTTGGAGCCGGACAAGGAGCAAGAACGCTGCCCGCTCGTGCCAGTCAAGCTCGGCCTCAATCCCGATGTTCCCGCATGTGTACCGGAGCGTGGTAAGGTACCACTTTTCGTCGGAGTCCGTGCCGACGAAGGCTTTTTCCGAGACGAGGAAGTCGAGCGCTTCTCGGGCGGCGTCTATGACTTCTTGCTTGCTCACTCTTGGTAGCCCCGTCCTCTCCTGCGGTCGCAGAGCGCTACGGCGCTCAACCGGCCCTGACCAAGGCGATGTCCACACTCTGGTTGGGCTCGATCTTGACCTCCGCCTTGGACGCGGCGGAGTGGAGCGGCTCGTCCATGATCTCTGACGCCAGCGTCTCGGCCGCGATATACTCGAGGAACTGGTCGATAGCGCCGCGAAGAATCGCGGAGTCCGTTACAAGGCTCAGGCGAATGCGGTCGGCAAGATCCAGCCCCGCGTCCTTGCGAAGGTTTTGCACGTTTCGAACGATGTCGCGGGCCAGGCCTTCATTGCGAAGTTCCGGTGTGATGCGCGTATCAATAAGCACGACGGTGGCCCCATCGGCGGCGCCGGCCCAGCCCTCTCCATACGATCTCGTGATGACCAAATCGCCTAATTCAATGGGAACATCCGCTCCCGCAACAGCGAGACTGATCGATTCGCCGCGCGCGAGCCGCTGATCCAGAGCAACGCCGTCGATTGCCGCGATAGCCGCCTTCGCCGCCTGGAGATTTCGTCCAAACTTCGGGCCAAGCAGCTTGTTGTTCGGAGCGACCTTCACCGAGCAAAGCCCATCGCGATCCGCGCGGACCCGCACTTTCTTGACGTTGATCTCCTCTTCGAAGTGGTCGGTGAAAATCTCGACGGCCTCCCGCTCAGTGTCATTGCCCGGCACGACGACGAGTTCCGCGACCGGCTGACGAATTTTCAAGTTCGATTCCTTGCGCGCGCTGCGTGCGAGCGACATCAATCGAAGGCTGGACGCCACCAGAGATGACAGCTTCTCGTCGATGAGCCCGGCGTCCGCTATCGGGATCGGAACATGATGCACGCTTGCGGGCACATCGGTGCACTGCCTCGCCACCAGATTTTGATAGATTGATTCCGTAAGAAATGGAACGATCGGAGCGATGATTCGATTGAACGTCGTGAGAACCTGATACAGAGTTGCATAGGCCGCACGCTTGTCCGCCGGCCAGCCTTCGCCGTAGAAACGCCGCCGCGAACGCCGCACATACCACGTGCTCAGCACATCAATGAATGCCCTCGCCTCTTCGCAGAATCGATGAATCTCGAATCGACTGTAACACGCATGTGCGATTTGAATGAGCCGGTTCAAATCGGATAAGATCCATTGATCGAGCAGCGATCGCTCTGCGGCCGTACACGTATGCACATCGGGCCTGAAGTCGTCCACACGTGCGAGATTGCAGAAAAATGAATACACATTCCACAAAGGCAAGATGAATTCGCGGCGCACTTCGTCCGTGTGATGCGGGCCGAAGAGGACATTTCGCTCCGGCGGCGTCGAGGCGTACAGCCAGCGCATCACATCGACGCCGATCTTGTTGGCGGCCTCATTGAATTCAATTGCGTTGCCCGACGACTTGTGCATGGGCTTGCCTTCGTCATCCATGACCAGCCCGTGCCCTTTGAGCACCTTAAAAGGCGATCGACCGACCATCATCGTGCTGACGGTGAGCAGTGCGTAAAACCAGTTGCGGAATTGCCCCGGAAATGCCTCGACGACGAAATCAACCGGGAACCATTGCTGCCAGGATTCGCGATCCGTGAAATACTTCATCGTGGAGAACGAGACGATGCTGGCATCGAGCCACGGATTCCCCACGTCTTTGACACGGCTGACGTTCTTGTTGCCACACTGCGGGCAGCGAATCTTCACCTCATCCACCCACGGTCGATGTGGTGAATGGCCGTCAAACTGATCCCAACCCGCAACTGCCAATGCCTTCAGTTCTTCGCGATCGCCAATGATTTCGAAATGCCCGCATTCGTGGCATTCCCATATCGGCAGCGCCAATCCCCAATAGCGCTTTTTAGAGATCATCCAATCACCCATGTTTCGAAGCCAGTCCAGCTCGCGCTCCAATCCCCACTCGGGAATCCAACGTGCCTGGCGAACCGAGTCCATGATCTCGTCGCGCCAGTTCATATTGATGAACCACTCGTCAACGAGGCGATAGACCAGTTCATCCTTGCAACGCCAGCAGTGTGGATATCGATGCCAGTATTGCTCTTTGGCAAAGAGCAGGCCTCGCGTCTTCAGGTCCGCAACGACATCATCAGCCACCTGATCGAACCGACGACCCGCGAGAAATCCAAACTCCGGCCGAAATTTGCCATCCTCAAAAAGCGGGGCAATCCGCGGTAATCCCAGCTCTTTTCCAAGGGCATAGTCCTCCGCGCCGCATCCCGGGGCGATATGGACAATCCCCGTGCCTTCGGATTCCGTCACCGAATCCCACGCAATCACGCGATGCACGGGCACGGCCTCTGCGGCGCCTGGTAGGGAATCGAACGGCCCGTGGTATCGAAGATCGACCAGCTTTGAGCCGGGTAACTCCTCAACCACTTCAAACGCACCATTGTTCTTGAACAATGACTGAATCGGCGTCAGACCCGGGATCTTGGACTTGTCCGCCGTCTGGACCGGCTGACTTCGGGCCGCCTCAAAATTCGCTTTACCCAAGTAATAATACCGATCACCCTGTTTCACTTTCACATAGGTCATGTCGGGCTTGACTGCGGCCGCGACGTTGGATGAAAGCGTCCATGGCGTAGTTGTCCAAACGAGGAGGAATTCCTTTGGAGAATCGGGTGACCTTCTTGTATCCCCCCTTGTTAAGGGGGGAGGCGGAATTGGAAAAAGTACGAATACAGACGTGTGTGCCACCTCGCGATAGCCTTCATTCATTTCCATCTGACTGATGCCGGTGCCACAGCGTGGGCACCACGGCATGACATCGACACCCTTATAGATCAGGCCCTTCTCGTGGCACTTTTTCAGGAATGCCCAGATGGAATAATTGTTTTCATCGGACATCGTGTAATAGGAGTTGTCCCAATCCATCCATTGTCCGAGCCGCTTCGACTGCTCCGTCTGGATGCCCGCGAACTTCTGCGCCCGAGCCTTGCACTCCTCCACGAATTCCCCAATGCCATATCCCTCGATGTCCTTCTTGGACGCAAACCCATGTTCCTTCTCGACTTCCACTTCGACCCACAATCCCTGACAGTCGAAGCCATTCTGATATCGCAGCTCGTGTCCCCAGCTGGCCAGTTTGCCATCCTTGCGCCTTTCGCCTTCAGGCGCCGTCCACGGAGAGGCCGCGAAATATCGCTGATAAAGGTCTTTGTATGTCCGGCCCCAGGCGTGATGCACGCCCATCGGGTTGTTCGCGGTGATCGGGCCGTCGAGAAAGGACCACTTCGGCTTTCCGCGATTGATCTCGCGCAGCTTGTCAAACGCGTGGGTTTCTCCCCAGAACGAGAGGATGTCTCGCTCCATGGCCGGAAAATCAACTTTTGGATCGACCTTGTCGAACGGCATTTCTTCCTCCGCGCGAACGCTTCAAAATGTTCTCGGCGCGGAGGAGATTATAGCCAAAATTCGTTCCATCGCGACGGGAATGAATTCGGCCACGCCTTGTCTTCGGTATGCAACGTGGAAATTACGCCATGAGGCATTTTGTCTTTCACGGAGATTCTTGAACGTGGATCGTGCGCCCGCGGGCGGTTTCGGTTTTCGGCAGGGTTACTTCCAGCACACCGGCCGGACAACGAGCGCTGATGCCGTCCGCATTGACCGCGGCGGACAGGTCAACCGTCCGAGAGAAATTTCCGTAGCGGCGTTCGTTGATCGGAGTCGGCGTGTCATCAAACGCGCCGGCGGGTCTTGGCCGGTTGCCGCGAATCGTCAGCACCCGATCTTGATACGTCAGTTCAATGGATTCGGCATCGATCCCCGCGACTTCCGCCAGCAACAAATACCGATCCGGAAATTCGTAAAGATCTATGCACGGTGCCCAGGCTTGACCGTCAAACGGGCCGGTGGATATTCCCGCGTGCCAGACGCGGTCGAACACGCGGTTCATTTCATTTTGCAGTGCGCCCATCACGGCCTGTGCATCCTGAATTGGTCGAAAACGCATCATCGCCTGGCCTCCATATTGAGACATCCATCCATTGATCCCGAAATTTCGCGACGTTGCTATTCAATCAACGCCCTGATTCTATGCATGTCACGCTCAATCGCCTCAAGGCGCCGCTCGATCCCTTCGAACCGCGCCTCGTAGTCGAAATTGCCCGCGCTTGGTGAGGCCCGAATACTTGATTCGATCACCATTGCACTCGACTCGCTGGGCAAAACCTGAGCCGCACTCTGCTCGGATACAGCCGACGATTCCATCGATCGTTCGGCCTCGTCATTCGACAACAAATGCCGGAATCGAGTCGTCGAACGCCCCGGCTCGCGGGACAACTCTTCGACGAATTGCGGCTCACGGCGCTGAAGCTCTTCCAGCGTGGTCAACACGGCGGCGATATCCGCGAAAAGCGTCATGCGCGAGGCGCGCGAACGAAGCTCGCCCGCCGTCTGATGCCCGCGCAGCAACAATTCGGCCATGATCGCCTGCTCTCGCCGATCCCAGTGAAACTCTTCCACGGCGCGATGGACGAATCGGTTGGCCCGCGCTCCCGGCTCCGGCGGCGCTTGTGCGGCCAGCTTTCTGTGAATCAGATCCCCCAGCGCCGTCGCCACCTGCGCTTCGGAATACTCCACGACCGGATCACGATTCTGCAATTGATTCGCGCCGAGCAGAATTGCATTGATGGTCATCGGGTAACCGCTCGCCTGCGTAAGCGATTTCTCGATCATGACACCCAGCACGCGGATTTCAGTTTCGCCCAATTGAATCATGACGCCAACGCAGACCCCGATTATCGCCGAAACGATTATTCTTTGGATTCAAATACGTTAAACAAGCCACCTAGCAAAGATCCTTCGTCTTTGCCACGAGAAGCGTGCGGCAAATTAGCAAGCACGCGGCCGGCCAGCCGACTAAACGGCAACGATTGCAGCCACACCTGTCCCGGACCGCGAAGAGTCGCCAAAAACAGTCCTTCGCCGCCAAAGATCGTATTCTTGATTCCGCGGTTGATCTCCACGTCATAATCCACCGAAGGCTGAAGAGCCACCAGACAACCTGTATCGAGCCGCAGAACTTCACCCGGCGCGAGCTCCCTCTTGCAAATCGTTCCTCCGGCATGAACAAAGGCGATTCCGTCACCCGTCAGCCGTTCAAGGATGAAGCCTTCGCCGCCGAACAAACCAGTGAGGATTTTCTTTTGAAACGCAATGCCCACGTGAACGCCGCGGGCCGCACAAAGAAAGGCTTCTTTCTGTGCGATCAGCTCACCTCCAAGCTGGTCAAGGTGCATCGGAATGATCTTGCCCGGATACGGCGCCGCGAACGCAACTTGCTCGCGATGATCGCTTGCGGCCCCAAATGTGGTGAGAAAAAGCGACTCGCCGGTGACGACCCGCTTCCCGGCGTCGAGCAATTTCCCGAAGAAACCTTGGTTCTTCGCGGGATCGCCGAATACCGTTTGCATCTCAATGCCTTGCGTCATGTACATCAAGGCGCCGGCCTCGGCGATCACCATTTCTCCGGGATCAAGCGTGATCTCGACATATTGCATGTCGTCCCCGACGATCTGGTAATCGATTTCATCCGCACGGCCAGGCATCGGTGCGGGCGGAGGTCCGGCACGCATGGTCGCACCCGTGGAGTTTGCACCGCTCAGTGCAGGCATACGATTTGCTTCAATCCACTCCGGCGCTCCCGGACCCCAGACCATCGTCGCCGGCCCCAGTGACGCTACAGCACCCCGCAATTCATCAAAGGTCACCGGCCCAACCGTCTGACCATTCTTCACATAGTACCACTCAGAAACGGCAGCCATGTATTGCACTCCTTCGACTTCGGGGGATGCCTTATACGAATCCCAATAATATACGAATCCCAATAATTATTGGCGCTACCTCCGCGGTGCCATGGGCGGCTTGTCCGCCCGTACCAGTACTGGCAGGCAAGCTACCAGTGGCACTCACTGAAACCGAACCGCGCCATTAATTTCTGGAATTGGTATTATTCAAACGCGGTATCATCGAGACTATCCGACAGACCTTGGTCGTCCAGCGCCCGCGGACCGCGATTCGGAACCACGTATGCATAAAAATCCGGATCCTTGGGGTCCTTTTTGCGGGTGTTTTCCACTACCACAAGACGGGTAATTTTGGTCATTGGCCCGGAAAGATAGGCCTTGCCGTCTTTCGTAACGTGCTTCCAGAGTCGCGCCAGCTTCGTTCCTTGCATGACGAAATTGTACGAGCAATTGCGGACCTTTGCGAAAATTTCCAACGCCAGGTCATCAAAAATGAAACCGGCCTGACGACTGATGGTCGCCCGGCCGGTTCAAGGATCGTCGAAATAACACTTTGCGGCGATGCCGCGGAGCAAATGATCTTACCAGCAAAGACTATGCGAATACGTGATTCCCGCTGCGGCATTCGGCGTTTGGTCGTTACCGTCTAGGCCGATTTGGGTCGCCATGCTGAGAGCGTCATTATCTGCAATTTGCCACTGAAAACCCAGTTCAAGAATATTCATATTCCTGGAGCCATAGTGTTGGCCGCTGCGGTTCATGTAATCGGCAATCCAGTGGACCTTTCCATCGTCGCACAGTGGGCCGTCCATACCCACGACAATGCCATATTGGAAATGGCGGTCGTCCGGGAAATTGCCGTTCGTGTCCAGATAACGGGTGCTCCCGTCGTTGTTCCCGTTCACGCTTGTGCCAAAGACGTTGATGTGCGAACGCATCCCGTTGTCGTACTGATTGGTAAATAGCGCTCTCACTTCCGCATCGACGCCGTTGGAATGCTGGCCCGTCGGCACGCGTAGTCCGCCGCTTACGGCCATCGCCGGAACATAGCCTTCCTGATCCCTGAATCGCCACAGGGCTCCGACGTGCGTGTCGTAGTTTCCATCCCGTAGCGGACCGACGTCACCCTTACTATCGACCCAGATGAAGTTGGCCACGGACATTTCCAAGTTATCCGTGAGGCCGACCACTACGTGAGGCACAATGTGCGTGTCATCATGCTTATCGTGGCCATTGGCCGGATAGTTTGCCGTTTCCCATGCGCCAGTCATTCTGAGATCAATCCGGTGCGGCGGCACGGTCGTCGTGTCGTTCATGTTCAATAACGGAGGTCCAAGGAGGTCATACGATTCCTTGGCCATGGTCTTTTCCGTCGTCCGAACCGTCGTCTTCTCGTGCGTCGTGGTCGTTGTCGCCGGTTTCTTATCCTGTGCCATGGCCGGGGTGACGATCGCCGACGCCAGCGCCAGTATCAGCATCCTTCTCATGCAAATGTCTCCTTAATTGCTTACTCGCGACCGAATCTGAACCTCTACCCAGACTACGGCCCACCATCATTCCAAAAATAAAGAATCTCTCAGCGACCGCAAACCCGTAGCGAATTGGGCGCGGTTCAAAGTTCGTCGCCAAAACCCGATCAACCTCACGTGGTGGTAGTGCCCGTTCCCAGGAACTGGGCCAGAAGCGGCGCAATGATGAGGTTGCCGATAATCTGTCCCGGAATCCCGCCGAGTCCGTACCCGAAGCCGGCCCAAGTGTTCGTTCCCAGGCTGCTAAGTGAGCAACCGCTGGAAAGTAGGGTGCAAACACTGAACATGCCAACCGCTGCAAGCCGAGAAAGTTTACGTGCCATAGTTTTGCGTCTCCGAAAAAAGTCGAACAACGAAACCAACGCGCGGAACCTAACCGCGCGAACAAAGACTTTTGCAATTTGCGCTATCTGTCCCGCACTTTCTCGCCCGCGCCGGGCGACGTCATCGAGCAGTTGACCTCTGCCCGAAGGTGCGAGTTGCCTCAAAGCCGCCAGAGTGTACTTATTTCGATTCCCGGATCAAGTGCCGGATTCGCCAAGCAGCTCTTGCATTAGTATCAGCTAGACCACTCCTATCGGACTGAACACGCAAAAAAATATAGCCCTAAAATTGATTCGGCAAGTTAACGTCCTATAATACAATTGTTACCTATCCAGAAATCGCAATTGACTCTCAAGCTTCGCGATTGATTCTCGTTTAAAATGAGCGAATGACAAATGAAGCCATCATCGAAATGCTGGAAAAGCTTGCCGATCTCATGGAACTCGACGGGGTGGAAGCGTTCCGAGTGAATTCCTACCGCCGAGCGGTTCGGTCAATTCGTGATTTCAAGGATGATCTGACGGTCTTAGCAAACCAAAACCGACTTACGGAAATACCAGGTGTCGGCAAAGGCATCGCCGGACGAATCGCTGAGTTGGTGAGCACCGGCCGACTGGCCGAACTCGAAACGCTTGAACAAAAAGTCCCCACCTGGCTGCCGACTCTTCTCGCCATGCCCGGTTTAGGGCCCAAGAAAGCCGCCCTGATCCATGAAAAACTTGGCGTCACAGATTTAGCAGGTCTGAAAACAGCGATCGAATCAGGAAAACTCGCAGAGATTCCAGGCTTGGGTGATGCAACTGCAAAAAAGATCGCTGAGGGTATTCAGTTCATTGAAAGTGGTGGCGGGCGAGTGCCGCTCGGGATCGCTCTCCCGCTTGCCGAAGCCTTGGCCGAACGCATCCGCTATCTCAGCGGCGTCCGCCGGGTCGAAATCGCCGGCTCGCTTCGTCGCGGCAAGGAAACCGTGGCCGACATCGACATCCTTTGCGAAACCGATCAGGGTGAAAAGGCCATCAAGGAATTCACCTCACTCTCCGACGTTCGACGCGTTCTGGCAGCCGGCGAAACCAAGGGATCGGTCACCATCAAACTGCCGGAAGGCGGCGAAATCCAGGTTGATCTGCGGGCAATTCCAACCGAATCGTTCGGGGCCGGCCTGATGTCCTTTACAGGTTCCAAAGAGCACAACATTCGACTCCGTGAGCGGGCCATCGCCTGCAAATGGTCGCTGAATGAATACGGGCTATTTGAAGGCACCAATCGACTCGTAGGGGAAAGCGAAGAAGCGATTTACGCGAAATTGGGGTTACCATTTGTTCCTCCCGAACTGCGTGAAGATCGCGGCGAACTCGACCGACTGCCTGCCGATCTCGTTTCACTCGATGACATTCGCGGCGACCTGCACATGCATACCGTCGCCAGCGACGGAAGAAACTCGATCGAAGAAATGGCCGCCGCCGCACAAATGAGGGGTTACGAATTCATCGCCATTTGCGATCACTCCAAGAGCAGCACTATCGCCAACGGGCTGTCGATCGAGCGAATGGAACAGCACATCGAGGGGATTCGTCGAGTGGCAAGGGCCAAGCCGGGCATTCATATCCTGTTGGGATGCGAATGCGACATTCTTCTCGATGGCCAGCTCGACTATCCCGACGAAATTCTTGCCAAGTGCGATTGGGTCGTCGCCAGCGCGCACGCCCGCGCCACTGGACCGGCGGCGAAACTGAATCCCACGGAACGCACGCTCGCCGCCATCGAGAATCGCTACGTTTGCGCCATCGGGCATCCCACCGGTCGGCTCATCAATCGCCGTCCGCCGATGGAAATCGACATGCCAAGGGTTGTCGCAGCCGCCGCGAAGAACGGAACATGCCTTGAAATCAATGCGAGTTGGCAGCGATTGGATTTGAAAGACGAACACGCGCAAATGGCCCTCGCTGCAGGCGGCACCCTCACCATCAACACCGACGCCCACTCCACCGACCAGCTCGATCAGATGCGCCTGGGCATCGTCACCGCCCGCCGCGCGGGCGCGACCAAACAATCCATCGCCAACTGCGTAAACTACAATGAGCTTCGTAAGCTCATCGCCCGCAAACGCGGCGCGTGATTTACGCACATTGTCGTTCGCTCCGATGATGATTATCGCCGGTGTGATCGTTGCCAACACCAAAGTGGATCGCCAAACGAGCAGAGAGACAATCACGAAGGATTCGAGCACCCAAGCTCTCTTTGCCCGACAAGCCTCGCGCCGAAATCTCGCATGAGTGACAATTATTCGCGGCGGGCAGAGCCCGCCCTACAAGAATCCGCGTTATCTGCGCTTTCGTCTTTGTGCAGCCAATGCGGGACCGGCTTTGCGTTTCATGTGGGACCGACTTTCGAGTCGGTCCCCGTTCCACATTCCGAGCATCTTCCCGAAATGTTGCCGCGCAAGTCGTAGGCGCATTGAACGCAAAGTCCGCGACGGCGGCGCCTTCGCCTGCGAGCGGGAGCGTAGATAAACATGAGATAGGGACTGACATACAATAAAGGAATCAAGGCCCAGAAAGGCGCGCGAAGGGACGAGCGAGATATAGGTAAGCTGCTCCCATTCATTGACATGAAGGCCATCGTGGTTTTCAACTGAATATCGAAATAAGCAGAGATCCAACTGCCAGTAACTTGGCGTAAGACACTCGGTGTTGGCTGGCGCATCGTAAGGGGCAAATAGTCGAATCCTACGGTGGTTTCAATTGTGACGTTACGGTAGTCGCGATAGAACTTGTCAGTATGCGAACGTTCTATGCTCGGCCCTGGTATGAGTTGGAGCGGCTTGTCACTTCGGAGCCACACTATTCGGAAAAGGCCATCGCCCGAGTAAGAATAAATCAAGTTCTTACTTTCACTTCCCCATTCAAAATAGACAGGCGAGAAGATGCTCCACACGCCAACAACGAGCATGATCGTTGCAAGAAGTGACGAAAGAATGGGCGCCGCGCGGCGCGTGGTCCAACGGAAGGCCGTCCAAAGGCGTCTCATCGCTTGATTTCCGTCATTTGAGGACACCGATTATAGGGTCGATAATACTGGGAATGGCGATTTTCGGATATTCAATACCGAGTTATCGGCCGGCGAATGATATAGCGGCTGTTGATGCCAAGATTGCGACCCCTTACGGGCGCGGCTCGGAAAAGAACCATTCAACGGCCTCGCCGTATCGTCGCGGCGTGACATTTGCATGAGCAATCGCATGCTGAAAATTCTGTGCGTTTGCGGGGCGCGGCCCAACTTCATGAAGATCGCGCCGCTGGTGGATGCCATTTCGCGGACGCCGGGCTCAAAACCGTATCTCGTCCACACCGGGCAGCATTATGACGACAAGATGAGCCATTTGTTTTTCGAGGAGCTGCGGATTCCGCGGCCCGACGTAAACCTCGAAGTCGGCTCCGGCTCGCAGGCGGTGCAGACGGCCGAGATTATGAAACGATTCGAGCCGGTGTGTATTGACCAGAAGCCCGATTGGGTGGTCGTCGTCGGCGATGTGAACAGCACAATCGCATGCGCGCTGGTGGCGGTGAAATTGGGCGTGAAAGTCGCGCACGTTGAGGCCGGTTTGCGGAGCTTTGATCGCGCGATGCCGGAGGAAATCAATCGCGTGCTTACCGACGCGATCAGTGATCTATTGTTTGTGAGTGAGCCAAGTGGCGTCGAAAATCTTCGCCGCGAAGGCGTCGCCCCGGAGCGAGTTCATTTCGTCGGCAATGTGATGATCGACGCGCTTCTGAAGTGTCGCGACCGGGCGGCCAAATCGACAATCCTCAATACGCTGGAATTGCGATCCAAAGGCTACGCGGCAGTGACCTTGCATCGCCCCAGCAACGTAGATGGGAAAGAGACGTTCGGGCCGATTCTGGCGGCGCTGGAGACGATCGCTCAGAACATGCCGGTCGTGTTTCCGATGCACCCGCGGACGCGGCACAGTCTCGGCGAGATGGGCCTGTCGCGGCGGCTCGCGGAATGTACGAATTTGAAGCTGATCGAGCCGCTGGGGTATCTGGATTTCATGAAGCTGATGGCCGATGCCAGCGTTGTTTTGACCGATTCGGGCGGCGTGCAGGAGGAAACGACGATTCTCGGTGTGCCGTGTTTGACCTTGCGTGCGAACACGGAACGACCGATTACCATTACGCTAGGCACGAATCGGCTGACCGGCACGACGACGGACGGCATTTTGCGAGGCTATCACGAGGCAACTTCGGGCGCGTCGCGCGAATTGCGAGCTCCGGAGTTGTGGGATGGCCGGGCGGCGGAACGAATCGTGAGCGTGATCGAGGCATTTGTGGCGACAAAATCATGAGCGTCGGGGAATATAAATTGCCGATCGCCAATTGCCGATTGCCAATTTTCGTGCGAGCGATTTCAATCGGAAATTGGAAATCGGAAATTGGAAATTCGTTGTCCTTCGAAACTCCACACTTATGAATCTTGCGGTCATCGGAACTGGTTACGTTGGTCTCGTCGCGGGCGCTTGCTTCGCGGACTCGGGCAATCGCGTGATTTGCGTGGATTGCGATGAGGCCAAGATCGCGCGGCTCAAAAAGGGTGAAGTCCCGATTTACGAGCCGGGTCTGTCCGAGATTGTGCAACGCAATCAGCGCAACGGAAGAATCGTGTTCACAACAGAGTTGGCCGCCGCAGTTCGGCAATCAAGAGTGGTGTTCATTGCCGTAGGCACTCCGCAATCGGCGGATGGATCGGCGGATTTGTCCGGAATTCTCGCTTCGGCCACCACGATCGCCAAATCCATGGACGGCTACCGCGTTGTGGTAATGAAAAGCACGGTTCCCGTCGGAACGCACGCTCTCGTCAGCAAGACCCTTCGCGAGAACACGGACCATCCGTTTGACTATGTGAGCAATCCGGAATTCCTGAAGGAAGGCGCGGCCATCGATGACTTCACCAAGCCCGATCGCGTGGTAATCGGGGTGAGCAATCTGGCCGCCGGGGAGATCATGCGCGAGCTCTATGCACCGTTTCTTCGTCGCGATGAGCGCATCTTCGTCATGGATCCTGCCAGTGCGGAGCTTACCAAGTATGCGGCCAACGCCATGCTCGCCTTGCGCATTTCGTTCATCAATGAAATGGCCGAACTGTGTGAACGGTTTGGCGGTGATGTGGAACACATTCGCCGGGGCATTGGCTCCGACTCTCGAATCGGCAATGCATTCCTTTATCCCGGCGTGGGATATGGCGGCTCTTGCTTCCCCAAGGATGTAAGTGCATTGGTCTCGATGGGGAATTCAGTGGATTTTCCAATGCTTCTGACGGCGGCCGCTCAGGAGGCCAATTTGCGTCAGCGCCGCCTCTTCGCCCAGAAAATCATCGCACACTTCGGAACGAAAGCGAAAGGGATCGCTCTGGGAGTTTGGGGACTTGCATTCAAGGCAAAGACTGACGACGTGCGGGAGTCGCCCGCGATCGCGGCCATCCGCATGTTTCTCGAACATGGCATTCGCGTCCATGTCCATGATCCAGAGGCGAATGCCACCGCTCGATCGGAGCTTGGTGATTCAGTCAAGTATTTCGATGATGGGTATGACGCCCTGGATGGGGCGGACGCCCTTGTCATTTTCACGGACTGGGCGAAATTCAAGACGCCGGACTTCGACATGATTGCGTCCAAGCTCAAGCATCGTGTGATCTTTGACGGTCGGAACCTCTACGATCCCGGCTCGATGGCTCGTAAGGGGTTTCAGTATGTTTGCATCGGGCGACCCACTGTGCCACCGGACGACGCTGCTCCCACTCGATAACTTCCACAGCACAACCGAATTACCGATATCCATTTGAGGCGATTGTGACCTCAAAATTCGGTAATTTGACCAATGCCAAATCGTTGTGTACTTGTCACTGGGGCGGCCGGGTTCATTGGATCGCATCTTTGCGACGCACTCTTGCGCGACGGATGTGAAGTTGTCGGCCTGGACAACTTCGATGATTTCTATGATTCGGCGATCAAACGCCGCAACATCGCCGGTGCGCTCGGCCATTCACAATTTCAATTGATCGAGGGAGACATTCGCGATGCCGCCGTGGTTTGTGATGCATTCTCGTGCGAGCCTGATTGCATCGTGCATCTTGCGGCCAGAGCCGGCGTCCGGCCATCCATCGAGCAACCGCTGCTTTATTGTGAGGTGAATGTTCGCGGCACCATGCAGCTTTTGGAGGAGTGCCGCAATCATCCAAGCTGCAAGTTCATATTCGCAAGCAGCTCCAGCGTTTATGGCGATCGTGCCGGCGGTGCGTTTCGCGAATCGGATTCCGTGGACAACCCCATTTCTCCCTATGCCGCGATGAAGCGAGCAGGTGAGCTATTGTGCCACACGTATCATTCAATCCATGGCATGAATATCACGTGCCTCCGGTTTTTCACGGTTTATGGGCCGCGGCAACGACCTGATCTCGCGATTCATAAGTTTGCCCGATTGATCGAACGCGGAGAACCAGTGCCTGTCTTCGGCAATGGGACAATGGCTCGCGATTTCACTTACATCGACGACATGGTCGATGGTGTTCGACGGGCAATGGATCGCTGCGAAGGATGGCACCTTTACAATCTAGGTGAATCGCGGCCCGTCACTGTAAATTCCCTCGTTGCAACCTTGGAATGCGCACTCGGCAAGAGAGCAATCGTTAATCGCTGCCCTCGACAAGCAGGCGATGTCACTCACACGTGTGCGGATTTGACGCTTGCTCAACGCGAACTTGGTTACGAACCGATGACGGAATTCTCAATAGGCATAGGGCGATTCGTGTCATGGCTTCGTCATGAATTGTGCGAAACGCATGCTGATCGACACGAGCTACTTGCGCTTGGTGGCATTGCATCGTGAGTTGTATGAAATTACAACTATGACTTTTCCATTCAACGTACTGACAGTGGATCTCGAAGACTGGATTCAATCCGTATATGACCCGGATGCGCCGCTGACCGATCACTTCATTCGTAATACGCATCGCCTGCTGCAATCGCTTGCCGATCATGATGCGAAAGCCACGTTTTTCGTGCTTGGACTATGTGCGGAAAAGTCGCCGGAGCTGATTCGAGAAATTCTCGCCGGAGGTCACGAAATCCAAAGTCACGGGTTCGGCCATCGGTTGATTTCCACGCAGACACCGGAGCAGTTTCGTCAGGACGTGCTTCGCTCGAAATGCCTGATCGAAGATTTGATTTGCGCACCAATCACCGGCTACCGAGCGCCCGGATTCTCGATCACGCGAGAGACGCTCTGGGCATTGGATATCCTGAATGAATGCGGTTTCACTTACGACTCATCGATTTTTCCGATCCGAATGAGACGGTACGGAATCACCGGCGTTCCGGCACATGCGTTTCGCGTGGCATTGGAACACGGCAGCATTCTGGAACTTCCCGTGGCAACGACAAAGGTCTGCGGCATGAGGCTGCCCACGGGTGGCGGCGGGTATTTTCGCTTTTGGCCTTACGGCCTGTTGAAACGCGCCGCGTTGCAGGCAAATCGCGCCGGCCATCCGGCGATTTTCTACATGCACCCCTATGAATTAAACCCGAATGAGTTGCAATCGCTGCCGATTCGAATTCCGTGGCGGACGCGCATTCACCAAGGCCTTGGTCGCACGGCTTTCGTAGTTCGCCTTACACGGCTCCTCAAAGAATTCCGCTTCGAAACAATTGAAACTACGTTGTCGCAGTGTGCGACACCCTGGTTTCAACTGAGTCAAGATAGTCCAGACACAACTGTGACCAGCTTTCCAGTTCTTCCCGGCGAGCACGCAGCGTCTCCAGCGTAAGAAACTCGAGTTGCGTCATCATCTGTTCCCGCTTGCGAACCGCGGGCCGATTCAAGTCCCATATATGCACCACCCCTAAGTGAACGCGGCCAACTTCCGTGGAATCATCGTTCAACAACGCGACGATGCATTCTTCATGTTTCGCATCGAGTATGACCTCTTCCGCCACTTCTCGCTGCACCGCCGAGAAATAGGCGTCGCGGAAATCCGCGCCGAACAAGGGCATGTCATCAATCGGATTGATATGCCCGCCGATGCCGATCGATCGCCGCCCGACGAGCCGCTTTTCGCCGGCCTGTGTTCCGCGAACATAGCTCACAACCGATCGCTCATAGCGAAGGATGACATAAGGGATGAGTTGCTTGAATGACGGATTGAGTTCAGCCTGATCGCGCGGCATGAAGCGTGGCACATCGGCCACGAAAAAACGGTCAAGATAGCGGTCCACCTCGCGAGACAATCCCTGAAACGCGCCGACGCTCTCGAAAACTGAGCGCTCGATCACCAGAACTCTTTCGCCTTCTTGCATCGCAGAAATCCCAATTCATTTGGCCGTCAGTTTCCACGCGAACCAGGCCGCAATATATTGCCTGCGATGATTCATGTCACTGTCGCGTCAATCCTGATCGGCCTGGGACAATCAGCGCCGCCATCAACGATTGCGAGTCGTATTGGCGCGGATCGGATTGAAACAACCGTCGCGTTGCCGGAACCACTTGAAGCAATCGATCTCGGCCTCGAAGTGGCCGCGTTTCTGATCGTGGTATACGCCGGATTCGAGTGGCGACGAGCCGGCCGTCGCGATCCAATCCGCCACGCACGCGCCCGATCCAAGCGCCTGCACGAAACTGACGTTCTTTTGGTGGTCGTAATCTACATGGTCGCGGCACTTGCACTTTCTGCTTTGTTTGCGATCGCGACACCGTCGGCCAATGATGCGCGGGCGACGATGATTGTTGGAAACGGCGCTCATGTCGTTGGAATTCTGGCATGCATGGTGATGGCCTCGAAGCGGTTTGCGGGCGGCATGGAAGAATTTGTGCTTGGAGCGCCGGAACGCAGGCTTCGCATTTCGGCGCTCCGGATCGGTGCAATGTGCATTCTCGCCCTGGTGATCACGCCGCACATCGCCGACGCGACGGTCTGGATCATTCACCAATTTCAGCCGGCGTTCAAGCCGCCGGCGCATCCCACGCTTTCGGCGCTGCATGAGATTCAGTCGCCATGGTTGAATACGGGACTCTGGCTGGGGGCCATGATTGTGGCTCCGGTGGCTGAGGAATTCTTCTTTCGCGGACTCTTGCAAGCGACGATAATCAATCTTCTGCAAAACCGGTGGGTCGCGATTGTACTCGCGTCGATCGCATTCGGTGCTGTCCACATTGGTCAGCCCCACGTTGTGCCCGCGCTGATGTTCCTGGGAGTGTTGCTGGGGTATGCATATGAACGAGCCGGTGGCCTCATCGCCCCGATTCTCATCCATGCTTTGTTCAACCTCAAGAATCTGATCTGGGACCACTACGGGAGTGGGTAGGAAGATCGTCCTTCCGACTTTTCAGGTTGGGTGCCGTGTCCAAGTCGGGTGCAGCCTGGCGCCGACATGCATCGCGACGCTCCGCTTGGCCATGCAACCCGAAGACTCAATTGGAACGAACCCCTAGCGCGATGTGCCGCTGGAAAGGACTGGGCTTTATGCGACGACGATGGTGTCTTTGCCTTTGGCTTTGGCCTCATAGAGACCGTGGTCCGCGGCGCGAATCAGTGAATCGGCGTCATTGACACCCGGAGATCGAAGGCTGGCGACGCCGACGCTCATGCGAACGCCGGCATCAGGGAATCGGTTCGATACGTCGGTTGTAAACCGTTCCACAATGCGCTCCGCCAACACCTTCGCCCGATCCAGATCCGTCTGCGGCAGAATGACGACGAATTCATCGCCGCCATACCGGGCTGCAACGTCTGACGTGCGAAGCTGAGCCATCAGCGTGCGCGCGGCCAACACGAGAATTTCATCGCCCACCTGATGCCCGAATCGATCATTGGCCTTCTTGAAGTCATCCAAGTCAATCATGATGCAGGCAAGATCGCTCTCGTATCGAACCGCCTCGGAATATCGTCGTTGCAGGGTTTCATTCAGGTAGCGGCGATTGAACAGCGCGGTCAGCGGTTCGCGCGAGGCGAGTTCACGCAATTGCTGCGTGCGCTGGGCCACGCGCTCCTCCAACTCACCATTCAGACGGATAATGCGTTCATGAGTCAGTTGATGCTGATCGGCCATCTGATTGAACGCCGAAGCGAGTCGTCCGATTTCGTCACGTCGCCGAACGGCGCTCCGCGTATCGAGCCGCCCTGTGGAGAATTTCAACATCACGTCGGCAAGACTATCGAGCGGACGAGCGATGCGCCGCACCAGCAACAACGTCAGAGGCAGAGCCGCGACCGTCGCCAACAGGCCGACGCCGATGATCATATCGAGCTTGCGGGCCATCGTCTGTTGCCACGAATTGGCGATCATCCCCGTTCGAACGTAACCCAACAACGTCACGCTACGACTCTGATCGTCGTCTCCGCTGCGAAGACTGACGGGGTATGTGACGTCAAAGAATACGACCTCCTGATTGCCGGGCGTCTGGAGCACAGACGCTCCTGGAACGGGTACGCTCTCGGTGGCATCGCGCTGGAGGCGCTGCAAAACTCTGGCGTTGCGATGCTCCGCGGCCGCGAGTTGACGACCTTCCGTGTCACGAAAGATAACGTACAACAGTGGTGCGGCATTTGCTGATTCACCGGCCAATGCTGCCAACGCCTCGCAATCATATCGTTGCATCATTGGCGCCGCCGCTTTCGCGAGGAGCGACGCTGATTGGACAATTTGCGAGTACCCCTGTTGATTGGCCAGTTCTCCGCTGGAGTGCAGCAGGTAGGCGGCCACGCTGCTCGTGGCGCCAAGCGTCAGCATCAGCAGCAGAACGGTGGCCTTGAACTGCAATGAAAGAATGGAATTAACGAAGCGCGCAAGAATGCCGCTACGTGGAGTCGGAAAGCTGGAAATTGACGCATTATCGGCCATGTTGTCCGAATCTGCGAAGATGCTCTTTCGTGCGCATGTTGACCAAGCCGCCGCTAGTGGCGAGCAACGCCGGACGCGGCTAGCGGTTTATCGGCGTGGGGGGAACGATTCTGAATCACCGGAAAAGGACAGGCCCCGGATGTTTGGTTCCCATAAAGGCCTTGCCGATGGCATTGAGAATGCGATTCCCTTTCCAATCAATGGAAAGGTCGTCAGATAACAGAGATTATTCCAGTTCTTCACTCGCTTTATTGTTGGAGAGATCCAGGGGCTTGACCACGAGTTTTCCGCTCTCCCCTTCCTGCAACTGCTCGATGCGAAGTTCGGCGCGAGAAAGGATATCGCGACACTGCTTCACCAGGGCCATGCCTAATTCGTATTTCTCAATGGACTCTTCGAGGCCGATCTGCCCAAGCTCGATCTGCTCGGCGATCGTCTCCAGTTGCTTGAGTGCATCCTCAAATGATAGTTTTTTCTTGCTCATGGTCCCTCAAACAGCGTCGGCTCGGACCCGCTCACAATCTGGGACTCAATCTTACCATCGATGAGTTGCGTGGCGATATGCTCACCCTTTCGCACTTCATTGATCGAGCGAAGGAGTATGCTTCCTCGACGCAACCGCGTGATGGAATAACCCCGCGCCATGACGCTTTTATAACTGACGGCGTTGAGAAGCCTTTCCGTCACGCTAAGCACCTGGTTCAATGATTCCAGACGGTCACGGATGCCGGCGAGCACTGCGTCCTCGGCACGATCGAGTCTTCGCGTGCTTTCAATCGAGCGCACTACAGGCGAAAGACGATCGAGCCGGGAGTTTGTCTCCAACAAGCGCATCCCGCAACGATTCGCTGAGAGGTGAATCGCGAGCCGCAGGCGGTGTTCGACTCGCTCCAATGCTCGCCCGGTTCGAAACACAAAGCGATGAGGCGCGATTCGCTGGACGATCGCGTCCAACGCCGCAAGCCGTCGACGATTGAACTGGAGACGATTCAAGAGCGCGCGTTCGAGTCGGCTTGCGAACTCGTCCAAAACCTGCTCGCGTCGCCGAATCAACAAGAATGGGTCGCGCTGGGTCGCTAAACGAAGCACGCTATTTAGGCCGTCACGGCTAATTTCCCGCAGCCGCTGAGCCATCCGAGCGAATCTCCTGCCATGCGTGTTTATGGTCGCGAGCAATTCATCCCTGACTGGAACCGCAAGCTCAGCCGCCGCGGTCGGAGTGGCCGCTCTCGCGTCCGCGACGAGATCGGCGATAGTCACGTCCGTTTCGTGGCCGACTCCGCTGATAATGGGGATGCTGCTCTCGCAAATCGCCCTTGCCACGACTTCTTCGTTGAACGCCCAAAGATCTTCGAGCGAGCCGCCGCCGCGACCCACAATGATCAAGTCCACGCCGCCGAATCGCTCGTGCTCGGTGTTGACCCGTCGGATCGCTCGTGCGATTTCACCCGACGCCGCCGGTCCTTGAACGCTCACAGGAAAAAGAAGAATGTGCAGACATGGAAATCGGCGCGTGAGGGTGCGGATCATGTCTGAAATGGCCGCTCCGGTCGGACTTGTGATAAGCACAATTCTGCGTGGAAACCGAGGCACCGGTTTTTTGCGTTCCAGGTCAAACAATCCTTCGGCCGCGAGCCGTTCACGCAACTGCCGAAACGCCAGCTCCAACGCTCCAACGCCTCGCGGCTCGATCTTGCGGATGTAAAGCTGATACCGACCAGTTTTCTCAAAAACTTCCACGCCGCCGGTGGCGATTACTTCCATCCCATCGTTCAACACAAACTTCAGCCGCTGCGCGTCGCTTCGCCACATCACGCAGCTTAATTCGCTGAATCGATCCTTGAGCGTCAGATACAGATGTCCGCTGCCGTGACGCTTGACGTTGCTGACCTCGCCGATCACGTTCACTGTTGACGGGACGCCGCTTTCAATCGCCCGCTTGATGAGTCCCGTAAGCTGACTCACCGTCATTGGGCCGGTTTCGCGCGATCGCGATGCCGGCGTCGGTCCAGCCACACGCGAGGGATCGAACCGCTGCGGCTCGGGAGGTGGTTCAAAGGGGAGTTCAGCCATGACTGGTGATGATACCAGTTTTCGGTAATCTAAAGGAATTGCATTGGCTCATTGATGAAGGGAATGCGCCTATGGACGCGAAACAAACACTCGATCGATTCTATCTCGAAATGCGCCGCGACCTGCTCGAACTTGCCGCGGGTCTTGATCGCCTCGACCGGGCCACCTCACAGGACTCCATCCATGCCGATCACCGCATGCAAAAACTTCAACAGGCCGCCGAAATTCTGGCCGATGGCAATGCGAATCGCGCCGAGCGGATTCAGATGCTTTTCTCTGAGGCATATGAACACGAATGGCGAGAACGATTCACATTGAAGAAATAATCAATGTGGAGAACCGCTTATTAACAGGTGGAAACACGCGAATTAAAGACTCGTGCCGCAACAGTTGCACTATCCGCTTCATTCTTCAATCCACCTGATGCATTGCCAGAAATATCGCCTTGCCCAGGGCCTCGAAGAATTGCTGATACGGGCCGGGGTCTTCGACTGCCTTCAAATTGAACTGGGCATTTGCTCGTACGAGCATTTGATTCGTGCCGTGCGGCCGGACGGTCACGGTCATGCGAAGCCGATATTTCTCCAGCTTCGTGGCGCTTACTGAGCCGATCACGTCGTCGGCGGCGTCAATGACAAAGCCGAGGTCCTGCAAGGTGGCCATCACCGTGCGAAGCGTGGTGATTTTGTCGCTGGTATCAAACGTGCGCGTCTGGAAGCTGCGAAGCTGGACCGCGCTCGCGTCAGTGCGGAAAATCTGGCTCCGCGAGGATTGGCAGCCCGCCGCGAACGCGAGTAGGAATATGGCCAAACCGACACAATCGATCTTGCGAAACTTCCGAGCCGTGTCATTCAATACACTGCCAACCCGCCCCATAAACGGGACGGCTCGAACGGCGAACATCGCGGCATTCATCTTACGGGCAACCCGCCGCGTGAACGCAGCGGCTCGGACCTGCACGTTTCCTACCCGCATCTTCAAAATCTCCGTATCCCGAGAAAAACCGCCTGAGCGAGGTGGTCGAAGAATTGCTGATAAATTCGCGGATCTTCGACGGCCTCCAGGCAAGTGATCTTGCCGTGATCGTCATACACGATGCGCTGAAACGTAGCCCGCACGGCAATCTCGCCGCGAACCGGACGCGTGACGATCGACGCCCGCACATGCTGATTTTTATCGATGGCGATGCGATGCCGAAACAAGAGATATACAAACACTTTCTCGGCCACCTGGCTGCCGCAGACGGCCGATCGATCCTCCGACGCCACGACCAGCCCCAGATCACTTTCGGTGTTTTCGAGCGTGAACCCAAGGTCCTGCAGCACGTCGGCCACCCCCGCGAGAATCTTGCCCTCATCTCTTGTCGCGTAACGCCGCGTGGTCCGCTCGCGCCATTCGAGGGATCGAGGACGAAGAGTCAAGGCCTCTTTCGCGGTGGAGGCGTGGCAGCCTGACAATGAAAACAGGATCAATCCGGCTATCGCGTATGCTATACGGATGTCACAGGGCCTCCCCCCTTTACAAGGGGGGACAAAGGGGGGTATGTCTCGGCAATGGATCGTTAAGGGTAAGAAACTCAATGCATTCGCGGATCGTAACTTCGCATGCATCATTCGTCTCAAAACCGCGACGTGCGGTAGGCGAAGTCGCGGACGCGATGATTTTCGTCAAATTTCACGATGACGGTCAGAGTTCGCTGACTGGTCGAGGCCGCACCGGCGCTGCCTGTTCCAGTGCCGCCCGCGCCGATGGCCGTGCCGCCGGTGACACCCGCGCCGATGCCGAAGATCGACCAACCGCTGGACGAATGGACCACGTCGGTGGCGAATTTGTCGTAGACCCAGTTTTCATTGCCGCTCTCGTCCGTGGTGATGATGTTGGGCGAGCCGAGCGATTCGACCACGTCCGCGTTGGTCATGCCCTTATGAATGTCGCGCTGAACGGCCCCAAGCGTCAGCCGATCGCCCTGCAAGCCGGATTGGACATTGTGAGCGTGCCAACTCGCGCAGCCCGCAAGGGAAATGAGCAAAAAAGAGTGTGACATTCGATAGAATTTGCGATCCATCGATTGGTTGTGTAATCCTGCCCAATCCAGATGTCAATACAACGGCAGTCCGATCACGTTTATTTCGTAGGGCCATTCGCCAATGAAGAAATGCCAAGCGTCACTGGTTTTGAAGATTCGCGACGTCGAAGCTGTCCACAGGCCGAGTCAATGTCCAAGCCCCGGCTGTTGCGAACGTGGGCATTCACGCTGCGTCCCTTGAGCGTACTGAGAAATCGATTTACAGCTTCGTCGGTAGGTCGGAGGTAGGGGAGTCCCTCGACTGGGTTGTAGGGAATCAAATTCACGTTGCCGCGCATGTTGTGAACAATGTCGGCCAGCGCGTCGGCGTGACCGGTCTGGTCGTTTTCGCCGCCGAGCAGGATGTATTCCAACGTGACCTCGCGACCGGTCTGCTCGAAATAATAGCGACAGGCCTCTATTAATTCTTCGATCGTAACGCGCTCGGCCCAGGGGATCAGCTTGCGTCGAAGTTCGTCCGTGGGCGCGTGCAATGAAAGCGCCAACGTGATTTGGAGTTTTTCATCCGCGAGGCGGCGAATTTGCAACGGCAAACCGACCGTGCTTACGGTGATCTTGCGAGCGCCTATCCCCAATCCCCAATCGGCGTTGATCGTACGAATTGCGTGCAACGTCGCGCGATAATTCGCCAGCGGCTCGCCCAATCCCATAAACACGATGTTCGAGAGCCGGGCATTCGAGCCGCACAATTGTCGGACGCGCACGGCCTGCTCGATGATTTCGCCGGGTGAAAGTTGTCGTTGAAGACCGCCCAGTCCGCTGGCACAAAACACGCAACCCACCGGGCAGCCGACTTGCGTGGAAATGCAGGCAGTCCGACGTTCCCCATCGGGAATCAACACGCACTCGGAAGTTGCCGCATCGGGCCAACAGAGGAGTAACTTGAACGTGCCGTCATTGGATCGCTGTTTTTGGATGACTTCGGAACGGAAGAGTGGAAGCTCACCGGCAAGTCGCTCACGCAATTTCGCGGGCAGATTGGACATGGCCCCATATTCGACGGCGCCGTCGCGGTAAACCCAGGTGAAAATCTGATCGACCCGAAAGCGGGGTTCTTTCCATGACGCCAGCAGCTCGCGCAATGATTGGGGTGTGTGATCAAAGAACCCAGCCCCCGTTGATAGCGCGACCGTCGGCGAGTCCGAATCAGCAAATGATGATTCAGCATCGCGCGGAAGTTGCGTGATATGCGACGCCTGAGGACCATTTTCCGGATCGCGAATCATTTCCTTTGGATTCTAGCTTTCCAAGCGTGAAGTCGTCGAATCACGCGATATTTCCACGAGATTGGATGTCAGAAACATGTGAGAACGTGCCCCTATGAATCTATCTTCCAGACAAAAAAAGGCGAGCGGGGGGATTCAGACCTCGCTCGCCGTCCGGGCTTGTTCCGCGATGTCAGAATTCAACGCCGGAGCATGAAAGGACCCTGGGCGTCAATTTTCCGGAACTGAAGTTGTCGTCGGGTTAATGCCGAAGTTGGTTGGTGTAACGGCAAAATCGCAAATATAGGTCGAGCCGGTCTCGGTGAAGTAGGCCCGATGCTCGCCGCCGACGGTGCCGAAACGAACTTCGAATGCCTGCCCGGCGTCAAGGAAGTTGCCGTTCACCACCCACTGACCCTTTTGGTAGTCCTCACCGGTCGCCTTGTAGATGATCGAGTCGTCATCCGAGTCAAAATTGACGATCTCATCGTTCACATCGCGCACATCGGTCGTTGAGAAACCGGAAGTGGGATCGGTGAATGTGGCCAGTGAGCGCTCCGTGCAGCCCGTGACCGGCGTGTGAGTGCAAGCGCCAATGGCGCCACATGCATCCGTCGTGCATTGAAGGTTATCATCGCATTCCGCATCGTTGAGGCAACTGATGCAGACACTCACGCCTTCGACGCTCACGCAATGCGCCTGATCACACGCGGCCACGTTCGTGCAGGAATGATCCTCACCGCAGGCGTCCGTCGTGCAGCCGTCGCTGTCGTCGCATTCAGAATCCGCTAAGCACGCGACGCACGCGTTGTTCAGGCAATGGTCACTTTCGCATGCCGCAACGTGAGAGCAATTTCCGTTGTTGCACGTATCCGTCGTGCAGCCGTTGTCATCATTACACTCCGCGTTCGTCGCGCAGGGAGGCGTCACACCAATGCATGGCCCGATTTGCGTCAAGCCCATGCAGGCCGCTATCACGCCCAATACCGACACGCTCCGAATCACAGTTCTGCCCATGTCGACCGCAGTTAGGGCAAAATTTCTCTTTTCTGCTGAATTTCTCATCCGCGAATTCTCCAAAAAGAACGCAAAATCGACCAATTCGGTGGAGCCTTTTCGAAGCCCGCCGCGATGGAGATCATTGTATCGCCTCGGCGTTCTTTATCCATGCCTGCATCGTTCGCCGTTTGCGTTGGATTCGATCCTCGATACGATGACCCCTCATCGAATTTGCGTTCCGGGTTGACTCCAGCCACCCCGCATCGAAGGGTCTTTCCGGTAGGTGCGACTCAATCCCGGGTCTGCCAGTACGAATGCAAAAAGAGGTTGAATGCCGCTTCATCAGGGCGGCGACATTGAAAAGGAGCATGGAATGATTCATCGATCATTTTCTCGCGGACTTGGGCTGCTTGCAGCTTTCTTTGCAATTTCACCCGCGTTTGCGGCCGACCCCATTAAGATCGGACATCTCGCGAGCATCACCGGCTCCGAGGCCGCCTTCGGCACCAGCTCCGACAACGGCGTCCGCCTGGCCATGGAAGAGCGAAACGCCGCCGGAGGTATTCTTGGCCGACCGATCGAAATCGTTTCCGTGGACGACCAATCGAAAAATCAGGAAGTCAACAACTGCATGATGAAGCTCATCCAGCAGGACAAGGTCGTGGCCGTCGTCGGTGAGATCGCCAGCAGCAACACCATCGCCGCCGCTCCCGCCGCTCAACGAAACAAGATTCCGCTCGTATCACCCGGCGCGACAAACCCGGAAGTGACCAAGAAGGGCGATTACGTTTTCCGCGTATGCTATACCGATGACTTTCAGGGCAAAGTCATCGCCGAATTCGCCAACAAGGATCTGAGCGCGAAGAACGCCGCGATCATCACCGATCAGGCCAGCGCCTACAGCATCAGCCTTTCCAAAATCGTCAAGGAACAATTTGAAAAACTCGGCGGCAAGGTCGTCGCGGAAGTCACCTACAAGAAGACCGACAACGACTATAAGGCCCAGGTGAACCAAGTGATCCAGGCCAAGCCCGATGTTCTCTTCCTCACCGGGTATTACACCAACGTGGGCAACATTGTGCAGACGGCTCGCGCCGCCGGATATAAAGGTCCATGCGTCGGCGGCGATGGCTGGGATGCGGACGCCCTGTATCAAATCGGCGGAAAGGCCCTCGACGATTGCTACTTCACGAATCATTATTCCCCCGACGCACCGGACCCGCGAGCCAAGAACTTCATCACTAAGTACCAAAGCAAGCACGGCTCCGTTCCCGACGCGATGGCCGTCCTTGGTTACGACGCGGCGATCGTGCTCTTTGACGCGATTCAGCGTGCGGGCGGCACGGAGGGTCCGAAGATTCGCGACGCGTTGGCGGCCACCAAGGATTTTCCCGCCCTCACCGGAAACATTACGATCGACAAGGACCGCAACGCCAAGAAGGGCATCGTCGTCATCGGCATCAAGGATGCGAAGCAATTCCTCAAGAAGACCTGGAAGGAAGAATGATTCCAGCGATATCCGCATTTCCATGCCCATCGGATTTTCGTCGTGCTTAACTGGTTGATTCCCCAGACGATCGACGGATTAACCCTCGGCGGCGTCTACGCGCTCATCGCCTTGGGCTATTCCCTCGTCTATGGCGTCATGCGCTTCATCAACTTCGCACACGGCGACGTGTACATGGTTGGTGCGGTCACCGGATTCGGCGCCGCCGCACTGCTCGGCTGGAACAAGACCGCCGACGATCAGATCGGGCTTGCAACCGCTTGTGCGGTCCTTGTTCTTTCCATTCTCGCGTGCATGATGCTTGGTTATTGCATTGAGCGGTTTGCGTATCGCCCGATCCGCAAGGCCCCCCGGTTGAACTCACTCATCACCGCCATCGGCGTGTCGTTTCTGCTCGAGAACATATTTCAACTGCCGATCGTATTCGGCGCTCGACCGCGCACGTTTCCGAGTGTGAAACTTCCGTCCCCTTCGTTCCATGTCGGTGGATTTAATGTTCGGTACGAGCAAGTCTTGATCCTTGCCGGAACCATCTTCTTCCTCCTGGTGTGCCGACACATCATTCTGAAGACGCGAATGGGTCTTGGAATCCGCGCGGTCAGCTATCATCATCTGAACGCCCAATTGATGGGCGTGAATGTCAATCGCGTGGCATCGCTTACGTTTATGCTTGGCTCGTCGCTCGCGGCCATCGCCGGCGTATTCGTCGGAATGTACCAGCACCAGGTGGATCCGCTGATGGGCATCAATTCAGGGCTTAAGGCGTTCACGGCGGCCGTCGTCGGCGGCATCGGAAATCTCTCCGGCGCGGTGCTCGGCGGCCTGATCATGGGGCTATCGGAAACTTACATCGCGGGCAGCCCTTTGAGCGATTTTCGTGACGCTTTCGCGTTCATCATTCTGATTCTCATTCTCCTGGTTCGTCCGGGTGGGTTGCTCGGCTCCGTCGCGGTGGAAAAAGTCTAGATTGGAATCATGCGCCAACTACGAAACATCATTTTCATCGCTTCAATCATCGGCGTACCGATCCTCGGGCAGTGCTTCGCGGATACCGCCGGCGTTGACGCGTATCGCCAGGCCATTCTCATTAAGATCGCGTTAAACATTACTCTCGCCGTAGGGTTGAGTCTCATCATCGGATTCACAGGCCAATTCTCGCTCGGACATGCGGCCTTCATGTCGGTGGGTGCAATCGTCTCCGCATTCTTCAGCGGTTATGTCATCATTCGCTGGACGGGTGGAGTTGATCCTGCCTGGCTGGAGGGCGCGACTGTGAGCGCCATTCTGCTTCGCAGCGCGCTTCTTGCATTGGCAATGCTTGTGGGTACGGTTGCTGCCGCGCTGGCTTCGATTGTCGTCGGAATTCCGTCGCTTCGACTCCGTGGCGACTATCTCGCGATTGCAACGCTCGGGTTCGGAGAAATTGTTTACAATTTGATTTTGATTTACATTCAGCGCACCGCGGCCGACACCGCCTTCTATATTCCCAACCAGCTCAACTTCATGGCCAACGGAGTGAACATTGCGTCATCGTGGATTCTCGCACTCCTGGCAATAGTTGTGGTACGAAACATTGTCAGTGCGACGGCCGGTCGCGCACTGCCCGCAATTCGTGAAGACGAAATCGGCTCAATGGCGGTCGGCATACGAACCACTCGATACAAGCTGCTCGCATTTCTGGTCGGTTCGATGTTCGCCGGCGCCGCGGGCGCTTTGGAGGGCCATCAGATCCTGACCGTGAATCCCGGCGTGTATCGCTTCGATCGCTCCATTGAAATTATCGTACCCGTAGTTCTTGGAGGTTCCGGCAGTCTCTCGGGATGCATTCTTGCTTCCGCCGGATTCACATACCTGCTCGAACGTCTTCGCGATCTACCCGCACAACAATATCGCACAATCGTGTATGCTGCCGTTCTTGTGCTGGTCATGGTTCTGCGTCCGCAGGGACTCATGGGGCGATGGGAAATACGCGATGTCTGGAATCGGCTCCGACGCAGGCGGCCCCAACCGCAGGCCGCGAAGAGCACCGCTCCGGACGCGGGAATTGTCACGCTGAACCCCAAGTCGGATGCCCCGCTGGCGCTCGAGTGCCAGGATCTCGTCATCAAGTTCGGCGGCTTGACCGCGGTCAACGGGTTCAATCTCACGCTGCGGAATCACGAAATCCTTGGCCTCATCGGCCCCAACGGTGCGGGCAAAACCACGTGCTTCAACATGATCACCGGCATGTATCGCCCGACGTCGGGTAATATCCTTCTAAATGGTCATTCGTTGGTGGGACTGGGTCCCGCTCGAATCAATCACCGGGGCATCGCCCGCACGTTCCAAAACATACGGCTCTTCACTGATCTCAGCGTGCTCGACAATGTTCGCATCGCCCTTCACGCCCACTTGAAGACGGGAGTTCCGTCGGCCGTGCTCCGCACGAATGAGTTTTATCGAGAAGAAGCCCGCACAAGACAGACCGCCGAGCAACTGCTCGATATTTTCGGGTTGCTGCACAAGGCCGATCTCAACGCCGGAAGCCTGCCCTACGGCGATCAGCGCCGTCTCGAAATCGCTAGAGCTTTGGCCACGCGTCCGCGAGTTCTTTGTCTCGACGAACCGGCGGCGGGCATGAACCCGGCTGAAAAAAGTGAGTTGATGGATCTCATTCGTCGGCTACGTGATCGTTTTCAATTGGCCGTGCTGCTCATCGAGCACGACATGCGCGTAGTGATGGGCGTGTGCGAGCGGATCATCGTTCTCGATCACGGCGAGATGATCGCTCAGGGCAAGCCGGAAGAAATCCGCGACAATCCCAAGGTCATCGAGGCTTATCTCGGCGAGCCGGTGAAAGTGGCCTGAGTCACTTCGTGCGGGGCGTTCGTTCCGCGCCTGAACCCTGCACCTCGAATGACCGATAACCACTTGTGCCGAGATGAACACGAGACCGATCCAGCCCGACCGCGAACCGACCGAATCGACCCGTGAATTATTCTTGCCGCGCCGAGTTTTTTGGCTCACGACGATTGTGGCCATTGCCGCGAACGCATTTTCGTTGGCTTCGAATCATCTCTGGGGCTTTCCCGATTCGATAGACTACATCCAGCTTGCCGGGGGAATCGTTCGCAGCTTCGACCTGACCAATGAACTCTATCTCGTCCGCACGCCCGGATACCCGCTTTTTCTCGCCGCATGTTTTGCGACACTTGGCACGGCCAGCGCCGCGGCGATTCTCCTGCTCCAACATCTGATGCTGATCGCGACGGCCATCCTGACTGCGGCCATCGGATGGAGGCTCACTCAAGATCGACGCATTGCCGTTCTTGGCGGCCTCGTCTGTGCCAGTAGCCCGCAACTGCTCGCCTACGCAAATATGGCACTTACCGAAACGCCCTATACCTTGTGTTTCACGGCGTGCATCTATTTGTTGATTCGATACGCGCAATGCGGATGCAGACGCTGGCTTTGTGCGGCCTCATTCCTGACTGGCATTGCGTACTTGCTGCGACCCGTAGGTTTGATTCTGATTGGTGTGTGCGTGATTGCGGTTCTGATCCGCTGCGTCAGCTCAAGCAACGCAACCAAGAGCAAGTCGTTCACGGAAATGTTCCGAGTTTTCGTTTCACGCGCGGCGATCGCGGTCGCACCGACGGTGGCTGTGGCCGCGCCGTGGATGCTGCTCAGCGCCCAATCACATCACAGTTTGCAGGCCTCTCGATGCCTCGATTATGTCCTTTACTTTCGCGCTGTCACCACGGAAAACTTTACTGACGACTCCAGTCCCGCGCTTCGCGAAATTCGCGACACCGTCAACGCCGCAATCCGCGACGGTCATCTGCCGCCCGACGCCAACTACCGCGAACGAGGCATTGTGATGAAGGCCTACCAAGCGATTCGCGGCCAGTCATTTACCGAATCGAGCGCGGTCATGGGTCGTGCGGGACGCGAGTTGTTGATGGCTCATCCCTGGAGGGTGGCGATGGGCACGGTGAAGTACTCGGCCTGGATGCTGATGTCGCCCGATCCGGTCATTCAATTCCTTCCCGGCGGCGCACCGGGCGTGAACGGCATGCGCGACACGCGGGCGGAAATCTATGGGATCGAAACATACAGTCGAGGCGCCGGATCATGGGAACCGACACTGGCTCGATATTCAGAATTCCTTCCCCTGGAAACGGCACCGCGCGTCGCGACTCCCGCATTCACGAAGTGCATTCTTTCCTATGAGCGGGCTGCGAATCATCCGCTGACACGCATTGGCATCCGTCGAACGCCATACGAGCTGCTCACTTGTATTTCGTGTCTCGGCATTGTCATCGGTCTGGCATCGGGTCGTAGAGGGCTTTGGACAATCGTGGCTACGGCGCTGATTCTGCAAATCGGCGTCTCCGCGTTTCTCGGCGGCCCGCAAACGCGCTACGCTTCACCAGCGACACCCTTGCTCGCATTGGGACTCGCATCCAGCTTGATCATGATGATTCGAAAGACGTTGTTTTTCGGTTCCCGATTGACTGAACTCGTCACCCTCTCGATCCGGCTGCCGGGCACGTTTGGCAAGTGATGTCAGAACGAATCCAGCCCGTCCTCAATCCCAGCACTGCAAACGCAATTTGAAGTTACCTATTTATGCCAACTGACTTGTGTCGTTTTCATTGACATGCGCTTTCATTCTCCGTATGGTTTCACTGAAATCGCGTTGGCGCGCGGCGAATGCAGTTTCCGATCCGGCACTCTGGTCGTTTGTAATGCGAATCAACATTCACGCGAAGACAAGGTGTCGGGCAATGTTCCCCGCTCTCGCTTTGATCTGCCCATCCTGCGCCACTGTTGATCCAAAGCCCGACTATGACCGTTCCGGGGAGATGATCCGCGCACGAACGCTTGCCGCGGAAAGCTACGATCCCGCGACGGAAGACGCAATCGAAGATAAAGTAGACGCACTCCTTGAAGACGGCCTCACCGTCGATAAAGCCATTCAGGTCGCACTTTTGAACAACGCATCGCTTCAGGCTAGTTTTCAAAACATTGGGATTTCGCGTGCGGAACTCGTGCAGTCCGGTCTCCTGAGTAATCCAATGCTCTCTTTGGCGGGATTGCTCCCCGAAGGCGGCGGCAGGGCCAAAATCGTCGGCGGTCTTTCGCAGGAAATCGCGGATCTTTGGCAAATACCCAAGCGCAAGAAAATTGCCCATGCAGAATTAGAACGCACCATACTGGAATTCGCCCGCAGCGCCACCTCTCTGGCCATCGACGTGGAAGCACAGGTCTATCGCGCGGTTGCCGCTGAGAACACACAGTCGTTGGCGCAGGAAACATTGAAGCTGCGACAGAAGCGCCTCGACGCCGCCCGCGGCGGCGCGGCCGCCGGCGAAGTTGATATCGGCGTGGTCAATGATGCCCAGCTTCAATTCATCGAAGCCGGATTTGAAGTTTCCAGCGCGACCAAGGAACGCGAACTCACTCAGGCATCGCTCGCGAAAATGCTCGGGCTCTCGCGACGAAATGCAGCGATTTCCATCAAGGGCGAATTCCCCGTTCCATCACGCGAAGTGCCGGAATTTTCCGCGCTCCTCGATGAGGCGACTCGAGAACGACTGGATATTCAGGCCGCCGAGGCGAGTCTGAATGCCGCGGAGTTTGAATTTGAGCGCCAAAAACTGCGCCGCCTGCCGTCCGTTGTTGTGGGGCTGGAGGGCGAGCGCATGGAACGCCGCGCGACTCCCGGTCGCAGCATCCTCGCAGACACGGCACGAGCGTCCGTCGCGAACGGTGCCCTGACCGCCCCGGGGATCGAGAGCCGTGCTCAGCGCGCTCAAGCCCGGCGACAGGAAATTGACGCCGTGCTTGGACCTTCAATCAGCCTTCCAATCCCCATCTGGGACCAGAATCAGGCCCAGATCGCCAAGGCCCGTTTCATCGTCGAGCAGCGTTACAAGGAATACTTGGAACTGCTGAACTCGGTGGCGTTTGATGCCGCGACTGTGCTGGCAAGTCTCCGCGCTGCTCGCGAGCAGGTCATTCTGTTTCATGATCAGATGATGCCATTGGCCGAACGCGGCGCGGTGATGGCGAGAACTCGAATGTCCGTGGGCGAACAAGGCATTGTCGTCGTCCTCGACGCCGAACAGAGCCGGCTCACGTTTCGCCGCAATTACATTTCAGCCCAACGCGATTATGCAATCGCCTTGACCGAATTGAGCCGGACGATCGGCAGACGAGTGGACATCAACAACGGAATCGGCGCGCCTTCGCCAACGCCGACCTCCGACGGAAAAGACCCATCATGAAGAGCGCGACGGATCGACGAAAATCGAGTGTGCACAGCAAGATTGACTTGTGTGACATAGTTTGTCACGCGGGGAGCGCGGGCCGGTTCATTCTCTCGCGACGGCTCATTTTGGCGGCGATCATTATCGTTTTGCCAATCTGCACCGCCGGATGCAACCCACCCACGCAAACCGAATTGGCGAACTTCTTCGTCGATTTCGCAAGACAGATGACGGCGGCCTGGCTCTTCTAGCGAGTGCAATCCGAACCATGCAATTGGAAGTGGGGAAACTGTATGAATGTGAGGGGGGAACATGACATGAGACATCTCCATGACCTCATCCGGATCACCGCGCTCACAATCTTTGCACTTGGCATTGGATGTTTCACGTCCTCGTGCGACCACGCCAAGGACGCCGGCGGTGAAGCCGCCAAGTCCGCCGAAAAAGAGAAACCTGACGAGGACAAGAAGCCGGACGAAACCGCCCCCAAGGGAGTGAAGCTCTCCAAAGAGGTGCGCGTTCGGCTGGGGCTCATGGTTGAAGAGTTGCACGCGAAGGAATTCCGTCCCGAAACAATTGCCTATGGAGTTCTCGAGGAAGACTCTGCGAGTATTTTCATACTTCGAGCGCCATTAGCCGGAATCATCCGTGGCGATGACGCAACGCCAATACCAATAATCGGCCAGATAGTCGAAGCATCCACAACGATTGGACGCATCGAGCCTCGACTCGGCCCCGTCGAATTTCTCGACGTCGAATCGCGCCTCACGCAGGCCAATGCCGAAGTCACAGAAGCCTCCGCCGCCCTCACCAACGCACAATTGTCCTATGAGAGCAAGAAAAAACTGAACGAGAATCAGCTCGTTTCCGATCGCACCTTCGAGGAATCGGATCTTCGCGTGAAGCAGGAATCCGCCCGACTCGCCGCCGCGAAGCAAGTCGTCTCTCAACTTGAGGCGGCGCGGTCCACCGGCGGGTTGGGCATTGCATCGATGCCCCTGCGCGTTCCTCGCGCGGGCGAAGTGGTCGAGTGCAACTGTCGCAATGGCGAGGCCGTTGAGGCCGGCCAAGTTCTCATCAAGGTGGCAAATTACGAACGCGTGATCGCGAGAATCACCGTGCCGTTTGGAACCGTGATCGACGAACTTTCGCGCGAAGCGAGGATTGTCGTTGTCGGAAACGAGGATCACCCGCTCGATGCGCATCGCGTCGCCGCGGGTATTTCCAACACTGGAAGGCTGGAGGGTCGCACACTCCTGTATTCAGTCGATGCTCAGGGGGTCGCGGTAAGACCCGGCGCCGGCGTCACCGCGTATCTTCCGACGACGACGGAAACTCTTTCCGGTTTTATCGTGCCGCGACCGGCGGTGGTTCGATACCTTGGGCGATCCTGGGTCTTCGCGCAAGTGGAAGAAGGCCAATATCTCCGGCGACCGATTGACACGAAATATCCAACCGCTGCAGGTTGGTTCGTGGACTCCGGCTTTAACGATGGAGATCCAATCGTCGTGACTCGCGCCGCGGTCCTTCTTTCAGAAGAAGCAAAGGCCGCCATCGAACAGGAAGCCGCCAGTGTCGAATAATTCCGGCGAGCCGCCGATGAGAATAGTCCCATCGCAGGACGATTTTCCGGCTCCGGAGCACGGCCGATCTTCCCTTCTCCAGCGCCTCGTCGCGATCTCCATCAGCTTCCGCAGTGTGGTTATTATTCTCGCCGGCGTGCTGATCCTCTTCGGGCTCTACACGGTACAACACGCCAAATTCGACGTTCTTCCGGACTTCGTCCCGCCACAGGTTGTGATTCAATGCGAAGCGCCGGGCCTTTCTCCCGAGCAAGTGGAAGCACTGGTGACGCGGCCCATCGAGACCGCGATTAACGGCGCCGGGCACGTCGAATCCGTTCGCTCACAATCCATTCAAGGTCTGTGCGTCCTGACCGTCGTCTTTCAGGAAGGCACCGACATCCTCGTCGATCGCCAGTTGTTGAGCGAGCGCCTAAGCGCCATCGCAGGAACGCTTCCCACGGGAGTCAAGGCCCCAAAAATGGAACCGATGACGTCGGGAACCATGGACCTCCTCAAGCTCGGCATTCACTCCGACACCGCTTCGCCGTTTGAACTTCGCGCATTCGCGGATTGGACGCTGCGACCGCGCTTGCTTTCGGTGAACGGGGTGGCCGTCGTCAGCGTCTTTGGCGGCAACGTTCGCCAGCTTCAAATCCAGGTGAATCCGGATCGCCTCGCGGCACTCGATGTATCAATGGACGACCTTCTAGCAGCGGCCCGCAACGCCACAGGCATCCGAGGCGCCGGCTTTGTGGAAACAGATGCCCAGCGCATCGTGATTCGGACCGAGGGACAATCGCCGACTCCGGAAGAGCTAGGCGCCGTGATCATCGCTCCCCAGGGACGCGAGCCCGTTCGAATCGCCGACGTGGCTAATGTGACCTTTGCCGCAGCGCCCAAATTCGGTGACGCCCTGATCATGGGAAAACCAGGCGTTTTGCTCACCATGCTCAGTCAATACGGAGCCAACACGCTGGAAGTGACAGAGGCCGTCGAACAGGCGTTGGAAGAAATGCGCCCCGCCCTGGAGTCCGAGCACATTACGCTGTATCCGCGGCTGCATCGGCCCGCCACGTTCGTCGAAAACGCGATTCACAACATCAACTCTTCGCTGGAGCTGGGGGCCGTTCTTGTCGCTGTCGTGCTGTTCCTTTTTTTATGGAATCTGCGCTGTGCGATCATCTCCATCTCCGCGATCCCGCTCTCACTGCTCACCGCCGTCATCATCATGGATCGATTCGGCATCACCTTGAACACCATGACACTCGGCGGTCTGGCCATCGCGATCGGCGAAGTCGTGGACGACGCCATCATCGATGTCGAAAACATCTACCGAAGACTGCGTGAGAACCGCAATCAGCCGCACCCGCGTCATCCATTGCGCGTCGTGCTCGATGCGTCGATGGAAGTTCGCGGGGCCGTGGTCTACGCCACGCTCATCGTCGCCACGGTGTTCATCCCCGTGCTGACAATGTCGGGGCTGCAAGGGCGTCTCTTCTCACCGCTCGGAATCGCATACATATTGGCCATCATGTCATCGTTGGTGGTCGCGTTGACCATTACGCCGGCGATGTGCGCGGTGCTCCTGCCCCGTCGTGCCGAGATCGCCCATGAACCGAAACTCCAAACTGCGTTGAAGTCCGCGTATGTTCGCTTGATGACGCCGATCACCCACCACCCGTGGTTCATTCTGTTCGTACTGGTCATCCTTGTGGCCGGAGCCACCAGCCTCGTCCCATACTTTGGCGGCGAGTTTCTCCCGGATTTCACCGAAGGCCACTTCGTTCCCCATGTGTCCGCGGTCCCGGGCACCTCGCTCGCGGAACTGCGGCGAATCGGCGAACAGATTTCCGCCGATCTGCTCGCAAATCCCCTCATTGCCACGGTTGAGCAGCAGATCGGACGCGCCGAGTTGGGTGAGGACACGTTTGGACCGCACCGCAGCGAATTCCACATCGAACTAAAACCAACCTCGGCGGATCAGGACCAGAACGTACGAAATTTCATTCGCCATTCATTGGAAACATATCCGGGTGTGGCCACGGACGTGCTCACATTTCTTGGCGATCGCATTAGCGAGACCATGTCGGGCGAAACGGCGGAAGTCGTGGTCAATGTCTTCGGAGACGACCTTGACTTGCTTGATGAGAAAGCGACCCAGGTGCAGAACCTCCTTTCATCCCTGCGAGGAGCCGTCGATGTCCAGGTCGTCGCCCCTCCCGGTTCTCCACAAATGCTCATCAGCCTGCGACATGAATCTCTCCGCCAATTCGGCTTCCAACCCGTTGAGGTGTTGGACGCGATCCAAACCGCGTTTCAAGGCGCGCAGGTCGGCGAGATCAACTCCGGACGTCAGGTCATCGACGTTGTCGCCATTCTCGACGAGTCGCGGCGAACCGAACCCGAATCGATCCGAACCCTGCTTCTCAAGAATCGGGATGGAGCACTCGTGCCGCTGGAGCGGCTCGCCGATATCGACCTGACCACGGGCCGATACATGCTCCTGCACGATGGCGCACGCCGCAGACAGACCGTTACCTGCAACGTCGAAAAACGCGACGTGGCTTCGTTTGTGATGGAGGCCAAGAAAGAAGTCGACGCCAAAGTTGATTTGCCCGCGGGAACCTACATCGCGTTTGGCGGATCGGCCAAGGCCCGCGAGGATGCGCAGCGCCAGCTCCTCGTCCATTCTGCAATTGCGATATTGGGAATTGTCCTGCTTCTGGCCGTCGTCGTCCGCCGCCCATCCAATTTGCTCTTGGTGATGCTCAATCTGCCTCTGGCATTGATCGGCGGGCTGGTGGCCGCATTCCTCGTCGGGCGGACCATTACCGTGGGTTCGCTCATTGGTTTCGTCACGTTGTTCGGTATTACCACCCGAAATTCGATCATGTTGATTTCACACTACGAACACCTTGTCGCGGTCGAAGGAATCCCTTGGCAGATTACAACAGCTCTTCGCGGGGCCGCCGAACGACTCGTGCCGATCTTGATGACCGCGTTAGTCACCGGGCTCGGTCTCCTGCCAATCGCCGTGGGTGGCAACGAAGCGGGTAGGGAAATTGAAAGTCCGATGGCGGTGGTGATTCTAGGAGGCCTGTTCACTTCGACAGTTCTGAACTTGCTCGTGCTTCCGGCCCTTGCTGCCCGATTCGGTACGTTCGACCCACGCTCGTCGGATCCGCTGCTTTTATGAACCTGATTCGTCTCAGGCGGCCGACCTTCCCGACAATAGATTGAAATCAATTGTGGCTCTTGCGGCGACCCCCGGCGCGGCCGCTGTGAACGCGAATTCGACTGGCGGCGTCATGCCCAATGGCGATCGTCTCTGAACCAGAGTCCAGCAAGATCGGGCCGTTGAAAGGAGCACGTTCCCGAACGCGAATGATCGAACCGATCGCCAACTTCAATTTCGTAAGGTAGCGCAAGAACTCCGGGTCTTGATCGGAAACTTCCGCAATCGTTCCCTTGGCCCCAATCGGAAATTGGTCCAGCGGAACGCCGGGTTGCGGCGCGACCGATCCATCTTTTCTAGGAATCGGCGACCCGTGCGGATCAAATTCTGGACAACCCAAGTACTCATAAATACGCTCGATGAGAGAATCGCTGACCGCATGTTCGAGAACTTCGGCATCAGCGTGAAGTTCATCCCAGGTCAACGCCAGGGTTCGACTCAGAAACAGCTCAATCAGCCGATGGCGGCGAACAAGGTCCAGTGCCACGCGGCGGCCTCGCTCCGTCAAATGCACCCCTCGATACGGCATGTGCTTCACATACCCCTCGGACGCCAAATGCTTGATCATTCCGGTGACCGACGCCATCCGAACGTCAAGCCGCTGGGCCAACTTCTTCGTAGAGGCCTTGCGATCCTCGATTTCAAGGGCGTAGATCGCCTTGATGTAATCTTCAATCGATGCGGTCAACATGACTTTCCAGCCATTCGTGCCAAGTACGTCGAAACCGAAAATCGCCCTTGTATGAAACCCCTCTCCCTCATAGGGAGAGGGCAGGGTGAGGGTGAGAATCCTCGGAAAGGGCACTCCCTTTCCATCACGTCATTCTTTCGCCATCGCGGATTCTGACCGCAGAATTTGTTCTGGGCAAACCAAAGAAAAATTAGGATAGCCAAATAAAATAGTTGCCAAGTGCCGATCAATGAGTGTAGGATACTTTGACTTTTGTCGCGAGCGGATTCCCTGCCTGCGGGGTCAAAGGAAACACGATGCGATCGCGAGTTCCAAGCGAGCCTCAGCCAATGGCGGCTGTTCAAGAGGCCGACCTGCCGGGAACAGTCCCAGCGCCGGGTGCCCGCGCTTTGGAAGCGACCGCCGCACCGGGATGGCGGCGACCTTCGACGACTCGTTCACTGGCCGAAGTGCATTCTTCGATCCACGTTCCTTATCCGGCCGCGTTCTGGAGAAAACTGCTCGCCTTCACCGGTCCGGGGCTGATGGTCGCCGTCGGCTATATGGACCCCGGCAACTGGGCCACCGACCTCGCCGCCGGGGCGAAATACGGCTACACCCTGCTCTGTGTCGTGCTCATTTCCAACTTCATGGCCATCATTCTGCAGCATCTTTCGCTCAAGCTCGGCATTGTCACAGGTCATGACTTGGCGCAGGCGTGTCGCGCGCATTTCTCGCCTCCGGTTTCCTTTGGACTTTGGGTGCTTTGCGAAATCGCCATCGCCGCCTGCGATCTGGCCGAAGTCATCGGATCGGCCATCGCCCTCAATCTTCTCTTCCATCTACCGCTCATCATTGGCGTTCTTCTGACCGCGCTCGACGTGATGGTCGTATTGCTCCTGCAACACAAGGGATTTCGAATCCTTGAATGCGTCGTGGCTTCCTTGATTGTCACGATTGGCGGCTGCTTCGCGTATGAAATGATCGTTTCCCATGCCTCGCTTTCCGAAGCGGCGCGAGGTCTCGTGCCCACATCGCAAGTCGTCACCAATCCCGGAATGCTCTACATCGCCATCGGCATCCTCGGCGCGACGGTCATGCCGCACAATTTGTATCTTCATTCCAGTATCGTGCAGACGCGAAACTTCGCCCGCGATGACGCGGGCAAGGCACTCGCCATTCGCTATGCGACGATTGATTCCACGATCGCACTATTTGGAGCGTTCTTTATCAACGCCGCAATCTTGATCGTTAGTGCGGCCGCATTTCATGGGACCGAGCATGAGTCAGTCGCGGACATCGGTGACGCGTACATGCTCCTAACGCCTACGCTCGGTGCGTCGCTTGCAAGCATTTTCTTCGCCATCGCACTGTTGGCATCGGGCCAGAATTCAACGCTCACGGGGACGCTCGCCGGTCAAATTGTCATGGAAGGATTTCTCGACATCCGCATGAGGCCTTGGCTGCGGCGCCTTGTCACACGCAGCATCGCGATCGTTCCGGCGGCCATCATCACGCTACTCTACGGCGAGCACGGCGTAGGCAGCCTATTGATCTTGAGTCAGGTGATCCTCTCGTTGCAGCTCAGCTTCGCCGTAGTGCCGTTGATTCGGTTCACGAGCGAGCGACGCAAGATGGGCAAGTTCGCAAATTCACTCGGCATGACGATCGTCGGGTGGACGCTCGCGTTTGTCATCGCCGTGTTGAATGGCTACCTTCTTGTGCAAACTGTTGTGGAGTGGCGGCACGGCTGACCGCGCGGGAGTAGCATTCGTGTATCATACGATCCTGGTTCCTCTCGAAAACTCCTGGGCCGATGAGACGATCCTCGCCCACGTCACCAAGCTCGCCAAGAGCATGAACTCGCGTCTCATTCTCGTTCACGTCGCCGACGGCATGGTGGCCCGCAATCAGGATCAGCTCAATCTCAGCGAGTCTCAGGAGATGCGGGCCGATCGCGCTTACCTTGAATCGCGCCGCGACGAACTTGCGGCCGCCGGACTCGATGTAACCGTGCAGCTTGCCTGCGGCGAGCCGGCCGAAGAAATCCTCAACATCGCTGACCGCGAAAACTGCGACCTGATCGCTATGTCCACTCACGGCCATCGTTTCATCAAGGATTTTCTTTTGGGCAGTGTGGCCAACGTCGTCCGCCACCGCACGCAGATTCCGGTCCTCCTCGTTCGCGCCGCTCGCAGCGATGGGTCTACCCCATTGAGTTAGCGTTGATGGAACCGCAGCCACGAATTAGATAGAACTCGATTTCCGTCGTCATGCTGAGCGTGAGCGAAGCATCTCAAGAGTAGCGTACATCTTGATGCACCAAGTTCGTTTCCAATTGGCCGTCTCACGAAATTGCTCTCCCACATTCCGGACACGTACCTGAAACATTGCCCGTCAGGTTGTACGCACATTGCACGCACAATCCGCGCTGTCGTCGCTGCCACCGCCTCAGTGGACCACGGAGAAACGCAATCGCCGGATACAAGCCGAACAGGAACGCGACGATAAGGAGGTGTATTCCCACCTCGTTGCCGATGTAATTTGGCTCAGCAATAGGCGCGGGTTGCGACATCGGGCGGCCAAATTCATCCGGCATGTAACCTGCATAATAACCAACAAGACGGAACCCTCGCCACACTTGGGCCAACGAAGTTCCACTTGGCTCGACCCGGCAAAAGGTCAGGTAAAGGAAGCCACCGCGCACTTCAATCCGGCACTGCGAATGATTCCAGAGCGAGGTCTTGCATTGCATCGCATATCTGACTTCTCTCACGGGTGCCGCATCGAATGGGACCACTCGTACGGCTTGCTTAGAAAAAATCGTCGTCGTTTCAACACCGCATTTTGCGATCAATGGAATTTGGAAGCTTCTGTATCCGAATTCGCCACCTCCGCATGGGCGGGAGTAATCGGGGCGTTGCGTAAGACACCAAGCTGCAAGCGAAGAGAATGAAATGATCGCAGCGGAAACGAGCGCGGTCACACGAATGCCGTGAAGAACCGATCTTGCGTTGCATCGACCGAGTATCACAAAGCTCCTGCAAGCCTGCGTGGTCGTATCAATTAACCGCTTGCATCAAGATGCACCCTGCTTAATTGTTGACAATCATTATAGCCGTTCGTAGCGTCTCTGATTGCAAGGAGACTCTGCGATGCAAGACACGATCAACTGGAACGAGCGGTATTCGACAAAGCAGACGCCGTGGGACAGCGGCAAGCATTCCATCGAATTGGAGCGGGTTCTCAACGAGCGGCTGGTCAAGCCCTGTCGAATGTTGGAAATCGGATGCGGCACGGGAACGAACGCCATCTTCCTGGCCAAGCGAGGATTCACGGTGACGGCCGTTGATGTTTCGCCACTCGCGGTCGAGCAAGCGAAAACAAAGGGCAAACAGGCCGGTGCAAATATTGACTTTCGCGTGGCTGATGTGATGAGTGGCACGGACCTCGGCCCACCATTCGATTTTGTCTTCGATCGCGGCGTGTACCATCATGTTCGCACGTTCGACTTATGGGGATTCCTTAGCGCGCTTTCGCGCCTCACGAAAAGCGGCGGCCAATATCTCACGCTGGCGGGCAATGCGAACGATCGCCACACGCCGCCCGAAGGCGGCCCGCCGGTCGTTCGCACGGTCGAAATCTGCAGCGAGTTGACGTCCCTTTTTGATCTGGCTCAGCTTCGTGAATTCACGTTCGACGGCGTGGTCGTGGATGGCAAAGCCATTACGCCGCTCGGCTGGTCGGCGTTGTTTCGAAGGCGATAGGAGAAAGAAATCCGCAGACGACGCAGATTGGCGCAGATTCTGTTTCACGTGAAACAAGGTTTCGCATTTTTTTCAGTAAGATTCGCCCTTTTTTGCATGGAATCGAAGGCGCTCTACGAAATGGAAAGTTTCATCAAGCGAACTGACCAGTCGCGAATTAAAGCGATCCGAGAATCATTGTGAATTGGCTTGTTCGCTTTTCCGTACGCCGACCCGTTCTCGTCATTATCATCGCCGTCCTAATTACGCTTGGAGTGTCGCCGGGTGTCACTCGGATCAAGCTTCGCACGGACGGTCACGCCCTTGTTCCGGAAGGCGATCAGCAGATTGAGGAAGATCGCCGGATTCGGCGCGAATTCGGCCTGGACGATCCCGTCGTCATCGCGATTCATACCAATGACACACGCGGCATTTTCAACGGGCACACGCTCGGCCTGATCGTTGATCTCACGCACTCGTTCACAAATTTGCAGGGCGTCCGCGCAGAGTCGGTGGTGAGCCTGGCCACCGAGACGAATGATCGCGTGTTTCCCGGCACGCTGAATTTTCGCAAGTTCCTGGAGCCGCTCCCGCTGATTCCGCAGGAGCTGGATCAACTTCGCAAGGACGTGCTCGACCTGCATTTGTACGACGGGACGCTGGTTTCGCGCGATGAGCATTCGACGGCCATTCTCGTGGGAGTGCCGCCGGAAACCACGGATCGACCGGCCTTGATACGCTCGATCAACGACATCATCGCGACGAAGGGCAGGCTGCCGGAAACGATCGACGTTTTGGGGGCGCCCGTGGCGGAGGCGCTTCTCGGCACGCACATTCTCGAAGACCTCGGCGTGCCGCATCGATTGCTCGGACATCAAACGTTCGCTCGTGATAATCGCGCATTGACGATTCCGCATTCCTTTTACGAGGTTCGAGTCTGGATCGCGCGGCATCTCGGACTTGTGCCGCTTGCGCTGTTGGTCATGGCCGCAATCTTCTTTTTCACGTTCCGAAGCATTGCGGGTGTTTTGCTCCCACTGATGGAGGTGGGTGCGTGTCTGGTGTTCGTCTTCGCGGTCATGGGTTGGTTGAACATTCCCATTTATCTGACCATCGCAGTCATGCCGGTCATTCTCACGGCCGCAGGCGTGACGGATGAGATTCACCTGTTCACGCATTACACACATCGATTGCGGGAGGCGCCCGACGCGAATCACGTTGAATTGCTCGTCGAGACGATGCAGGAATTGTCATCGCCGATCATCATGGCCGCCATCACGACTGCAATCGGATTCCTTTCTTTCGCGCTCTCGCCGATCGGGCCGGTTCGGGCATTCGGCTGGGTCACGGCGATGGGCGTGGTGTTCTGCATGGTGTGGTCGCTCACGGTGATCCCCGCGTCGCTGGCGCTCCTATCGCCGTCGAGGCTGGTGAAGCGACGCGCCATCGGAGGTATTGATCATTCGCGAATCGCGCGGATTTTCGGCCGCATCGCAAGCTGGACTCTGCGACTGCGAACGCCAATTCTGCTGATCACAGTCGCAATCATCGCGGCCTGTCCGCTGGGGATATCGAAGGTCCAGGTGCAGGATAGCTGGATTGATGGGTTCGCGAGGAACAGCGACTTCTATCAGGCCACCATGCGGTTTGATGAGCAATTTCGCGGCGGACATATTTTGCTGCTCTGCGTCGATGGCGGGCATGAGGTGATTTCCGGCAAGCTCGGTGTCACGGACATGGTGAAAAATACAATCCGCTTTCCTCGCGATTTTGTAGCCGATCCGAAATCGCTCGTGGGCAAGCGGATTCACGTCCGAAAGCTGGCCGCGCTCGATCCGCCGGTTCCCGAGCCGCGGGCGGCAGAGTTCGTTCGAAACTGGTATTCGTGGATTGACGCCGTGGAAACCTCGGACGATGCAATCACAATCACGTTCGACAGGAAACAGGTCTTGCCGATGCATTTTCTGCGACTCAAGCCGAATGAAGTGACTTCATTTGAAATCACCGGCTCGCGGATGATGAGGCCCGAAACGCTTCGCGAGGTTCAATCGCTCGAGGAATTCATCCGCACGCGGACTTCGGAAGCGGTCGGCGGCGTGCTTGGGCCTGCGGACTACATTGCGACAGTCAACTACATGAGGAGCGGGCGCAAAGAAGCGAACCGCGCGATTCCAGCGGATGCCGAGCACGTGGAATTGTACTGGGGTGATTACAATCGAATTCGCGGTGAGGGGCGGCGCGGGCAGCTCGTTGACGATCAATACTCCCGCTCGATCGTCACGGTGCTCATGAAAGAGGCGAATTTCGTGGGCACGGGGCGATTGATGAACGCGATTCGCGGTTATGAACGCGAGCATTTGACGCCGAAGGGCATTCATTTGTCGTTCGCGGGCGATGTGGCCGTCAGCCAGACGCTGATCGATGCGATCGTGGGCACGCAGGTGATTTCGGTGCTGGGTTCGATCGCGGGAGACTTGATCGTGACGACGATTCTGGGTCGCTCGCTGATCTTCGGTATTCTCTGCGTGATCCCCAGTGCGCTCGCGGTGCTCTTGAATTTTGCGGTCATGGGCTGGATCGGCATGCCGCTGGGCGTGGCGTCGTCGATGTTTTCGGCCATGACATTGGGTGTTGGCGTGGATTATGCGATTCACCTGCTGGAGCGGATCAAGCTGTATCGCGGGCGTGGGATGCCGCGTCGCGAGGCGATTCATGAGGCCATCGTCTCGACCGGCTCGGCGTTGAGCGGCAACACGATCGCTGTGGCCGTCGGCTTTGGAGTCTTGATTCTTTCCCAAGTGCCCGCGAACGCGCGACTCGGCGGGTTGCTATCGCTCAGCCTGCTCAATTGCTTTTTGGCGACGCTGATCGTGCTGCCGGCGTTTTTGTCGCTGCGAAACGGAAAGCAACCGGCTCCTGCCGACGCGTGAATCCGTCGCATCGCTTTCGTTGAATTCTCACTTTCAATTCGAGTCAATTGTTGAATCCAGTTAATTTCAGTGAGACTTTCATATGGGTTCGTTTGGAAAGGATAATTTTCACCAATGTCATAGCGTGGCACAAACCGATTGTCGATTGTCCATTGTTGATTGTCGATTGAAAAGGCGGAAAATGACCAAAAATCGAAACGTCGAAAGATCGAAAAGTCGAAACGTGGTGATGAGCCGTCCCGTTCACGGGGCGGGTAATTTTGTCGGGATGCGAACCCGCCCCCTAAAGGAGGCGGCTCAAGCTCGGTAATCGTCGAAGAGTTCAAAATTTCGCCGAAAGGCAAAAAGGTAGCATGATCCGTCGGTGGCACGGAAGTGCGCGGAGTTGGGGCGAATAGAAGGACGGCGTTCATGGGAGAAGAACTTCAGAGGTGGTTGGTGAAGAAATAGGATTCGGCGAGCGCGTCGTGGCAAGGAAGAATCCGTCCGCACCCATCGCTTCGCGAGGATGGGGCACCTGCATCGGATTCACCCTGTGAAATCTTGGCAGGTATCCAGCCTCAGATAGGGCTGGAAAAAAACGCCATTGCTGGTATGATCGAACGAGTACCTAACATGGAGGTTTCGTCCTTTGAGCGGCACGGTATCCGATCGCAAACGACTGATCCGCGTCACCGCGGGTAACCTGCGAAACGACCACCTCTACATCACCGGCCACCTTGACTTCTTTCCGCCTGACGCCGTAGGCCCGTCGAAGAAAGCACGCAACGGGCAGAGCAAGCCCCTCGAAATCTGGCTCGAAGGCCTGAATGTCGCCATCGAAACCGATCTCACTTCCGATGCGAAGAACGGCAAACCCCGGCGCATGTTCCGAGGGCGAAAATGGGTCCGCAAATTCTACGAACACCATCAGATAAAAACGGGCGACGTACCAGTACGTGAAAGTGTCACTAGCCACGAGTTGAGTTGAACTGATGGCGGCGTTCAGGGCAATTATTTCGTACACAGACATGAATCACCGCGAGAAGGCCGTCCTCCAACGCGGGATGAACTTTCGCCTCCACCCGCAATATTCGGTGATCCTCATGAGTGTGCGCAAGAACGCTCCCTACCACGATCAATGGCACGAGGATCGTGGTCTTTTGGAGTATGAAGGGCATGATGAGCCGCGCCGTCCGGGAACCGATCCTAAGCGGGCGGATCAGCCCATGCGATATACTGGCGGCTCATTGGCGGAGAACGGTATGTTTTACGAGGCCGCGATAGCGTACAAACAAGGCCATTCACCGCCGGAAGTCGTACATGTCTACGAGAAGATAGCAAACGGAATATGGTCCGATCGGGGTACCTTTGAGCTGATCGACGCGTGCACCAAGCAGGTTGAGGGTCGCAAGGTGTTTCGGTTTTTCATGAGGCCAATCCAAGTAACAAGCACTGCAGAACCAATTTTGCGACAAACGAGGATGATTCCCACTTCGGTCAAAGTGGAAGTCTGGCGGCGCGATGGAGGACGATGTGTCATTTGCCAATCGAACAAGAATCTCCACTTCGACCACGATGTGCCCTTCTCCAAGGGAGGGAGTAGCGTCACGGCCGCGAATGTCCGCCTCCTATGCGCCAAGCACAACCTGCAAAAAGGGTCAAAGGTACAATCACTCTTGCCGTTCTTGTTAGCGATTAGCGGTGGCCTTGCAAGCCGCGCCGCAGGATAGGGGAATATGCGTCTAGTGAGACTATGAAATGGATGCGAACCATGTAGACATTCTTGTGGAGGAGTATCGCACGATATTGCTCGAGGTTGCTGGAGCCTCAGGTGACATGCACGACCTTTCCGACGATATCATCGAGGAGAAACTCAAGACGGTGGCCGAGTGGACGCCTCAAGGAGCGGCAGCTGTGCTTATGCTTGCGAGGCATTACGGAACGTTCGTTCTTAGTAACGCACTTGCACTGGCAGAGGCACTCGAAATCGAAGACGGCGATTGCCATATTTAGCAGGCTCACCGTATCGCCTTAACGCCTACCGCCGATCGTTTTGCTAAAATTACCATTGTCTTGTTGGGAGTGATTTCCCGATCACGGGCCTTTGGAGTCTTGGCCGCGGCGGCGGCTGGAGCGAGTGCCTTCCTGACTGGCCGGTTGATCCGGGGATTTGCTGTCATTGGCGGCCACGACGGGTTTGCTCGAGAACGCGTTGATCGACGCGACGCGGAGGTTCTTCACTTCGACCGGGCCGTAAGACACAAGGGCCAATGGATAATCGACATCCTGCGCGTTTCCTTTGATCGTCTGGGCGGCGTAGCGTCCCTGGCAAACGTCATCGACGTAAATGGCGAGATCGTCGGTCCAGACGGCGATCACTTTGTGCGAGCTCGTGTCGCGAAGCGGAGCGGTGGCCTCGATGCGCGTGTCGAAGCCGGCGGCGTCGACCTGAGCGAATCCGAATCGATTCGATGCGCCGACCGGGCTTCCGAGAAACGTCACGTCGCAGGTGACCGCGACCGGCGCGGATTCGTTCATGCGAATGCCCAGGAGACTCGCGCCCTGGCCGGGTTGCGCGGTGCTGGAAAGAATTCCGCTTTTCACTGACCAGGCCGAATCGGGGTTGTCGCCTAGCACCTTGAAGCCCGCAAGCGAGGACGTGTCCACATCCCGCCAATTGGTCAGCGAGGAAACGGTGTCCACTTCGTTCACCCACGGAAGGGCGAGTGAGTTCGTGGTCTTGTCGGCGCTGGACTCGACGGTCTTGTCCTTGGTGATGTCGAGGTCTTTGACGTAGCGGCGGCGCATCCATTCCACCCAGCGTCGCTCGAATTCCTCGACCGCGCCTTCTTCGGGAATCCCAAGAGCGGCGGCACAGGCGGCGTCATGACTGTGTCCGGCGGCAAGCTCGGTCAAGAATGCGTGCATGGCCTCGGGGCCGGCTTCGAAGAGGTAAAGCACGATGATGGCCGACTGCTCATAGAAAAGCTCGATCCGCTGCGGATAGACTTTTTGATCGAAGAGATCGCGCATGCGGAAGTATTCGCCGGCGATGACCTGGCGGGCGAGGCGAGCGGCCTGCGCGTAGTGATCGCGGGTCTGCTCGAACCGTCCGGCCATGGCCTCATGCAACCAGCGAGGAATCGGCTGAGCGCCGAAGAATTCATTGATCATGGCGTGGGTCAGCTCGTGGGGCAGGACGCTTTCGATGCCGTATTTCCAGACGCCTTTTTCGGATGCACTGCCACCGCCGCTTTTTTTGGATTGCCGAAAATCCGGTTTGAGTTGAAAGAGGATGACGGCCTGTGTTTTTCCGGTGGGATGACCGTACGTCACGCCGCCGGTGCCGGAGGGTCCGCCGTGTTTGTTGTAGTCTTCGACCGAGGAGTACACGAGAATAGGAAACCGAACGGCCCAGGCGCGCCCACCGAACAGTTTTTCAGTCATGAAATCGAGATAGATTTCCGCGCGTTCGCCGACGACTTTGGAGAGACGCTCATTGGCCGAATACACGCTGAAGTGTTTTGTTTCATTGACAAACGGCGGCAATTCGAAGTTGACTGGTGGTGGATAGCGGGGCGGGAGATACTTGGTGTCTTCGACCACTTCGAGGCCGGTCCAGTCGATTTCGGGCATAGGGATTTTGAAAGGGTCGTTGAGTTTGACGTCCTTCGTTTCTTCCGACGTATCCACCTTGTCGAGCAAGATCCGAGCAATTCGACTCACTGCTTTTCGGGCCAACTGCTGGGTCTCGTCATCCCGGGACAATTCCAGGACGTTCTTCCATGCAAGGAATGCTTGTTTTACGTCGCCGGCACGATCATAGGCCTTCGCAAGCAGAATTCGTGCCGATTCGTTGGCGGGATTTTCAGTGCATTCTTTCAGCAGTGCGTCAACGGCCTCGGAGAATTTTCCGTCATCGAAAAGTTTCTGGGCTTTTTCGAATGAGGATGGTGTTGCATCATTGGTTGCTGCGTAAGCCGGCAAATACGTCGCACATAAGACGAAGGCTAAGACTATACAGATGCCCGATGCTTGAATTGCGTGCAGGATGCGCGGGCTTTGGGTTTGAACTCTGCTAGACATGGGTTCGTTCCCTCGCTTTCTTAACGGCTTTGACATACTGATTGATCCGCTCAAACTGGATCATGGAAGCCTCGCGGATGTCTCGAAGCTCGCGCGGATAGGGTTCCGCTCGTGAAATCGCATATTCAACGATTCGAGTCAATGGTCGGATCGCGGCGAGAAAATCGTCGCATCGTTGTTGCCACTGTCGGCGGCCATCGGCCGTGAGTGCCCCGCTCGCGGGATCAGAAGGTGGTGTAAATGTGTCCGGATCGACCTGAGCCACGTCACGCTCGAGCATCGTCGCGACGGCCGTGAGGTGATTGAGCTCCGTCCGGACGAGATCGAGCTCGAAGGCGGTGCCGTAGTCGCCCAAGACAGACTGGGCTTTGAGAATCGAAGCCTCGGCGGCCTTGAGTTCCTTCATATAGGGCAAGGTCTTGGTCAAATCGCCGGTGGCGGTTGATTTCTTGATCACGTCGTAGGTGGCCTTGACGTCCAGCTTGTCACCGAAGGCCCTTACGCTTTGCTTGTCTTCGACGAGCAGTTGCTCGCAATATTCTTCCAAAGCGAGCCGCATGATGTCCGCATCCTTCAACGCTCCCGGCTCTTTTGCCTTGTTGCGAAGATCCGCGTTGTAGACGAAGTTGCGGGCGCTCTTTTTGCCCACGAATCGAAGATCGTATTCCGGGTTCAGTTCGAAAATGTCGAAATGGGCCTTGGCGCGGACTTTTTCCGGCGGCGTGCCATGATCCTGCTTGTCCTTGAGCAATTTCTTCGCCTCGTCCCAGCGTCCCAGACGCTCGTTGATCTCGATGATCAACCAGTCGATCTTCATGCGCAGGACTTTGTTTTCCTGATAATCGCGAAGAGGCTCCAGTCGCGCCAAGGCGTGTTCGTAGTTTTTCAACTCGTAATCGGCCTCGGCATTCAGCACGGCCTTGTTGACGGCGGGCAACTCCGCGAAGTGCTTGGGGTCGCCGGCGCCGGCGGTGTCCATGGATTCGAGGATCTTGTCGACGTCTTTCTTGGCAAACGTGCGCGAGCCGAAGCGCGTCTTCAGGCGCAACGTTGTACTGGTCTGGAGGACGATCTTTCCTTCGACGAAGGAACCGTCCTTGAGCACGACGGTTTCCGCGAAACCGAATGTGGAAAACGCCAATACGAAGCTGATGAGAAGGAATAGATTACGTTTCATGGAATTGCCTCTCTCGATCAGGTCGGCGGGTGCGCCCGATTCTTCCATTCGTAGGCAGTCAAGAACGCATTCATCGCCAATGCGCGGGCGTCTTCAGGAACGATCCCCCGGCAACCGGGGAATATGTTGTAACCAATGCCGGATGACAAATCATAGGTACTATAGACGCCGATGGGCTTTCCGCCGCGGATGATCGCCCACAAGTCACAGCGGCCTTCGGACGCCAATCGGGTTTGGAGTGCCTTCCGGAACCGCACCCGCGTGGCGTCAAAACCGAGCGTGCCGGGCACTTCGCCGGTAAACAGGGGGTCGTTTCGGCGAAGCCGTTCCAGGCGGACATTCGGGTCAGACTGTTGGAGAACGGCTCGAAATGCCTGGTCCCATTTTTCGTTGCCGCTGACTACGTCAATCAGGACGAACTTGTCGGAATGCAGCGCGGAAACAAGCGCCTCTTTTTCCGACGGGGTGGGTGCGGCGTCTCCGGCGACGTTGATCCAGGTCAAATCAGCTTCAGATGCGGACTCGACTTCCGCCACTTTCGTTCGGAAATTTGCCTGCATCAGGCGATCCATAGTGGATATCAAATTCGGATAGGCGGTTACTTTGGAACCAATCTGACTGCGTCTGGCTTTCATGGTTCGGGCAGGCGACGAGGTGACCGCATAGGTCGATGGGGCAAATGAGCTGCGCAGCGGCATGCCATCGGTAACATAATCGATCAGGGCATTCATGAAGGTGAACGATTCCTTGCTTTCGGCCACTTGATTCATGTGCCAGGAGCACGACCAATCCTTCGGGGCAAGAAAGAGGAACATGCGAAACCCGTTACTAAGTGATTTCAGTCCGGGAACAGGGTCTGAGCTGGAGCCTGACCCGAAAACCGGGGCGTCGGAAGGAACATCACCGAGCGTGTTTTCGGGAAACGCTTTTTGAATCGCGGCGGCGACGGCTGAGCGCTGATTGTCATCCGAAACATTCACCACGACCGTACCGCCCGACAGACAATATTCCTTGATCTTGGCCCAGTCACCATCGCCGAATTCGGCGTTGCTAATGAAGTTCAGCAATGTGATGGGTACTTCGGCCAGCCGACGCACGTCATCATGAACGGAAGCCCGCCGCCAATTGAACGGTTTTCCACGTTTCAGAGCGATGAAATCGGTCGCGTGATCCATGTCCATGCGCAACTGGGCATGGTTGTTGTCCGCGTCGCCCACAATGATCCGCTGGCAAATTGTGGGGGCTACGCCCGCGATCAATACATGCAAGCACTCCGCCGTTCGACGCAAAGACGGGGCCTCGCGGAACGAATTGTTGGGACCGCGAATTCCAAACATGCCGGAAGCCTGGTCGTAATGTGCAAGAAGCTCCTTGGCTTCTTCCTCGAACGAATTCTTGCCATTGAATTCAGTCATCCCCGAAATGGACGCCAGATACCGAAGACGCTCCGAGCCCAGCAGCGGATCAATGCTCTGATCGATGTCGCCCGCCACCTCAGTTCCGCGTTGGAAATTCTGATTCAGCCAGTCGAGCCCCCGAGTGATGGCCCGAAGCTGCGCGGCATCGGCGAGGAAGGTGTTGCAACGCTTTGAGCCAAAGCAGGCGTTCATATCCAAAGCGGCAATGAGCCCCGCAGTTCCCGTCGCCGTGTATGCCGCAGTCGGAGGCAACCCGACGCCGCCGTAACGAGATAGCTTCTGGTTGAATCCTCCGTCGTAGAGCTGGGCTTCAGTCCAATACTGGAGCGCCTTTTTCCACACCTGTTTTTCAGGTTCAGCACCCGCATAACGGGCGGCACGCAAGGCCAGAAGTGCGAAAATGCTCTCGTTATTGTTGGATGTCTGTGCCGCAGCGTTGGCGGCCTCTTTTCGAGAACGCTGCCCCCAGCCGCCGTCATCGTTTTGCGCATCCGACAGGTAGACCGCGTCTTTTTGGATCACGGCGCCAAATTTTGACATGCCGCCGAACGTCGCGAGCGTGTTCAATCTCGTGGCCGCAACCAAAACGCTCCAGCCTGGTGTGTTTCCACCGCCCGGACCGCGGGATGGAAGCTGATTTGCAGCGACGTTCCCGGGAGTCGCGGAGCCTTGCGATGACTCCGGCTGTCTCGCCAACCATTCCAGCGCGCCCTTTACCCGTTCATCATTGGGATCCTGATAGGCCAGGACGGCCGTGGCGAGGCTGGTAATCAGGACGGATTGTTCGGCATCGGCACCCGGCCAGAAATGCTCGGCGTTTTGCTGCCGCTTGATGAGTTCGGTTCCGCGTTCCAGGACCGCCGCGATCTGATTTTCCACGCCGCTTCGGATTTCGATGTACCGAACCGGTGCAGGCATGGTGGTTTGGGAATCGGATTTCGGCTGGGTGTCGACTTCCCGCAAGGAAAATCTCACAAGGGCAAATCCGCTGCCGAAATTCCGAGGCTTCAGAACGACCCACGCCTCGCCGGTCTGGGCCTCAAATGATTTCAGCTTCACCACGCCGTGAGGAAGCAGAAGTCGTTGGATGCGATCCGTGTCCTCCGACTCGGGAGTCGAAATGGTGACCTCGGAGGCGATGGGTTCGCCATCCGCCCACATCAGGGGTATCAGGGCCGGAAAACCTTCAGACTCCTGTTGGCTCGTCGAGCCGCCCAGAAATTCCCATTCATAGCTGAAGCCGGGTTGAAGTTTGCCCTGAATTCGAAGCCAGATTTCCAGTTCTTGAATTTGCGCCCCGCTCCCGCCGGTACTGGCGTTGGCCTGTGTATCGATGCGTAGAGCATTGCCCGAGAACCCCACGAAGAGGTCGCGTTTAACGACTGAAAGCGGTTGGTTGGATCGTACGATGACTCGACCGAAGTTGAAGCGCTCGTCATCGAAGCTGAAAATCGCTTCGCGACCGGAGTAACTGACTTTTCCATCCGCCCTCTTGAATGGAACACTGCCGTAGTCGCCAATGGCCATAAGATTCGGGCCGGCCGCCGAAATGCGGCAGCAAAGCAATATCGCGGCAGCGGCAAAAGTGATTCCTGTGCCAAAATTCGAACGCGTCGAAAATGTCATACGACCTCCGGATGAGAATCCCCATTGCAAAGGGGAATTCCAATTCGCATTGGGTCCAGGCATTGTACTCCAAACCCAGGCAAATTGCTGCACGGCGAACGTCCCGCTTTTTGTAAGCGGGCCGACTGTTGAGCGATGGCCGGGGAATCCGATATCATCGTTGCCATTCGATGCTGTGAGATTTTGCAAATCGCAACGTCTGACACATTTCGTGTGAGCAAAGTCTTGACGTCGCGCGTTGGTTGTTTTACACTCAATTGCAGATTCAGCGGATTGAATTTGGCCATCAGTTTCTCGATCCGCGGCGAACAAACGACGCACTGGAATGTTGGAAACAAACGCATGGAGGCGCCTGTACGAAGCCACTGACCCGCTTCCTGCCCATCACTTGCCTGAAAGGTTCCTTCATCATGAGACGGAATAGCGCGTCCCGCAAGGACATCAAGCTCGGCATCATTCTATCCATGGCCGTTGTCCTCGTTGTCGGCGGATACTACGTCTTCCGAGGCACGAAGGAGGCGCCGATTCCGGTTGCCGAATCGCCGAGCGGCGCGAAACCGAACGCAACACCGACAAAGAACAGTCCGTCGCCGACGGCACCCAATGCGGCCAACAATCGGTTGGCGAACGGCGCACGAAACGGGGTGGCGGGTGGGCCCGCAGCGTCGAATCCGAACCACCCCACTCCCGCGACGCGACCCGCAGTGATGCCGGCGCCAAATGGTAATACGCCAAACCCCTCAGTGACAACGCAGCCGAACCTCAGTCAGGTCGCTTCGAGGAACCCCTCAAGCCCGCAGCCCACGACTCCCAATCCCAATCCGCCATCACCAACGCAACCTGGGCCGGTAAAGCCCGAGCCGACTTCAACAATGACCAATGGGCCGGTTTCAACGCCTTCGCCCTCACCTGGCGGAACAGACCGTTTGGCGAATGCGAATTCACCCGTGGTCTCCCCCTCGGTGACGCCGAATCCATCTGCGACTCTGGAAAATCGACCTCCGGCACCGGCCGCACCTGGCGTGGACTCGCGTTCAACTCCGTTGGGGCCGGTGGCATCCAATGATGCGTCCAAGGGATTTGATTTAGCCCGCAAGCCAGATTCACAGCCTGCTGCTCCGACGACGAACAATGGAGCCAAGGCGTTGACAGCGATGCCTCCGGTCCCGCTGCCAACAATTACCAATCCATCAACGAAAACACCGGTTGTTACCGATTCGCACGCCCCTGCGGTTGACACGCATCGCGTTCAACAGGGAGATACGTTCGTTTCGCTGGCGAAGAGCTATTACGGCAGCGCCAGGTACGCGAAGTTCCTGAAGGATGCCAATCCCGCGATTCCGGACGGTGCCCAACTGACGCCGGGTGCGGCGATCAAAATTCCGCCGCTTCCCAATGACCTTGATAAGTCTGCTTCCAAAGACGCAACCGTGAATAAGACGGATGGTGCGGCAGCAAAAAATGCCGTCGTCACGAAAGGCGGTAAGCGGACCTACACGGCTAAGTCGGGCGACAGCTTGTACAAGATTGCCAAAGATCAGCTTGGCAGTTCCTCTCGGTGGAAGGACGTGTTCGAGCTAAACAAGGCGGCTTTGCACAACGATCCGACACAGCTCCGCATCGGACAGACCATCGTACTTCCGGAGACGTAACAGCCCATTGTCACGCTGCGAATTGTTCGTCCGGGAGGATGGTCTCTTGTTCCGCAAAGGAAGATCACCCCATGGCGCGAATCGATGGTGTCGAAGCAAAAGACGGAGGGTTGTTCGTTCGCCTGGCGTATTTCATGACGCGGCGGAAAATCCGTCGCGTCGTCACACCGATCAAAATCATCGCCCATTATCCACGCTTGCTACGGGCCGTCGTGCACATGGAGTTAGGCCAGGAAGCTGCCAAGACGGTCCACCCGCTACTCAAAGCCATCGTCCAAGTGAAAGTTGCCATGCTCGTCGGCTGCCCGTTCTGAATCGACATCGGGTCTGCGGTCGGCAGGCAACATGTAATACCAATTCCAGAAATTAATGGCGCGGTTCGGTTTCAGTGAGTGCCACTGGTAGCTTGCCTGCCAGTACTGGTACGGGCGGACAAGCCGCCCATGGCACCCCGGAGGTAGCGCCAATAATTATTGGGATTCGTATAACGCGAAGCTAGCGGCACTCCATGCGATTGAATCGAATCCGGCTCTCACTGAGCTTGAGCAACTCGTGCTGCACTACGCGGAAGAAATGACGCGCACACCGGTTGACGTTTCGGACAACACATTTGATCACCTTAAGCAGCAATTCGACAATCGACAGCTCGTCGAATTAACCTCTTGCATTGCCTGGGAGAATTATCGTGCTCGATTCGACCACGCCTTCGGGTGTGAGGCAGAGGGATTCCTAGAGGGCGCCTATTGCCCGGCACCCTCAATGTCCACCGCCACGCACCACGACTAAACTCGTTGGACTTCCGCCCACTCTTGGAACAAGGCGGGTATTCTTTTCCAATCACAAGAGGTGGTGCTGCACCCGTTGGTATAGTTGCCGTGCGTGAGGTGTCCGTCCGACGCCGCTTCCGGGGGGGTGGACGAAAAAGGGAAGTCGGCTGCGATATCCCGCCTTCGTCATTCTGCACTAATCAATGCATTCTCTGCCGCGTTTCGCGATTTCTATACCTACCGCAATGCCGAACCGATAATTCTCATGCGGCTGGGGAGATCGCTTCGCTCCTAAACGCATAACGTCGGATCACGATGACCCATCGAAAAGACATTCTCACCACCGGTGAAGTCGCGCGAATCTGCCACGTGGCCCCACGCACCGTTTCCAAGTGGTTTGATTCCGGGCAGCTTCGTGGCTATCGCATTCCCGGCAGCAAGGATCGGCGCATTCCCGTCGATCAGCTCCTTCGATTTATGGCCGCTCACGGCATTCCCATGGACAACGTCGTCGTCGGGCCGGAAAAAGTGTTGATCCTGGATTCCGATGTCGAGTTTGCCGAGGCATTGAAGCGTGCGTTGAAGCAGCGGCGTTACGACGTGATGATCGCAGAGAGCGCATTTGAAGCGGGCGCTCTCGTTCAAGTTCATAAGCCGAACATCGTGATCGTCGATGTCGAGTTGCCGGACGTTCATCCGCCCACAATGTGCCGGTTTTTCCACTCCGCTTCGGAGCTTCAATCCTCGATGCTCGTAGCCATGGCCGCTGGAATGACGCCTTCCATGGGAGAGTCTCTCCTCCAGCAAGGGTTTGGCGGCTATTTGCCCAAGCCCTTCACTCTCGACGCCTTATTGGCGATTATTCAATCCGTTGAAGTCGGATAAGAACGAATATTCCCGCGAGTCGATTTTGATCTCTGCCACCGTCGATCCGGCGAACATCGTCGATGCACCGAAGGATTGTTTGTGCCCGGTCCCGGGTCCGGCAGCGTGCCTCTAGGAAACAGGGGCCGGACGCGAATGGTAGCGTCCGGCCCCGTCAACAAATCAGCCGAATTGCTGATTCAAGCACTGTGAATGAGGATCACTCGCCGTGATGCCCCATGTGCTTACCGGCGCACGAGCAACTTGCGCCGCAACCACAATTGTCTCCGCATGGGCATTCGCCATTCGCGGTGGCGCGTTTGCAACCATCGCACTTTCCGGCACATCCGCAGTCACAATTGGCGCCGGAGCAATTCGAGCATGGGCAGTTTGCCCGGCTCTTCTCACACTTTTCCATTGCACAACCGCACGTGCAGTCCGCTCCGGAGCAGTTCGCACATCCGCAACCCTTTTGGTCGGCGGAACGATTGCACGCACAGCCTTTGGGATTGGTCGGCTCGGACTCCGCGGCGAGGGCCGGAATCGAATGGCGACTCTTGCCGGAGTGGATCGCATGACCATCCGTCACCGGATGAGCATTCGACCAGATGGAAACAAGAAGCAAAATTGAAAACATTGGAATCTCCTATTTGTGTTGACTTTTCAAAATGATCTCTTGGCCGGCACGAGACGTTCTCGGCACGGCCGGTCTTCACGAGCGCAGGGCATGCGAAGACCCCACTTTCTCGCAACGATGATTCGTTCCCGAAATCTTTAGTGCATCATGGATAACGCCGCCTCTGTTTTTCAAGCAGCGGCGCGGGGTGAGATCATTTCAGCCAAACGCCGAGCACGGCGCGATACTTTTCACGATCGAAAGGAAATGCGTCGTTCGGTTGGGATGTCGCGGTACAGTCGTTCGCGTACGAAGATGAAAAGTCACTCGCACACACGAAGAGTGACGCTTGTGAGAGAATTTCTCGCACGAATTCCCCATAGGAACGCGATGGATTCGTTCGCGGCTGGCGGCATTCACAACAGGTAGTGCCCAGTTCGCGATGCGACGACGAAGATTGCCGGAAAAAACAGGATGATTTGCCGCTGTAACGGGCCATTCGGCAGCAGCTGCGGCATTGGGTTCTGCACGGGGCTTGTTGGCGGCCGGACGGCTCTCGCATCGCGCCACAGCAGCAGAGGCTGCTTTGCGCAAGGATCAAACCCCAGACGGCGATGTGTTTGGCCAGAGGATGCATCATTCAAGTATGCCTTACGACCTAGGTGGAAGCAAGTGAATTAGCGGAAATTCCGGCCATCTGCGGGTTGTCATTGCAATTTTGAAACGTATGTCGTCGCCCCTGAAAAACTCTGCATTCCTGCCACATTTTAGGTGAAATTGCGATATGTGGCCGGTATAGTTTGCCGGAAATCCTCGACGTGAGGACGAAAAGCCTGCAAAACAAGAACGGATTCGATGCCACCTGATCAAGGAACGGATTCCATGCAGCCCAAACCGCAATCGCGCGATTCGTTCGAGTTGTTTCAATCCCATTTCGATCAATTGCTCAATCCCCGGCATGAGCTGATTCAACTGGCCAGGAAGATCGACTGGGAGCGGTTCGAGGCGGCGAGACATTACTACTGAAGAACATCACCTTTCCGACTGATTC
>JACQFE010000047.1 GCA_016200265.1 Planctomycetota bacterium | reverse complement strand
CCGAGCTTGACGAGTGTCTCGATGAGCACGGCCGTCTGAATGGTCATGTGCAACGAGCCGCTGATGCGTGCTCCGGCGAGCGGCTGCTTCGCGGCGTACTCCTGCCGAATGGCCATCAACCCCGGCATCTCGTGCTCGGCAAGGACGATCTCCTTGCCGCCGAACTCGGCCTGACTCATATCAGCGACTTTGAAATCAGCAGTAGCGACGGTCATAGTCTCTCCAAATAGGTTGGATCTAGCCACGGCCCGCAAATCCCTTTGGGCTCAGCGAAACGCCTAGTCTTGCAGCAACAACAGTCGCAGCGCTTTCTCTCGCGCGTCTCGCAACGGTGTCGGCAGAAGTCGCTCCATATGGTCGGCTTCGTACACCTTCTTCAGCCAGTGCATGGCCTGCGTCAAATCGCGAGGAACGCCAGCGCCTGCACAATAGCACCGGCCCAATTCTAGCATAGCATCGACTATGCCCTTATCCGCGGCCCGCTTATACCAGATGACCGCCAGCTTCGGATTTTGATTTACTTCAGTTCCATCAGAATAGCATTCCGCAACGTTGAACATCGATGCCGCGTCGCCGGCTTCGGCTTGCCGCAGCCAGATAGAGAATGAAAACTGTTTTGGCTCGTCCATGTCAGCAGTCAAGGCTTTCGAGGTTGGCTTGTTTGCTCCTGCCACTTATGCGGCGACATAGATCACGTCGGATTCCCGGTCCACGGCCTCAAGGATGAATTCTGTGTCGGGCGCTTTTTCACGGGCCTGGGAGGCCGCTTCGGTGGCGGTTTCGCCGACGCCGATGACTCCGCCGTCGCGCACCGCGATCCAGTTGCCCCGATACTTCTCATAAATCTCCGGGCCGTGCTCGACCAGCCAGTTGAAATCATTCTCTCGCATTAGGGGTCATTATATCGCGCATTGAATCGACCGCGAAACGACCGCCCCGCGCTTGCGCTTGGGGTTCGGATCAGAGCACACGACTTCCGTGGTGCTTCGACGTCGCCTTTATCCAAACCCCGATCGGGATCTGGACCGCAGTGTGCAGTCCTTTCGACCCCGAATGGGGTCGAGGAATGTTGCCACGGGTGAAGCCCCGCGAAGCGGGACGAACCCGTGGTAAGCCAGGCCATTCCGATCATTATCTCTGTTGTCAAGTCCCTCCGCCACGGTCGGGGCGGAGGAAATAAAAAAGATCACAATGATGGATTATGGAGAGGGAGTGACTCGCATCCACGGGTTTCGCTGCGCTCCACCCGTGGCAACAATCCTTCGCTCCTTCGGAGCGATCGAGAACTCACACTTCAGTTTGCGGCAAAGACAAAATTTGCGATTTGACTGAGGTGCCGGTCTCACCCCCCCAAATACGCCTTCTTCACCTCATCGTGTGCGGCGAGTTCTTTGGCCGGGCCTTCGAGGACGATGCGGCCAGTTTCCATGCAATAGGCGTACTTCGCGACGTGAAGGGCCATGTGCGCGTTTTGCTCGACGAGCAGGATGGTCATGCCGCGTTGATTGATTTGCACGATGGTTTCGAAAATCTGTTGGACCAGTCGCGGGGCCAGACCAAGTGACGGTTCATCGAGAAGGAGCAGCACGGGTCGGGCCATGAGGCCGCGAGCGATGGCCAACATTTGCTGTTCGCCGCCTGAAAGAGTTCCCGACGATTGCCGATACCTTTCGCGCAGCCGTGGAAACAGCTCCAGCACGCTTTCACGATCCACGGCGATCGCCTCCGGATCATTTCGCAGATACGCGCCAAGATCGAGATTCTCGGCCACAGTGAGATTCGCGAAGATTCCGCGACCCTCCGGCACGTGAACAATACCGCAATGCACGATCTCATGCGGCGCGACCCGCGCGAGGTTTTGTGAAGGGGTCGCTTGTGAACCGTTTCGCGATGGTTGATAGAGGATTGATCCGGACTTTGGCCGGAGGAGGCCGCTGACCGTGCGGAGCAACGTCGTTTTGCCCGCGCCGTTGGCCCCGATTAGGGTCACAATGTCGCCTTCGGCAACTGTGAGATTCAGTCCGCGAAGAGCGACAATCGCACCGTAGGCGACTTGAAGATTTTCCACTTTGAGCAACATGGCAAGCAGTTTAGGTGGATCGCCCGGTTCTTTCCAACGGCAACGAGCCAATTGCCATGGTTTCGATCTATGCGAGGAGGCCCGCTCCCTGACGGTCGCGGTTCGGAAACGAACTGATCGCCATTCTTCGCCCAAATTATCAGTAAACGCACCCCACTGGAATTGATCGCGGCGGAAAGCTACCATGCCGCAGATCGGTCGCAGGCCCCGGCGCGGCGGCGTGTGGCTGACATACGATTACAACGGATTCGACATGGCAGCCCATACAAACGGTCATGCAAAGCGGCATCGCCACTCACTCAAGCAAGGCGATGGGCGAAACGGCGAATCTGGAAACGGGGTCGCCGTAGCCGCCAAACTGAAGACGGCAATCGGACATCGCTGGGAATTTCTCACCAATTATCTGCGACATCCCACCCGCGTGGGGGCGATCGCACCAAGCTCGCAGGCACTGGCCGAGGCGATCACCGAGCCTTACCGAAACCATGGCAAGCCTTCCAAGGTTCTGGAGATCGGCGCGGGAACGGGTCCGGTGACGCGATACCTGGGGACGGTGTTTGGCCCGAAGGACCGACTTGACGTGTGTGAAATTTCTTCCGAACTCAGCGATATCCTCGAGCGCGATGTGTTGACGGCGCCTTCCTTCGCACGCGGAATTGCGGAGGGTCGGGTCCGATTGCTGCGTGTGCCGGCGCAGCAGATTCCGGCTGATCAATCGTACGATTTCATCATCTGCGGGCTGCCGCTCACCGCGTTTCCGCTGCAGGACGTCAAGGACGTGTTCGCGTTCATCCGCAAGGCGCTCGCTCCCGACGGGGTGATGAGCTACTTCGAATACATTGGATTTCGGCGGACGTCGCGGGCTCTGGCGCTGGGCCGTCGACGCGATCGCATTCGCGAAGTCCACGCGTACCTGTCACGCAACATTCGGGAACATCAATTCGACCGACGGTCGATTTATCAGAATTTGCCACCTGCGCACGTACGGCACCTTCGATTTGATTAGGGCGTGTAACGATCAATCGCGGCGTCCACCATGCGAATTCCGCGCAAGCTGAAGTTTGCGGCTCGCTTCACTTGACCGTCAGGTACTTTGAGCGTGCTGCGTCATTATTTGCTCCGATCAGGCGGTTGAACTTCATTCGACTGAGATTTTCCGGAATCGACGGTGCGCGGCCCGAAGAATCGATCGACATCATGCGAAATTCTCGCGACGCGGCGCGGATCGCGAACGGCCTCGAATTCACCCGAAATCTCCGCTCGTGCGATCGGCGGCGAGCCGGTCGAAAGATTTCGCTTGGGCAAGACCAACGCGTGCTCGAGGGTCCCGGTAAGCCGATCCCTGTGGAGGTATTCGGTGTCAAAATGCACCGCTCCTGCGCCCTCCATCGAAGTGCCCACGCCTTTGCCGGTCACGGCGTACGTCACCGTTCCATTGATTTGAGTCTCGTGAAACGGATTCTTACCGGCCACCGAGTGCCACACGCCGCGCACATACACGACCTGCATGGACTCGGCCGCACTGATCGGCGTATTATCGCTGTGCCCGCCTCGGCGAAACACGAGCGACACGTTGCCGTACGGATCAAGGTCGTAGTAACACTCGGTGAAAGTGTCGGAATAATGACGCTCCTGTGCGGGATCGCTGTAATCGGTCACGTCAAAGACGGCCTTGGGTTGCGACCAGAGGCTTTGAATGCAGCCGGTCGAGAATGCGAGAAGTACCACGCCGATGGAGATAACGGTCGATTTGCGAAACAAAATTCGATGACGATGCACACTCATTAGATGCGGGAAGATAACATGGTATCGATCGCTGTCCAATCGCTGAGAATCATCTCGGGCCGACATTTTCGCCCGTTAGGGCGCACGAACGGTTGCCAGGGATTTCAATCCCTGGATTTAGGGGAGCACAAAGATTCTCATTGCGGGTTTTTTTTCACCCCTCTCCCTTGCCAAGGGAGAGGCGGGGTGAGGGTTGTTGCGTTCCGCATTAGAATGATTCTTGCATGACATCCGAGGCTAATGAAACTCAATCAACATCCGCCACATCTTCGCACGATGCCATCGCGGACGACATCTTCTGCCAGCATTGCGGCTACAACCTGAAAACGCTGACTGGCGATCGCTGTCCGGAATGCGGTAAATCCATCGCCGGCGTCCGGGCGCTCAATTCGCAAATCCCGTGGGTCTATCGCAAAGAGCTGGGCTGGTGGCGGGCGTATTGGAAGACCGTGTGGCTGGTGATGTTTCGCAGGCGACGGCTTGCGGAAGAAATGGCCAGGCCGGTGAGTTATCGCGATGCACAGATTTTTAGGTTTGGGACAATCGCGATCGTTTGCATTGCGGCCATTCTCGCCAGCTTGTCGTTTCTGGCCACGCATGCTCAATGTCCAACCGACGAGCCGATAGTTTCATTCTTCTGGCAGCATGGCATCGCCAGCGCCGGGCTTCACGTTTTGGGCGTGTTGTTCCTCTTGGCCGCAACCGGCTTGCCGAGCTATTTCTTTCATCCTCGCGCGGTATCAGTCAAACAGCAGAATCGCGCGGTGGCGTTGAGCTATTACGCGTGCGCACCGCTGGTAATGTCGCCGATTTCGATCTTCCTACTCGTCGTTCCGTTGTTGTTCGACACCAAGATATTATTGGAGATGTTCTTCCAATTTGCGTCGGTGGTGCTCGCTCTTGTGCTAATTGTTCTCTGGACTACTTCAGTTCGGTTGCGATCAACCAGCGATGGGGGCAAACGAACCCTTCGACGGACATTAGCGCAGTCCTTGGCGACGTGCTTGCTGCTACCGTGGGTTTTGTTGTGGATTGTAGCCTCCGACCGTGTGTTCGTGTGGGCTGCGGGCGGCCTCGTCATACTCGCAGCGATTTTGCTATGGTGGGTTCAATTGATCTTCCTTGCCCGCCGCACGATGCCGCAGTGCCGACGGCGGACCGTATGGGTAACGCTCTTTGTTCCGCTGTTGTGGCTGCTATCGGGCCTGCTGATCTTTGTCGCCCTGCCCGCCGCTTGCTTTTTCGTTTGGATTGTTGTCGCCAGCCTCATGTGATTCGGCTTCGCGCTTCTTGGATTCCTCTTCGGCCTCACGAGCTTCTTCTTCTCGAAGGTATTGCTCTCTCTTCGGATTTGGGGTGAGAAAAAATGGGCAATCGAGTGACGTGCGAACGACGGTGCCGTTGGGATACAGTGAATATATTCCACCTTGATCGATTCCGTCTTCGAAAACCGTGTAAAGATACGGCGGCTCGGTGTCAGGCCGATAGCCGAGCGGCTTACCATCCGCGAACGGGTCAATCGGCATACTCGGCAAATAATCCGGCACAAGCTCGACCAATCCCCGTGGGCGTTGACCATCGTGATCAAGCTGATAAAGCCGAATCGCTAGCGCCGTCGCGGCCATGTGGCGGGTCGCTCGAATGCGAAAAAAAATCGAAAGAAAAGCGTACCTCCTAGGCTGGGAGAACTTCAGGAGAGGATGAAACATCATCTCATCTATGTCGTGCTTCCACTTCTCATCGTCCTGCTTCAGATCCTGAATTTTGCTCCACACATCTAACCGTGCAATGCCCAGTTCACTGCGTATCAACTCTAGAATTAGGACGCCGTCGAGTACATAGAGCGGTCCGAATGCAAAATCCTGAATACGATCGACTGCCGTTGCGGTAGATGTGGGAGTAAAACTCGCTAGCTGTCTCAGCGTAGTTGCGCCCGTTGAAAGCTGATGTATTTCATCCAGCATGTAGAGCCGATCCCCGTAGATCGCCATCAGGGCGTTCGATTGCGAGTTTGCATCATCTGAGAGATCTAGGATGAATTGAACCACATCACGTCGGAGTGCAGGACTCACCTTATCCGAATCCGTACCACTCGCGTCCGTGACATTGAGTGAAAAGGAAATCCTGATTCTCTTATGTTTTTCTCGCCTAGAATGCACCAATCGTCCGGCAGGCGAGCCCGCAGTTCGATACTGGTAACATTCAAGAGCAACACGACTGCAACGCTAGAGTTCGCAACACGTTAGCAACCGGAGCGACGTAGAGAATCAGGAAGGAAATTTCCTGTATTGCATCACAGACCAAGCCATCATTCGCCCAGCCAACGAGTTGAGTAATCGCTGTTGGGTAGCGATATAGTAGATCAGCAACGCGATGCGCGCTCCGTAAACTTTGTATTGCGGTGAAGTCGTCGCTTCGATAATGGCTGTATAGCGCGTACGTTCTTGCGAGCTTGCAGACCTCTCGATAACCAGACAGACCAGGGAAGGCCCAGCCAACGGTTCGGCCACGACTAGACATCTTCCAATCCGCATCTTTTCGCGTTAGCGTCTTGAGGAGTTTTTCGAATGTCATGCGGTTGTTGTCTATAGCAGGAGCTACTTCGTTGAGGCGTGAGATCCAACGTTTTCCGTCAAATGTACGAGCGAAGGCCTTTTCCTCCTCATCGCTCAATGTCGCAAGCGCCGCGACGGCGTCATCCAGCGCCGTCACCGCGTTCTGGTCATCCGGCACGGTGTTCTTGGAATCGAAATCTTCGGGATAAATCGGTTCGCCTGCGGCGATGATGCGGTCGATCTCGGCCTGCAAACGGCGATGGGCCTCATAGCCCCACCACCAGCGAAGTCCGGCCAGGGCGACGATCAACAGGATCGAACCGATCGTGATGCGCTTGAGCCACCAGAAACGTGGAGGAATGGGTTGGTCGTCGGGCGAGATCATCGAACATCATATTGTCGATCGAATGTCGGAGAATTGCCAATTGCCGAATTGGCAGAAACTCCACTCCTACATTTGGCAATCTACTTGCGTGTGGCCACGAGGATCAAGTCTTCCGACGATTTCACGTTGAACGGTTCGCGGACGTAGTTGCCCCATTGCATGTCCACGCGGAGGCCGGCCAATTCACACCAGTCACGAAGTTCATCGAGCGTTACCGGGTACAATGCCCGCGCTTGGGCGCGCATCTTCCAGCCACCGTCGTTCCACATCGTGATGTTCGCCACGTCGAGGGCGTCGCCGCGGAACAAAAATTGCCTCAGAGACACGTATTCGACGCCATCCAAATGCGTGACTCGCGGTCCGCGAACGCAAAGTCTCTCAGAACGCATCTTGTCGAAATTCAGCACTTGAACGAAGAGCCTTCCGCCGGGTCGAAGACAACCGGAGAATTGCGAAATGGCTTCTACGACCGCGTTGCGCGAAGCCGCGGCCGCAAGAGAATTTCCGATGCAATAGACGCCGTCGAATCCTGTGCCAACTTTTGACACCAGCTCGGCATAGGGGGCGTGAACGTGTTTCACGCTGCCCCCGGCGTCAGCAGCCACACGTCGGGCGATGGCCAGCATCTCTTCGCTGGCGTCGGCGGCGGTGACGCGATAGCCCCTCTCGGCCAGCGCTGCGGCCTGATGTCCCGTGCCGCACCCGGCGTCGAGGACTCCGCCGTTGCCCGGCGGTCCGAAGACGTCCATGAATACCGGAATTTCGCGTCGCACTCGCGCCGACCAGTCGATGGTTCGGTCGTACCATTCGGCATCCTCGAGGTCGCGTTTCCCTTTGCCCATACCTTGTCCAGTTTCCGCCATCGGCGCAATATCAATCCAAATGCGGCCAAAAGCAATTCGCGGCTCCATGTCCCGCCCTTTGCGGAAGCGGGATTTGCCCACGAGAAATGCCCGCATATCATTCTTCAAGGACGAATCCAAACCGATTCTCGTTGGATCGTATTTCCGATTTTCTGGAGTTGATGAATGCCCAAAAGTCTCGGCGCTCGAATTGCAGTGATGGTGGCCATTGTCATTGCACTCATTGCCTTGGATTCGCATCTCGCGGCATTGGCCGCCGACTCGCCTCCGGGCAGCGCCGTATCGCCTACCACAGCCCTGGCCGCAATCACAGTTTCTGCCCAACCGGACTCCCATCCGCCCGAGCAGACGGTGATGCGGGCGTTTGATCATTACGTCGTTCGCGGCGGCTGGGTGACGTGGCTCGCGCTGATTCCACTTTCGGTCACGGCCCTTGCGTTGATCATCGATTGCGGACTGACCATTCGACGAGCGAGCGTCATGCCTGCGGGCACGGTCAAAATGCTTTCCGATTTGCTGGCAAGAGGAGCGTATCCGGAAGCGGTGCGGCTCGTCGCCGACGAACGGTCCGCGCTCGCTCGCATCATTCATTCGGGCATGACCGAAGCTCGCAACGGCTATTCCGCCATGGAACGGGCGATGGAAGACGCGGTCGATGAGCAGGCCGCTCGGTTTTCGCGAAAAATTGAGTACCTGAACGTGATCGGTAACGTCGCGCCAATGATCGGCCTGTTCGGCACGGTGGGCGGCATCATTCGCATGTTCATATCCATCGCGGATGCGGGCGGCATTCCGGTGATGCAGCGGATTTCGAGCGATTTGGGAACCGCGCTGGTGGCGACGTATTGGGGGCTGCTCGTGGCGATCCCGGCATTGTCGGTGTTCGGGCTGCTCCGAAATCGAATCGATGCATTGCTTGCTGAATGCGCGGTGGTGGCGGATCGAATGATGTCCGTTTTTCGCGGTGAGGTTGCGGAATCTGCCGCAGTCACGGCCGAACACAAGCATGCAACACCCACAATTCCCGCCGTTACGCCATCGATTGCGGCCGTTGCGAGGTGATGAGCCATGCGTCGGTTCGTTCGTCGCGAGCGTCAACACCCGCCGATCGGATTCATCATCCTTCCGATGGTTGATGTGATCTTCCTTTTGCTTCTTTTCTTCGTCATCGTGACCAGCTTCGACGCAAGCGCCAGAATCCGCGTGGATGTGCCCAAACCAGACAAGAGCCTTGCGGAGCGAGACGCATCGGCCAAGCAGGTCGTCATCAATTGTGAAGTCGGCGACGAGGCTTCTCCGGAGACCGGCGAAGTGCTTTATCGCATCGGGGCTGATCCGCCGGAAGACTTGAGTGAGATTGTCGATCGCTTGAAATCGGCACGCGAGATCAATCCTCAGCTTAGCGTCGTGATTCGGGCGGATCGGCGGCTTGCGTTTTCGCAGGTTCAGGCCGTGATGGAAAGCGTCGCCAGCGCGAATGTGATGCTGCTCAAGGTGGCCGCTTTGCAAGATACGGGTGAACGATGAGCAACGCGGCCGCCGGCACTGTTCGTGTGTATCCGCATGGTCGACGCATGTCGCGACAGAAGCGCGACGAGCGCGGGAATCTTTCGCGCCGGATGCGCTCGCGCAGAAACTCCGAAAGTATTCACTTGAATATCGTGCCGCTCGTCGACGTGACATTTCTGCTGATGATCTTTTTCGTGATCGCCGGGGCTTTCGAGCGTTGGGAAGGCATGCTCGAATCGAAGTTCCCGCGAACCCAGGGCGGCGGCATTTCGACGCCATTGCCGCTGAGTCCGGTGACGCTGCGGCTGCAAACGACGGGACAGGGCGCGGACGATTTTCTAGCGACGGTGGATGGCACTGAAATCCGCACGCAGTCGTTTGAGGAATTGGCAACCAGGCTTCACGATCTTCAGCAGAATCCGGCCTATTCATCCGACACGCCGGTGGTGGTGATGTCCGAGCCGCGCGTTCGCTGGGATCACGTCGTGAATGCCTGGAACGCGGCCTTACGGGCTGGTTATCAGAACGTCGTTTTCGGCTCCAAGTAAATCATTTCTTCTAACCGGGTCCTCTCCAGCGGGTCTTTTGTTGTATGGTCGCGATGCTTTGTGCCATTCTCTTGAGCGTGGGCTCGCCAATGCCGCCGCGGGTTCACCATGTCCCCGTGCAGGCAAGCGGGATCGGATATCCGCCGCGTGGATTGCACGGTCCGCAAGCGCGATTGATGGCGGAGCGCGCGGCGCAGGTTTTGGCGGTGCGGAATCTCTCAAATCGGCTAGGGGGCGGATCGACAGCCTATCTTCCCGGATTCAGAGTTGTTTCACGGTCGGTTCGCGCCAATGGAGCGGTGGAAGTCGTTGTCGAGGCGAGCCGTCCAGTCATGCCCTACCGAAATCGATAAAGAAGATCCACGACAAGAAAGCAGAATCAATAGTATTGAGATGGCTGCCCAAAGCGAAGGGCGAACACTGATTTTATTTTTTCTGGGTGCCGGCGAGTGTCGGCATTTTTGCCATTGGGACTTCTTTGGCGGAGATTTCCTTGACCGCTCCTTTCGATGTGACAGGATTCTGAAATGCCACGCGATTTCTCCCAGCGCATTTTGCGGCGTAAAGCTGTTCGTCCGCGGCTCGAATCAGAGCGACCGCGGCTTCCTGCGGCGACATCACTTCGTGTGCGATTGCCGCGCCAACGCTGATCGTGATGCGAAGTTCTTTGCTTTCCCATCGAACGCGCAGCGCTTCCACTCCGGCGCGTAATCGCTCCGCAAGATACAGGAGGCCTTCGCTGCGCGTCGACGGCACGATCACTGCGAATTCCTCCCCGCCATAGCGAGCGACAAAGTCCACCTTGCGAACGTGCTCGTCGAACAATTGGGCCACCGCATGGAGCACTCGATCACCCGCCTGATGGCCGTAAGTGTCGTTGAAATTCTTGAAATGATCCACGTCGATCATCAATAACCCCAAAGGCTCGTTACTGCGCAGTGTGCGTTCAAGTTCCAGGGTGAGGCGAGCGTCAAACGCCGCACGGTTCCCCACGCCGGTAAGTTGGTCCGTCGTGGCTCGGTGAAGCAATTCCTCCTGTTGAAGGACAAGGCTCTTGTTCTCGAGGTGCATGGCGAGGCCCAGCTCCGTGATGCCTTCGCGGATTTCGTCTTCAATTTCTTCCATGCTGCGGACACGAGCCGAGGGCAGCTCAAACATCTCGCGAGCCTGACTCACTTCCGCCGCGATTTTCCCCAGAAGCTCAACGCATTGTGTTTCACCAAGGCCAAGATGCTGATGAGCCAGCTTCATGAACTCCCCGGGCTCGGACGGATCGTTTGCTCGATACGGGCAAAGACAGGTTGCCGCCGCTTCCGCGATGTTCAAGAGCAAAGCGAGCGAGGGCGTCAGTTCGCCTTCAAGATCGTCACGGAAATCACACACCGCGGTGCACAAAGTTTCCGGCAGGTTCCACGAACGAAGCAATTGTCCGCCAACAGTCGCATAGGTCTCACCGAATGCGGCCAACTCCAGCGCGGGTAGATCGCGAGGGACGCGGCTCGCGCGGTGCAAAATAGCCGCATATTCTTCCGGGAGTGCGCGAGCCATTGCCGACCATCCGATCTGGCTCAGAAGCCCCGCGACGAATGCCTCCTGTGCCGGCGCCCAACGAGTTGTGGAAGCAAGTGTTCGGGCTGCGGCGCCGCAGGCGAGTGATTCAAGCACAAATTGCTCATAATTGAATTCTCGGCAAGCGACTTCCTTGCTCTTGCCCACCACCGCGAATGAAAGCGCCATCATCTTGATCGCCCGGATTCCGATGAGACTGATCGCCTGATGCAGTGACGTGACTTCTCGAGCGACTCCTGCCATCGGAGAATTCACGAAACGCAGAACTTTCGCCGTTAGCGCGGGATCGAGTCCGATCACGTTAGCGATCTCTTGAATACTCACATCCGACTTCTTGGTCAGATCAAGGAGTTGCACGACCACGGTCGGCGGCGTCGGCATTTTTCCCGATGCCTCCAGGCGTTCAAAAAGCGTCGGTTCCTTGCGTGATGTCGTCAATGGGATCCCCTAAATAATTAGCGTGCTGTGCGGTGTTTGCGGAGAGCGACTGCACGCTCAATGCGCCGTCCCATAATTTTGCCCCCCAAGATCACTCCGGGAAGTCATGCCCGAGGATGATAAACTATCGGTTTACTTCGTCTGATTGTTTAGAGTGTTTTCGAAAGACAAAATCCACTAATGGCTGCAATGTGCACTGCTTTCTCACGCTCCGATTAGAAGAATTTCCCGGCTGCTGCGATTTTTGGACAAGACGTAAGGGCGCTGAGCGGTCTCGATGACGCGCACGTTTCCTTTGTACCTGGCAAGCGAGTCACGGAGGTCGGAAATGGTTGGAATTCCGTCGCTGCGGTACGAGACCACGAGAATTGAATTGCGGAATCGTTCGAAGAGCTGCGCGAACAATCGAGTGATTCGGCGCGCGTCGCACCACGGCTGATTCAATCTCCGCAGAGGCAAGTGCTTATAGCCGACATCGACGCTTGCAGCCCATTCTGTTCCCATCACCATTCCTTCGAGAAAGTGATAGAACTCACGATAATCCACTCCAATGCCTTTTTGATTCACATAGGGCGGATCGATGTAGATCAGATCAAATTCACCTTCGATTGCCAGTACATCCTGACACGTGGCCCGACAGGGATGTGGTCCCGCAAAGACGGCCCGATTTGCTTCGTTCGCAAAGGCCTGAAAATGCTCGCCGAATGACCGATCCCAACTGGCCTTGTTGCCGAACCCGCGCGAGACGTCGGCCGTCCGCATGTAGAGGTTGCCGCGATGAAAGAGATTGTAGGGGCGCTTGATGAGGGAGGCCTGAAAGAGTGCGTACCAGCCAATCGCCCGGCGGAATCGACACTCGATCGCGCGGATGTTCGCGACAGCCACGTCCAGCCATCGATTTTCTTCGCGCGTGAAATAAATGCCGTCAAAAGTGCGCTCGATGAAATTGTCATTTTCTACGCCGGGTCGTCGCGATCCAATGCTTTCAATGTCGGCGTTCGAGAGCGTTGCATCAACATTTTCAATCAAGGCCGTGCCGATCTGATGATTGAAGGCGAGAATGTCGTTGTACGTGACTGCCTTTCCGGCTCTCTTAAACGCATACGCGACCGCGCCGGTGCCGCCGAATGCGTCGAGCACAGTTTCGAACTCGAGGTCGGCGACGGATTCCACAATCCACGCGGCCAGCTTGCGTTTGCTGCCCTGGTAGCGAGTGGTGGGAAAGGAGTCGAGATTGGTTTTGCATTCAGCGGTTTTCACGAATTGTAATTCCGGCCCTTCCATTGGCGCCGTAGCACCGCCCCTCGTTTGCGGCGCACATCTTCGACGCGTTGGCGCCACCCACGAGGTGGCGCTACACTGCGTTGCCTACTTACCTGTTGCCTCTTGTTTCGATTTTTTGACGTTTTGACATTCTCACGCAAGCATTTTCGCTAGCGCCTTCACGATGGGCTGCAAGCCGCCGCGGCTGGCCTTGGTCATCATGTTGAACACCGTGTTCATGATATCGCAGAACTCGAGCATGTCGCGAAATCGCTTGTAATAACCGTCGAGGTCTTTTTTCGTCGCGGCGCCGCTCTTGCCCTTCGCCTCTTCGAGCATCGCGAGGCATTGTTGAATCGTCTCGACGATGGGCTGCACTTCGCGGCGGCGGCGTTCGCGAGTGATGATCTCGAAAAGCTGCCAGATGTCCTTCTCGGCGTCGAAGTATTCCTTGCGATCCGTGCGGCGATGCACGCGATGAATCAGGCCCCAGTTGAGAAGCTGCCGCAGGTTGGTGCTGGCGCTGCCGCGGGAGACGGCGAGCTGCTCCATGATGTCATCGGTGCAGACCGGCTCGCTGGACAGAAAAAGAAAGGCGTGAATCTCGGCCATGGTGCGGCTGATGCCCCACGTCGCGGCCATCTCCCCCCAACGACGGATGAACAGATTCTTTGCAGCATCGATCGGCGCTTCCGGCATGGCTAATCCTTTCACAAATGATTGAAAAGACTAACAGCCAATCCGGCCAAGTGCAATAAGGACAATAATCAAGCCGATCTGCCCAACGGCAGCAATCGATGAAATCCAAACCGCCGCGCGACAGGATGGTCCGAAGCGAAATCGGTTGAGAAGTGCCACCCTGAATATGAGCACTAGGAACTGAGTAAATAGGCCGGCAAGATAAATCAGCACTGCCGTGCGACGGACCATCGGATAAATAAAGACGGACGCCGCAAGTCCCAAACCGATGAGTGAGACGGACAAGAATAGGCTTCCCGATCGCCTCGGTCGTCCCCGCGAGTTGTTAATCGCGAACGACTGGGGATTGCTCGGATGAAATGCCCGGCCACATTCCGGGCAGCGATATTCGTCCTTCCAGACACCTGGACGCTCGAGCCCATCCAAACAATAGCCGCAATCGAGGCAGTTGATCATGGGTTGTTCCAGCGTTTGGTACGGCAACAAAGCCGACTTTTCGGGTGGCATGGCCAAGCGTAGCGCCGCCATGTTTCCGAATCGCATGCCGGCGCCAGGCTGCGCCTGGCTTGGGCATGGCACCCAATCCGAAGGATTGCAATGCCCCTCGGCAGATAATCACCTCAATCCATAATCCCTTAGTTTGCGATACAACGTCCTTGCTCCGATGCCCAGGGCTTTGGCCGTTTTTTCGCGATTGCCGCCGAACATGCGCAGCGTGTTCATGATGTGCAGCTTTTCGACGTCGGCCATGGACATGCCCGCGAGGTTTGGCGGACCGAGACGCACGAGATCCGTCGAGGCCTGAAGGCTTTCCGGCAGGTCGCTGATTTGCAACACCGGCCCCTCGCTCTCCAGGCACATGCGGAACACGACGTTGCGAAGCTCGCGGACGTTGCCGGGCCATTGATTATTCACCAGCTTCCGCATCGCGTCGGGGGCGATGCCGGTGATGTGCGTATGGTTCTCCTTGTTGGCCTGATCGATGAACCGCTGGGCAAGCACGGGGATATCCTCGCGGCGCTGGCGCAGCGGCGGAATACGGATCGGGGCCTGGCCGTGCAGGCGATAGAACAAATCTTCGCGGAACATGCCCTGACTGACGAGTTCGGAAAGATCGCGGTTCGTGGCGGCCACAAAGCGCACGTCGCAATAGACGGTTTCGTTTGAGCCGACGGGAATCACTTCGCCGGTTTCGAGTGCGCGAAGCAGCTTGGCCTGCATGGGCAGCGGCATGTCGCCGATCTCGTCGAGAAACATCGTGCCGCCGTCTGCGGCCGCTAATAACCCTTTGCGATCGCCGGCGGCACCAGTGAATGCGCCTTTCACGTGCCCGAAAAGCTCACTTTCGAGAAGCGTTTCGCTGACGGCCGCGCAGTTGAGCACTTTGAACGGTTTTCCCGCCCGCGGCGAATTCTCGTGGATGGCCTGGGCGAAAAGTTCCTTGCCCGTGCCGGTTTCGCCGACAAGAAGAACTGTCGCCTTGCTGCGGGCCAGTTTCTTGATCCGCTTGACCTCGCGAAGAATCGCTTCGGAGTTTCCGATGATGCCGGAAAACTCAAACGCACCTCGAACCTGCTCACGAAGCATTCGCGACTCGCGACCAGTCAGGGCCTGCTTGGCCGCTCGCTTGACCTTGTCGCGGAGAAGGTCGATGTCGATGGGCTTGATGAGATAGTCGTAGGCTTGATATTTCGAGTCGCGGCTGAGCACGTCGCGAGCGAGCGATTCGCTGCCGAAGGCGGTGATCAGGATGACTTCAGAATCGGGATTGCGATCCTTGGCCTCGCGAAGCACCGCGACGCCGTCCACCTTCCCGCCGAGCTTGTAATCCGTGACGACGACGTCCGGAGGACGGTGCTGAATGCTTTCGATCGCCGCCGTTCCGCTTTCGACGACATTGCAGGCGAAGTTCGAGCGTGAAAGGGCCTCGGCGATGGCCTCACCGTGGGCCCGCTCATCCTCGACGATCAAGACGAATGCCGTTTCAGTCATGCGTGCTGGCTCCGAAGCTACCGTCGCTCGATTCTAGAATAAGTTCTTTCACAATGGAAAGAGTGGAAAGGCGGACACTTCGTTTCACTGAACCAGGTCAAGCAAGCTGTCATGCTGAACGAAGTGAAGAATCTCGAATTCGAGATTCTTCGCCTTGGCAGGCCAAGGCTCAGAATGACGGAATCCCCTGATTTCTCACAATGCCTATGCGTTGCCCGCCATCGGCAGTCTCACGAAAAACGTCGTTCCGCGGCCCGGTTCGCTGTCAAAGCCCAACGTGCCACCGTGCTCTTCGATGATCCGCTTGGTGATTGGCAGACCGAGGCCGGTGCCTCGCGATCGAGTGGAATAGAACGGTTGAAAGATTCGCTCGCGGTCGCTCGGTGAGATGCCCAGACCTTCGTCCTGAACTTCCACGACCGCAGCGTTCGGCCCACGCCGCAATCGAATTCGCAGCGTGCCGCCATCGGGCATTGACTGTTGCGCGTTGAGGGCGATGTTCAAAATCGCCTGACTGAGCAGGCTCTCATCCGCCCTGCAGAGAAGCGGCTTTTGTGCGCTCTCCACAAGCACGCGGATTTGTCGGCTAGCCATCAACGGCTCAAGGAAGCCGACCAACCGGTTGACCACCTCATTGAGATCGACCGACGTCAACCGCAGCGGACATGGGCCGGCAAGGCGCAGGAACTCATCGAGCAACTGTTGCAGCCGCTCGGCCTCACGGCGCAGGACGTCTACCTTCAATAATCCGCGGCGCCGTGCATCTTCAGGATTCACGCTTAAATCCTGAAGGTCTTCGGCCAGCAGTTTTAGGTTGACCATGACCGTGGAGAGTGGGTTGCGGAGCTCGTGGGCCAATCCACCCACAAGCTCCACGATTTCGGAAATGGCGCGGCTTGGATCTGCGTGATGCTCACGCTCGTCTGGCGAGTCATTCTTCCCGCCAAGAGCGAGATCGCGAATCTCACTCAGGCGGACTCTCCGCTTGGTGCTTCCGACAATCGGCGGACGTTTCTCGCCTGTGGTCCTTTTTCCCCTTGAGTCACTTCGTACTCAACCGCTTCGCCATCTTTCAACGTGCGAAAGCCGTCGCCCGTAATCGAGCTGTAATGCACGAAAATGTCCTTGCCACCTTCGGCGTCCTGAATGAAACCGAAGCCTTTTTTCGCATCAAACCATTTCACAGTGCCGTTGGGCATAGTACTAAACTCCTATCCCGGATTCATGGCGTCGAGGCCTGAAACCGCTGGCCAACGCCAGATAAATACCACTTATTGGGGGTACGCCAAGCACCGATCCGGATCGGTGCAATGGAATTATAGGCACGAAGTAATATGGCTTTCTTTCTGGAGTGACATTCGATTCTCACCCCAAAAAAGCCCCATAAATCTTCGATTTCTCTCCTCGATCCGCAAAGTCTCAACGACTACCGGTCTGCGCTTCTTCCAGAACCGCCGCCTTCCGCGAAAGCTTGATTCTCCCGTGCTCATCAATGGAGAGCACTTTCACTCGCACGTGATCGCCGATTTTCACGACATCGTCAGGCGATTTTACGTATTCCGTGTCGAGCTCACTCACATGGCACAGACCGTCCTGCCCCGGCGTCACTTCGATGAACGCTCCAAAGTCCTTCACGCTGCTTACGCGGCCATTGTAGATTTTGCCGACTTTCACTTCCGCGGAAACGGCTTCGACCATTTCCATGGCCCGCTCGGCGCCCTTCAAATCCATGCACGAAATGAGAAGCGAACCGTCGTCCTCGATTTCGACCTTTGCACCGGTCTCGGCCTCGATCGACTTGATATACTTGCCGCCCGGTCCGATCACCTTTCCGATCTTTTCCGGATCGATCTTCATCATGAGAATTCTGGGGGCGTACTGACTGGTTGTGCTGCGCGGAGCCGGCAGGGCCGCGAGCATCTGTTTGAGAATCTCCAGCCGTGCCTCTTTCGCCAATACAAACGTCTCAAGAATGATGTCGTGCGGAAGTCCGCGGCCTTTCAGGTCGAGCTGCACCGATGTGACACCGCGCTGTGTGCCCGCGACCTTGAAATCCATTTCGCCGTGGTGATCCTCTTCGCCAAGGATATCAACCACGAGTTGGCGCTTCTCGCCTTGTTCAAACATGCCGACGGATATGCCCGCGACCGGCTGTCGAATCGGAACGCCCGCGTCCATGAGGGCGAGGCATCCGGCGCACACCGACGCCATCGAGCTGGAACCGTTTGATTCCAGAATTTCGGACACCAGTCGAATTGTGTATGGGAATTTATCCGGGCTCGGCAAGACCGCTTCCAGCGATTTCTCGGCGAGATTACCGTGGCCAATCTCACGACGGCTGGTCGCGCCGACGCGTTTGACTTCACCCGTGCAGAGCGGCGGAAAGTTGTAATGGAGCATGAACTTCTTGCTGTATTCATCAATCAGCCCATCGACGATCTGCTCGTCGCGGCCGGTACCTAAAGTCGTGACGCATAACGACTGCGTTTCACCGCGTTGGAACAATGCCGAACCATGGACGCGCGGCAAGACACCGACTTCACACGTGATGGGGCGAATGTCTTTCGGGCCGCGACCGTCGGATCGCTTCTTCTGATTCACCACCATGTCGGCGATGATCTCACCTTCGATCCGATCCAGCGTGTCGCGGACGGTGTTCCAGTCGTACTTGGGCTTGACGACGTCGGCCGGTGCGTATTCCGCCTTCGCTGCCTTGTACACCTCGTTCACGGCCTTGTAACGATCCTGCTTGCCGGAAACGGTTCGGGCGTCGCGCAACGAGCCCGCATACTTCTTGTGGAGATCGCGAACCAAATCGTCCAACGGCGGCGGCGGCGTCCATTCCTTGGTCTTGCCGACCTTGGATTGCAGCTCCGAAATGAGATCGCAAATCTCACGAATCGTCTTGTGAGCGAGTGCGATGCCATCGGCCACGACCGATTCGGGCAGCTCCATGGCCCCGACTTCAATCATGTTCACGGCGTCGCGATGTCCCGCGACGACCATTTCCATTGTCGAAAATTCCAACTCTTTGTGCGTTGGATTCACGATGAGCTTGCCGTCGACATAACCGATGCGGCATGAGGCACTGGGACCTTCGAACGGCAGCGCCGAAACCGCCAGCGACGCCGATGCGCCGATCATGGCCAGCATGTCAGGGTCATTTTCCTGGTCGGACGACAGCACCATCGCCTGGATCAGGACCTCGTCCAGAAAGCGTGCGGGAAACAGCGGCCGGATCGGCCTGTCGATCATCCGCATGGTGAGGATTTCTTTTTGGGTGGGGCGTGATTCGCGCTTGAAGAATCCACCAGGGAACTTGCCGGCGGCGTAAGTCTTTTCCCGATAATCGACCGTGAGTGGGAAAAAATCGGTTCCTTCTCGCGGCGGACCTGTCACCGATGCGGCGAGAACCATCGTCTCGCCATAAGTGACCACAACAGCGCCTGCGGCTTGCTTGGCCCACTTCCCCGATTCAATCCGCAGTTTCCGACCTGAAATTTCTCGTTCAACAACGTGATGTGCCATAATCTCTCAATGACCCGTCTTTCTCTTTTTCCGACTCAACCAATTCTTTCCGACCTAATTTCACGAAATGCGTCATCCGGCGGTATTCGCCAGGAGTCTGAATGGAATTGCTCGCACAAAAGCGGTGTCATTTCAGACATTCGCTTCCCAAAAATTGGAGAAAATCTCCGTGTGTGGGGCGATTACGGTCTCAATCACAAAAATTGAGCAAAAAGTCCGCAGTCGCCTATTATTTTCGCAGGCCGAGGTTGGTGATGAGCTTTTGATATCGGGTTCGGTCAGATTGAGTGAGGTATTTGAGCAGACTCGTCCGTCGACCGACCATCTTGAGCAAGCCGCGACGTGCGGCATGGTCCTTCAGGTTTGTTCGGAGATGCCCGGTCAGATACTGGATTCGACCGGTGAGAATCGCAATTTGAACTTCCGGCGAGCCCGTATCTTTCGCGTGCAAGCGGTAGCCCTGAATTAGTTTGCCCTTAGCATCTGCCGTGATCGACATTGTCCCTTAAATCTCCCGCCTCTCCGGATTCCGTCCGGAGAAGTGCAACACATTGCAAATAAAAGACTTACGTATTCTTCATCCAACCCGTCTACGTTTCACGCTAGAACTCTATCGCCCAATTCACGTCTTTGCAAGTTTCAATTTCGGCGGTGGATTCCCACGGTTCTTTCGGCACCTCTGCGGTGGAAACAGGGCAAACACGAGTCGCCCCGATGCCGTAGTGTGCAATTGACTGTGTTGGTCCCTATATTCCAGCCGACGGAGAGCCTTATGCGTTTCACAAAAATGCACGGTTTGGGCAACGACTATGTTTACGTGAACGGATTTCCCGAGCAGGTCCGTCAGCCCGCCGCGATTGCACGCACCGTTTCCGACCGCCACACTGGAATTGGAAGCGACGGCCTGATCCTCATTCAGCCTTCCAGCGTCGCGGACGTTCGCATGGAAATGTACAACGCCGACGGATCGCGCGGCCTCATGTGCGGAAACGGGATTCGGTGTGTGGCCAAGTATGCGGTTGAACATGGACTAGCGACCGGTCCCGGTCTACGCATTGAAACCGACTCGGGCGTCAAGAACGCGGTTTGTCATCTGGTTGCTGGGAAAGTTGATTCTGTGCAAGTGGATATGGGGAGGCCGTCGCTGTTGGCCCGCGATATACCCGTCCTTGTGGTGCAATCCGAACCCGGAGCGCAAGGGACGGGCGGGGTTGATTGCCAATTTCCAATTTCCAATTTCCAATTGGAAGACGCGTTCGGCCCGGCAATCGACAATCGGCAATCGGCAATTGGCAATTTTCTGGAACGAGTCATTGACCATCCCATGCGAATCGGTGGAACTGCTTACAATGTTACTTGCGTCTCGATGGGCAATCCGCACGCGGTTATTTTCACGGAAAACTTGCATCGAATCGACCTTGCACAGGTTGGCCCGTTGTTCGAGCACGCCCCGGAATTTCCGGAGAGAATCAACGCGCACTTTGTGCGCGTGGACTCGTCCGATCACGTCACGGTTCGAACCTGGGAGCGGGGCAGTGGCGCGACCCGTGCCTGCGGCACCGGAGCCTGCGCCGCATGCGTGGCTGGCGCCGTAACCGGTCGGACCCAACGTGATATCACTGTCGAATTACCCGGCGGCTCGCTGCGAATCGAGTGGACGGCCGACGATCGCGTCTTGATGACCGGCGAAGCCGTTGAAGTATTTTCCGGTGAGTGGCTGGAGTCGATCGCGTGAATTTTAAGTGTTCAAGCGAATGTTGGCAGGGATACGATCATAGCGTATGCTCGCACGTTGATGATTGCTTCGCGCGTTTCACGGTTAACCGTAGCGTCACCCCTTGTGGGTGACGCGGAGTTTCCACGTCGGGCACGAGGCCCGACGCTACAGTGATGTGTTCTTGTGCGAAGCGGTTGAGAGAGGCTTTTTCGAGGATCGGTCATGGCGGCGGCTCGTTCGCGTCATCATCGGCGACGTGGGAGGCTTTGGCCCAGCGCGCTTTTTGTTGTGCTTGTGGCGGCGGGATTATGGTGGTTCGCGCCGCAATCGTTGCACCTTGGAAACTTTCACGCGAATCTTGGTCTGACGCCCGAATCGCCCGCTTCAGCGGGCGAGCGAGCGATCCACGAGCCTGAACAAAGCCCGCCACCTGTTGCTACCCCGACGCCGACGCGAGATGAAAAACACCCAATCGGTGATGCGCCATCTTCTCCGCCTGCAGTACCCGATGCTAAGTCTATCGCTCCGAACCCTGCACCACCATCTGAGATTTCAGCGCCTGCAAACGTGCTGGTTCCATCGACCAACAAAGTCTCGCGCGGCGAGGTCTCGCAGCTTATTTCCGCAGGCCGCGAGGCATTGGCGAAAGAGGATTTGCTCACGGCGCGCACGAAATTGAATCAAGCGATATCCACCGCCAATGATGCCCCGGAACGCGAAGCACTTCGAGCGGACCTCAATCGCATCGGCGCGGAGACGATTTTTTCTCAGCGAATCATCGACGGTGATCCGCTGGTCGCGCGACATGTGATTCAGATTGGCGACAACCTCGCGAAGATCGCGAGCAGCCACAAGCTCTCCGCTGATCTGCTTGCACGTATTAATCGTCTCCCGGACAAGAACCATATTCGCGAAGGCCAGACGCTGAAGGTCCTTAACGGGCCATTTCGCGCCGTCGTCACCAAGAGCACGTACACGCTCGACCTTTACCTGGGCGATGTGCTCGTGGGCGCGTTCAAGGTTGGCCTCGGTGCTGAGGACAGCACGCCGACCGGCGAATGGCGCGTGCGGACCAAGCTCGTGAACCCGACGTACTATCCGCCGCGCGGAGGCGGAATCATCGCTGCGGACGATCCGAAGAACCCGCTCGGTGAACGATGGATCGGGCTGGAGGGAGTTTCCGGCTCGGCCGTCGGCCAGGAACGCTACGGAATTCACGGCACAAACGAGCCGGACAGCGTCGGCAAGAACATGTCGATGGGCTGCATTCGCATGAAAAACGAAGATGTCGAGCAAGTCTATGATTACTTAGTAGAAACCCACTCCACGGTTCTCGTGCGACAATAACAAGGCCGGATGTTTTCACCGCAAATTAGCGTGCTGGTAAGTTTTGATTGCATTTCCAAGCCGCGACCGTAACAACAAATTGCATGAACCGCGCTTGATATTCTCTTCCTCCGCCCGCTTCGGGGCGGATCCCTCGGGTACGTCGTTTACCACGGGTTCCGCTCCGCTCCACCCGTGGCTACACCCCTCGGCTCCCGCTGGGAGCCACGCAAAACCGTTCATGCAATTTGTTGGTAAGGGAGCGGACGATTCGCCACAAAGTCGCTTAGCTACAAAGGATGGATTTACGCCGGATTTCTGCGTCCGGCGACCTTTGCGGCGATCAGAAATACGACAGCGATAACGACCAGTCCCCACTGGGAGACCGTGGGGATGGGAGTGAACCTCGGCGAACACGAGCGCGCCGACTCATTGCAAACTTCATCGGAAGTGCAGGGCGGTGTGCCTTGCGCACAGCCGGAGGGTGTGCAGGATTCCGCACCGTTGCAAAACACTCCGTCGTCGCACAATGCATCATTTGGAGTGTGGGTACAGGCTCTGATTGCCTCGTTGCACTGATCAATTGTGCATGCCATGCCGTCGCTGCAATTGGGAGGCGCGCCCGGGTGACAACCTGAATTAGGATTGCAGGACTCCATTCCATTGCAGAACAAGCCGTCATCGCAATTCAGCGACGTGCCCGCAACGCACTGACCGTTTGGATCGCAGGTTTCCATGCCGTCGCAAACATTGTGATTGTCGCAATCGCCGCAACTGCCGCCGCAACCGTCGCTACCACAAACGCCACCCTGGCAATTCGGCTGGCAATTGCAACTCACGTCCGCGCACTTTTCGTTGTTCCAATGCTTGTCAGGCCCGACACACGCGGTCTGTTCGACGTCATCACTGCAGCCTGCATCCAGGCCATTGGTATCGCAACAAGAACCGAGAAATATGCCGTCGCACGACGCAAGCTTGTTAATGTTCACGCGGATTGAGGTGCCGATTGGAGCCCCAATCGTTTGGATAAAGTACAAGGAGCTTGAAAAGGAACGCACGCATGTGCATCCTTCGTAGTTGGGAGCGGTTACCTGGTCGTAGCATGATGCGCTGGGTGTGCTGCCCATCCCAGATTCACCGCAAGCGGGATCCGATGGATCACAACAGATTTGGTTCGAGGCGATCAGCCCGCCGGCTGAGCCAAAAACATAAATCGGCGTATCCGTGCCGGCGGAGCCGCAGAAATCCACGGAGAACGCATGCGCTACGCCATCACTGGTGTATGTGAATATTCCGCCAAAAGCGGAATTTAGTGGTCCTATGAACGGCCCGTTTTCGCCGTTGTGCAAGATACAAGGATCGTCAAGCGTACAAATGGAACGGCAAGTACACTCACCCGGTTGACCGGCGGCAATACAGCGACCAGGTGGACATAACCCGGGAATCCCCGGCTCACACTCCTCGTACAGCTCAAGAATGCCGTTCCCACAAAACGTCTCGCACACGGAATTCCGGTAAACTTCATAGTTATCGACATCGACGTATTCACCGGGGGCGCCACCGTTATCCGTCTGCATGATGGCACGCTGCACGGTAGCCGTTCCGTCACTATTGGCCTGATAAATCAATCGATCGTCATAGTAGTAGCGGATCAGACCGCCTTTGAAGATACAGGGATCCTTGTCGATCCTGAATGAACGGTACCCCCCTGGCAGCCAAGGGCCCGCGTAGGCGTATACGCCGACACTAGCGTCGTAGATGTAAATGCTGCCCGCCGCTTCAAACTGAACGATTGTGCCGGTACCCCCGTCGGTCCCCACCGTGAAGTACTCAAAATTCTGTCCGAACGTATTCGAAATTGACAGATCCCATGAGATTGTTGTGGGACCGGGGAATTGCGGCCCCATGTCCGGCGTGAAGGCGTTCACTCGACATGCTGTGTCAAAGCCCACGCAGCCCGCCGGATTTCCGCCCGCGGAGTCACGCGCGAAGCGCAAGTGTTGCCCGCCCGGATTGGCCGGATTGGCCGTGTCGATGTGCGGCTCGTGGCAATGCTGCGAAGACTGAGAAACATACCATCCGTTGAGCGAGTTCGGATGCGCGCTGCAACAATTCACGTCGATCGATGGAACGCCGGAGCATGATGTCGGGATCGGAGTCGGCGTACATGTGGACCAATACGGCGAACCGCACATGAAGTTCGATTGTCCGGATGTGAAGGCGTCCCACTCCGGCGATTCAAAGCCGGTGGTTTCGATCAACGGAACGGCCTGTAGAGTCGAAGTGTCTGCTGCGTCCTGCGACAAGGTCAATGGTGCGAAAGGTTGCGGCGGTGCCGCGAAACAATGCGAGGCCGCACCGAGAATCAATATGCCGAAGATATTCGGTGTGGTTGGCGTCTTAGTCATCTTGTCGACCCTCCAACAGAAATGGATCAATCCACAGATTGCAATAATATACGGGTATTACCGTCCGCGTACAAGGAAAAGTTGTTGCTTTTGTGATGCAGGAAGAGGAAATCGCTCAAGAAAGAGACATGGAGTGTGGATCATGGGAGAATCGGCCAACGTTCTCGAAATCGCAAATGACGGAGGGATTCGAAAGCTCACGCTTAGCCGGCCCGACGTTCTCAATTCGTTCAATAATGCGCTTCTGGACGCATTGAATAAGGCCGTCCGCGACGCCGAGCGGGACAATTCGGTGCGGTGTGTGGTGATCACCGGCGCTGGGCGCGGATTTTCTGCCGGGCAGGATCTCGCTGACGTATCCGATCGCTACAAGAGCGACGCACCGATTGAATTGGGGGCGCACATTCGTGAGCGATACAACCCGCTGATTTCCAAAATTCGCTCGCTTGAAAAGCCGGTGATTGCAGCGGTCAACGGAGTAGCAGCGGGAGCCGGTTGCAGTCTGGCACTGGCGTGCGATATGCGCATCGCCGCTGAATCCGCGAGCTTTATTGAAGCATTCATCAACGTCGGACTTGTGCCCGATTCCGGCAGCACGTTCATGCTTCCGCGGCTGATCGGACTTTCTCATGCGATCGAAATGGCCATCACAGGCCGCAAAGTGAAGGCAGACGAAGCCCTTCGCATCGGTCTGGTGAATTCGGTCGTGCCCGATGCGGACCTTGCGGCGGAAACCCAAAAACTCGCATCACGCCTTGCATCGCTTCCGACGAAAGCCATCGGCCTGACCAAGCGGGCGATGAACGCCGCATGGAACAATGAGTTGGACACACAATTGGATTATGAGGCCATGCTGCAAACGGCGGCCGGCCAAACCAAAGATCACCGCGAAGGCATTGCCGCATTTCTCGAAAAGCGCGAAGCGAAATTCAACCAGGGTTGATGAGCACGTATATCCCCAAAAGGGTAGACGTCTTGCAGGAAAACTGAATCAGTCCCCCACCTTTCGCTGGCGCGAAAGATGGGACACCCAATCGAATCACTGCGTCACCCACAAGGGCAACGCCGTGAATTGAAGGAACAGCCAAGTGCTAGGAAACCCCTTGAAACCAAGTGTTTTACTCAAAAATAATTCGAGCGCAATCGAATCGATCGTTCCGATGGGAGTGAGCCGAGTTTCCCGAGGAATTTGCATTATTAGTGGCCCAACCCGACTGTTCAGTTCACGGCGTTGCCATAAGGGGTGACGCTACAACTCCATGCACTAGTGAATCACCACATCCTCAGGCATCATCATAATCACGCCTTCGTTTTGGAGGAGTTGGAGCCGGGTAATCGCATTCATCACCGCACTCATCCGCTGTGGATCGAGCTTAGAGAGAATCGAGATTACCGGGCCAAGCTCGGGCGATTGCATGAAGGCCGAGCGAATGTTGATGCGTTCATCGACGGCCTCGTCATCGCCTTTCTTGTGCGACGCGAAGATGTCGAAAATTGACTGCGGTTCAGGGATCACGCGAATATCATATTCGCCGAGACCGGCCTGCTGTGCGGCGAATTTCACGGCGTCGTCGAGGCCGCCGATCTTGTCCACCAATCCGAGTTCGAGAGCCTGGCTGCCGATGTAGACGCGTCCGCCGGCCATTTCATCGAGCGGCTTGGTCAATTTCTTGCCGCGAGCCTCGGTCACGTGATTTCGGAAAACGCCATACACATATTCCATGTATTGCCGCATCTTGGCGCGCTCGGCGTCGCTGAACTTGGACGAACTGCTCAGCATCGCGGCCATTTTTCCACGCTGATTCGGCTCCCAATGAATGCCGAGCTTGTCCCACATGCCCGTCGTTATGACTTTCCCCGTGATCACGCCGATCGAGGCGGTGATTGTCGTGGCGTCGGCGAAAACCGTCTGAGCCGCGCAGGTTACGTAATAACCACCGCTCCCGGCCACGTCGCCCATCGAAACGATGAGTGGCTTCTTGGCGGCCACGCGCTTGGACGCGTTCAAAATAATCTCTGATGCGAGGGCCGATCCGCCCGGCGAGTCCACGCGCATGACGACGGCTTTGACCGAGTCATCGTCAGCGGCCTTGTCGAGGGCCTTGCGAATCGTGGTGCTGAACGCGCCCTCCTGTCCGCCGAACGGACTCGGTTGGGCCGAGCCGGTTTCGATGGCGCCGTCCACATACACAATCGCAACGCTCGGCTGCGTATAGACCTTGGGTTGCGGGTTCAGAAGCTGCATGAAGAAACTGAACATGGCGAAGGGATCTTCGGGGACGTCGAGGCCGTCTTTCTTCCCGTAATCGGTGACGATTTTGACGCTTTCTCCGTAACGTGATTTGAGATCGTGCAGGAAATCTTCGCTGTATTTGACGGAGTCAATGAGCCCGGCTTTCAGAGCGTCTTCTGCGGTGTATGGGCCGTTATCGATCAGCCCGGCGACTTTCTCTGGCGTCATGCTGCGACTGGTCGCGATGCGCTCGACGAGCGATTTATAAATTCCGTCGAGCATCCAGTTGCTCATTTTCTTGGCGGGCTCTGATGGCCCGGTTCGCATGAGCGGCTCACCAGCGGACTTGAATTCGCCGCATGTTTCGATGTCCGGCGTGCAGCCAATCTTGTCGAGCAACCCGCGAAGGTACGGCGTCTCGCTATACAAACCCATCAGCCATAGATCACCAGTGGGAACGATGCTGATGTGCGAAGCGCCGGTTGCGGCCACATACGTTCCCGTTGTCAAATGATCCGCGTGGACGAAAACAGGTTTGTCGACGGCGGAGAATTTCCGCAGCGCATCGTGAAATTCTTCGAGCTGGGCGAGGCCTAGCGACGCCTCCTGCAAATCGATCACTACCGCGACAACGTCTTTGTCCGTTCGCGCCGTCTTCAATCGTTCGAGCAACGCCTTCATGGAAAGCGGCTGTTCGCCGCCGAAGAGCGGTGGAAAATTTGAGGGCGTTTCCGCGACCTTGCCTTTGATCTTGAAATGGGCGATCTGCTTAGTCTCCTCGCCGCCGCCGAGCGCCGCCCGGCCTAGTTTCTTCAATTGATCAATCTGGCCAAATGCCGGATGAATGAAAACGCAAATGGCCAGTGCCACGACTACGACGCTTGATCTGACGACATTTCGATTCGCTCGCCTGAAGTTCATTGCATATTCCTCTCGAAAACTTCGATTTGTACGCCTTCCCACGCTACTTACTTAGCATAGACATCGGACCGAGAAAAGCGAGAACCACCGGAATGACAAGTCTTTACAGCGTCGATGGTCCGGAGCTCGCATTCTTACGCACTGATTGATCACATGGCGACTTTCGACGATTACGGGAATTGATTCGGGAATTCAGAACGAGAATTCCAATGCCGACGAAAAAAAATCCTATCGAGGCCCATTCCAATGGAAGATTGGGATGAGGGTAGCTTGCTCCGCCGAGACGAAGGAGCCATAAGCCGCTACAGAATAATACAAGCGAAATGGTGGCCGAAATCCACCGGTTTCGGTGCAACAGCAATAGCCAGCCGGTTGCGAGAATCATGGCTTCTCGAATGGTGGGAAACACGGCCACACCATAGGCAGTGGCGGACGGCAGGTTGGCCAGTGCCGCCCAATTGACCTTCACGCCACGTTCGCCCGCGACGACGGCGGCGGCTTTGCCGGGCCCCATTAAGTCGCCATCGGGCGTCCGCACCCAGACGTGTGCGAAGTCGGCCACCACGTCCGCATGAATCCCAAAATGCCGCAGCAGCGACGCCGCGATAATTGCACGCCCATCACAATCCTCTCGGCCTCGTTCCATGATTTCCTCGACGGTGGGAAAGTAATCCATCACGCCCCAATTGTCCCAGTCGAATTCATACTTGATTCGTTGTAGAACGATTCGCTCAACAATACTCCGCATGTCCTGCGGCCTGGCCGGGGATGCATACTTGGCAACTTCGTCAACCAGCGGCTGGAGGGCGGGCGAATCCGGATTCAGGAGGATGTTCGGATTCTGCCATCTTGCTATGTTTCGATACAGAAGCACAGGGTGCGGGTAACACACTCCAGTCATCACAATGGCGAACAAAAGCCACTTCGACGGCAATCGCCAGTACCATTTCAACCGATTCAGTCGCCAAGTCATGGCTTTCGGGCTCACTTTGTGCCGAGGAGCGCCCCGGCAATCATCGCTGCGTGCCGCATTTCAATTCGCATCGCATGACGACTATATTCATGACGAATGATGAATGATACTCCGAAAATTGAAAGGCATGCAGAGCATTCACCGCGATGACCCTTCTAGCCGCTTCCATTTTCGTCGAACGACTCACCGATCTTTCAGCAACATGCGATGCGGCATGGCGTGACGGCGCCGACGCGATCGAGCTTCGGATCGATCCGCTGGAGGACTCGCCGATCGCATTGAATGCCTTTCTAAAGTTGCACGGTGAGAAGAAATGGATCGTTACGTGCCGAGGTCGAGAGGAAGGGGGACGCTTTGCCGGCGAGACGGCCGAGCGTGTGGCTTGTCTCATTACGGCCGCTCAAGGCACAAATGCGTACATTGACTTCGAATTCGCCGATTGGAAGCGATCGGCCAACATCCGGCAGAAAGTTCTCCTTGCGGCCACCGGCGCTGACGGTCGTCGACGACTCGTCCTTTCATCGCACCATTTCAACGGCCCGCCGAATGATCTCAACTCGTTAATTCGAAAAATCCGGGACGTTGGGCGAGCCTCGCTTGCGGCGAATGATGAACTCGTCGCGAAGGTTGCTTATGCCGGCCAAAGCATTATGGACGGCTTCGCGGCGCTCGACGCGATGCACGCGCATCGCGATCAGGCAATTGCGATCTGCATGGGCGAGCACGGAACATGGACTCGATTGCTCGCGAAGAAGCTTGGAGCGTTTGCGACGTATGTCGCCACTGAAGATGAAGTGGCGACGGCTCCGGGACAATTTTCTTTGCAAGCGGCGCGCGATTTCCGTTGGGGCGCATTGAACCCGCGGACGAGAGTTTATGGCGTGGTCGGCGATCCGGTCGGCCACTCGCTCAGCCCGATGCTCTTCAATCACTGGTTCGGAATATCCGAAATCGATGCCCTCTATATGCCGCTGCACGTCGGCGCGAACGAGATGAATGCGTTTCTCGACGCGGTTCATCAACGCACCTGGCTTGATCCTGGTGGGTTCAGCGTGACGATTCCACACAAGGAATCAGCGTTGAATTGGCCGAAGATCGAGGCCGATCCTCTTTGCGTCCGACTTGGGGCATTGAATACGCTGCTTTTCGATAAGGATCGTGTTCACGCATTCAACACCGATTCTCATGCCGCATTCGATTCGCTTCTGGATGCGTGGAGCAAACAACGCGAGGACTTGCGTGGTTCTTCAATCGATGTGCTGGGCGCCGGCGGTGCGGCCAGAGCGATGATCCTGCCCCTACAGGAATTCGGCGCGAGCGTGACCGTGTATGGTCGCTCGCCTAAGAGATTGCAATGCATCCGTAATGAATTTACCGGCACAGTTGCCGATTGGAACGATCGAGTCCATCGCACGGGAAACGTGCTCATCAACACAACTCCGATAGGAATGTGGCCGAATACCGAGGAATCGCCGATGCCCGGGCATTCGTTGAAGGGCTGCGAACTTGTATTCGACATGGTTTATCGCCCGGCGGAGACGCGACTGCTTCGCGATGCGGCGCGAGCGGGGTGCAAGCCAGTGAACGGGCTGGACATGTTTGTGCGACAAGCCGCGATACAGATGGAGCTTTGGACGGGAATCAGGCCGGATCGAGTTGAAGCATTCGCACGGCTGAGTGATTTTCTTTCTCGGGAAGAATCGCCCCGATGCCGCTCGGATCGTTTGCGTACCCAAGCGACCGCTGCAAATCAGCGGAAATCCCATTTGTTTTTGATCGGAATGCGAGGTTCTGGAAAGACCACGGTCGGAAAGTTGCTGGCGGGTCTGCTCAAAGTGCCGCATATCGACACCGACGCTCTGATTACGGCCGCGGCTGGTCTATCGATTCGGGAAATTTTTGCAGCCGAAGGTGAAATTGGATTTCGTAAGCAAGAATCAAATGTCGTGCGTCAAGTAATTTCGCAGGGGCCGGCAGTTATCAGCTTGGGAGGTGGGGCGATCCTAGATGCTACGAATGTCGATGCCATTCGAAATTCGGGGACGGTTGTATGGCTTACTGCTCCGATTGAAGTCCTCGCACAACGGATTCATGATTGTCCGAACACATTCGATTCCAGGCCGCGGATGACCAACTTGCCGGAGCTTGAGGAATTACGAACGCTTTTGGTTGACCGCGAGGAAATTTACCGCGCCGCTTCGCACGTCGTGTTTCCAACGGAAAACCGCACAGCGGGCGAAGTCGCCCAGGCCATCCATCTCTGGATCCTCGACGCGACGCTACACCCTCGATCCTTGTAGATTCGTCAAAATGTCGTCAGATTGAACGACCCGTACACATACGACGCAATCAGGTTTTGCACGACAAGCGTCGCCAATTGCGAGGTGAGGACTCCGGTGTCGCAGCCCGTGGTTTGAAGCAACACTCCGGCCGCAAGGAGTGGGTAAAGTTTCCGCGCGATACGATGCGCTCGCTGAATCATTGTTAGTTCCTTTCGATCGTCGTAAATGCGAAAGCGAATGGTGCCTTCGCCATGCCGCGCCAGTCACTGGAGTTCATTATCATCCTTGCCAAATGTCAAACAAGCAAACTGGCGAATTACAAGAATTTGCATGGCGAACTTACATTGAGACGGAGAAGTCACCGCTCGCTGGCCAGCGAAATCTCGCGAGCCACGTAAATCGGAATCGGCTCGACTGCGCCGTTGTGGGGCCGTATCTCTGATGCCCGCACCACGACCTGATGGCCAAGCAACTCATTGATGTTGATTTTCACATCCGCTGGAACCTCGACATATCCGGCCGTGTGCTCGCCACCGGACTCAGCGTCGACCAGGCGATATCGCGTATTCGCGGAGCCGGGCTTATAGACGGAGCTTTCTCTCAATTCTCCGCGAACCTCGAGACCCGAGGGCACTGGAACCGTCGGCTCGGGAATCTTCGCTCTGGCCGCAAGAAACTCGCGCCGCTGGGATTCCGACATGTCATCGAGCTCGCGAACCTTCTTGATCGCATCGGTGAGCGTGGTCATGTTGTTCATTTCATCAATGCGGCGCTGCGCGAATTGATGGGCGAAGTCATCCTCCGTCTGGGTTGCGATCGGCTGAAAACGGGAGATGATCGGGGCGAAGTTGCGCTCCTTGGCGGGCTTCTGCGCCTCCGTCTTCGCAAGAGCATCCAACTCATCGAGCTTCGTTCGCCATTCGCCGGTCATCGGCGAAGTCGATGCCGCTGACAGCCTTTCATTTAAGCGTGCTGGGGTATTCGCCGCGGTTTTTCCGGAAGTTTCGGTAGAGGTGTTGGGTGCTGTGGGATTTGGATTTCGCGCAACCGGCTCGGCTTTCTTCACCGACGTGCTGGCGCCGCTGCCACCGATCGAAACGAAGCTCTTGTTTACCCAAAGCGTGGCGCCCTCAGGCGGCTTGATTCGCAGGAATCCATCCGGATTCCGCCCGATGATCTCAACCGGCGTGCCTTTGGAAAGCAGCGTTTGCACAGTGTACTTGTTGTCGTTCAACGTTGAACCTGCGCGAACGCGAACGTTATTCCCGTTGACTGTGCCTGTTTTGTCATTTGTTGTGTCGATGTAGTCGCCCGACACGAGGCTGAAGGTTCCATCCGGCGGCTTGATCTCGTACCAATCTCCTTGCTCACCGACGATCGTCACATGGTCGCCTGCAGAGAGCTTGCAGATTGTGTAGTGGTTCATGCTGTCACCGCTGCGAACGTACACATCGTTGGCGGTGACTTCGCCACGACGCACCGTGCCGGACACCGAATCCGTGGTGGTGCCAGTCGCCGTGGTTTCGGCCGCATTCGGCGACGCCGCGCGCTCATCCGGCTTGGCGCCGGCGGGCATAGGCGATGGCGTTCCGGCAGGCCTTAGTATTCGAACCTGACCCAATGCGCGACCCGATCCGGCAGTCAAACCAACCGTCAAGATGCTCGCAATGACAAAACAACCCAGATTCCGTTTTTCCAGCATGGCATGCGATCCTTCAGTTTGAAATCGAAAATCGGTCTATTTCCCAGACCGACGGGTGCGAAACTAGCTAAACTCGCTAGAACTGTCAATGTAGAAATGCAGGAATACATCGGTTTTTCATTCAGTTATAGTAGGCCTGTGACTTCTTCAATCACGCAATCATGGGACGCGGTGCGAGCGGAGCCGATCAATTTCCCGCTTTCGACCGATCAAGCGATCGCAGCGTTTGGTGGGCAATCCTGCCCAGCCATCCTCGAAAGCCTGCGAAACACCGGTGGCTACGGTCGATATTCGATCTTCGCTGCAAACCCAATACAGACGCTGTCAATTCCGGCGAGCGATCGGGAACAGTTCCATCACTTTCTTAAAGAAATCGGCGGCAAGCAGCTGCGAGGTTCTGCGAAAATTCCGTTTGGCGGAGGCTGGATCGGCTACCTAGGTTACGAGGCCGGTTTGGGACTCGAAAACGTTCCTCGCGTCGAAAATGGGTCACTTGGATTGCCAGAACTGCGGATGTCCCTTTATGACGCCACGGCCGTGTACGACCATGCTGAAAAACAATGGTACGCGACCGCGATCGAATGGCCGAGCGACTCACAATTTCGGGGTCGTTCAGTTCAAGAGCGGCTGGAATCAATCGCCTTGATTCTCAACAAGGCCTCGCAGATTTCGCCGAGAGATTCAGAAAAGACTCCCAACCAGAATTCGGGCAGTCGCCCAATTCTCGCGTCAGCACTTACAAAGGATCAATATCTCGATCGCGTCCGCCGAATTCAGGAACTGATTTTGGACGGCGAGGTTTATCAAGTGAATCTTACGCAGCGATGGCAAGTCGATTTGCCAATGTCGCCATTGGAAATCTATCAGAAGTTACGGAACATCAATCCGTCGCCTTATGGCGCGTTTCTCCAATGGCCCGACGCGGCGATCATCTCCAGTTCGCCGGAGTTGTTTCTCGATGTCCGCGAGAAACACGTCGTCACGCGACCGATCAAAGGCACGCGGCCACGCGGGGGCGATTTCGAATCTGATCATCGACTTCGACGCGAACTGGAAGCGAGTGAAAAGGACCGCGCCGAGTTGAACATGATTGTGGACGTACTTCGCAACGACCTCGGCCGAGTTTGCGAAATCGGCAGCGTCAAGGTTCGCTCCGCGGGAGAAATTGAGGAACATCCCACGGTGTTTCATCGCGTGGCGACCATCGAAGGGCGGCTCCGTGGCGACTGTGAACTCGTGGACCTCATCCTTGCGGCGTTCCCCGGCGGATCGGTGACCGGCGCGCCAAAAATCCGAGCCATGCAAGTGATCAGCGAACTCGAACCGACGCCTCGGGGCGTGTACTGTGGCGCCATCGGCTGGATCGGTCTCGATGGAAGCATGACTTTGAATCTCGCGATTCGCACTATGATTGCAACACGCGACAAAGTCTACCTCCACGCCGGCGGCGGCATTACCATTGACAGCGATCCGGAGGATGAGTACCGCGAAATGCTGACAAAATTGCGAGCGATGGCGAAAGCGGTGGGCACTGGAATTGAACACGAATTTTGAGATTGAATCCCATCGTCATTCTGAGCTCTGCTTTAGCAGAGCGAAGAATCTCAAGGAGATGCTTCGCTACGCTCAGCATGACGAATAGTATGTATCCTGAGAACACTCCATGACTGCGACGGTTTATTTCAATGGTCAGTTCATGTCGGCCAATGACGCACGAGCGAGCGTCTTCGACGGCGGCTGGCTGCACGGGGCGGGGTTGTTCGAGACCATGCGGGCACAGAATGGCCGCGTGTTCCGACTCGAAGCGCACATCGAGCGATTACGCAATTCCGCCAAAACCATTCTGCAACCGCTGGAGCGAGAATCGCTGCCTTCCGCCGCAATTTGTGAAGAATTACTCACCCGCAACATGCTCGATGCGGCGCGGGTGAGGCTCACTGTGACGGCAGGATCCATGCTTGAGGGCGGTGAGGGCGGATTGTCACCGACGGTTTGCCTGACGGCCGCTCCGCTCTCGGAGTATCCTGCGGAATTGGATGAGACCGGCGTTCAGGTCGCGGTATGCGAGTACAAAGTGTCGCCCAATGATCCGATTGCGCCGCACAAGACGACATCGTATTTGCCAAGGCTCCTCGGACTGCGCGAGGCCCGTCGAGCGCGGTGCGTTGAAGCGCTATGGTTCACGACGCGACACACGCTGGCCGAAGGGTGCATTAGCAATGTCTTCGTCGTCCGGGGTGGAACTCTCGCGACGCCGCCGCTCGATACACCGGTGCTGCCGGGAATCACACGCGGCATTGTTCTGGATTTGGCTCGCAAGGAAGGCATCGAGTCGGAGGAGACTGACTTGGGCATTCATGACGTGCTGAATGCGGACGAGGTTTTCATCACCAATTCCATCATGCAGGTTTTGCCCGTGGTTCGGGTGGAGAAGAGCGAAATTTCGGGCTCTCGGGTGGGTGAAATGACGGGCCGGATTTCAAAGGCCTATCGCGCGTTGGTCAAATCGGAATGCGACAAACAATGAGGAAGCCGAAACAATCAAGAGTGCCGCGTGGCGTCACCGTCGCCGACATGTGTGGAGCGTTGGAATCCATTGTCCCCTTGAAATTGGCCCAGGATTGGGACAACGTCGGATTGCTTGCCGGAGATCGCGACGCAAACGTGCGTCATGTTATGCTTGCCATCGATCTTACCGAGCCGGTCGTGCGCGAGGCGATGGACGCGTCCATTGATTTCATCGTTTCGTATCACCCGCCGATCTTCAAGCCCATTCGTTCTTTGGTTCGACCTGGAACCGGCATGGAAGCGCTGGCGTACCAGTGCATCCGCGAAGGAGTCGCGATCTACACACCGCATACGGCATTGGATGCCGCGGACGGCGGTACAAATGATTGTCTCGCGCGGCTTTGCGGAATCGACGCCTGTGAAGCGCTCGTGACCGTTGATGATGCTTCGCGAAATGAGTGCAAGATCGTCGTTTTCGTTCCGCACAATGCCGTGGAGATAGTGGCCGACGCGATGTTTCAGGCGGGCGCCGGGCACATCGGGGAGTACAGCCAGTGCAGCTTTCGAACCAGTGGTGAAGGCACTTTCTTTGGGAACGAAACGACGAATCCGAACGTGGGATCCAGCGAGCACTTTGAACGCGTTGAGGAAGTTCGGCTCGAAACGATTTTACGATCGCGAGATATTCCCGCTGTCATTGCGGCCATGCGCAGTGCGCACCCTTATGAAGAGCCCGCTTTCGATATTTATCCGCTTCGCAGCCGACCAATTCGTGGGATCGGTCGAGTCGGTCGATTGGAGAAACCGTTGTCACTTCGCGATCTCACACGAAAATTAAAGCGCGCGACCAATGCCAAGAACATGCAATTCATCGGCTCGCCGGACAAAGTTGTCGATCGAGCCGTGATCGTGGTAGGATCGGCGGGCTCGTTGCCATTCCAGATTCCTCTGACGCCGCGCGACGTGATCGTGACTGGCGAGATTCGTCATCACAACGCGCTGCAAATTCAGCGTCACGGCTGTGCGGCGATCGCTCTCGGGCACTGGGCCAGCGAGCGGCCCGTGCTTCATTCACTCCGCGATGCGATTGCAAAATCCGTGCAAGGTATTCGAGTCGACGTTAGCGCAGCCGATCGAGATCCATTTGATTCACTTTGAACGAACTCTGGCTTGGAACGATTCACGGTCCACTGTAGCGTCACCCCTTGTAGGTGACGCGGGATGACGGCGTCGGGCAAAAGGCCCGACGCTACAGTTCAGTGTGAATTGCTCGAATTGGCAAAGTCCAGAATCGCGGGAATTTCGCGCAGCCGGCGAATGATATAATCGGCCTGTCCCGCGTAATCGGGAACCGGCCCATCGCCGATCATCAGGATCGTGCCGGTTCCGGCTGAGCGTCCGGATCGGATGTCATAGAGGAAATCTCCCACCATCCAGCTATCTCGCGGATCAACCTGCAATTCGCGGCATATCGAATACACCGGCTCCGGCGAAGGCTTCACCGCGCCGTCCTCGCGCGTGCGAATCGTGTCGAAGCGGAGCCTGTAACGATCGATGAGATAGTCGACGACCGCACGGGCATTTCGCGTGAGAACGGCCGTCGCAAATCCGTTCGTCCGACAGGCCTCAAGCACCTCGACCGCGTCGTCATAGATGTCGCCGTTTCTTGCGGCCTCCCATTCATGCCGCAGCACAATTTCCTCCGCCTGTGCCCGCGTCGCGGAATCCATTTGAGCTATCGCTTCGAGAATGGTTCCTGATGCAATTCCGATGTCGCGCCGAATGGCGTCGAAATCGATATATGGCCTGGTGATGGTGCCGTCGAGGTCGAAGATGATTGCGGAGCGCCCGAGCATACGGTGACATCGTAGAGCGGTCGCGGAGAGGAGCAAGGCTAGGTGCGTCATGCTGAGCGAATTGAAGCATCTCGCTTATCGATGGTATTCAACGCATTGCATCGAGGTCAACGCCTGCCCATTGCGTTACGGCCCCGGCGTCGGACAAGTCGGCAACGTCGCATCTTTCCAGACAGAGAATGCCTGCGCGCCGCTGAACAAGTCGATCGCGGTCAGGATATCCAGCGGCGTGCATGTGCCGCTGCGGTCCAGATCGCATTTGTCGAGGGTGAGCGCCGGAACTGTCACGGTCGTACAGATCGTGCTTTCATTGATTCCGCCGAAATCTCCGACGAGCGAGCAAATATCCGCGGCGGCCACAATGCGGTTGCCATCCACATCGCCCGGCAGCGAGCCAAAGCAAACGAATGTCTGGCTCGGAACATGCGTCACGCACGTATAGCCCCCATCGGGAATTGGAACGTCTAAGAAAACCGTCAATGCACTGCCAGACTTGGTGATATGATCGATCGCTGGCGGCGTCGGGGCGGGGTTGGCACTTCCACCTGTCGACGTGACCACCAAATCCGCCGACGTCAGACCAGCCGTGTCGCAAGTAAACGTAATTTGAATGGACTGCAGCCCCTGGCGAATTGACGCATTGGTCGGATCGTGCGGCTGGCGGGCATCGATTTCGCAGGTCGCCGGGTCACTCGACTTGATGCTCTGCGTGCAGAAATTGCAGGAACCCGTGGAGCAGGTCGCCGCTACAAGATAACTGCCGCCGACGAGTTCGCACGATTGCCGCGTTCGCGATTGACATTGACTCGAACTCGGCACGCAGCAAGCGCTCTGGACGCAAGTGTCGGTTTCGCAGGCTTTGCCGTATCCGCTGAAACTGGCCCCACTAATGGCCACACAAGCGGCTTGCGTGCGCGGGGTACATGTTGGGTTATTTAACTGACAGCACGCACCCATTCCACACAGCGCATCGTCGCAGGAAGTTCCCGGGCCGCGATAGGCCAGGCCGTTGTTATGGCACGCCAAATAAGATGTCTCCACGCACGCAGTTTGGGGTGAGCTGTCGTTGCAACAGGCCCCGATCTTGCACAGATTCGCGTTCTGGTCACAGGTGCTTCCGTCGCCGGCGTACAACGCTCCCTGAACCCCGGAACAATCCGCGCTCGACTGCGCGTCCAGGCACTGCCCATCCGGCGTACAACAGGCTCCGCGTGGAGAACATCCGAAGGTCACGAAGCAAACATCGGAGGAGCCATTCGTGCCGTATATTTCGCCAGGCCCCGAGCATTCGCTTTGGAGGACATTGTCTTGACACGTCCCATCGAGCCTGCAACACGAGTCGCGCAGGTTGCACTGGTCACATGACGAACGGGCGCCCTTGAAATGACCAGGGGGGACGAGCGCGTTGCAATCTGATTCCAAGACATTCAGGCAGGCGTCAGCCGTACAGCAACTCCCACGTTGGTCACAGGAAACATCGGGGTCCTGGCAAGTTGTGGTATCCCCGTTGTAGTAGATATCTGAACCATTGATCAATTCGCAATAGGACCGGGTCACTTTGTCCTGGCAGGGGTTTGCGCTATTTGGTTGGCAGCATGCGCCAAAGCCAGGACAAATGCCTGCCGTTCCACAACTCGTTCCGTCGCCCGCATACACACGATTGCTGGTGCAATTGGCCTTTGTGACCGTCGTGCAATCACCGGCAGTCGTACCGCAGCACGCACCCTTGGGAATATTTGCACTGCAGGCTCCTGCGGGGCAATCCGTGCGCGATCCGTCGAATGAACCGCCGGAAGCCGCACAGGCTGCAGATGTCAATCTCTCGCATGAGCCTACGGCATCTGCGAAGCAGCAGCGGCCAATGTTGCAGGTGAATTGGATGCATTGCGCATTCGCGACAAAAGCTCCTGATACCGATGAGTCCGCACCCAACGCGGAATCGCAGGTCGTCTTGATCGTGTTTACGCACGTGCCGTCAGGTAGGCAACATGACCCCGCATTTGCGACATGGCAGAAATCGCATGTGCCGCCACCGGAGCAAAGCGGCCCCTGTTGTGGATCGAAGTTGCACACGCTGCCGTCATTGGTCCCACCTATACAGGTTGGAAACGGACAATCTGTGGCTTCGCCGTTGAAGACAGCTCCAACCAGCCCGTTGGGAGTGCGATTCGGCGGCGGGCCGAATGCAAAACAAGCTTCTCGTGTCGAATTGGGTATGCACGTGTGATCCGTGCCCTGTGTGACGCAGCACGCACCGTTGCAGTCTTCCGTCGCGCAGGCGGTGCCATCGCCGTGGTACGTTCCGTTCAGGCCCGAGCAATGAACGCTTGTCTTATCGAAACAACCCAGTCCGCCGATGCAACAAGCTCCCTGGCACTTGTTCGGCGTGCAGGTTGTGCCATCGCCGCCATAGGTGCCGCCAATCGCATCACAATCCGGTTTGCATTTCACATCACAGTGTTCATTCCTGCAGCACGCGCCCGTGGTCTTTGGGCAGAGGTCTTGTTCTTGCTGTGAACCCGAAGCCGGGCAACTGATGGAGGGCCAATGTGTGACACCACCCCTGTTCGTGCATGCCTCTGGGGCAAGTTCATCGCCAATGCAATGCCCACAAGAATCGCAGCAAGCTCCGAAGTTGCACGGCGTATTCGCGCAACTGGTCAGCTCGCCATGAAACACGGCATCGGACGCATTGCACTGATCCGGAGGCACGTCGCGGCAGCCTTCACTTCCAAATTGAAAAACAGAACAACACGCTCCCGCAACCGGCTGAAAACAAAGCTGCATCGAGTAGGCGCCGCCGGTGAATGGATCACCAAAGTCCGTCGTCGCAGAGACAGGCAGCGTCACGCCGTTGACACTCAAAAGCCCCAGAATCTGGCCGCGGGAAAAATCCTGGGGATAGAAATCATTGTCGCGGGCGTACGTGATCGAAGGAGACCACGCGAAACCGATGGCATAATCGCCAGGCTCCAGCAGCACGCCGGAGCTGGAAATGCTCGGAGTACCGTTCTCTGTGGTGTAAAACTTCGGCGTCGAAGTACCTTGGCCGACGGCGTTGGTGATTACAACGTCATTTGCCGGCCAACCGGAATATCGTATGTACGACCCGTCCTGCTGCCGTTGAAATATCGACACATAAAGATTCGTAGTGCCGGCAAACGCCAATTCCATCTGGACTGCGGTCAGCCGCGACTGGACGTCAATGCGATACGAATTTCCACGAAACCGATTCGTGCCGCTGGCCGGCAAGGTATAGCTGCCGATGGTCGCGCAGTTCGTTGCGGCGGTCACGTCGCTCACGCCGCCTTCTGTTGGCTCGCGCGCGGGCAACTGATCGCCGAGATCAGGATCGATCTGACGCGATCGCGGAACCGGCGGCTTGACGCCGTCGGGTCGCTCAGCACCGATCGCGGCGGCCGCGAATGTGAACAAGACCGCCTCAATCATCACACGTCGTCGTTGCCAATTCCGCATCGTTCACTTCTCCATGATGATTCATCCGCCTGACCCGCAGGCGAATTCGGCCCCAATCGGGGCCTTGTGTTCAGGGTACAGGGAATTTGCGACGGGCTTTGCCGCCTACGCGAGGACTGGCGACTCCAGGCCGCAAACACCAGCGGCTTCTGAGTCAATACGATGATCCACTGAATCCCCTCCTGATTCCCTGGCGATTATAGTCCGGAGGCGATGTCGATACCAACCAAAGATTGTGAAGCCTTGGTCCGAATTACCGGACGTGGCTTAGGAAAAGTCGAAACGTCCAAAAGTCGAAACAGGAACTGGCCGGGTTCTTGTAGTTCTCTCAATGATCGGACCGACTCTTTCCTGATTCCATACGGTTTCTGCGGTGGTTTCGAGCCGTCCCCCATTTCGACGTTTCGTCAATCGTTTCGGAAATCGGCGTAGTTGGAAATCGTTCGCTCGCCGATCCGCTGCGGCTTCGGCGCGCCGAGAAGAGTCGGCAGGCGGTCGATCGTCTCCTGGAAGCGGATCGCGCGGGAGTTGGCGTCCTGCGACATCCTCATTTTCTCAGCCAACGTCGGACTCTGCGGATTCGTCGCCAATTCCAGATCATCTTCTCCCCGCATCACGCCGTATACAGTGAACACATCCGATCGAACGGTCACCCAATCCCCCAAGGCCACTAACGTTGCAATCGCGGAGAGATAATCGGTCGGCGGCGCGGGAGGTACTGGTACAGCGCCTGTCGGATCAATGTTGCCAGCATCGAATCGATACGCGTAATTCGCGAGGCTCCTAGGGCCGTTGGTGTTTCCTGCAGACAATGGGTGCCGCACGTTAGCCAATTCGCCGACCGATTGGAAACCCGTTCCTCGCCGCCACATCGGATCCGCTGTTGTGTTCGGCGGATCGTTCGGATCAAATTTCATCAACCAGCCTCGTCCGAACGGAGGAGTCGTGCTCCCGGCTGGAAGCGGAAGCTGCGGAGCATAGTTCCCGGTGCCTGCAAACGCTCGCAAATCGCGGTAGGCGACAATTGATTTCGCAAGCGATTCACCGATCACTCCCGCTTCGGCGTCGGCCGGCGTGAGTGCCGACGGCAGTGGCGGATAAATGGCGGCCTTGATGCGATCACCCAGCAACGGCGCGGTGCTCGCAGTCGGCTTGAGCGGAAAATACTGCATGGGGCGGAACGGAAGTCCTTCGAGAACTTTCCACGGGGCCGCATTGATGTTGATCCGACCCTGCACGCGAAGCCCGTCGAGATCCACGCGCGGCTGCGATTCCGGGGCGGCCACATCGTTGGCAGGATCAGCCGTATCGAAATACGGTCCGGGATTGTTCAGCGGCAATGCCGTGAAGTAATCGAATACAAGCTGTCCCCAGGGAAGCGTATTCAACTCGCCGGGAGCATTCACTGGCGTCGTTGATGGCAAGATGTGGTGCGCGGCGTTATGCGGCGGCAACGCCGGCGGTGTCGCAGTGCCGTCGGTGCCAATGTCGAAAAGGGGCAACCTGCCATTATCAATCTGCAGCCATTCGAAGATATTCGGTGGATTCGCGGGCGTTCCGTTGGGAAGCTTGACCGCCGGCGCCTCGGCCAATCGTGTCGTGAACGCAAGGTTCTTCACGGTGCGGGCCGTGCCGGGCGGCGGCGGAGCGTTGTAGAAATCGGAGATCGCGCGGTTGGCATGGCGCATGAGAAAAAGCATTGAGCCGGTCGTGGGAAACGCCGGAACAATCGGCGCTGGCGGGCTGCCGCCATAGGTCAACTGGCCGCCCATCATTCCGGAATTGGAAAGAAATACTTCCACAGGCTGCGGCTTCGGCGTGCCACCATAGAGATTCGGATTCGTCCATGTGCCAAGCCCGCTGTCCACCGGCCCGTTCACAATGCGCTCTTTCCAGATCGCCGGAACCGGAGGCTTTGGCTGAACGGCAGAGGAAAGATCAATGGCGGCCCGCCAGGGTAAATTGATTGCATTGGCCTGCGGCGGCTCGACGTCGCGCTCCAATGTGTAATTGCAGATTCCGTTCGAATTTGTGCATGGCGACTTAGCAATGGTGTCGCCTTTGACCGTAAACTGGTCCACTACAATATCCGTGGACGTAGGATCACCCGGATAGTTGAAACGGCGCACTAAATAGAGAGTCGCACCATCATTAAACGTAAGCGCACTCGCGCCGGTGAGATCAACGACAACTCCAAGAGCCGGCGCGGGAAGCATCAAAGGCCTTGTCGTAGCATCTGCGGTAATAAAGGTTGCGAATGATCCTGCGGCGCCACCACCAGGTGGAAGTGAGGCGTTGAGTGGAATGGGTGCCCCCGGCGTCGTCGCACCGGCATTGACTTGATAGAGAAAATACGTGTTGTTCAAGTCGATTGCCGTTGGAAACGGGTTGAACAGTTCCACTGCCCGACCGAGTAGCTGCGAGGGGTTCCTTGAATTATCCGCATACGTCGCCACTTCCGTGATAAACGGCTGCTTCTCCACGCCGTACATGTAGTGCAAATTGATGCACTGTCCGCCAAGGCAGTCACCTGTATTCTGGCACACCTTGTTGGCTTTCGACCCACCGTCGCATGTTCTCACTTCCCGGCCTAGCTGGTTGCGCTTGTCCACGCAAACCCCGCCGGGGCAATCCGAGGGCGAGCCCAGTTTGCAGACCTGGCCCGCATTCGCACCGACGTCGCATCTTGGATCCGCCTCATTGAAGTCGAGATCGCGAATCGCAATTCGTGTGGGATTGTCGTCAGCGTCGGCATAGTCGATCAAATTCGCGGTCAGCGAGGCGGCCGTTCGCGTAAGCTGATTGATGCTGTGTCGTTGATTCGTCCATACGTCGCGACAGACGCCCGCGGTCGCGCCAACCGGAGCGTCGCAATATTCCCCCGCACTGCAATCGACATCCGGATTTGCACCACTCGGGTTACAGGAGATGTCCGCGAAATAGGGCGTGCTCAGCGCATTATTAAGCAGCATCGCGAAAACGTCGTAGACCACGCGCTGCATACGATGGTAGAATTCCACCACTGCGAGATTCGCGAGGTTTAAGTTCGTCGGGTCAGGCGGAACGAGAATTCCCCGGCAAATGCCCGGTGCCCCACACCCGCCGGACTTTTGATTCGCGGAGTTGTTCCGGCACGTCTTCCCCGCATTCGGACCTCCGCTGCACGTCGATTGCAGCGACTCCAGGCTCAGTTGCAACCGCCCCTTGCGAGGATTCAGCTTGCACGCAGGATCGGTCACGCAGCATTCGTCCACGATCGAATCCGGATAATCCGGATATTCAAACGGCAAAACGTGAAGCTGGAGCGGCAAGGTGCTCTGCTGGACAGCGACGCAGTCCGGATCGCTCGCAGTGAAATTCGCCGACGCCATCCTCGCGATGAGATCATCCGCCGGTGATGAATTCGGATTCGAACCCCACCGCCCGCCGCGCTGCAACAAGCCATCGTAACTGAGCGCCGTCACCAGATGATTCCGGTTGTACGCGGGAAGGGGATCGGAGGCTGTTGCCGGTTCGGCGACAGCGGCAGCATTCGGCTCCATCTTCGCCTCCCACGCGGACACGTCCTGCATCGAGCGCGAATATGCTTCCTTTTCGATCCCGTTGCCGACAACCTGAAAGCTATAAGGCCAATAGCGGTGGCTGAATGGATCGCTCGGATCGACGCTTTGATAATTTCCTGAGGCCGCGCCGCCCGGCTTGGGGCCCAGCAGCTGCCACGGCATGTCACCCTGGAAGGTCTTGACATTGCTGGCGCCGGCCGCCGCAAAGGAGTTGCCCAGGAGCCTGGAAGGCGCCACGCTCAATGGAGCAAGCACGTTGCGTCTCCGCAACAACCGCTCTTCGGATTCCGGGGGATACGCATATTGCGGCAGGCCACGCGCCGGACCGCTGGGTCCGTGCTTGAAATTTCCATAGGCGACGTCTGCAGTGATGTGCAAATCCGGCACCGTCAGTGCATTCTCGATCAGCTTGGGATGCGCGGAATTCAAATCCACCATGCCGCCGTGTGGCACGATGCGGAACGCGACGCTCACACGACCGTTGGGCTTGGACTTGGGATTCAATTGCGGTCCCAGCGTCGCCAATTGTGTGTCCGTGAAGCCGAAATCGCGGGCGTCCACCGCGATGGAATCGGAGACACCGTCGCCATCGGCGTCGAGGAGTCGCAATCCTTCGCAGGAAAAAGTCGAGACGCCGGGAGGATTGCAGTCGCCATTGTCGGCGCATTCGAGGCCGTCATTGGGTCCGCTGATGCAGCGTTGAAGATTAAGGACTCGGCAATCGCCGTTCTTGCAATCCCCGGCATTCGCACAATCGTTGCCGTAGTCGGTACAGCGTTTCGAGCACGTCGCGGGCCAACACTGCAACTGGAATCCGGGCGGTACCGCGGTGAGGATGACAAAATCTTTCGCGCGCGGATCGCTATTGAGAACCACTGCCAGCGGTCGGCTATCGCGGGCGCCCGGTGGCGGCGGCGCTGGGCTGGATGTGATTCCGCGAACGGATGACGGGTTTACATAAGCCGTGAGGGTTGAATCATTACGAATATCGTTGGTTCCGGGGCCGAAGCCATCGATAATACCGTCGACTCCGGGATTCGGAAGCGGCTCGATGGAACTAACGCTGTTTTGAACTCCGGGAATCTCCGCATAGACCCCGTGCGAATCAACCACGCTCGGCGTCGAAAACGCAACGCTTGGCGAGCCCATCATCATGCCACCCATCATGCCACTCATGTCGTCCGACATGGTGCCCGCCGACTTATCGCTGTTATGCCGCTGCGATTGAGATACCATCATCTGCGATTCGAAATTCATCGTGGCCATAAACGCCACGCCAAGGACGAACAGAATCCCAAGCAGTGTCATGACGAGAACTAACGCCGAGCCTCTTCGTAGGGTGCATCTCGATGCACCATTCGCGGGCAATGTCGAATCGCGAATCGCGAATCGCGAATGGCGCATACCTGCCGCGCATTTGTTTTGACGTTTTGACGTTTTGACGTTTTGACGTTTCATCGCCGCTTATTCGCCAATCGGAATCACCATCACATGCCGGATCGGTTTATCCAGCCGTCGCTCAGGGTCATACAAATCCACCGTGATTCGCAACGCACCGGGAAAAATGTCGTCGGGTACGTTCGCCTCCGAGGATGTGGCCCAATCAGTTGTAACGCCATCACAGGTGCAAAACGGGTGACTGGCATTAAACAACGCGAGGTTCGGGCGGTCCTTATCTGGCGACAATTGGGGCCAGATACTCTTGGTGTGTGCTGGTTTGCAGTAGTCCTTGGCAACGGATGGATCAAATCGATCGGCCAGGGAATATGGACAAGCCCCATCCGCATGAAAAACCTGATTACAAAGCAAGCTTGAGAGCTTTACGCACTTATCGCTCTTGCATTGCGGATCGGGTTTGGTTGGATCGGCCTTGATTTGGTCAATCTTCGTCGTCAAGGATCGGAGCGGGCGCGCCGGCTTAACTGCATCTCCGACATCTCCCGGATCGAACCAGAGCGTTTCGCCAATTCCATCAAGTTGCCCGGCCACGAATTCGCTACGAGGATTCAAGGACCATTCAACCTTGAATGAGGCGCAATTCGGAAGGAAATAACTCCCCAAGTGATCCGCACACAATGCTGGCGGGGCGAGGGACAATTGGCTGCGATCATTGTAAGGCACGTGGCTGGTGATACCCTTTCGGAAAATCGCGGGCACGGAAAGCGGAGCCGCATACGCGCTCGACTTTTGCGATTGAAGCACTTCCCTCACGAAATCAAAATTCCAAAGCGTATCCGCCGAGCCGTGAAGAATGAGTGGATCGTCAATCGCCGTCGTCGCCGCTGAATAATCGAGTCCATATTTGGTAACCGGATTGGCTATCGGGCGATCACCTGCCTGCAGCAAGACTGCTCGCCGCGCCAAGTGCCACTGCTCCGCCGGAATTGCGGAAACGGTCGTCGGCGAAGGATAATCAACCGTTCCTGCCAAAGCAGTCGGCACGGCCTTCAGCGAAGTCGGTGGTGGATTGAATGTATAAGAATTCTCGCACGATGGTGTCGGACTTGCCGGACCCGCGGCTGTTGAGAAGTCACCGATTTCTGCATGACCATACACGATCTGCTGCGCGTTGGAGCTAACCGTCGGATTTACATGACTCGAACCCGGTCGAGCGGTGAAGAACATAAGCATGTCGGCTCGCGGAGGAATCGGAATGTGATTTCCCTGTGGGTCTAAATGATCTCGCTCGGGATCGGGATTGTGCGGATAGCCGTTGGCAGGGCCGCCGTTGAGCACCGTCGGATCATCGTCGGCCTCTTTTCCGTTTCGCGACCAATACGCGTTCACCGGGTTGCCTTGAATCACCATGACCGATTGACCCGGTTGAACATGGCGTAGGTCTTCTCGCAGCGTTTGCTCAAGGACGCGAAAATCCTGATCGACTCGAGTAAGGGCAGTCGCCTGGCCGGTGGACTTGACGGTCAGGTTGAATACCTGGCCCGCAAGGCTGAGCATCAACAACAGAATGGCAATGGAGATGATCAGCTCAGCGAGCGAAAATGCGCGGAGTCTTCCGGCTTGCCAATGCAATACTAACTTCTTGTGCTGGCGGAGTTTAGACATTGCCCGATCCCGATGACGAACTCCCGGCCCGCAGGTTTCATCGCCCGCTGGTGCGTCGGCGAATTATGCGGCCTTACAGGTGTCGTTACAAAATCGGATAAAGGTAGCAAATTGGCTGTTCCGCTATTGCGGAGCCTATTGGCTTGGCCGTTTTCGAACCCCAAGCGCCCGCGCGGGTCCGTGCCTCCCCCCTTCACAAGGGGAGACCAAAGGGGGTAAGCAACGAGAACCGAATTCGAATCTGGTATAACTTCCCGCAATGACAGTCGCAACGAAAGTTCGTCCGATTATCGGCCTTGAAATCCACGTCCAGCTTCGCACGCGGACGAAGCTCTTCTGCGGTTGCGAGGTCCAGACCGACGCTCCGCCGAATTCGCGGGTTTGCGGCATTTGCCTGGGCCATCCGGGGACATTGCCGGTGATGAACCGGGTGGCCCTCGAATCGGCGGCACTGGCGGGGATGGCCCTTGGCTGCGAAATCGCCCGCTTTACCAAATGGGACCGCAAGAGTTACTACTATCCCGACCTGCCCAAAAATTATCAGATCAGCCAATACGATATTCCACTGGCGGCGGGGGGGACGTTCGAGTTCGACGTGGACGGCTCGCCGCGCGAGATTCGCATCCGCCGTGCTCATCTCGAAGAAGATGCCGGCAAGAATATTCACGACACGCCCGGCTGCACGCTCGTGGACCTGAATCGTACCGGCACGCCGCTTCTCGAAATCGTTACTGAGCCGGACCTCGCGTCGGCGGACGACACCTATGCCTTCTGCGTTGAGTTGCAGCGGCTGGTGCGGCATCTCGGCGTGAGTGAGGCCGACATGCAAAAAGGCCACATGCGTTTCGAGCCGAATGTAAATGTCGCCATCGAGCACAACGGTCGCGAATACCGCACGCCCATTGCCGAGGTCAAGAACATCAACAGTTTCAAATTCGTTCGTCAGGCGATTTCCTATGAAATCGAGCGACAGGTTGCAGTGTGGGAAGAGAACAACGATTACGTGATTGGGAAGGCGTCCAACGAGAATCGCGGTTGGGACGCGGATCGCGGCGTCACTGAATTTCAGCGCGGCAAAGAGGCCGCTCACGACTACCGTTATTTTCCCGATCCCGATCTGCTGCCCGTTCAACTCAGCGACGAGACGCTCGGCTCAATTCGCGCCCAGCTTGTCGAGCGACCTGTGCAGCGGCGACGGCGATTTGCGAGCGAATATGGACTTTCAATGAAGGATGCCGAAACGATTGTCGAACATCGTCCGACAGCCGACCTGTTCGACGAAGTCATCAAGCTCGGCGGCCCGGCCGAAATCGCCGGCAAGCAATTCGTGAACGTATGGCTCAAACACGCCAACGATCGCGGCGTTGCGGTTACGGAACTCGGCGTCGAGGCCGCGCGAATCGCAGAACTCGCCAAAATGACAGCCGAAGGCACTGTCAACAAGACAGCGGCCAATCAGCTTGCCGATGCAATGCTCACTCGCTCAAATTGCCCATCTGCCTTGGCCAAAGAACTCGGCCTCGTTCAAGTACAAGACGCCGACGCCACCGCCCGCTGGGTCGATGAGGCCTTTGCCGCCAATCAGCAGGCCGTCAGCGACGCCCGAACCAACCCAAAAAAAATGCAGGCCGCCATCGGCTTTCTCCGCGGCCAGGTTATGAAACTCTCCGGCGGCAAAGCCGACCCGAAGTTGGTGGGGAAATTGATCGAGGAACGACTTCAGCAACCATAAGAGACTTGATTTCACGTCCGATAGCCTTGCGTCAGCAATCTCCATGAATCGACCCGCGTCGCAGTAATACCGATAAACCACTCATTCGTCGCGCTGCGGATTGCGCTGAATCAGCGAGCAAATGAATTTTGACCTATTAAGAACGGTGTCATTGGTTTGACAATTTCGCTCGACATCATTTCTCGACCGGACACCGGAACTCATGATCCGCGCGCCGAGGCCGCGTCACGCGACCGGATCACGCCGTTCAAGATCATTCTCGCCGATCCGCCGGCGCAGACCGACGACTACGACAAGGCCTACCCAAATCTCGGCATTCTGCAATTGATTTCGTATGTGCGTGAAGCCACGCCGCTTAGTGATGACGACATCATCTTCCTCGATCAATTCCACACGGTGGAGGATCATTTGCGAGTCATCGAAGAAATTCGACCGCAAATCTATGGATTGAGCTATGCGTTCCTCACGCAGCGGAATGCCCACGAGACAATCAACGCGATCAAGCGGAAATACCCCGACGTGCTGTTGATCGCAGGCGGGCCGCATCCGACATCCGTGCCTGAAGAAGTAATGGGAAAATCGCTGGCCGACATCGTCTGCATCGGCGAAGGCGAAATGACCCTGGCCGACATCATCAACGAAATGATTTATGGCGGTCGCGATTTCTCGCAGATTCCGGGCTTGCTCATTCGCACGCCCGATGGTCCGCTACGAACGGCCAAGCCGCGAGCGTACGAAAACCTGGACGAACTTCCGTTCATGGCCTGGGACCGCATCGACTTTTCGAAGTTCGTCGGTCAGCATTATTGTCAATCCGACAAGCAGACTTGCATTGTGATCAGCCGCGGCTGCCCGTACAAATGCACGTTTTGCTCGCTTCCCGTCTGGCGCGCGGCCAAGCCGTTTGTTCGAATGCGCTCGCCGGAAAACATCGCTCGCGAAGTGGATTGGCTGTATCAACTCGGCGTTCGCGAAATCAAAATCGTCAGCGACGAGATCAACGTGACGCTGCCGTGGGCGAAAGAAGTCTGCCGCGCGATCGCCGACCTCGGCCACACAGATCTATTCTTCCAATCGAATCTTCGCGCCGACAAGATCGACGACGAGCTGGCCGAATTGTTCAAACGCATGAACATGTGGCTCGTTCATCTTGGCGTGGAGAGCGCCAACGATCGCGTGCTCGATGGCATCGAAAAGAAGATCACCGTCGAACAGACCGAGCGCTGCCTCAAATTCCTGAAGAAGCATAAGATTCGCGTGCTGCTGTTTATGATGGCATTCCAGCTTTGGGAGACGAAGGGCGAGTTGCAATTCGAAACGCCGCGCGAAATTCGGCATTCGCTCTGGTGGGTGTGGAAGCAGTTTTTCCTGCGTCGAATGCACTACATGACCTGGTCGATCGCCACGCCCATGCCCGGCGCTCCGCTGCAGGAGATCGTGGAGCGCCATGGCCTGCCGTCGTCCGCGCTCGTGCTCGACAACTGGAACCGCAACAAGGATTACCTCGGCATTGACCTGTCGCCGCTAGGCATCAGCGAAAAAACGAAAATGCGAATGCTTCGCGCGGGCATTCTTTCCAAGGGTGTATTCGCTTTGTTCAGTGGAAACTTCGACTGGCGAAGACATTTCTATCGCGTCGGTATTATTCTGCGCAGCTTCTTCGGCCGCTGGAATTCCGGCCCGGCCGAATCCCTCGGCCCGATCCTCAACACGCCGCTGCGATTAAAAGTCGAAGGCTGACGTGGTTTCCAACCATTGCTAATATGACTTCGTACTTTTTCAGAGCCGCGACCGTGAGGGAGCGGAACTACAAGCGCGAAATTCGAAGTTCGAAGTTCGAAGAAGACGTGGTACCCTGGTCCGTCGATCTACTTCTTTGCATTTCCGTTGGATTGTTCCGGCGAGCCGTTCACAGGCTCGATCGCGACGACATGCAGGAGATCACATTGAATGGCCCGATCAGGCACTTCGTCGTCGCCGGAGGGGATGCCGATGTAAAGCGTACTTCGCGTGACCCACGCAAAATCCTTGTGCCGCACGACGTGCGATTGGCCGTTGGTGAGCTGCAACCGAAACGGCTCGAAGGGAAGGCGGTGGAGAGTTTCGACTAGCTCTTGGTATCGCATCGTCCCTACATTATACTTCGTTCTTGGTGCGATCTCAAACAAGAATTGCTCAAGGAATTGCAAGGTTCGAGCTGTGAATGTCTTTCGATTTGAAACTGTAGATTCCACGAACGAAGTCGCCAAGCGGCTTGTGCGCGACCAGGGCTGCAATGAGCGCGCCTTGGTGATTGCCGGTGAGCAGACGGCCGGGCGAGGTACGCGCGGGCGCACGTGGGCATCGCCGCGGGGCGCGGGCATTTACATGACCGTGATTGACTTTGTGACGCCCGTTCATTGGCCGCAGATGGCCCAATGCACTCGCGCCGCGGGCGTGGCTTGCGTGGAGATCCTACGCGCCATAACGGGTCTGGAAATCGGCCTTAAGCCGATCAATGACCTGATTGTCCGAAATGGAAAGCTCGGAGGCATTCTGGTCGAAGTTCTTGCTGTAGGCGAGGAGGCCGCGATATTGACCGGAGTCGGGTTGAACGTGCGCGATGTTCCGCGAACTGCACTTGATTACGCACTGCCGCCAATTGCATTAGAGGAAGTGATGGATCCAATGCTCTGGCGCAGACTTCGCGGTAATGAGATTGCGGAATCATTGGCCGGTCGTATTTGCGAATGGAATTCAATTGTCGCGACGAGCGATGCGCAGTCATTGGAATTTGCCTGGCAATTATTCGCTCGTGATTGGGATGCTCAGGCGGTCGATTCAGGTTCTATGCCGACCCGCACTTTCGCGGCTTCCTGATATGCGACTCGGATAATAGTCAAATTGCAGGTCTCGCCTTGCAACATGTCGACTGGTTCAACTCTGACCGTTCCAGTTGGAAGTAACAAGCCGCGAGTATCGCGCTTGGCAATGGCTTTGGGGATGATTGGAATTCCGGCGCAAGTCGTCGCATTGTGGCAAGTGCGTGATATGCAGTGCAATGTCACCACTTATGCGATTGAAGTCGCGCGAGTTCCGTTCTATCTACCGCCGTCCCTGTTGGCCGCGGTTACTGTTTTATTGACAGTCGGAATTGCGGCGTGGATAGGATTCCGACGCGAAGGACATCGGTCACGTTTTCCGGCGACATGCTGGCCACTGGTCGGATGCGCTCCACTTGCACTCTGGCCGGCCTTTTCATCAACGCCGCCTGCTTTTGTTCTCGTTTTGCTCTTCGTGATGTCATCGGGATTCGTTTTTCTGGTCGCCGCCCAAAGATGCGACACCGGTTTGGTGGTTGCAAGCGATAGGTCCGGCACGCCCAAGCACAGTGGTCACCACGTTGTGCTGTCGGTAGTATGGGCACTGATCATTGTCCTGGTTGTCATTCATACGTCCATTCAGCTTGACCACTATGACCATTTTCGCATGGGACATGCCGACGTTGGGCACTTTGTCGAAGAGCTGAAAAACTGTCTGTGGGGACGAGGACTCCGTAGCGACAGTTTCGACAACATTCGATTGGGATGGCACTTCACGCCGCTTCTGTATGTCCTTGTCCCATTATTCGCAATCTGGCCGTCGCTTACTTTGCTAATGGCATGTGGGGCGCTATTCGTCCATTTGCCGGCATTATTCATTTATTCGGCAGTGCGGCGTAGGACAAACGATGTGACAACGGCATTGATATTTGCCCTCGCCTGGCTCGCGTTGCCTTCGCTTGGTCGAATGATCTATTCAAACACCTATGGATTTCAATGGGACTACGCGACAATTCCGCTGATGGCAGCGTCGCTTTGGGCGTTTTCGCTTAATCGCTGGAAAACGGCATATGCATTTCTCGCCTGTACAGCATTGTGTGTTGAGACCGCGAGCGCGGCCGTCATGGGCGTCGGACTGTCGTTCATTCTGACACGCAGGTGCCGAATGACGGGTTTAGGAATTGCGCTTGGTGCATTGGTGTATGCGATACTCTGTACAAGAGTCTTCATACCACACTTCGCCTTGTCCGGGCGGTATGAACGCGCGGACTTATTTGGGGCATTGGGGCCGGATATCCTAAATGTACTCCTTTCGCCAATTCGACATCCCTCGATTTTCTGGCAGAGATTGACGCGGCTTCAGGACTTGGGTTATATCGCAATGTTGCTTGTTCCAATGTGCGGCCTGCCGATCCTTGGATGGCGCGTTGCGGTCGCGGCACTTCCTACGCTTAGTCTAGTGCTCTTGCTTGATAACTCGCAGTTTCTGAGCATTAAGTTCTGGCATCAAGCGCCATTATTACCCATTCTTTTTTTCGCATGTATTTCACTCTTGAGATGCCCTGCAAAATTGGCCGGCGCAAAGGAAGATATCTCTCCTTTGCGTTTGACATCTCGTTCCGATGGCCTCGCATCGGACATTCGGGGTCGTAACCGTTCGATTGCCTTCGCCATTCTGATTACTTCACTGTGGTCACATTACTTCTTTGGTTTCTCGCCGGTGAGCAAATTCTTCGAAGTGCAGGCGGCGGACGCGGCGATGCACACGGCCGATCCGCGCCTCCCTTTCATTGAAAGGATGAGAAGTGAAATCGGACGAGATCATTCAATTCTCGCCACCGAACGATTGGCCGCGCACTTCTGGGATTATCGCCGCGTCTACACGGGACGTCGCATTCGTGCGGCGGACTATGTGATCCTCGATCGAAGCGACAACTGGGATATGTCCGGCTTGCCTGCGAAAAGCAACGAGTATGCGAGTGATTCGAACTATCGCGTGAGAGAAGAATCTGGACCGATCATCGTCTTCGAACGAATCGAGCAATTGCCAGATGAGGATTGAATGAAGTTTCGATCGCCACGATCACGGCGTCTGGGCGCCGCCATTCGATGCTTCATCATCCGCGACCAATCCGGAGACCCGCATCCGGGCGGCGAACCACACTTGGAGTCGTGGTTCAAGGCCGGCATTTCGATTTCTCGTGGCTGGTTATTTTGCTGAGCCGATTGCGAGTCGTGCCGGCGGAAACGAATTCGGCAGAGTACGCGAACTGAACAGTCGTGGGAGTCTGAATGACAACGTCAGCCTCATCAAAGTTGGGAAGCGCCCGGGCCGTGAGGGTGAAGTCCATCGCCGCGATCGTGCCCGGTGTCACGTCCTGACTCGCGGGTGAGAACGTCGCCAGGCTGGCCAATGCGGTTTTCGCGAGTGTCACGATGATGGCAGCCGCCCAAGTCGAACGGGCACTCATCGCATTCCTCATCGCGTGAGATGTAGCGCAGTCGCAGCGAGTGCGAAAAGGCCCACGCACGAAGGCTCCGGCACGACGGTGAACGAACCCTGGCCTTCAAGTCCCTCCCCCGTGCCGAAATGCGTGATCGATGAAAGGTCGTGATCCAGTTCACTGCTCACGACTGTTTCGTACGTTCCGGGAGCGAGCGTCGCAGTGTCAAACGCCAGTGTTCCCAGAAGGAGGGAATTGCCGAACCCGAACGCCATCGGCGTGCTGCCGCCAACATACAAATCGTAGGGCTTAATTCCAAATCCTGGTGAGAACGGCCACCCATCCGTCGCACAGTTCGGACAAATAAGATCCAGCCCGTACTTCCATTCGAATGGTGCGTCAGAGTTGATGACCACGTCCGCCGTGTCAAAACCATACAAATGCTCAGCCGTTAGCGTGAGATCCATTGTCACGATTGTGCCCGGCGTCACGTCCACACTCGCGGGTGTAAACGTCGCCAACCCTGCGAAAGTCGAAACATTCCAACGGAGAAAAGCTGACGCGGTGATGAGATTTCGTGGTCGCATGTGGACACCCCATGTTGAATGACGGCAGCCAGTTTATCCGCAAGAAGCGGTGATCGCCAATCGAATTCCACGACGATGCGGATGATCGCCCGATAAAAACGCCTCGCATGCCGTTCCGAAAATAAAATTGATAATAATATTGACAGGCAATTGTATGTGAAGTATCGTTAGGGTGTTGTTCGCTTTCGGTAAGCGGCAGTGGGCCAGTTTGATTGCTTACCCACTACGGTATTCGGAGGAATGGCGCGTGTTCCTGTTGCAGAATTCCAAGCGTGACGCCCTTGAAGCGGCGGACACGTCGTCCGTAACGGCGACCGCGACGTCGGAAAAAGAAATTCTCCCGCCAATTCGCGTCGTCCGATCGCAGGCACTTGGAAAGCCTTCACGCAGGACAGCCGAGGTGGCCTTAGGATTTGGGTTGTCGAATCGGGCGAACGAAGTTGTGCTGCTCGACGACGTGCGGATTCCGATCGAGCGCGGAAGCATAGTTCTAATCACCGGTCCATCGGGAAGCGGGAAGAGCACGGCGCTTAGTGAAATTCAAAGTCGCTTCGCAGTGGCGTCTCTCGTGCATCGCGTTGCATTTCCGCGTGATCTGGCCCTCATCGACGCGGTCGAGCCATCGGCCAGTACGCATGATGCGATCGCGCTGCTTACGTCTTGCGGACTTGGAGATGCGGGCATATGGATTCGATCGTTTGATTCTCTTTCAGAAGGCGAGAGATTCCGCGCGAGGCTCGCGCGGGCAATTGCCCTGCAACTTCGAGATCAAGTGACCGCGCCGCTGCTTTGTGATGAATTTTGCAGCGGGCTGCATCGGCGATTGGCCAAATGCATCAGCTTCAACCTTCGCAAGATCGTGACTCGCAATTCGCTCGCGTTTGTGGCCGCAACGAGCAATGAGGACGTCATTGCCGATCTTCAACCGGATGTGATCGTGCGATTGTCGGGAGGCGGGCGGTGCGACGTCGAGTATCGACAAATCAATGACGTACCGTCGCTGAGCATTGCGCGGCGACTTCGCATCGAGCGAGGTTCAAAGCGGGACTACGAAGCCTTCGCGGCGATGCACTATCGATCGACGGATGAGCTTGGGTTTGTGGACAAGGTTTTCGTGCTGCGAGATTGCACCTGCCTCCCCCCTTTCCAAGGGGGGACTAAGGGGGATAGCGGCAAGGGAACTAAGAATGAAATCGCGCCGCAGTTCGCGGCTCGCAAACCGCGCCGCGATATCCTCGGAATTGTAGTCTATTCGCACGCTCCGTTGGAATCGTCGATGCGAAATCGCGCGACCGATGGCTGGTTCGTCCGCAATCCGCGACGCGTCAATCAACAAATCCGCATTTTGCGGCGGCTGGTGATTCATCCGGATGTGCGCGGCTGCGGGCTGGGACAATTCCTCGTGCGAAAATCGCTTCCGAAAGTCGGCGTCAAATTTGTCGAGTGCCTTGCGGCGATGGGGGAGTTCAATCCCGTTTTTGAACGAGCGGGAATGACGCGCGTCGGACAGGTTGAATTGTCCGAACGCCAAAGGGCCGCAATGGATGCGCTCAAGTCGCTCGACGTCGATCCGAACGCCGCGGAGTTCGCTTCGCACGTCGCCTGCTCTCCACAGGTGCGGCACATCGTCGCCCGCGTGGTTTATGAATGGTATGCGGCCACCACCGGCGGCGGACGGCGACGCGTGGAACGCCAATCGACGGAATTTCTCGCGCAGCTATTTCGTGGGCAGATCGGAACCAAGCCGGTCTACTACTTGTGGGAACGAGGGAAACGTCAAATTGTCAACACATCAAAACGTCAAAACAAATTTACAAGACGAGAACGACTAACAGCGGAGACTTCAAGGTCCAGACATAGTGCCGCTGTGTGATACTGGTGAGTTTTCCGTCAAATTTCCGGCCTTCCCGCTCCCCCTCCCCAAGCCCGTCGGAGACGCGTTGCCCGGCGCGTCTCCGGCGGGCGCACCTCTTTAAGCGGGTACCTGTTTGATTGAGTGATCAACTCCGAGCTTTGGAGAACGATATGAAAGAAGATTCCCGTATACGCCGTATCTTTGCGCCGCTGGCATCCAGAAAAGTTCGAGTCGCGCTCGCGACGGTGGCCGCATCGTACGCCGCGCAGATCGGCCTGCACGTGAACGACGACATGATGTACACAATACTTGGGGTCGGCGTTTCGCTGATTCTGGGTATCGCCCATGAAGATGCGGGCAGGAACATCTCGTCGGGGGCGACCGGGCCGCCAAATCCACGACCGTCAACTGACGAAGTCCGGTAGCACCAATTTCTTCACTTCCATCCAAATCCGAGGACATCGAGCGCAAATAACTTGCCCTTTCCTCCGAATATGGGTGTATCAGGAGGCTCCGGCCAGGGTGAACGTGCCGACGGCCTGTCGCGAGAATGATTGGGTTGGCGGCGTGATTTTGCGTATGATATCGGAGCCAATTGAGTAAATTGATGCGGCTGGCAAATACCCCCTTAGTCCCCCCTAATAAAGGGGGGAAGCGACGGACGCATTAGCGAAGAAGAACCAATGTTTGGGCAACTGTTATTCATGCGACTACGGGCGGCGGAGAAGGCCTTGGCCGATGTGCGGCTGGAGGAAGCCTATCGGTTGGCGACGCAGGCTGACATTCGCGACAACAAACGGGGTAAGACCGTGCTCGCGGGGCTGAGCGAAAAGTTCGTGGCTCGGGCGCGTGAATTCTATCGGGCCGATCGGTTCAGCGAAGCCTTGATGGACCTGGATCGGGCCGAAGGCTGCGGCGATCCGGCGGCAAAGAAAGATATCGACGAGCTTCGCGGCTACGTTCGCTTGGTGGCATCCGAACAAGCCCGGAAGGATGAATCACAGATCCGTCGCGTTCAGGAAGCTCGTGAGCGGATCGAGCGAGGCTCGCTGGCTGCGGGACGAAATTTGCTGGAGCGGGCGGAGGCCGATCACGGTCCGGCGGATGCACTGCGGCGCAAGGCCGAAGAGCGGTCGGAAGAAGTCTCGCAATTGCTCGATCAGGTTCGGCGACTCCTCGATTCGGAGCAATGGGCGGTCGCGGCAGAACGGTTGCGGAAGGCGAAATCGCTTGATGGGCATGCACCTGCGGTGGCGGCAATGGAGGCCGAACTGTGTGAGAAGGTGATTCGTGCGGCGCGGTCGGCGATCGTGGCCGGTCGAATTCCATCGGCCCAGGTAGAGATCGAATCGCTGCGGGATCTGGGAAAGAACGCTGCTGAGCGGCGTGAACTTGAAGAAGTATTGCGGCTGTGCAGTGATGCAAGCAATGCGCTTGCCAGTCATTGCTATGCGGATGCGCGTCGGCATGCGATGAGCATTGCACGCTTGATTCCTGAAGCGAATTGGGCGAACGAGGCGATGGTGGAACTAAGGCAGATTGACGAGAGGTACACGGTGCTTGCTGCGGGGCCGCTGGGAACAATAACCACCCTTAATCCCCCCTTTGCAAGGGAGGGAGTGATTGGCGTTGTCGGGCGTGGTAGTTCCCCAGCCCAGGGGCTGGGGCGCCCCGGATCAAGAACCCCCCTTAGTCCCCCCTATGTAAGGGGGGAAGCAAGGCGCGGGGCGATGGATGAAACAATTGTCGCGCCGGCGAAGATCGAATTGGCGAATACGTTGCCGTCGCGGCTATTGTTGCTTGTGGATGGCGGCGGAAGTTATCTGCTCGTGCGCGGGTCGCAAGCGAGTATGGGTCGTGCGGCAAGTGACCTCCCTGCCGATATGCCCCTGCTCAGCGACATTTCCGAGCGGCATGCGAACATCAGCCGAGTCGAGGATGATTATTTCGTGATCAGTGCGAAGGAGTTGGAAGTGGACGGGAAGATGACTCGTCACGCGCTCCTTCGCGACGGCAATCGAGTTGTGCTAGGCCGGAAGGCGAAGTTCACTTTCCGTTTGCCGAGTCGCCGGAGCAGTTCAGCGTTGTTGGAGTTGAGCGACACGACGAAAATGCCCAATGATGTTCGGCGTGTGGTGCTCTTCGACCGGATCGCGATGATCGGGCAAGGCAACACGTCGCATGTTCAATGCCGTTACGCCGGGCCGACACTGCTTCTTTATGAACGAAACGGCGGACTATGGCTACGAGCGCAAAGCGACGGGTTTGCGGATACAACGGGGAAGGAATTGCGGCTCGGCGAATCGGTGGAAGTTGGCGGTGTGAGCTTGGCGTTGGAAGCGTGGCGGACGACGGGAAAAACGGTCGCGTGAGGAAACGAATTGCGATTTGTCATGCTGAGCGCAGCGAAGCATCTCGGATTCGAGATTCTTCGTCCCGGCGTATCGGGACTCAGAATGCCGAAAGTCGCCTGAGGCGACCTCAGAATGACACGGTGCGATAGCGAATGACGGCAGTCGGTCCCCCAGCCCTTGGGCTGGGGGACCCGGCACCCTCTCACAATTGGAAATTGGCAATTGGAAATCAGGACAAGCAAGCGAGCAGCATAAGTAAGTAGCGCGGGACGACAATCATGGCGTATACCTTCAAACATGGCGATCGACCGCTCGACGATTTCACGATCCAGCGGGCCGTAGGACGCGGCGGGTTCGGCGAGGTTTACTATGCCATCAGCGACGGCGGTCGCGAAGTGGCTCTGAAGTACCTCAAGGAAAATCCGCAGATCGAACTTCGCGGCGTCAGCCACTGCATCAACCTGAAAAGCCCGCATCTGGTTTCGATCTTCGACGTCAGGAAAAACGCCGAGGGCGAATACTTCATCGTCATGGAATACATCTCCGGGCCGTCGCTGCGGGATTTGCTCGTTGCCGAGCCGAAGGGCTTTGCACCGGAGAAGGCCGCATTTTTCACGCGTGAAATCGGCAAGGGGCTCGCGTATTTGCACGATCGCGGGATCGTGCATCGCGATCTGAAGCCGGGCAACCTTTTCTTCGACGACGGCTACGTGAAGATCGGCGATTACGGTTTGAGCAAGTTCATCGCGATTTCCCGACACAGTGCGCAGACGTCGAGCGTCGGGACCGTGCATTACATGGCCCCGGAGATTGGCAGCGGCAACTATTCGCGCGGCGTCGACATTTATGCGCTTGGCGTGATGCTCTACGAAATGCTCAGCGGAAAATTGCCGTTCGAAGGCTCGACGATGGCGGAAGTGCTGATGAAGCACCTCACCTCGCAGCCGGAGCTGGACAATCTGCCGAGGCCGTTTGGAGATGTCATTCGTAAGGCACTGCAAAAGGACCCGCGTGATCGGTATGCGACGGTGGGCGAAATGCTGGACGAAATGCTCGCGGGCGAGGAGATTCAACAGAGTCTCGCGGGTTTCAGCACGAAGAGTCTCGAAGGCGCGGTGCGACTTGGTGGGCGTGATCGGGCCGATTCGCCGATGCCTTCGCCAAATCCGGCGCCGCGCGGCTTCGCGCCAGGTCGGATGCCACCGCCGCCGCCACGTCCTCGCGCCGAACAAATGGGACCGCTGCAAGATTTCGCATTTCCCGAGCGAATTGCGCGCAAGATGGAGCGCGTTTCGGAAAAGATCGATCGCAGAATGGCGAAGCTCGGCCGGCGAATGGAGCGAATGGGCATGGGCGCGCCGCCTCCCAACGATGCGCCCGGTGCTCGCGACGATTCTCCACTCGCCCATGTTTCACCGCGGAAGCGCGTTGCGCTGATTGTGTTTCTGTTGGCCGCGATGTCGGTCGGCGTGGGGCTTGCCACGGGCGGTTCGATGAGCCGCGTAGTCGAAGGGTTCAACAGGAGCAATCCCGAACACTTTTTGCATGCCGACGAAATAGGTGCCGCCGCGGGAATGCTCGTGGCCGCGCTGTTCGGAAGCGTTGTGCTTGCCCAGTACATGATCCGCTGGTTTACGGTTGATGTTGGTCCAAGCTGGGCACAGAGACTTGTTCGAGCTTGTTGCGCGGCACCAGTCCTCGCGGCCGGTGCGGCGCCAACGTTCGACGCTGGTTATGGTCTGCCAATCTGGTTTGGTTTGCTGGGTCTTGCGACATTTGCGGATTGGGACAGCGACAAGGCCCGCGGCGACGGGAAGATCAGCGGCGGCCAACTCTTCGGAAAGGCCTTAGGCGCCATGATCCTGACGGCGATCGCATTGTCCTTGGTGCATGAGCCACCGTTCAACAGGCTTAACCAGAGGTTCATGTTCATCAGCGCGGGCATTGCGGCAGCGGCGTCGTTTGTCTATCAGGCCAAAGGCGCGTGGGCCGCAGGTTGCCGCAATCGCGTGCCTCGTCGCGGGCAATGGTATCCGCGGACTGTGCCACAGGGCGCGCCGCGCGGAATGGATGAGACGCTGCCTGTTGGATCGCCGCAAGGTACGCCGCAGCAATATCCTTATTCGCCTTACGGCCCGCAGGGTCAACAAGGTGGCGGCTACGGCCCCCAGGGCGCGCCGTATGGCGGGCCTGGCGCTCCGCAGGTGGCGACAGGATCGTGGCACTCGCAAAGCTCGCGGCATCCGGCGAATGGCGTACCGCGCTGGCTGATTGCGCGGATGTTCTGGAGCCTGGCGGCGTTCGTACTGATGGGCGGGGCGATTATCGCGTTCATCTATACGCTGGTGGCGTCGAATGCACCGTATCACAGCATCACGACGTCCGTCATTCTTTGTACAAGCTTTGCGGCGTTCATGCTTTTTGCATTCCGCAAAACCACACCAGTCAAACGAGTCGGCTTCTGGCGGGAATCAATTCGGCCGTTCCTGGTGACGATTTCACTGTTCGGAATCGGATTGACGACGACCGTAATTGCGCGAGAGTGGGACCACATCGACCACAGCAAGTCGTGTGAGGACGGCAGTGATGTCGAGGAAGATGATGACGAATCAGTGGCGATTACGACTACGAAGGTGCAAGCAAAAGTAGAGGAAATGACGAAGCGTCTGCCCGGCCATTGGGGATTGGTGCTCCCGCCAATTCCGAAGATTCCAACTCCGCCGACGCCTCACGGTTCGCGGCAATGCATGGGTGAAGACGACAAGGTGGCCGCAGTTTCGGGGCTGGTCATTTCGTCGATCATGTTGCTGGGGTTGAGTGTTACGGCATTGACCGGTCGGCGCAGGAAGCCCACGCAGCCGTTCTTGGCTCCATCGCCGGGTATGCCACCCATGCGAGATGAAGCGACTCCGGGCGAACCCGCCAAAAATGCTGTCGCGTGACTTTCGGTTTTTCAACTTTTTGATCGTTCCCTGTTCGTTCCTCGCCTGTTGCCTGATGCCTGTTGCCTTTATGATGTTTCCGCATGGAATCACCGGCTTCGGCGGATCAATATCTCATCGAACAAGTCCGTGCGGGCGATTCGGCCGCGTGGCGACAACTGATTGATCGCTTCTCGGGGCGGCTGCTCGCGTTCGCCCGATCGCGCACGGCCAGCGTGAGTGATGCCGAAGATCTGGTGCAGGAGACCCTGATCGGCTTTTTGCAATCGCTCACGCACTTTGACGCATCGCGATCGCTCGAAACCTATCTCTTTACGATTCTTCGGTACAAATTGTATGACCTGCTCCGGCAAAAGAAGTTGCCGATTGTAACGGCTCCCGCGGAGAGCGAGGATTGGTGGGATCGGGCGATACCGGGATCCACGGAGACGCCGAGCCGCCACATTGCGGATGAAGAAGCGGCGGCCTCGCAAGAGCAAATCCTTGGGTCGGTGCTTCGGAAATTGATCGCCGACCTTCGCGATCGTCAGGCATTCGTCGATCTTCAAGTGATTGAATTGCTCTTTTATGCGGGTATGCGAAATCTTGAAGTCGGCGAGCTAATGGACATTGACCAGAAGGCGGTCGCGGGCATCAAGTTTCGGGCGATCCAAAAGCTCCAGTCATTTCTTTCTGATACCGGACCGGCATTGGCGGAACTGGCCGAGACAAACGCCGATGTCACCGTGGCACGTGTCTGGCGTGAGCAGCGTTTGACGTGCCTAAAGCGGGGCACGCTGGGGTCGTATGCGCTGGGACTATTGGAAGATCCGTGGAAGAGCTACACGCAATTTCATTTGGATGTAGTGGGTTGCCCAATGTGCGTCGCCAATCTAGCGGATTTGCAGAGCGAAGAGGAACCGGCGGCTCCGGTTGATATGGAACGCATGTTTCAATCGAGCGTTGGTTTTCTGAGCCGGCCGAATTGAGCCGGATTGCATCCAGACATAAAGCGAGGATTCAAGTGTAATTGAGTTCATTCAGTCACCAAAGGCAGGCAATTCTCGCCGAAATCATTTGTTTTTCACTTTTTGTGACATCTGGGGACGATGTAACATAGCAAAGCCGGATTTCACTGCGTGACGGATCACGTTTGTGGAATTCACGAATCGAAGAAGGGATTGCGATGCGTTTCAATCGAATTCGAGTTTTGATTGCGGGAGCTGTGGCCTTTTTTTTCGGATTTCCTCTATCTGAAAAGGCTTTTGCGAGCTCGTCCGGTATCGTTGATTCTTCGCTTGGGCTGGCCATGGCGATCATAGACTCGGCGAAGGGAAGCTGATTCAAACCCCGGGATTTTCTTGAGCAGATTCGGTCGGTGCGGTGACGCGCCGGGAGTATTCTTCGCCCCAGCGGGCGTGCGCCCAAAGATACTGCGTCGGATCCTTGAGAATGATCTCTTCCAATGCCCGCAAGTAGCGGTGCGTGATGAACGTCACGGGATCGGCGTGCCCAGCGGCCTCTCGATAATAGATCACTTCCGCCAACACGATCTCGAATTGGAAGGTGTTGTTCAGTCGGCGGATGGCGGACACGACCACGTTCGCTTCATATCGCCAGGCCAGTAGACCAATCGATCTGGACACTTTCGTCGAAATGCCCAGGAAGGTTACGGGCATTCCACGTTCCTCGACGTGATGATCCGCGAGAATGGCCACCGTGCCTCCGGTTGAGAGCACTTGTTCCAATCGAATCGCCGCAACCTGGAGCGGGATCAATTCACTTCCACTCTGGCTACGGATTTTTCGGCGGTAAGAATCGAAGCCTTCATTTTCATGCGCACGATAGACAACCGCTGCGTGGATTCCGTTGTAGCCGAGAAAGATTGGCAGAAGATCAAACGAGCCGTAATAGGCGGTGAGCAAGATCGTGGGCTGGCGGCGATGTTGGCCATCGAGAAGTTCCTGCCGATGGGGTTCCGGAATTCGCCCACCGTAGCGCTCGTAGGTTTTGGGGCGGAGCAAATACGGGGCCAACATCAAGTCGGTCAGGTTGCGGGCACGGTTGATGAATGATTTTTCGGCAATTCGCGGAATTTCTTCCGCAGGCACGCGGCTCTGCAAGGCAGCTCGACATTGGGCTTCGCTTCGTACGCGGAGCAGGTCCAGCAAGCAGTACATCAGTGAGGCGCCCCAGCCCGTGAGACGATAGGCCAATCGCGGGCCGATGAGAAAGAAAAAAAACGCAAGCGCACGACGGTGTAGGTTTCCCAGCCATACGATTGCGCGTATCAACAATTTTTTCATGTGGGCTCGCTTGATACAGGAAGGCAATTCGTCACCCAGCGTATTGTCGAAACGATAATCATCCAATTCGTTGGCGAATAAAAATTTGGGAAGCAAGCCGTGGTTCACGACCTGCAAGGTGCGAGATGTGGTAATTCAGCAGGGCGGCCGGACCTGCGGCAACCGCCACGGTCGATGGATGATTCGCGACCGAAATGGCGGCCACATCATTTGCAGACATGTCGGCACGCTGGAGGGTTTCAAGCGTTTGGGCTGTGACGGCGCGTTTTTCGGCGAAATTCTGCTCGCAATGGCGGCAGATCATTCCACCCTCAAACGAAGAGAAATATTTCAATTCGACGGTACGGCCGCACGACACGCACGCTTCGAAGCGGGGCAGGGAGCCCACCATGTCCAAGACCGACAATTGGTATCGAATCAAGGGCGGCAACGGATCATCGCATTCACTGACCGTGACGATCGTTGATGCAAGGGCGTCGAACAATCCCTCGTGCCGGTCCCAATCCATGGTGAGCATGGATGTGATTTCCGCGGAATAAAGCGCCGCGTTTAGTCGCGAGAGCGAATCGCGCAGGCCCGATAGACCGCGAGATTGCTTCCATTCGACAAGCGTCGCGAGTGACTCCGCGCCTTCGTGCTTCGCGGACAGGACAACTTGTCCGATATCGAGAAGATCGGCCCCTACGGCGAACTGCTTCTTCGTGCTTCGCTGAATTCCCTTGGCGATCGCTCGAACCTTGCCGTGTTCCTTTGTAAATAGCACGAGGATTTGCGAGGTTTCGGAATAGTCCAGGCGGGTTAAAACAATGGCGTCGTCTCGGATCGAAAGGGGCATTGTCTGATCGTATGCGCGAGAGGGGACGAGGCAACAGGCAGCAGGCAACGAGCCAAAAGTCGAAAAGCCGAAAAATCGAAAAGCCGAAAAATCGAAAAGCCGAAAAATCGAAAAGTCGAAAAGTCGAAAAGTCGAAAAGTCGAAAGCGGGGAGGGAAAAGGGTTCGTACGAAAGGGAGAAATGTAGTATGTGCAAATGGGGCGACGATTTGGCCGCATGAGTGAGGGTGCATACGATGACATGGTTGGAGCGTTTGTAGGGCATTGATGTTAGTCGAGGTTGTGAATGACGCTCGCATTAGAAGACATCATCGTCGCTTCGCCGGATGAAGGCGTCGTCGTTGATCCGATGGCGTGGTTCGCAGCACCCGGGCCGTTTGAGCTGGAAGTCGGTTGCGGCAAGGGAGGATTTCTGTTGAGCAGGGCGATGGCGAATCCCGACATTCGAATGCTGGGAATCGAGTGGGCGAATAAGTTCTATCAATTCGCGGCCGATCGGATGGCACGTCGCGGCATCACAAATGTCAGGCTCATGCGCACCGATGCGAAGCCGTTCGTAATGCGACATTTACCAGCGGAATGCGTCAGTGTGCTGCATCTTTATCACCCCGATCCATGGCCTAAGAAACGGCATCACAAGAGGCGGCTGGTTCAGGCGGATTTCGTGGAGGCAGCGATTCGTGCGATGGTCTGCGGCGGTCACTGGCTCGTGCAATCCGATCATGCGGAGTACTTCGAGCAGATAGCCGGATTGCTGAGTGCCCGCAGAGACCTTGAAGCGGTGGCGTGGGAACAGTCCGACGGCAGTCCGGCCGACGATTGGAAAGGCACCAATTACGAGATCAAGTATGCCCGTGAGGGTCGGGCGATCCATCGATGTGCATTTCGAAAGCGATAACGCCGCAGGTGGCCGCGAGCGTAATTCCCGCATAGAATCACCCATGATTCGCGAACCAATTTGAGGGATGCCGCATTTCGAAATCATGGCCCAGGAAAAGCCCAACCCAATTTCAGAATGGTTGATGGCCGCACGAACGAATGTGCCTGTGGTCCGAGAGCATTTTCGTGAATGGCTGGCCGCGGTTCGAGAAGAGCCGCGACTGATTTGGGAGACGACGTTCGTTCGATATGTGACGTACTTCGTCGGTGGGCTCGTCATCATTTGGATGGTGAATTTTGCGATCGAAATGTTCACGCCTCCGCCACCTGCGGGCACCCGACCACAGGCCGTCACTGCGGATTTTCATGTGATTTGCACCGAGCCGACCTGCGGCCATCACTTTGTCATCCATCGACCATTCGGATTTCACGGCTTTCCAGTACAATGTCCGGCCTGTAAGAAAGAGACGGGCATGAGTGCTAGGCGCTGCACTTCGCCGACTTGCGGTGGTCGCTGGGTGGCGCCGATTGTTCAGGATGGCCACGCGACGTGCCCGATTTGTGGAGCAACATTGGAATGAGGAAAGGCGTTTATGCTTGTTCGGTTTGACTGTCCGGCGTGCGGCCAATCACACTCTTTCGATATGCCCGAAACCATCGTCCACATGACGTGCGCGCGAACGCATCGCACGATCCGATGCCGCCTGACCGCCGGAGGCGACGTGCGCACGGCGGTCATCAACGAAAATGGTGAGATGGAAGAGGGCGGACAGGAGTGAGGGGATTGTCGATTGCTGATTTTTCCGAGCCGCGACCGTGAGGGAGCGGGGGAAACGTCGAAAAATCGAAACGTCGAAAAGTCGAAATGAGGGCTGCGGAGGTGGCGAATGAACATTTGGACAGAGATTTCAACGGCAGAAAAGGCAAAGCTCGTTGCAACATCGACGAGTGAGATGCTTCGCAGTCTCACGCCCCACCAACGCGATTGCATGTTCAAAGTCCACATGCAACAGGCGTGCCGGGAGCCGGTCGATACCGCCGCTGAGAGGATCGTGCAGGACGCGGTAGACGCGTTCAACAAGCAATGGAAGACGCGCACTGAGGCGGAATGGGTAGCAAGGAAAGAACGTCGTGGAATCCTTGTGCGGGTTGGCGGTCTTGGCAGGTAATTAAATCGGTAAGGACAATGCCCGACGATAAACTGTGTCCGATTTGCCGCCTGCATCAAATCAATCCAAAACAGTCATTGAAAGGCACACTTGTTGACTGTCCATCTTGCGGCGTTTTCGCATTTGATTACCCGTCAGATCACCAATTCGAACATCTCGCCAAGCACGAGCCGGAGAAGCTAAAGCAGGCCGCAGCCATGCTTTTCGTTCGCCGGATTGAAGGACTTACAGAACCCATATTTATTCGATTCGACAGAAAGGTTGTCGCACCTCATGAGCATTACGTAATCCTGTGCTTTGATGACCTCGTCGCGGAATATCCAGACACCGTTTCGGCTCAGATTGAGCGCTGCCTAAGAAATTTCTGCGTTCTCTCGGAACGCCCTGGCCAAACGATTCAGTTTCACCATCAAGAGGAATTAGCGTTCGCATTCTTGTCGCTAGAGACCGAGGCGTGGACGTACTACGCGAATAATCTGGTTTCGATGGAATACCTCAAGTACGGAGGCTCTCCTAATTCATATTTCGTCACGCCAAAGGGATGGGAGCGTTACGAGTCGCTTACGAGCGGACAGGGCGCTCGGTCCAATCCCGTTTTCGTCGCGATGTGGTTCGGCGAGCCCGATCGGACCAAAGAGATGAAGGAACTCTATGATCTCGCGATCGAGCCAGCGTGCAAGTCAGCGCATTGGGCAGTGAAGAAAGCCAATACCGTTCCTCACAACGACCAAATCATGGGGCAAGTGTTGCAGGATATTCGAGTCGCACCTTTCGTTATCGCCGATCTCACTGAAAACAATCCTGGCGTATATTATGAAGCGGGCTTCGCGCATTCGCTCAAGAAATCCGTGATTTTTTGCTGTCCCAAGGATCAGAAAAAAGTTCACTTCGATGTCAGCGGGATCAATCAGATTCGCTACTCGGTTCGGGAGGATTTGCGATCGCAACTGGAAAACAACATTCTATTCACCCAAGGCGAAGGTCCGCACAAGTCGAAATAGTAGCGGGGGGAAGAGTTGAGCGGTAAGAATCATTCTGGAATATCAAATCCGCGCACTCACGCGGCAGCCAACGGTGTCGGCATATCCGAGGGGCAAACTGCGCCCGAGCGATCTGACCGCTCCCTTTCGGTCGCGGCTCGGAAAGAAAAAGCCGAAGCTCGGCGCTCGAAAGCCAAAGGCAACGTAATAGAAAAATCGACAACACAATCAGTATTTCAAGTTCCCACGCTCACCATCGTCGGAGCAAAGCACAATAATCTCAAAAACATCACTGTCGAAATTCCACTCGGTCGGTTCGTGTGCGTGACCGGCGTTTCGGGATCGGGGAAAAGCTCGCTGGTCAATGACATTCTTCGAGAGGCGCTGACGCAAAAGCTCAACATGCAACTTGGACTTAGGAACTCCAAAGAGAAGCAAAAGTCGAAGGAAGCGAAGCAAGAAGACAACTTAGGCGCCAGTGAAACCGTGGGTCCGGGTACTCACGATCGCATCCTCGGCATCGAGCATCTCGACAAGGTCATCGACATCGATCAATCGCCGATTGGTCGGACGCCGCGGAGCAACCCGGCCACGTATATCAAAATGTTCGATGAGATCCGCGACCTCTACGCCCGGCTGCCGGATTCAAAGGTTCGCGGTTACAAGCCGGGTCGATTCAGCTTCAACGTCTCAAGCGATGAAGGCGGGGGGCGATGCGAATCGTGCGAGGGCAACGGCAGCAATCGTATGGAAATGGAGATGCTGGCCGACGTGTGGATCACCTGCGCGGTCTGTGGCGGCAAGAGGTTCAATCACGAGACCCTTCAGATTCTTTTCAAAGGCAAGTCCATTGCTGACGTATTGGAGTTGGACGTTCAGCAAGCTCTTGAGCATTTTGCGAACGTTCCGTCGGCCGAAAAAATGCTACGCACGCTGCACGACGTGGGCCTGGACTACATCAAGCTCGGGCAGTCCTCGACCACGCTTTCCGGCGGTGAGGCCCAACGGATCAAGCTGGCTCGCGAGCTGGTGAAACGCTCGACAGGCCGCACGCTGTACATTCTCGATGAACCGACGACGGGGCTGCATTTCGCGGATATCAAGCGTTTGCTGATCGTGCTGCACGGGTTCGTCGATGCGGGCAACACGGTTCTCGTGATCGAACACAACTTGGACGTCATTAAAACCGCGGATTGGGTGATTGACCTGGGTCCGGAGGGTGGCGACGCCGGCGGCGAGATCGTTGTGGCCGGCACGCCAGAAGACATCGCGGAGTGCGAAAGGTCGTATACGGGCATGGCGCTGCACGAGGTTCTTCGCGAAATTCAAAGTTCAAAGTTCAAAGTTCGAAAAGAGGCAACAAGGCAGCAAGGCAAGAAGGCAACGAAGCATAGAGAAGTCGTTTCAATCGACAATCGACAATCGACAGTCGTCAATTCGTCCGTCTGCGTCGTCGGGGCAAATCAGCACAACCTAAAGAACATTTCCGTCGAATTTCCGCGCAACAAAACGACGATTTGCGCCGGGCCCAGCGGCTCGGGAAAAAGTAGTTTTGCCGTGGACACCGTCTACGCCGAAGGTCAGCGGCGATATGTCGAGTCGTTGTCGTCATATGCCCGGCAATTTCTGGGCCGATTGCAGCCGCCGAAGGTTGAGCACATTCATGGCCTGTCGCCAGCGATCTGCATCGAGCAGAAAAATACCAGTCGCTCACCGCGTTCGACCGTCGGCACGGTCACTGAGATTTTTGACTACATGCGGGTTTTGTGGGCTCGCATTGGGGAACCGTTTTGTCCGAAGTGCAAAGTGCCGATCGAAGCGCTCAGCAGCGAGGAGATTGTCGAGCGGATCATTGCCGCGAAGGAGGGCGAGCGGGCATTCATTCTCGCGCCGGTTGCTCCGACTGACGGAGAATCACACGGCGATCTGTTGAACCGTGAGCGAGCCAATGGGTACACCCGCGCTCGCGTGGACGGCGTGGTGCGCGAATTGAGTGAGCCGATCGAACTTGGACGCGGCAAGGATCACAGGGTGGAACTTGTCGTCGACCGCGTGATCGTTCGGCGAGCCCAGCGATCGAGGCTTGCGGACAGCGTCGAGCAGGCATTGGCTGTTGGTCGCGGCGTCATCATGGTTGCGAGCGCGGACGATAAAGGAGAAGACGGGTCGCATGGACTATCCTTGAATCGCAAGGTCAAGGACGCGGCTTGCAACGACGATCTTCGTTTATCGCAGCATCGATTGTGTCATCAATGCGGGCAGGAGCTGGAGGAGCTCTCGCCGCATTGTTTTTCGTTTAACACGCGGATGGGTTGGTGCCCGACGTGCGAAGGCCTGGGCACGCAACAAGGGGCCAGTCCGTCGGCAATTGTGGTTCATCCGACGCGGTCTCTCGTCGATGGCGCGATTGCGGGTTGGGCGAAGCTCGATCCTGACTCTTCTTTGTTCGCGCTCCTCGGGGCGTTTGCAGCACATCTTGGGTTCGACCTGAACACATCATGGAACCGCTTGAGCGACGCTCAACAGGCGGCAGTGCTTCAAGGGTGTGGGGAGGAATGGATCGAAACGAGATTTCCGATTTCCGATTTCCGATTTCCAATTGAGGAGTGTAATCCGGGTGCGAAATCAGAAACCGAGTCGGACCGCTCCCTCACGGTCGCGGCTCGGAAAGAGCAATCGGCAATTGGAAATCGGAAATCGGGAATTCCCTGTCAATCGAGAATTCGGTTTCGTTGGCGTGGATTTTTTCCGGCGATTGCGCGTGCGGCGCGGGCGAATCCGAAATTGCGAGAACGGCTGACGGGACTGACGGCGGAAATACCCTGCGAAGCGTGCCAGGGATCGCGACTGCGAGTCGATGCCGCCGCGGTTCGCGTGAATGAATTGACGTTAAATGACATTTGTCGGCGATCGCTGGGCGAGGCGCTCAACTGGTTCCGCTCACTTGAATTGGATGCGCGGCGTCGAAAAATTGCCGGAGAAATTCTGCACGAAATCACTTCGCGACTCGGGTTTTTGGTCGATGTGGGCCTGGATTATCTGAGTCTCAACCGCGCGTCGGCGACCCTTTCGGGCGGTGAGGCCCAGCGAATTCAACTCGCATCGCAGATCGGCACGGGGCTGACCGGCGTGCTCTATGTGCTCGACGAGCCGACCATCGGCCTGCACCCGCGCGACAATCATCGCCTGATCCGAGCTCTCAAACACTTGCGCGATCTTGGCAACACGCTCTTATTGGTCGAGCACGATCGAGAAGTCATTGACGCGGCGGATCACGTACTCGACTTCGGACCCGGCGCGGGTCGTTTCGGCGGAACCGTGACGGCGGATGGCTCGCCCGAAGTCCTCCGAAAGAAAAAAGCGTCGCTCACGGGTGCGTATCTTTCCGGGAGTGAGGCGATACCCGTGCCGTCGAATCGGCGAGGCGTCGATGCGGTGTATCGAAACGTCAAAACGTCAAGACATCAAGACGTCAAAACACAAAGAACAAGGTCGCGTAAAGGCACCACCCCAATCGACAATCGACAATCAACAATCGACAATTTGAATTGGCTTGTGATCAAGGGGGCGCGAGCGAATAACCTGAAGGAAATCGACGCGGCCTTTCCGCTTGGCCGGTTCACTTGCGTCACCGGTGTTTCGGGAAGCGGTAAGAGCACTCTAATCAACAATGTGCTTTACAATGCCCTGGCGGTTCGACTTCATCGCGCGTCGGTGACCGTTGGTGGACACGAGAAAATCATCGGCTTGGAACAAATCGACAAGGTCATCAACGTCGATCAATCGCCGATCGGCAATACACCGACGAGCAATGCAGCCACCTATACCGGCGCATTTGACGCCATCCGCGAGTTGTATGCCAAGCTGCCGCTAAGCAAAGTTCGCGGGTACACGGTCAATCGCTTCAGCTTCAATCGTCCCGGCGGTCGTTGCGAAGCGTGCCAGGGAATGGGTCAGCGCTGCATTGAAATGCACTTCTTGCCCGACGTGTGGATCGAATGCGAAAGCTGCAATGGCGCGAGGTATGTGGCCGAGACGCTGGACGTTGCCTATCGAGGCAAGAGCATCGCCGACGTGCTCAACTTGTCCGTAGCTGAGGCCGCACAATTGTTTGAGAATGTGCCGGCCATTCGAAGGATGCTCAAAACGCTCGAAGACGTGGGTCTCGGATACCTCGCTCTCGGTCAGGCGGCGACGACGCTTTCCGGCGGCGAGGCCCAGCGGGTGAAGCTCGCCTCGGAACTTGGCAAGCCTTCGACGGGTAAGACGCTGTACATTCTCGATGAACCGACCACTGGTCTGCACGTTGACGACCTGCGAAAACTGCTCGACGTGCTGCACCGGCTTGTTGACCTCGGCAACACAGTGATTTGCATCGAACACAATCTGGACGTGATCAAGACTGCGGACTGGATCATTGATCTCGGTCCAGAGGCGGGTGACATGGGCGGCGAAATTGTGATTGCAGGAACGCCGGAGTCAGTGGCCGGTTATGACAATTCGCATACGGGAGTCGCGCTGCGAAAAGTGCTGGCGTCAGGACCGATTGCCGAGCGCGTTGTTCATCGTGCTGGAGAAGAGCTTAAGTCGGAACGCGCCGCACCTGCAATTGAAGCAGGCGCGGAGGCGAAGATGCCCTGGGAAGAAAATGGGCGCGAGTGGCACACGCAGCGTCGCACCGACAGCAATGGAAAACCGATCGGATGGGAGGCGGATGTGCTGAGCTGGCTCGTGGATTCGATCGAGCTGCTCGGATCATTCCTGCCAACCGATTGGAATCATCGCACGCGGATCGAGATCACTGCGGACAGGAGCGGCCCCTGGTTCTGTCATATTTTGACTGGGTTCAAGGATCTGCTGGAGGTCAGCATTCGGGTTCCACAGAGCACGTTCGGTCAATATGCGCTTCAGAAATCACTGGGGATTAAGACGCTTGACGAGCGCGGCGACCTGCCGATTTATGGTCAATGGAGCCGCGTGCAGATTCGGCGTTTGAGTGGGATTGCGGGCGGCTGGGACAACGTGCGAATCTCGCTTCGCGATTTCAAAGATGTCAATCGGGTTGCGTTTCATACTTTTCTGAAAGCGGCGGCCATCGCGTATTTCAAACATTGCAAACGCGTCGACGAAAAACCGGAGCTCTCCGAGCCTTGGGCGGTTGATGGCGAGCGGTGGCACTTATCACAGAAGTCGATGTCCGCCCGTCAGACGCCGCAATGGACGCCCCCATTGTTGATGACCATCATCGGCCAGTTCAAGAAACTTCAGAAAAACCTGATGCTGGATTGGAACGCAAAGACCGCGGTGGCCATGAAAGTGCCAGGCGAAGCGGCGTCGGCAGGAAAAATTGTGACCAACATGGGGCGAGGATTGCGCCTCGAAATTCGCGCGCCACAGAATTCGGTGACGCCGACGATGATCGACCGGCTGGGCAAGGATACCGAAATTCGCCATTGCGGGAACTCCGCTTGGGTCATTTTCTGGGTGTCGTCGGTTGGGCAAATGGACTCAGGGCAGCTTCGCGAATTGTGGCGATTGGGGAGAGCAGGAAATGAAAAATTTTGATTGTCTCTAGGGCGGCATCAGTTGAACATCGATTTTGGGGCGGTTATGCTTTGGTGTTCAAAGTTTTGATGATTCTAATCCGATCTGTCGGTAAGAAAGGACGCCATGCTGTACAAAATTCCACTCTTGCTCATGCCTCAACCTGAAGGTGGATTCACTGTCACATCGCCACTGTTGCCGGAACTCGTGACAGAAGGTGAATCAGCCGATGACGCATTGAATAACGTGCGCGATGCGCTCGCCGCCGTGATTGAAACGTACGAAGACTTGAATCGCCCGCTGCCATCGACGATTCCCCAAAATGCGGAGAGCGGACCGGTCTGGCTTGAAACGCTAGTAGGCACACCGTGACTTACCGTGATGCGTCACGGAAATTAACTGCACTTGGTTGCATCGAGTTGCCGCGTCGGGGAGGCGGATCGCACCGCAAGTGGTTTAATCCTGCGGCACAAAGGGCGAGCACATTGCCCGACTGGAGTGGACGAGACCTCAAGCTTGGAACGATCCAAGCTGTGGTGCGCCAACTTGGGATCATGTGGGAAGAATTTCAGCGCGCATGATGCACTCGCTGGCGCGCAAGGAGTCGTTAGCGAAATCACATGCGCGTCTTAGTAACTGGTGCAGCGGGGTTTTTGGGAAGTCATCTTTGCGATCGGCTGATCGCCGAGGGACATCATGTCGTCGGCGCGGACAACTTCTTCACCGGCGACGAGCGGAACATTGCTCACCTGCGCGATCGTCGCGAGTTTGAGTTCATTCGTCATGACATTGTCGAGCCGCTTTATGTCGATGTCGATTGGATCTTCAATCTCGCATGTCCGGCCTCTCCTGTTCATTATCAATCGAACCCAGTGAAGACCGTAAAGACTTCGGTTCTCGGCACGCTGCACATGCTGGGCATCGCCAAGCGAACGAAGGCAAGAATCTTGCAGGCCTCGACGAGCGAAGTGTACGGCGACCCGCACGTGCATCCGCAGCCGGAAACATACCTCGGCAACGTGAACACGATCGGCCCGCGTGCCTGTTACGACGAGGGCAAACGCGTCGCTGAAACGTTGATGATGGATTATCACCGCGAACACAAGATCGATACGCGAATCATCCGCATCTTCAACACATACGGACCGCGAATGGCCGTTGGCGATGGAAGGGTCATATCGAATTTCATTGTGCAGGCCCTTCAGGACAAGCCGTTGACGGTGTATGGGACGGGCGCACAAACGAGGTGTTTCTGCTACGTGGACGACATGATCGAGGGAATCGTTGGTCTGATGAAATATGCGGGCACGGACGCGCATGAACCGGTCAATGTTGGCGGCACGGATGAGCGATCCATGAACGAAATCGTCACGTGCCTGGGTGAAATTCTTGGCCGAAAGCTGAGGGTTGATTCCAGGCCGCTTCCCGGCGACGATCCGGAGCGCCGTAGACCGGATTGCACGCGGGCGCGAGAGCGGCTTCATTGGGGGCCGCGCGCTGAACTGCTTGACGGCCTTCGACGGACCGTTGAGTACTTCAGGACGGTTTTGTGAAATCGGTGTTGAGGAGGATGAGTTGAGCGCGAACAAGCACTATCAAGTCATTCTAATGGTTGGTTGCCCGGGATCGGGAAAGGGCACGCAAGGCGTCGTGCTTGGGCAGATGCCCAACCTGGTGCATTTGGCCATGGGCGATATTTTTCGCGCCCTCGATAAGAACTCCGATATCGGCAAGGAATTCCTTTCCTATTCGGCGAAGGGGATGCTCGTGCCCGATGAGCTTACAATTCGTGTGTTTCGGCATCACGTGGACGGTCTGATCGCGGCCGGCAAGATCGATCTTGGTTACCATACGCTCATCCTCGACGGCATTCCTCGCACGGTAAAGCAGGTGGAATTGCTGCAAAGTGTCATCGATGTGAAGAAGATCGTTCATCTAATGATCGACGATCGCGACGCGTTAATCGCGCGATTGTCCAAGCGGGCCGCTAAATCGGGTCGTCCTGATGACGCCGATCGATCGGTCATCGAAAATCGGATACTTGTCTACGAGCGAGAGACGCACCCCGTGCTGGAAGCTTACCCGAAAAAATTGATTGCGCGGGTCAACGCCGATCAGCCGCCGCTGGCGGTTTTGAGAGACGTCGCAAACGCGATGACCGACAGTGTATCCTCTAAGATTTGAGAGTGTACGCTCTTGTTTGACGAGATGCGTCACCGCGCTCAGCATGACGACCCCATTCGACCGATCGCTAGATTCCAGGGTGTCAATCGAAGCGTTTCCTGTGAGAAACTGACCGAGACCAGATGATAATCCATCCGCCAGCCGCCTTGAGGGAATTCGTTCCGGAATTCGATCGCCAACTGCGCGAATATGTTTGGACCACGGTCAATGACGCACCGCAGCTCGTCGAGGCCGTCAAATACTCCGTCCTCGCACCGGGGAAGAGAATCCGACCTTATCTTGTCGTGCGATGTTGCGAGCTATCCGGCGGTTGGCGTGATCATGCTTGGCCTGTAGCCGCGGCGATCGAGTGCATTCATGCATTCAGCCTGGTCCATGATGATCTTCCAGCCATGGACAACGACGACGTCCGTCGCGGAAAGCCCACGACCCACAAACAGTTCGGTGAAGCAATGGCCATTCTCGCGGGAGATGCGCTCTTTTCCCTCGCCTTTGAACTGGTCGGGTCACATCTGCCGCGTCATTCGCGCCTGGGCGAAATTGTCCGTGAACTGGCCGAAAGCACGGGCTGGGCGGGAATGATCGGTGGACAGGCTTCGGATATCAGCGGAGAGTCCAGTCCGCCGAATTTGGTCCTCACCCGAGCCATCCACGAACGAAAAACGGCCCGGCTGATCGCATGTGCCTGTCGATTGGGCGGAATGGTGGCGATCGCCGACGCTTCAACCATCGAACGTCTCGGGCGATTCGGACATCACTTGGGTTTGGCCTTCCAGATTGCCGATGACTTATTGGACGTGAGGGCTTCCGCGGACCAATTGGGTAAGGCGACCCAAAAAGATATCCATGCGGGCAAACAAACGTATCCCCGCTGCGTAGGAGTGGAAGCCAGCAGGCAGGCCGCGCACGATGAACTGCGGAAGGCAATCGACGCACTCTCGGCGTTTGGTGAAGCTGCAGCGGACCTACGACAACTGGCCGAATATGTGGTTTCGCGAGATTATTGAAAGATCTGAAACCTCAAGCGAAGCGGTTGTCGGATACAATAGGTCGAGATTCGCGAATGACGTTGAACCCCGCGACGTCGTGAAGGAAGTGGGGTGGGCCGTGCCCACCATTCCGATAGTGTAGGGCTACGACCCGAACCCCAACCGCCAGCGCGGGGCCCGTCGCTAACGCTCCGGGTTCGGATCGACGACCTTGGAGTCGTTGATGAAATTGCTTGAGCAGATCAAGAGTCCTGTCGATCTTCGGAAGCTTCACGTCGATGAGTTGCCGCAACTCGCGGCAGAAATTCGCGAACGTATCCTCGAAGTCGTCGGGAAAAACGGCGGCCACCTGACCAGCAACCTCGGCGTGACCGAACTTACCATCGCTCTTCATCGCGTCTTTGATTTTCAACACGACCGCTTGCTCTGGGACGTAGGACACCAGTGTTATCCGCACAAGCTGCTCACCGGTCGCAACGAGAGATTTGAATCGCTCCGCAAAGCCGGCGGCGTCAGCGGCTTCCCCGATATTCACGAAAGCGAATACGACTTGTTCAACGTGGGCCATGCGGGCACGGCGATTGCGACGGCTGTGGGAATGGCTCGCGCGGATGAAATGTTGGAACGGAACAACAGCGTCGTGGCGATGGTTGGTGACGCGAGCATTGTAAACGGCGTGGCGTTCGAGGGTCTGAATCAGGCCGGCACGCTCAAGCGTCAGTTTCTCGTCGTGCTCAACGACAACGAATGGGGAATCTCACCGACGCAAGGAGCGATGGCCGAATATCTCGCCAAGTTCCGAGTCAGCAATTTCTATGAAGACGCGAAGGCGGCCACCAAGCGCGTGCTGCCGAAGCTTCCGCTGCTCGGCAAGCCGATTTTTGAACTCATCGCCCATTTGAAGGAGGGGATCAAGGCTACAGTTTCACCGGGTCAGGTTTTTGAGGCCATGGGGCTGCAATACGTTGGGCCGGTGGACGGTCACGACATCAAGCATCTGATCGAGATTCTCGAAGTGTTGAAGCGAGCCAATCACCCCGTGCTGCTGCACGTGCACACGCAGAAGGGCAACGGGTGTCATTGGGCTTCGGCCGAGCCGGGCAAATATCACAGTCCCAAGCCCTTTGTCGTTGAAGATGGAAAGGTCACGATTCAGAAGGGTTCGGGCAAGAGCTGGACGACGGCGTTCGTTGACGCCCTCATGCAACTCGCCGAGCAGGACAAGCGAATTTATGCGATGACGGCGGGCATGCTCGACGGCACCGGCCTCAATAAATTCGCGGAAAAATTTCCCGATCGGTGCCGCGACATTGGCATCGCCGAAAGCTGCACCGTGGACATCGCTGCGGGAATGGCGAAGGCGGGCCTGCGACCTGTTGCCGCGATCTACTCGACTTTCCTCCAGCGGGCGTTCGATCAGGTGTTTCAGGAAGTTGTCTTGCAGGGTCTGCCGGTGATGTTCTGTCTGGATCGAGCCGGGTTGGTCGGTGGCGACGGGCCTGTGCATCATGGGTTCCTCGATATTACATATCTTCGCGGATTTCCGGGGATGGTGTTGATGGCCCCGATGGATGAGGCGGAACTTCTGGAGGCCATTCGCTTTGGGCTAACGCTCAATTGTCCATGTGCGGTTCGTTATCCGCGTGATACGGTTCCAGCGGCGATGTCAGACAAGTGTCCACCGTTCGAGCTTGGCAAGTCGCGAAAACTTCGCGAGGGCGCTGCGGCCACGATTCTCGCATACGGCGTGACGGCTGTTCCCGCAATGGCTGCTGCGGAGATTCTTTCAGAGCTGGGCATCGAAGCAACCGTGGTCAACGCTCGCTTCGCCAAGCCGGTGGATCGAGCAATGGTGATTGAGGCGTTTCGCGGCGACCGTCCGGTTGTGACCGTCGAGGATCAATCCGTCACTGGTGGATTCGGCGCCGCCATTCTCGAAGCGGCTCAGGAGGAAGGGCTGTCGTGCCATCGGATGACACGTATTGGAATTCCCGCGGACCGCTTCATTGCCCACGGCTCACGAGTCGGCCAGCTTGCCGAATGCGGTCTCGATGCCACAGGCATCGCCGCGGTTGTGCAAAGGCTGTTGGATCATGCGGAAATCGAAGATGCAGAAGCGCTCTCTGCACGTCACACCGCGATCATTTCACGGTAGTGATTCAATTGGCGATTGACACGAATTGCCGATTGCCAAATTCCAATCTTATAGATAGATCGGTTCGTTGACGCGTTCCTGCCATCGCTGATGTTTCCGATGTCCGTTCCCGCGAGGTTACGGCGTAGCGCATGGACCTCGCCGCCGCTTGTTCCGTCGTGGAACGCCGACTCGCCATGATCGGAGACCGAGAATTGCGCGCCAGGTGGCGCTGTCACTGAGGAGCCCGCGCGCGATAAACGTCGCTCACTGCGCCTGCGCCAAGGAGCGAGAGGATTTCATAGGGGCCGAGTTTCGTGTTCGCAATCAGAGTCATGGGTGACCATTGTCGATTGTCGAATGTTGAATGTCGATCGGGGTGAGGAAGCACTCCCTCGATGTCATGGTGTTGGCCTGAGGCTCGATGGATCCGTCGGCGCGTGCCCTGCTCTCAGGTTGGGCAACCCGACTCGGCGAAGTATATCGACGAACCGTGGATCACTGCGTAACGGTTCGAATTGGGGCAGCATACTCAGGAACACCATCCAAGTGTCGTGGGCTTCGTAGCCTTTTTCCAACCACTGTATCGCCGCATCGAACTCGCCCAGGCCGACGTAGATCGCTGCAATGTCGCTCGGCGGCATGTATTGGGTCTTCGCAAGTTCGAGCCTCTTGGTGAGCAGTTCCCGTGCTTCCTGTTCATGGCCGGCCCTTGCGAGCGCGTATCCGAGATAACCGTGGGGGAACGAGGCCAAAGGCGCAAGCTCGACGGCCTTGCGCAAGTGGACCAGCGATTCGTCCGCCCGCCCCAGTTCAAGAAGCGCCTGTCCGGCCATTTGATGTAGCCACGGAAACTCCGGCGCGAACTCCAGTCCGGCCTCCGCCGTCGAGAGCGACTCGGTCCAGTTTCGCTCCCAGGCCGAAACCCAGGCGAGGTTGTGCGTGAAAATCGGCGCCAGAGGGTCCAGTTCTATGGCACGGCGGAGTTCCGCTCGTGCCTCGGAGAGGCGACCGCGCGCGCCGATGCACAGGGCGTACCACTGGTGCCCCGTAGGGTAGCGCGGGTTGAGTTGAAAGGCGCGCTTGAAGTCTTTTTCGGCTCGCTCGAAATCCCAATTCCCGTACATCCGAACCATCCCCATGGAGGTGTGGGCCTCGGCCAGTTGATCATCGAGCTGCAACGCCCTGGCGGCTGCTGCCTGGGCCTTTTCGACCGCGTCGCGCGGCGTCAGGAACCCGTACATGGGCATCAATGAGTAGGTGTCAGCGATGCCGCTATGGGCAAGCGCAAAGGAGGGATCAAGCTGGATCGCCAGATTGAGAAGACGCAGCGCATTGTCGAAGCCAGTTTTCGTTCGCTTGCTCCACCAGAATCGAGCCTCCAAGTAGAGGCGGTAGGCCTCGGCGTTCTCGCTGTATCCGCGCGAGAGCTTGCGTTTCTCCTCGCCGTTGAGTCGCAAACTGAGGGCATTTGTGATTTCTCCGGCGATGTCCCGCTCAATCTCGACGAGGTCGGTGAATTTTCGTTGGTAGCGCTCGCCCCAGAGTTGACGACCTTCCCCAACGTCGGTGAGTTCGGCCTGAATGGTGAGGTTCTCGCCGCGCTTGAGAACGCGACCGGTGAGCACCGCGGTCGCGGAGAGTTGTTGCCCCACTTGAACCGGATCGGCGCTGTCCCCCTTGTGACGGAAAGCCGTGCTGCGCGGGACCGTGCTCAGTCCTTCAAGACGCGAAAATCCGTTAATAAGCGTTTCGGCAATCCCGTCGCTGAGATAGTCCAATTCGTTGTCACCGGAGTCGTTGGCAAAGGGCAGAACGGCGAGCATGATCTTGCCGTCAGGGATCCCCCTTTGTCCCGTCTTGTTAAGGGGGGAAGCAGGGAGGTCGCTGCCGCGTAGCACGGGAAGTGGCGGCAGGCCGAGGCGGCGGACGAGGTCGGCGAGTCGCTGATCGCTGCGCATGTCCGCGAGCAACGGGTCGATCAGCGTGTCGAGCAGCCTTACATCGTGCTCCTGGTAAGCCCTTTCCAGCCATTCGAACATCTGGTCACTGTCTTCAAGCCCCGCATGGAGGACGGCAAGATATGTCGGTGCGACGTATGCTCCTTTGGACCGGGCGGTGATTTCATCGAGGATTTTCCGGGCCTCTTGGGTCTGACCGGACTTCGCGTAGAGGTAGCCGAGCGTACTTGCGCAATGGGGGTCGTTGTTCGAAAGTCGGACCGCTTCTCGGGCTTCCGTGATCGCCTCCGCTGGCCTTGCTTGCAGGAACAACGTGTTGGCCAACCAAATGCGGGCTTCGGCGAAATCGGGACCGAATTCGAGCGTCTTGCGGAACTGCGTTTCCGCCTTCTCCAAGTCACCCACATAGTAGTGCATCTCGCCGACGTTGACGCTGATGATGAGTGAAAGAGGGTCGAGCTCCTGAGCTTTGGTGGCCTCCCTGATCGCCTCGTCGTGACGGCCCCTGAACCGAAGCTGCAATCCGTACCATTGATGCGCCGTCGCGTAATTGGGGCTCAGCGCCAGTGCACGCTGGAACTCCCGTTGAGCGGTCGGCCAATCCCTGTCGTAGTCGGTCGCTAGCACCGCCATTGTGGCGTGTGCCTCGGCCAGCGACTCATCCATTTCCAATGCTCTGGCGGCGGCGGTCCTCGCCTTCGGATTCGCTTCGCTAGGCCGCATATTGGAGTACCACGGCATCAATAGGTAAGCATCCGCCAACCCCGCGTAGCCGAGCGGCCAGTCGGGGGCTAGCGCGATGGCCTGCTCGAAATACTCGACCGCCTTCTGGAGTCCATCGGGATTACGCTTGTTCCAATGGAATCGACCTTTCAGATAAGCCTGGTACGCTTCAGGATTAACTGGGCGGGCCGCTCCCATTCGGGCCTGTTCTTGCGGCGTGAGCGCGACTTTGATCTCCTGGGCAATAGTCCGGGCCACCTCGCTCTGCAAGCGCAAGACGTCGCTCAGGTCACGGTCATAGCTTTCGGACCAGAGATGCTCGTCGGTTGTCGCACGGATCAGCTCGGCAGAGATGCGCACTCGGTCTCCCACACGTAAGACTGAGCCTTCGACCACGGCATCCACGTTCAACTCGCGAGCGATTTCCGGAAGCGACTTCGTCGTGGCTTTGTAGCGCATCACCGAGGTCCGGGATATCACCTTCAAGCTTCCGATCTTGGCCAGGTCGGAAATCAAGGCCTCGGTCATCCCGTCTACAAAATACTCTTGCTCGGGGTCGCGAGACACGTTTTCCCACGGAAGCACGGCGAGTGAGCCGATCGTCACGATCGCTTCATGACGACTCTTGAGGAGTTCGTGCCGAACGAGGAAGAATCCGCCGACCAAAATGAGCACAGCCGAGAATCCTGCCACAAGTTTTCCTGATCGGCTACGGTGGGGCGCGGCGCTGAAGGTTCGTGAACCGCTATCCGCCAGGATTGACCGAAGCGTGAACGCCAAATCGTGCGAAGACTGGAAACGCGTTTCGGGTTTTTTCTCCAGGCAGCGTTCGATCACGCGTTCGAGGTCCGGGCTCACATCGCGGCGAGTCGAACGCATGCTTCTTGGGGATTCGCGCAGAATAGCGGTCATAGTGTCGGCGGAGGTCTCACCTTGAAACGCCTTTTCGCCGGTCAGCATCTCAAACAACACGCAACCGAATGAGAACACGTCGCTTCTCGCGTCAGTGCGCTGCGCACGAATTTGTTCGGGCGACATGTAGTTGATGGTGCCGAGCACGGTCCCGGGAGACGTGTGCAGCGTGACAGTGGGTGTGTGGGTTGCGTCCTGCGCCGATGAGCCGATAGTCTCCACGCGCGCCAGTCCGAAGTCAAGAATTTTTACGATCCCATCCGAAGTGAGAAAAATGTTTTCCGGCTTGAGGTCTCGATGCACGATGCCCCTCGCATGGGCGGCGGCGAGTCCATCCGAAATGGCGATGGCAATTTCCAGCGTCCGCCTTCTCGCAATCGCGCCGCTGAGGAGAGTTTGCCGCAACGTCTCGCCCTCCAGTAATTCGGTGACGACGTACGCTGTGTTGTCCTGATGACCGACGTCGTAAACGGCGAGGATGTTGGGATGTGAGAGAGCGGCGACCGCCTTAGCCTCTCGCTCGAATCGCGCCAGTGCCGCGGGATCGTTCGCCATGTGGGCGGGCAGCACCTTGATTGCCACGTCGCGATCCAGTCGCGCATCCCGCGCCCGGTAGACCTCGCCCATCCCACCCGCCCCGAGGGGAGCGACGATTTCGTAAGGGCCGAGCTTTGTGCCAATGCCAACGGTCATCTGTTTGCAAGTTTATCGATAATCGAAGCGCATGGTACGACCAGATTCATCCGTCATTCCCTTGGCGCGGGAAGCACGGTCACGGTCTTGGTGGATTTTTCCTTGCCGACGTTGAGCGTGACGTTGTAGTCTCCCGAAGGAACAAACTGCGTCTGGCCCAGACGCTCGTCGGGATTGTCCACGCGGTCGAATTTTTCTCGCTGTAAGTCCCACACAACGCGATTGAGGCCCGGTTGGTTGCCGGCCGGAATTTTCCTGATCATCGTGCCCTTGGCGTCAGTGACAACGATTGACACTTCCTCCCGCGAATAATCGCGCAGCCAGTAACTGATGATCGCGCCCATGGGCGAATTCGGAGTTCGAAAGAAGCGGTCGCCCCACAGACCTTCATTGGGCATGTTGAGTCTTGGTTTCGCTGGGCGAACGTCGAACAAGTGGTATTCGGATCGAACGATTGGCGGCGTCATTTGCGACAATGGACCGGCGTCATCGAGCACCCAGATGGACCGGCCATGTGTTCCCAGCACAAGATCGTGCTCGCGTGGATGCTGCTGAATGTCATCCACGGCGACAGTCGGCAACCCTTCGCCGTTGATACGGGCCCAGTGGCCGCCGCGATCGATGGACACGAATGCACCGCGCTCCGTGCCGACGTAGAGCACCTCGGGATTCAACTGGTCTTCGCGGACGACTTTGATGTGACCATCCGCCGGCAAATCGCTCTCCAGTGACCGCCATTTTCCGCCTGCGTCTTCCGTGACGAGCAGGTGCGGGCTCATGTCGTTCATGCGATGACCGTCCACCGCCACGTAAACGGTGTCGCGTTTGTGGTGCGAGGTTTCAATCTTGGAGATGTATTTTCCACCGATGTCCAGAGGCGTCACGTCGCGCCAAGTCTTGCCGTCATCGGTGGTCACGTGAATTCGACCATCGTCGGTGCCGGCCCATATTGTGCCTCTGGCGAGTTGCGACTCAGCGAGAGACACGACGGTTCCATGCGTCTCGGCCTCCGAGCCGACCGACATTACTCGGTCGATGGCCTTGGTGGATAAATCTTCACTGATGCGTTCCCATTTTTCACCGCGCTCGGTGAGCTTGAAGACGTAGTTGCCGCCGAGGTAAAGCGTGTTCGGTTCGAAATGGGAGATGAGAAACGGGCTGTTCCAATTGAATCGAAAGCGCGGCTGACCTTCCTTCGGCGAGGGCCGGATGCCCTTTCGACGGCCCGTGTCGAGATGAATGCGCACAAGCTCGCCACCCTGGGCCTCCGCGTAAAGGATGTTCTTGTCGGTCGGATCAAACGCCACGTGAAAACCGTCGCCGTCACAAACGAAAAACCAATCGGCATTGGTAATTCCCGTCTTGGGCTCGTCGGCGCCTTCCGCGCCCTCGCCGCCGCCGGATTCACGCGAAGTAGCGCTGGGGCCAACCCACGTGCCGTTGTCCTGCAGGCCGCCCATGATGCGATAGGGCTCGGAATCATCAAGAGCAATGTTGTAGAATTCGCCGCTGGCGACTTGGTTCAGGAAGTCCCAGGTGGCGCCGCGATCGTAAGACGCATAAATTCCACCATCGGTGCCGAGCAGCAATTGGTCATGATCCTGTGGGTCGATGACCAGGGCGTGCAGGTCGCCGTGTGGTTTGCGGGCGCCACCGGCACGGAAAGTCCCGCCGCCGTCGTCAGAAATCCATAATCCATAGCCCAGCAAATACACGCGCTGATCGTCCGTCGGGTCAATCCGGATTTTTGAGAAATAGAATGCCCGCGGCGCCCATTGCGACACGCGAATCCATGTGTCGCCGCCATCTTCACTGCGAAACACGCCGCCCGATTTACTGCGGTTGTCGAACGGGTCTCTCCACCATCCCCCGATGTCCGATTCCACGACGGCGCAAACGATCTTGGAGTTCTTGGTGCAGATGTCGAGGCCGATGCGGCCCGTCTGCGGCGGCAGGCCGTTCGATAGCTTGCCCCACGTCCGACCGGCGTCTTTCGAACGATAGATGCCGCCGTTGACGCCGCCGCTGGTGTAGCTGTATGCAGTGCGGCGGCGCATGTACATGGCCGCGAAGACGGTGTTGGGGTTTGCGGGATCAATGATGATATCGACAGCACCGGTATTTTCGTCAATTTGCAGTGACGGCTCCCACGTTTTTCCACCATCCGACGTCTTATAGACGCCGCGCTCCTTGTTGGGGCCCCACAAGTGACCAAGGGCCGCGACATAGCAAACATCCGGATTCCGAGGATCAACCGCCATGCGCGGAATGTCGTGCGAATCGGGCAGCCCGCTGTTCTTGAACACCCCTCCGCCGTCGGTGGAACGATACACGCCGGTGCCCCATGATGAGCTGTTGCGGCCATTCCCCTCGCCGGTGCCGACCCAGACGATCTTCGCCTTGCCGCGATCCTTCTCCTGTTCGGGTGTCAACTTGATGTCACTTGGAGGTTCATCCTTCCAACCAGGCCAATCCGGAGGCGCGTCGGCCACGACGACCGAGCCGATGGACGCGGTGGTTTCTTTGTCGAACACAGGCGACAACGTCGTGCCGCGGTTGGTGGTCTTCCACAGGCCTCCCGTGCCGTAACCAACAAAAAAAGTTTTCGAGTTCCCCGGTGCGATGGCGATGGCAGCCACTCGTCCGCCCATGTTTGCGGGACCGACGGACCGCCATGGCAGAAATTTGAAATCGTCGGCCTGAAGCATGCGGCTCGCTCCATCCGATTCACCGGCCGCGGGTCCGCCAGGCAGTGGTGTCGGTCTGGATATGGCTTCATCCACCGGTGGTTCATGTAACGCTGCGATCGCGATCGAAGCAACGACAAGAGTTCCAACAAAACAGCCGATTCGAATCATCCTACGCATAGCATCCGTCATGCACACATCTCCCTTGTATGTAAGTCTGGCATCACGAGCATGATAATGAAGGGCGGACATGATGACGAATTGAATGCCTTCGCCTCAATCCCTGTCGCCTGGTCGAATGACGATTAACGAATCCGCAATGCACTGCACAGGGTGCAGCGATCCCTACCGGACCGAAAATCAGTCCGAAGTTTCTTTTCTCGTCAAATGAGAGAATCGTGATGGCGACGAAGGCCTACTTCTGAAGCGACGACTTCGCCTTGAGTTCTTCGAACCAGTTCACGACCACGGTCGGCTGTTGCGATTGGTTGGTGATCTCGCCCGCCGGGCGATAGAAAAGGAACCGACCATCGGCGGCAACGTCGAAAGGACCCATGTATGCATTCCCTTTCAACTCAAAAAGCATGTGCGGATTGGAGGCGTGGATTTCGTCGCCCTGAACCGAAAGCGAAACGGCCATGATTTTCTGATCCACTCGATAAATGATTTCATTTCCGTCGGGCGACCATCTTGGAACCAGGGCCAGCGCCGAGGAGACTTTGACCTTGGCCCCGGGTCGAAGGAACGGACGCACGTAAATTTCAGGTTCTCCCGATTCGTTGGAAACATAGGCGATCCACTTGCCGTCCGGAGATAGAGCAGGTTGTCTTTCATTGAACGGCGTGGCCAGAAATGTCTCCGGTTTACGCTCTGCGTTATCCAGGCGCAAAATCATAAGGTCGACCTCGGTCTTGGGATTAAACTCGGTGAAAACGGCGATCGAGCCGTCGGGAGTGAATGACGATGGATTCTGCGCCGAGTCGCTGGTGGTCAGACGTTCCGCTTCGCCCGTGCCGTCGGCAAGCTGCCGGAAGAGATTGAAGTTTGATTTTCCACGATTCGATGAGAAAAGAATCCATTTTCCATCCGGACTCCAACGCGGATTCTGGTCGACCCCCTCGTCATAGGTCAGACGCGTGAGCATGTCCCTCTCGATCTCCAGGATCCAGATATCGAGATTCCCGTTCTCCATGATTGCCGCGGACATCCGCTTTCCATCGGGCGATAGCCGCAAATCCAGGAAATCTCGTTTGAGCTGAGAAATAGGCGTTTCCTTGCCTTCACGATCGATCCAGATGGGTAGCTTTTCGTCTCCACTGGCCGAGCCGGATACATACACCAGTGTTCCCGTTTGAGAAAACACACATTGAACCCCGCCATACGTGGGGGCGCTCAATATTCCTTCGAGAACAGGGATCGGCGCCCCGGCTACTTCCAGTTTCTTTGCATCGAAGGGAACGGCCATCAAAGTTCCCGATCGCCCGAAAACAATATGTCCCGTGGGCAAGTACCGGCCAAATGTTCCCCCTTGATAGACGACTTTTTCCTTGGACGAATCGAGCGATCGTGCCACAATTTTGGCGTCTGAATAGTCGCTGTTCCTCGTCGTCGCGGTGTACAGGAAGGTCTTGCCGTCAGGTAGAAAACTCGGCCAACGATTACTTGGCGTGGCCTCGCCCGCGCCCGCATCAGTGAGCTTGACCGGCTCGCCTCCCGCCGCCGACACGCGATAAATGCCCGAACGAGGGTTCGGAGCGAAGAGAATCGTCCCGTCCACACCCCAGCTTCCGCCGCGAATGTCCTGGGCATCGCAAATGGTCATGGACGGGCCGCCAAGCACGGAGATTTTGCGAAGTTTTCCCTTCTGGCCGAACGCGATCCATTCACCATCCGGCGAGAAAAATGGACAGAACGCATCGTCCGTGTTCGCCAGTGGGATCGCGACGGGCTGTTGGAGATGCCGGATGTACAGTTGCCGGCCCGATTCATTGCGTCCCACGAAAACGATTCGCGAGCCGTCCGGAGAAATGTCCATCATGGTTCCGGCGAATGCCGACAACGCCTCGGATTCAGGGATGGTCATCGTCAGTCGCATCAACTGTTGTTTGGCCGGTCGATTGGTGTACCAAAGCGTGCCGAGCGCCGCCAGGAGAATCGAGCAAATGGCCCAGGGTATTGCGCGTCGCCACGCAGCCCGTCCACCTCGCGCGCCAATCGCAAAAATCGCCGCATCGCCCAACCGAAGCATCGTCGATGATGGATCCGAAATGGCGTTCTCGATTTCAATCCGGGCGTCGCCGATGTCGCGAAGCCGCTTGTTGCGGTCCTTGGCCAGGCATCGGCGAAGAAGCAGTTGAACGGTGGGGGGCGTGTTCGGCGGGAGCAGCGCCCATTCCGGCTCTTTGTGCAAAATGGCTCCGATCGAATCAGTGGCCGTTTCACCGGAAAACAATTTCGCTCCGGACAAACATTCAAAAAGCACGCATCCGAACGCCCAAATATCCGTGCGCTTGTCCACGGATCGGCCGCGTGCCTGCTCCGGACTCATGTAGCCAGCAGTACCGAGGATTACGCCCGGGCGCGTGTATTCGGCAGTGATGGTCGGAGAATGCACGACCTCGGTTGGAGAGGAGGCGGAAGAAGCGGTGTCGCCGAGCAGAGCTTTCGCCAACCCAAAGTCGAGCACCTTCACGCTTCCATCTGGCCCGATCTTGATATTGGCCGGCTTCAAATCTCGATGGACAATTCCTTTTTCGTGCGCCGCTTCGAGTCCTTCGGCGATCTTCCGGCATACGTCGAGAGATTCATCGATGGGGATAGGCCCGCGAGCCAGGCGCTCCGACAGCGTTTCTCCTTCGGCCAGTTCCATGACCAGGAGCCGCTTTCCGTCTTGTTCTTCAAATCCGTAAATTGCCGCAATGTTCGGATGGCTCAGCGTCGCCAACGCCTTGGCTTCGCGCTCGAATCGAAGAACTCGCTCCTTGTCACTGGCGAGCGCTTCAGGGAGCACCTTGATCGCCACATCGCGATCGAGCCGCGCATCCCGCGCGCGGTACACCTCGCCCATGCCCCCCGCGCCAAGGAGCGAGACGATTTCATACGGCCCAAGTTTCGTTTGGGGTGCCAGACCCATGCGGGGCTATTGTGGATTGAAGAATGTCGATTGTCGATTGACGCGCACGGAAAATCTTTGCCCTACCCGTGTTTCGATATTTCGACGATTCGCCCGTTGCTTCTTTGCCTTGTTGCCTCTCCCTTACTTCCCTCCAAAGACTTTTCCAACAACAAAAATAAGCAGCGGAATGCCAAGAACAATCATGCTCGTACCGAGCAAGCTCATTGGGTGCCCTCAGCAAAACGTCTTGCGAAGCCAAATACCGCACGCAGGAACCGCCGATGCTCCAACCAACATCAATATCTTCACCATTTCGTCCTCTCATTCTTCTAAAAACCTGCTCCCTTGTGGTTGTGGCTCGGTAAGTCATTGCTATATCAATTGTACGTCATTATCCTGTCATCGGTTACAAGAGCCTCGCCATTAGAGCTTGTCGTTCATGCCTTTGACATTCCCATTCTGCCCGCCGAAAATAAGATGACAAGGACGATAAACCTTAGCGATGGATCGCGACGGAGGAGCCGCCGACGATGAGAATTGATGTTCTTAGAGCGAAACTGCATCAGGCCTGCATCACGCACTCGGACGTGAACTACGAGGGCAGCCTCGGCATCGACATCGAGCTGATGGAGGCCGTCGGGCTGTATCCGTACGAGAAAATCCTCGTCGCCAACATCAACAACGGCAGCCGCCTGGAAACCTACGCCATCCCTGAGCCGTTCGGTTCGCGTCGCATGATCTTGAACGGTGCGGCCGCCCGCCTTGGCTCGGTCGGTGATCGCATCATCGTCATGTCGTTTTGCGGGATCGAAGAATCCGAACTTCGCGAAGGCCGACACCGCCCCAAAGTCGTCCGCCTCGACGAGCACAACGAACCCATCCGCCGACAACCGGCGCTTCCCACCGGCGACGAAATCGCCTCGATGCTGGAAGGGTAATTCCGAGCCGCCTGGTTTACGGGGCGGGCACAACGATGCGCAACGAGCAAGAAGTCGAAACCGCAGATGACGCAGATTTGCGCAGATACGGCTGCAGGGTGCATCGTCTTTTGATGCACCGACGTTGTATCTGAACGTGGAAAATGGTGCATCAGAAAACGATCAAGCGACGTATATTGCCCATCCTCGGTAGCGTGCTCGGCATCGTCTTGGCGCTACACTTTCTTACCAAGCCTGGTTACAAATTCCGTGAGATCCCTGTCTTAGCCACTCGTTGGGCGGGGTCGTCAACGCACGAGGAGGTTCCTATTGTCAAGATCTTTCCCGATTCTCCAGCAACTCTCCTTATTGCTAGTGCCGATTGCTATAAGTGGAAGTATGCAACCGATCGCGATCCTCCAACTGAGGCACTATCTAGGAACATCTATCAATACGACTCACGTACCAACGAGCTGACGATGGTGGATCAGACGATATGGCGATCGAAGGCCGGCGCAGTATGGCATAACTTTGCACATCCAAAAGAAATCGCGAGAAAGTACCCGCCATGGTCAGGAAATGGGTACAACACTGATCGTGTGCTGCGCTTCGACGGAAAACGCATCGAAACCGCCGGAAAGGCAGTGTTGTGGATGCAGCTCTCCCCAGATGCCAAACTGGTAGCTGTACTTTCCGCTGAAGGGTATCGCGAAGGCGCGATGTTTTTCTCCCCTTCCGTATATGGCAGGCGCTTTCATCAAATATTTCAGTATGAAACAGGGGAACCTGTTGGTGCGCCAGTTATGTTGCAGGATGCAAGGCCCAACCTCCATAGTGACACCATCCGTCCCACTTGGTCGGCTGACTCAAAGTACGTTGTGTATACGGACGGTCCTTACTCATTATGGGTGGTACCGGTTGTGGAATAGTCAAGTAGAGTGCATCAAAAAATGATCCGCCCTACAGGAATCTTCGTCGTTCGCCTGAAATCTGCGCAAATCTGTGTCATCTGCGGTTTCGCCTCTTACCGCGTGTGGATCAACGCCATGGGATTCGAAATGCTAAATGCTATGACTTTGATTCAGACGCCAGCACGCGATGGACAAGCCTACGGTGGGCGTCGACGAGGTCGCGGCAGACGAGTTCCATGCGGCGGTTGAGGTCGCGGCGTTCGCGGATCACGCGGCGGACAAGGTCGCGAAGGTTGCGATAGCGGGCCGCGTGCTGCGATCGAATTTCCGTGCCGTAAATGATGCGCTCGATTGAATCAAGCATGTCGGCCACGGGAAACGGCTTTACGAAAAAGTCCGCCACGCCGAGCCGCAAGGCTTCAACGGCGTCCTCGGTGGCCGGCTCTTCCGCAAGAACGACAATCGGGCGCCGTCCGAGATTGAGCAGTTGCTCCGAAAGCCTCAGGCCGTCCGCATCATCGAGATCTCGTTCGACCACGAATAGATCATGCGGGTCAAGCATATCCGTGTCGAGGCACGTCCGAGCATTAACCGTGCAAGTGATATGAGCATCGAAGCGCTTGGAGATCGAGCCGACAAGCACTTCAACCAGTGCCGGGTCCGGCTCGACAACCATGATTCTGCGCGGTCGCTTGGTCATGGTTAGTTTGTTCGCTCATTGGAGAAGAAGTTTCGTCGTGCGAGAAGGGATTCTCGCCCAAGCGTTCTGCGAAAATTTGCGGAATCTGCGGTGAACCCCCCTGTGTTCCCCTTTGGCAAGGGGGGAGGCACAGGCATTCGAAGAGGAAGTTCAGATGGGGTTAATTGCGAGGCGATGCCGCCGGCGCGCGGACCGGTAGCTCGAAGCTCACTGTCGTGCCGATGTTGACTTTCGACTCGATCCACAGCCGTCCGCCATTGCTTTCGACCAGCCGATACGCGCGAGAAAGGCCCAAACCGCGACCTCGTCCCGCCGGTCGATTGGAGTAGAAGGGATCAAGGGCGTGCTCCAGCGTTTCGAGCGTCATGCCCCGGCCGCGATCCGTCACGGCGATCCGCACGGTGTCATCGGAATTGCGGGTATGCGAGTTAACTTGGATGTCCGGCTTGTCCGCAGCGGCTTCCATTGCGTTCGTAAGTATTGCTTCCATGATCTCGCGGAGGTGCGTGGGATCGGCAAAAACCGCTACCCCGGGATCGGAGGTCGCAATGTTGATGATGGATGCGGACTGGTTCATGCTCGCACACCAACGCTGGCAGATCGATTCCAGAGTCTTCTTGAGAGAAAGTGTCAGTGGCGTCGGCGGCTCGGGCTTGGAGAAACGCATCAATTCCGTGACGATGCCCGATGCACGATTCGATTGTTCAATAATGATATCCAGCCCGCGTTGCATGTCCTCGTCGGCGGTCTTCGCGTGCATCATTTGAGCGCGACCGGAAATCACGGAAAGCGGGTTGTTCACCTCATGGGCGGCGCCGGCGGCCATCTGCGCGATCATGTCCAGGGATCGAATGCGAAGCAATTCCGTCTGTGCGGCGTGAAGTCGACGGTTCATGTCCAAAGCGTCTTCGGCGAGCCGCTGCGTGTCCGAATGTTCAAACGCGGCGAGTGCCGAACGAATGAACATTGTCATCAGCATGCGCAGGTCCGCAATGCCAGCATTCAACTCACTGACCATCGACTCGGACATGTCAAATATGAGGCCGCATTCGATTCCAGAATAAAAACTTGCGACGAGCCACAGCGCGTGCGTAGCATCAGAATCCACCATTTTCATCCGCATTACTTTCGCCCAGGTCGGCGCGGGACCGATTGCGTTTTGTTGCTGTGACATGTTCGCTGAAACGCATGAGTTGCTCTCATCGCGGTGATTTGGCGTGAGTCCGATGATGTCTGAAGTTTTCAGAATATCGCAGTGTTTTGTGTCGCCAAGGAAAACATGTTCGGCCCCAACTCGGCGAACAAACGCGGCAGCCGTGCTTGCCCCCATTGCCTCAAATGCTCGCGCGGCGGCCGTACAGACATCGCCAACCATCAATCCTTCGGATTCAGTGCCTGTGAAAGCAGCGACCGCATCCAGGCATCGCACCCGACGCGAGTAAATTCGCTCAGATGACATGAGCATCGAGTTCAGCCGACCGAGCTCGCGATTGGCTTCGGTGAGTCGGACAATTTGCGCGGCGGGATCGAGATCAAGGTCAATCTCGACTAGCTCGCAAAGTGGCCGCAGACGCTGAATCGCTTTGTCGATCATCGAATCGAGCTTGTTCGGGTCCACGTCGAGCGCTCGACACGCGGCGTCAAGGTCGGCTGTCACGCCGGCTTGTGGGACCGCGAAACCCGCTCGATTCATGGCGGCGTCAGCAAGTTGCACGACGTGAATCGCATCCGCGAATTTGGCTGATGCCGGAAGCATGCCAAACCCCTGATGATGAAACCAAACGCATTCCACGATGGCGGACGGCAATCCCCATCGCGTTGCAAGTCGCTTGCCTGCCACGGTGTGGTCCACGCCGAGAATATCCTGCTCCGCGTCGCAGGTGGAGAATTGTTCACGTTTGCAGAGTTCGACGACGCGGGCGTAGCTCTTGGGCAGCGAAACCGCGAGGGCGAGCTTGCCGACATCGTGCAGCAATCCGCAGATGAATGCTTCACCGCCTGACAGCCCGATGGCCTGCTGCGATGCTCGCGAAATCTCTACGATCGCTTCGCAGGCGCAGCCGACGGCCAAATTGTGCTTCCAAAGTTGCTTGCAAAGCTGGGCTTGCGGGCTTCCCGGTGCGGCGTCGAGGATGCGGAAGAATTGTTGCGCGATCACCGCGTTGCGGACGCGGCGCAGCCCAAGCAATGTGACGGACTTATGGATATCCATCTTTGCCGCACGAGCGCCAAGATCGGCGCGATTGGCCAGGCGAATGACCCCTGCCGAAAGGGCCGCATCGGTGCGAAGGATTTCCACGATGGCAGCAAGAGAGGCGTCGTCTGATGCGCTGACTGCAAGGAGCTTGGCGGCGACGGGTGACGGCGCCGGAAGCCTATCAAGCTGGGACAGAATAAGTTCAACGCGGTCCGGACATGACTTCTGGGCAGTCGATACAGGTGTTCGAAGCAGCGTTGACAATTGGAATTCCTCGCAAGACCGCCGCTCGATTGCGAATCGCTGTTACGCCACTCGCATTAATTCCGCAATCCGTCCGATCACCATGTTGATGTCAAACGGCTTGCGAATGAAATCATCGGCGCCGGCGGCGCGCAGCTCGGCAATCTCATCCGGATCGGCCACGCCGCTGATGATCACGATGTGCATGTGCCTGTAATTGGGGTTCGAGCGGATCGTGCGACACACGACGTTGCCGTTAATGTCCGGTAACTTGTAGTCCAGCAACAGCACGTCTGGACGAAATTGCTCGGTCAAAATGCCGGCGTCATAGCCGCTGCTGGCGGTTTTGACCTCAAAGCGTCCATCGCGCTCCAGCAAATCGGTGAACATGTCCACGATGGCCTCATCGTCATCCACCACGAGCACGCGCCTCCGACCTGTATCGAGATGGTCCATCGGGATCTGGTTGTGCTTCATAAACGCGATCAGCGATTCGCGTGGAATCCGGCGAAACTTCGACCCCGGCACCCGGAAGCCCTGCAAGCGACCGTTGTCAAAGCAACGAATCACGGTTTGCTGGCTCACTTTGCAAATCTGGGCCACCTCACCGGTCGTAAAAACTTTCTTTTGTCGTTGATCGCTCATTTTTGCATCCGCCATGACACCGCCTCCTACCCGCTTCGTCCACACGGGCTACTTACGCATATTGTCTATCTTCGCCAAGTTTCCTATACGGTACATACCAATCCAGATTTCGTCAACGGAAAAAATGAAAAACCTGCCGGTCTTATCCGCACGTCCCAGAACGCGCAGGTTTCCACGATAGATTGAATCGGCCCAAAGGGGATTGGATTATCAGTCTTTTCCGAGCGGGTCTCGTGGGCGAACTGGTTATTTTAGAATGCCCGACATTCCCCAATGGGTCAAGCACATCGGCGACCGGTCAAATAAATCCAAAGAACGGTGATGTCCGCCGGACTGACGCCGCTGATTCGCGATGCCTGACCTAGGGTTTTGGGGGCGACTTTGCTGAGGTTTTCGCGTGCCTCGAAGCGAAGTTCGGACATCTCCGCATAATTGGTTCGATCGGGGATTTTCATCGATTCCAGCTTCTTGAAACGCTCGATCTGTTTTTCTTGGCGATCGACGTAGCCGCTGTATTTGGCGTTGGTCATGACCTGGCGAACGTGCTCGGCGTTAAAGGTTCGGTTGGTCAGACGGGCCAGGGTGTCTGCGAACTCATTAAGATTTGCATCGGGTCGCTTTAGCCAGGTGGAAATTGCACCTCCATTGGCTGATCCGCGGGTTGCCAACTTCTCGATCGTCTCGATGGCCTCTCGACGCGCTTGAAAACGTGACCATCGCAGGTCGTCCAAAAGTCCCAGTCGCCTGGCGATCGAAGACAGACGCTCTTCCGCGTTATCCGATCGGAGAAGCAGCCGGTATTCCGCGCGCGACGTGAACATCCGATACGGCTCGGTCGGCGGACGGGTGATGAGGTCGTCGATCATGACTCCGATATAGGCTTCGTGCCGGCCAAGGACGAACGGCTCCGCGCCGCGGAGTTTTTGCACGGCGTTAACGCCCGCAATGAGTCCTTGGCCTCCCGCTTCCTCGTATCCGCTGGTGCCGTTGATCTGGCCCGCGAGAAAAAGTCCTTCCACGAGTTTGGTTTCGAGCGTCACCTTTGTCTGGTGAGTGGGGACATAGTCGTATTCGACGGCGTAGCCATGTTGCAGAATTTTCGATCGTACCAGCCCGGGAACTTCGCGAACGAATGAATCCTGCACTTCCTTCGGCAGCGATGTGCTGATGCCGTTGCAATAGATTCTCTCGTTGTCGTAGCCCTCCGGCTCGAGAAATATCTGGTGCCGATCCTTGTCCGCAAAACGAACGACTTTGTCCTCGATGCTCGGACAGTATCGCGGCCCCTGCGATTGAATCTGGCCGGAGTACATCGGGGCTCGGTGCAGATTCTCGCGGATGTGGCGGTGTACCCCCTCATGCGTCCAGGTGACCCAGCACGGCACTTGGGTCTGCAGAATCGCGTCAGTGAGCGATGAAAACGGAATCGGCACGTCATCGCCGGGTTGCAATTCGCATTGGTTGTAATCGATTGAGTCACGATGAATTCGCGGCGGTGTGCCGGTCTTGAGCCGTCCAAGCTCGAAGCCAAGTGCCGCAAGGTTGGCACTGATCCCCACGGCTGCGGTCTCTCCGATTCGACCGCCTTGGGTCTGCTCGCAGCCGCAGTGCATCAGCCCACGAAGAAACGTCCCCGTAGTAAGAATGACGGCATCGGCGCGAAGCGTGCGGCCGTCGGCCAAGGTAACGCCGCGAATGCGGAACGTCGGAGCATACGAAATTGTGGACGCCGAATCCTGAATCAAGGACCGCGACAAGTCGCATTCCTCAAATGGAAATTGGAAATTGGAATTTGGATTTTCAGACTCGGAAACTCGCAATGGCTTGATCTGTTCGACAACGTCGAGGCGCTCGACCGATCCTTCGATGATTTCCAGGTTTTTGGCTTCTGAAAGGATCGCTTGCACCGACTGCGGATAGCGCTCGCGGTCGCATTGCGCACGCGGCGCCCACACGGCCGGTCCCTTGCTGCGATTCAGCATCCGAAATTGAATTCCCGCGCGATCCGTGGCCAGCCCCATCACTCCGCCAAGTGCATCGATTTCGCGAACGATCTGACCTTTTCCGAGTCCACCGATGGCCGGATTGCACGACATCCGCCCGATGGCCTCACACTGCATCGTGATGAGCGCGACGTGCGCACCCATGCGTGCCGCCGCCCATGCGGCCTCGATTCCCGCATGTCCGCCACCGACGATGATGACGTCAAATTTCTCCGAACCGGATTTCATAGATGAGCAGTATAGTGCAGTGTCGATCCAGGTTGAAGCGAAGACCAACAGCGTTTTCGCCAATGACTGCAAAGGTGCATTCAGGTATCATCGCCTTCGAATTGTCATGGGGCTGATTGATTCTCACGCACATCTCACGTATCCGGAATTCAAGGACCGCATCGGCGACGTGCTTGCCCGATGCGAGCAGTCCGGCGTCGAGCGGGTGATCACGATCGGCACTTCCCTGGATGACGCTCGAAACGCCGTCGTGCTCGCGCGAGAGTATTCGAAACGTATTCACGCCGCGACGGGCTTTCATCCGCATGAGGCCGATGCCGTAACCGATGAGCAGATCATCGCGATGGAAAAACTTTGGGATGATCCACTCGTCGTCGCGTTCGGCGAGATGGGCTTGGATTATCATTACAACTTCGCGGATCGAGCGAAGCAACGGCACGTGTTCAAGTCGCAGCTCGGAGCGGCTCATGGGCGAGACAAACCAATCATCATCCACGCCCGCGAATCGATCGACGACGTCATCGCGATGCTCGTCGATACGGGATTTGAGAATCGCCGCGTTGTATTTCATTGCTTCACGGGGGCCGATGAGGATGCACAGAAAATCGCGGAGCGCGGCTGGCGCATTTCATTCACGGGCATCATTACGTTTCCCAAATCCAGCGATCTTCAGCGCATCGCTCGTGACTACCCGATTGACAAGATCATGGTGGAAACGGATTCGCCGTATCTTTCCCCGGTTCCCGTTCGCGGCACGAAGCCCTGCGAGCCCGCATTTGTGGCTCACACGGCGCGATTTCTGGCGGAGCTGCGCGGTGTTGCTTTTGACGAATTTGTTGACCGGACAAGGCGAAATACGATTGACTTTTTCGGATTGCCCTGAAGCTCGCGGTTATTGACAATTCCTCACCTCTTGCGAGGATATGGGTGAAGATTGAGAAATTACCCCGCACCGAGGAGCAAACATGAAAATGGGATCGAAGATTTTATTGTTGATAGGGTCAATAACAATGACAACGCTCATTGCCGTGGCAGACGATGCGAAACCCGCCAAGAACGACGCCGCAGGTTCGATCTACGATTTCAAGGTCAAGTCGATTGACGGAAAGGAAGTCGCTCTATCGCAATACAAGGGCGATGTGTTTCTGATTGTGAATGTCGCGAGTCAGTGCGGCCTGACCGAAAAGAGCTACCCCGCGCTCGAGGCCGTTTACGAAAAATTCAAGGACAAGGGCTTCAAGATTCTTGCCTTTCCGGCCAACAATTTCGGCAAGCAGGAACCCGGGACCGATCCGGAAATCAAGGAGTTCTGCGCGAAGAAGAACGTCAAGTTCGAATTGTTCAGCAAGATTTCGGTCAAGGGAGATGATCAGGCCCCGCTCTACAAGTTCCTCACCAAGAACCCGAACTCGGCAATCGCGGGCGATGTGGAATGGAATTTCCAGAAGTATCTGATTGGTCGTGACGGCAAGGTGATCGCTAAATTCGGGCCCAAGACCATGCCGGATGACAAGAGCGTGACCGAAGCCATCGAGAAGGCACTCGCGGAGAGGAAGCCGTAAATTTCAGCGAGCGATCTTGATGGTCGATCGAGCGCTCCGAGAGTTGAATAGAGTGAATCATCGCCATAGGATTTTTGCCCCGGTTCGAGAAATAGCTCACCGGGGCTTTTTGTTTCGCTCAAAGTCATTGCCGTGATAATTGAGAAGTACGAAATATAGTTGGCAATGAAAGAACTCACGCTTATCGGCATTGGTCTGGCGACATCGGTTGCGACGCTTCTTGGCGGTCTGTTCGCAATTCGCTTCAAGGACCGGCTCCATTTGATTCTCGGATTCAGCGCGGGGGCGATCGTCGGCGTCGCGTTTTTCGATTTGATTCCCGAGTCGATTGAGCTGGGCAAGAAGTTCTTCAGCGTGTCGAATGTTACGTCGACAGTCGCCCTTGGATTCGTCGTCTTCATGATCCTCGATCGCTCGATCATTCTGCACAGTCATCACAGCGAACATGATCACGATCACGGACACTCCGTGCCGCGGCGCGGTCAACTTGGGGCCGGAAGCCTTTCGCTGCATAGTTTTCTAGATGGCCTGGCGATCGGTCTTGCATTTCAAATCTCGAGCGCGGTGGGCGTAATCGTTGCGATCGCGGTGCTGGTGCATGACTTCTCCGACGGAATCAACACCGTCAGTTTGGTGCTCAAGAGCGGGGGCAAAACAAGCGAGGCATTTCGCTGGCTGATCGCCGATGCGGTAGCGCCAATTGTCGGCGTCACGGCCACCCTATTCTTCAGGGTTCCCGAGAGCGCGCTGAGTCTCATCCTGGCCATGTTCGCGGGATTTTTCATTTACATCGGCGCCAGCGATTTGCTTCCCGAAAGCCACCACGCGCATCCGACGATCTGGACGACGGTCATGACGGTGCTGGGAGTAGCGGTCTTGTTCATCGCGGTGCGACTGGCAGGTGCGTAACAAGGAAGAGCGAAGAGCGAATACTGAAGATCGAAATAGGCTTCGAACGATCTTTTCGATCTTCGCCATTTGCACTTCGATCTTTAGGTCCGGTCAAGCAATCTTGATCCCATTGTGAATGACCTCTTCGATCGCCCCCACGAATCGATCCAACTCACTCAGCGTCGTGTAGACGTTTGGTGTGATGCGGATGCCGTTGATGGGGTCGCCAGGGGTGTCTTTTCGCTCCGGGTGTTCGATGGGTGTCACGTATATACAATGTTTATTCGCCAGATAGCGCGCCAGCTCACCGGCCTGTATTCCGTCGATCCCGAACGTGGCGATTCCGCAGGACGGCTCCATGTCGAGGTTGGCATAGAAATGAACTCGATCGAGTCGCTGTAGCGGTCTCGCCCAGCGATCGCGGAGAAACCGCAAGCGCGCCGCCTTTCGAGCCATGCCGATACTCTCAGTAAATTGCATTGCTTCCGCGATTGCAAGGTATGCGCCCGTCGGATGCGACCCGATTTCTTCAAATTTGCGGATATCATCGCTTCGCGGCATTACAGCGGCGAGCAGTGGCCAAACGGATGCGATCTTGGATTTGCGCATATATAGTAATCCAGTGCCGACCGGTGCGAAGAGCCACTTGTGCAGGCTCGTTCCGTAATAATCGCAGTCGAGATCGGCGTGGTGAAAATCGAGATGAGCGAAGGAGTGGCCGCCATCGACGACGACTTCGATGCCGCGCGATCGACCGAGTGCGACAACTTCGCGTACCGGCATGACCTGACCCGTGTGGTGGATAATGTGCGGAATCAGAACGACCTTCGTCTTTGGGGTGATGTTCCGTTCGTAGAGTTCGACGATTTCGCTTTGCGATTTCGCAGGCGCGGGGAACGGAAACATCTTGAGCACAATGCCGTCGCGCATTTCTCGTTGCCGCAATGTCGTGATCATTCTCGGATAATCGTGGCCGGAGCAGAGAACTTCCTCGCCGCGGCGAAGGTCAATCCCCAACAGGCAAATCTCCATCGATTCGCTGGTGTTTCGTGTGATGGCGATTTCTTCGGCGTCGCAACCGAACATCCGGGCCAAGCCGATACGCACGGTTTCCACCTGCGGCAGCAACACCTCGAACAGAATTCTCGCCGGCAGATTGTTGATGAACTCCAAGTGCCGCCGCATAGCGTCGAGCACGACTCGCGGGGCCGGACTCACGCCGCCATTGTTCAAATTGATCCATGTGCGATCGATATCGAAGGATTGTTGAATGTGTGCCCAGAAATCTTCATCGCCCGCGGCGTGAGTTTGTTGAACTCTGGAAGTTGTCATGGCGTCATTTCGCATGGGTTCGGATTATACCTGGATTTTCATTTTGCACCGAGCAATACCCCTGGGCAAGCGGACAAAGGCGAAACCGCAGATGACGCAGATTTGCGCAAATTTTTACCACAGAGGGCACGAAGGACACGAAGGGGACGTAAAGCATGGCTTTCAGATGGGTTCGTTTGGAAAAGTATTTTTTTCCGAGTGTCACAATGTGGCACTTAGGAAAAGACTGAAGATTGAAGTGAGAAAATTGAAAAAGGCAGGGGCGGGGCGCGAAGAGTGCTGATGGGAATGCGAATTCGAACACTAACGGCGAAAGCATGGTTCCTCCATGTACATAACTTCCGAGGCGCTCGATGAAAATACTGAATTCGGCGAATGGGAAATGCGAGCAGGGGCCAGTTGATCGGAAGTCGAATCACGCCCTGGGGTCGCAAACGACGTACCCAAGGTCATCCGGCCCCAAGAATTTCGCGATTTTCGTTGAAATACGGGTGACGGCGAGATACAAAGGGGCTTTTGCTGCACATCCTGGATTGGAATCGGACGGAGGGTCATACGATGAAAAATGCCGAACACAAGCTATTCCCCGTATTCACAGTCGGCTTCTGCGCGGTCAGTTTCGCTGGGCCGAGGAGCCCCGATGCCGACTTGCCGCCGCTCAATCCTGCAGGCGTATCGGTTCAACAATCCGTGCCATTGATTGAGACCACCGGTTTTGAGTTGCCGGACTTTGACGCGTATACGCCAGGTCAGTCGAATTTTGTTTGTGGTCAGTCGTATTGGACTACATGTCAACCGACGCCTTTTGCGAACAACTGTACGGGCAATCCGGTTGTTGATGTGAACTGCTGCGTTGGGAGTCCCAATCCGCTCAACGGCTGGCATGTTTCGATCAGTTCCCAACATTGCCACGAGCCGCACATCGACACCGTGCATCCAGCCAGCGGCGCTCAGCATCTGCGATTCCAACGTGACCCCGCAGGCGGGAATCCAGCAGGATGTGTCGGCTTTGACACCGCGTGTCGTGTCAGCGCGTTCACGCCTGACACGGGGCCGCAAGGCTTCGGCCCAACAACCATCTCCTTTGATTTGTCGATTTCGAATACGGGTGGGCCGAGTCTTGAATACTTCACGATCGGCAGTGATGGACAAATTGGCACCTTAATTTTGTTTGGCGCAGCAGGGGTCATCAGCATTTTCGACGCCAGCCTCAATCAAAATGTGAATGTCGGGCAGTGGCTCGCGGGTGCGTATCATTCGGTCAGAATCGAAAAAGCACCGTTTTGTGCACGGCTGATAAATTACTATTACGACAATCAACTCATTTATTCCACCGCATCAGGTCAAGAAACACCGAATGTCGAACGGGCCATCTTTCAGACGGACAACGGTGGTGGAACAAGCGACTTTGTTGACGTCGACAACTATCTTGTACAGCGATTCCCCGACCTCTGTCACGAATGTGGAGACGGCGTCTTGCAGCTTGAGGAATGCGATCCCTCCGCCCCGGGAGTCGGCGGCTGTCCGCCCGGTCGATGCGCGGCGGATTGCACGTGCACACCAATCTGCACGATGGCTGCTCCGTGCGTCATCAAGAATGGCACGAACGGCCCGTTCGTTGCTCCGTTTGACCCGGTGTATGGCGGCGTCTTCTATTATCAAGGAACAACACCAAACGTAGCATTCGACACCTGCGATTCGACAGACGACACGGTGTTCTATGCGTTTGACAACAACGATCCGAATCCCCAAGCGTCGCCGGTTTGCCAGAATGACGACTGCTGCACCGACCCCAATCTTTGCGATGGAACTGGGGCTGATTCGAATGCATCCTGCTTTAATGGCCAGCCGGCGGTTCCCGGCGGCTACAATTCCTGCTCCTGCTGCAGTACTGCGATGGCGACTGCCTATCTCATTCAATTATTTCACACTGGCAACTTAAAGATCACAGTCGGCAAGTCCATCACGTGGAACGTCGAAAAGAAAACGATCTGCGGCGGCGAAGAGCTTGGTTCATGCTGCATCAACAATGGCCCGAAATTCGGCTGCGTTGACGACGTACCGCAGGCTGCTTGCGTGGGTAGCTGGAACGCCAAGAAGTGCACGGACATTACCTGCGTCTGTGTGCCAAATTGTGCCGGTAAGCAATGCGGCGATGACGGTTGCGGAGGATCGTGCGGCGCGTGCAATGATGGCGTTGCTTGTACGGTCGATGCTTGCGCGGATGGCCAATGCACGTTTGCGCCGAACGATGCGGCCTGCGACGATCATCATGCGTGCGATGGCGTCGAAACATGCGGCCCGAGCGGCTGCGTGGGCGGCACACCGGTAAATTGCGATGACGGTGTGGCCTGCACGTTTGACTTTTGCACAGAGCCTTTGGGAACGTGTCAGCACGGACTTCGCGCTGAGTTGTGCGATGATGGCATCTTCTGCAACGGCGTAGAGTCGTGCACGCTGACAGGCTGCGTGTCGGGTGCGCCGCCCTGCGCGACCGACGAAATATGCGATGAAGCGGCCCGGACATGCTCGCCGCGATTCACGCCGATTCCGACCGTTTCGCAGTGGGGGCTGATCGTGATTGGACTGACGATCTTGGTGATTGCCAAACGCAGATCGCAACGTGATCATCGGCAATCGCTAAGATAGCCGAGAAATTCTTCCGTCCCTTCGGAACTTTGTTTTCGTTGCGTCGAGCGAACCCGGCACACACGTGCCGGGCTATTGTCTGTCGTGCCTTCGGCACTCTTCGAAGTGGGCAACCGAAATTCTGCGTTCCCGATTGCGTGCATCGCAGGACGCACTCTTATTTCGACTTTTCGATTTTCCTGTCCGCTTCCTTACGGGCGCGGCTCGGAAACGGCGCGCGACTTGGTAGTTTTGTCAACAATGATCGGCCCGCCCATGCGCTGCGGAGCGACGAGGGCGCGAAGGTCGCCGGAGTTGAGGATGCGGATGTCGCCGATGCCGTATTTCATCATAGCCAGGCGGGTGAGGCCCAGGCCGAAGGCGAAGCCGCTCCATTCGTCAGGATCGATGCCGCCGGCACGAAGCACGTTTGGATGGACCATCCCCGCAGGCAGGATTTCCACCCATCCGGAGTATTTGCACGTCGGACACTTCTTGCCGCCGCAGATAGCGCAGTTCATGTCGATCTCGATGCCCGGCTCGACGAACGGAAAATATCCGGGCCGCACGCGGACGGTGACTTCTCGCTGCATGACTTCTGTGAGCAGCATCTTGGCCATGGCGATCAAGTGCGGCAGGCCGATGTCGCGGTCGATCATCAATCCTTCGACCTGGTGAAACGTGTTTTCGTGCGAGGCGTCGATGGTTTCGTAGCGGAAGCATCGGCCCGGAGCGATCACGCGAAGCGGGGCACCGAATTTTTTCATCGAGCGATGCTGCACCGGCGAGGTGTGCGTGCGAAGCACCATGCCGTTGGCAAGCCAGAAGGTGTCCTGCATGTCGCGGGCAGGGTGCGACGCGGGGATGTTGAGGGCCTCGAAATTGTTGTATTCGCTTTCCATCTCCGGGCCGTCTTCGACGGTGAAACCGAGCCGCTCGAAGAGCCGCTCAATTTCCCATTGAACGGCCGTCACCGGATGGACGCTGCCCATCGGTCGCACATTGCCCGGCAGCGTGGGGTCGAACCATTTGGATTCCTCATCACTCGCGGATGCGGCGGCCTGCTGGAGTTCCGCCATGCGGGCGTCGAGGACGGATTTGATCCGGCCTTTGGCTTCGTTGACCAGTTTGCCGACCTGGCCGCGCTGATCGGCGGGAAATTCCTTGATGTTGGCGATAAGTCCGCCAAGAGATCCTGTTTTGCCCAATACGGCGGAATCGAGCGAACGAAGTGCATCGATCGACGTGACTTTTTGTGTTGCCTCAGCGGTTTCGCGTTCTATTCCCGCAATTTTTGTATTGAGAAGTTCCAAGTCCATCACAAGCACTTTTACATTCCACTTCCGAATGCGGCAAGCGTCAGAGATATGTCATGGAATTAAGCCTTTCGACAATTCGCAACTGTCGAGACGGCCACCGCTGTCATTCTGAGCCTTGGCTCGCCAAGGCGAAGAATCTGAAGCGAGATGCTTCGCTTTGCTCAGCATGACGCAGGTGACCCACCCATAATCGGAGTAATCGCTCAAGCACGTGGCAATTCGCATGATTCGCGACGCGGGATAGAATCTACTGCACGATGATGAATGAAGTTTCCACACAGCAGGGCGCGCGGCAGCTCCCGAACGCGTTGTCTGATCCGATTACGCGATTTGCGGATGCGGTGTCGGATTCGTTCCGCGGGCTTGAATTTTCGCTGACGGTGTTCGGGAAGGCGCTGACGGCTGGTTTTGATCCTCGACAGCATCCAGCGCAGACGGCTGTTGTCGTCGAGCGGTTGGAGCCTGCTTCGTTGCGGAAGTTGGCGGGGCACGGGATGCGGATGGGCCGGGCAGGGCTGGATGTTCCCCTCCTCATGACGCTGCAGCACATCGAGTGTTCGCTTGATACGTTTCCGCTCGAATTGCTGGAGATTCAGCAGCTTCACATTACGGTACGTGGGGCGGATCATTTTGCAGATCTTTCGTTTGATCCTGCGAATGTGCGTTTGCAATGCGAGCGAGAGCTTAAGCGGACGCTTTTTGCCATGCGGCATGGGCTGATTGCCGGAGCGGGTCGCGAAGGATCGCTTGTATCTGTCATGCGTGATGCGGCCCGAAACTTGTTTCGCACGCTGCGCGGCGTGCTTTGGCTGAAAGGCGAGAAATCGTACCGATCAGAGTCGGACGTCGCCGACGAGCTCGAAAAACTGCTCAATCGAAAATTTCCCGGCGTGCGCGGTGTGGCCGCAAAGCCCGCATTTGAAGATTCGGAATTTGATCGATTCTACGCGGATGTTGACGCCTTGGGCGAGCTTATTGATGGTTGGTAAAGCATTCGCTCGAGCGCTATGGATTTGCTGTTTCGCGATACCGTGCGCTGAAGTCCTAGCGGCCGTGACCATACCTGATCCCGGCACATTCGTCGTCGATCGCGCCAACGTGATTGACGCTGGAACGCGCGCAAAGCTCGAAAGCTGGCTGCGCGAGCTCGAACAGAAAACCGGCGCGCAGGTTAAAGTACTCACCGTGCAGTCGACTGAAGACGAACCGATTTTCAATTTCTCAATGCGTCACGCCGAGCTTTGGAAGCTCGGAAAAAAGGGCAAGGACAACGGCGCGCTGCTCGTGGTGGCCATTCAGGATCGCAAATATCGGTTGCAGGTCGGATATGGCCTGGAGCCCACGCTGACCGATTCGTGGACCGGCTCGCTGCAACGAGAAATGCTCGTGCCGGCGTTTCGACAGGGCGATTACACCGGCGGGTTGTACAAAACCGTCGTGACCATCGCGAATAAGGTCGCGGAAGATGCGAATGTTACGTTGACGGGAATGCCGAAGATGCACCTTCAGCAGCAGGGGCCGGCCGGTGGAATTGGGGCTGGATTCCTGGTGCTCCTTATCGTGCTCATGGTGTTGTTGTCGATCTCGCGTCGGCGGGGATACTACGGGGGCTGGGGCGGCGGCGGATTCTGGAGCGGAATGTTCTGGGGTAGCGTGCTACGCGATATGAGCCGCGGCAGCCGGGGCGGTTGGGGTAGCGGGTCAAGCTCCGGGTGGGGCGGATCCGGCGGAGGTTTTGGCGGATCGTTCGGCGGCGGTGGTGGTTTCGGCGGAGGTGGATCGGGTGGAGGCTGGTAACGTCGGTGGACACGGCCCACTCAATTGTTCGAAGTGCGGCGCATCAATCGCGCGAGCGGGGCGGTTTTGTCCCAATTGCGGGGCCGCGGTTTCTGCAAGATCAGGTGCAACGATGAGCGTCGGAAAAGTATTGTTGGCGACCGCCGGAGTGTTCTTGATTGGTTGCTTGACGATCGGCGGCTGCGCGTACAGCGGCTACAACCGAGCGATTTCGCTCGACGAGCAGGTGAAGAGTGCCTGGGCGCAGGTTGATAATCAGTTGCAGCGGCGATTCGATCTCTTGCCCAATCTCGTCAGCACGGTCAAAGGCTACGCGGCGCATGAAGAAGACGTATTTCTCGGCGTTGCAAAGACACGAGAATCGTATTTTCAGGCGAAAAAGACCGGCGATGTCGGTGAGCAAGCCAAGGCCGCCAATGGCTTCGAATCTGCTTTGTCGCGATTGCTTGTCTTGCAGGAAAAGTATCCAGACCTGAAAGCGAACGAAGGATTCCTGAAGTTGCAGGATTCGCTCGAAGGAACGGAAAACCGTTTGGCTGTCGAGCGCCAGCGATACAACGAACAGGTCAAGACCTTGAACACATTCACTCGGCAACTGCTCGGCAAAATCTATGCGGGCCTGGCCGGTGTGAAACCCGCGGAGTACTTCAATGTGCCCGAAGCGGCGAAGGCGAATCCGAAGTTGGATTTTTCGAAGAAGCCATAAACATTCGTGAAGCTTCTCCCACGGCAGAAAATCTGGCTTGCGATTGTCATCGTCGCGAATGCGGCGTTGTGGATTGTTCCCAACAATGTCGTTGAACTAATTGCCCGCGACGAGCAGACGCTTCTCGGTCGATATTCGCTCACGCATTTCGCGTGGAATGTCGGCATTTTGCTGCTGTCAATTCTCGGCTGTTACATCGATTGGTCGCGCGGGGCGCGATACAAACGCCGGTGGTTTCAGGTTCTTGCCGTCGCGTTTTTTCTGGTTCCAACGGTTGTCATCGCCGACTTTTTTCTTCGTACGCCGGACGTGCAGCATTTCATTCGCGGGACGCCGGCCTATCACCGTCCGCCGAATGCGAAGTTCAATCTCAAATATGTCGATCGACCGGAAGCGCTCCGCACGTATCCGAATGCGAAGCCCGGCTTTCCGACCGTCGATTGCGAGCTGCACACGGATGCAAATGGTTATCGAAATCGAAGCGTTGCGACGACGTATGACATCATCGCACTCGGCGATTCGTTCACCGAAGGGTCGAATGTCACGGACGAACAATGTTGGCCGGCTCAATGGGCGAAGCTCAGCGGAAAAAGCGTCTACAACCTCGGCATGTCCGGCTACGACCCGTTCCATTATCTCGAATCGTACAAGGAAATTGGGGAAGGGCTCCGGGCAAAGATCGTCGTTTGCCTGGTGTATGAAGGCAACGATTTTCGTTCGACAAAGTCGGACGAGAAGAGATTGCACCCAAGCGTTTCCATGCGTTTCCATGATTACGTTGCGAGGTCACCGGTCATCAAGACGCTGGATCGGTTGCTCGTCGATACATTCGCGCCGATCGGCAGCCACGCGGTGGTTGCAAACTCCGCGGCGATTGATTGGCTGCCGGTTGCCGTCACTACCGACGCTGGAAGGAATTACTACGAATTTGAACCCAAACAGCTTCGCGATCTCTACGAGTCTGCCGACGATTTCATGCAGGATGAACACTGGCTCAATCCGCGAGGTCAGCTCAATGAATTGAACATGACTTGCAAGAAGAATGGAGCGCGATTGTTGATCGCTCTTGCGCCGGCGAAGGCTCACGTCGTGCTACCGTTGGTGGCCGATCACTTGCCTATTCGGGCCTTCCGTGATTTCGCCGCGATTGGATTGAAGGAATTGCCGCCTGCGAATGAGTTCATGAAAAATCTGCTCTCACGACTCGACGCGAAGGAGACCGTGATCGCGGATTGGTGTGCGTCGCAATCCATCGGGTTTATCAGCCTGACTAAGCCGCTTCGCGATGCAACCGCGTCCGGCACGCAGGTCTACTACTCCTACGACCAACACTGGAGCCCTGCGGGGCATGAAGTCGTCGCTCGAGCAATCAACGCCGCGATCTCGACGACCGAGTCGCAAGTCTTGGGCAAGTGACGCAGCACTCGGCCCCGCAGGCATGGCGGCGCTTCGCTTGGCCATGCCACCCCGAACGCTCGGTTGGAATCGTTCAGTAGTCCGTTACTCGATGTGTTTTCGATCGAGCTTCCGCACGAACCAGATTGCGTAACCGGCCAGTGCGAATCCCGCGACGAATGAGAGGATTCCCACAGCCAACAGGCCTCGCTCGTGGGAGTGCGCGTTGGTATAGACCGCCCACGCGCCGAACATGTCCACGAGAACGATGGCCGCCAAAATGAAAATGAGGTGAATTGTGCGAAGTGACATTGCTGTCCTCCTTTCGATTGGCCCTTTGTATGCCGAATTGCCCTCTTCGGGCCGCGAACCGATCCGCATTCGCGAAGGCCCTAAGGAATTGTATGCAAGCGGCATGCCAGAGCCGCGAAATTTTAGTGAATTTATTCGATTTCAGTTCGCGAGGGCGTTACGCAGCATCGAATCCAAAGATCGACCCATGCGCATCGCGACCGGTAGCGTTTCCCATCTTGTGAATGCCTCCGCGATTCAATAAAATGCTTGGGCATTTCGCGTAATGGAGGAAAACTGCGATGAGGCCTAAACGCGTTTCCAGCCTGCTTGTCGATTCTATCGTTGTTACCGTCATTTTTATCAGTCTCATGATCGCCGAAAGTCGTGCGGCCTTGCCCGGCGGCACGATTGTGGTTCAACCAGCCGTGACCGGCGCGTGTTGCGATCCAGCGACCGGCAATTGCACACTACTGGATCAACTCACGTGCCAACAGGGCGGCGGCAGCTTTCAAGGCGCGGGGACACTGTGCGACGCGGACAGCGGCTACGATGCGGCACTTCAGACGTGTTGTCCACAGCCGGTTCGCACAGGTGCGGATCAATGCGGCGATGCAATCGTTCATGTGATTCATGTGCCTCCGCCGGGCGGAGATCCGGTTGGGATCACCATTTCTGGAAACAGCATCGGGGCGACTCAGGACAGCTCGGACTTTGAATGCATACTCTGCGGTTACGATGGTTGTTATGCCAATGCTTTTTACACACTGTGGTGGGAATCGTTTTCGATCGATGCGTGTGCGTACGTTCTTGTCGACAGTTGCTGTACGGGGCACTACGTCAACTTTCTGAATGGGCAATTGGAACCATCATGTACGTGCAATCCCGGCTTCAATCCTTCGCCGAACCCGCACCAGCCGTTGATCAACGGTGCGCCTGAGCCGGCCTTCGGTTCCGGACCGCCGCATTGCTCGGGAGCGGATTATTGGTCCTGGTATGGTCCATTAAGTGCTGGGACTTATTACCTGCCAATTGTCACCGATTATCCGAGCTACCACGGTCCGTATCAGCTACATGTCACTGCATATCCGTGTGTCCCAGCCGCATGTTGCATGCAATCCACGTGCGAGGTGAAAAATGAATTGGATTGTTCCACACAGGGCGGCAATTACCTCGGGCCGCCGCTTCACAATCCGGCGATTGACTCGTGCGATTCGTCTCCGTGCAGCACGGGCGTTTGTTGCATGCCTGCCGGAGCTTGCGACGACAGTATCGGGACGATGAATCAGACGGACTGTGAGCTAACGCTTGGTGGGAATTACGCCGGCGGAGTTCGTTGCCACGGCGGCGTCTGCTGCAACATTGGCGAGACGTGCAGCACAAACGTTCCGGGACAAAGCTGCGCCGCGGACGATCAGTGCTCGACATCGCAATACTGCGCGGGGACGCCTCAACAGCCTGCCCAGCCGCCGATTTGTCCCCTGTGTTCGATCCAAGGGTCGTTCAACTGTCAGGCTTGGGATTATGCGGCGATTGGCGGGATGAGCAATCGGTCGCTGGGATCCGCCGGAACACTGATCGCGGACGATTTTGTGCCGCTGTCTTCGGAGCTGTCGCATCTTTGCGTCTGGGGGCGGTATCTCGATTCGACGGCATGGCCAAGCGGGGATTCGCTGGACTGTGGCGCAAGCGTAAGTGCCGATCATTTCCGCGCGCGTGTGTACGACAACTTTGAAGGACTGCCTTGTGAACTGATTGCGGAAAGCGCGGCCTCGGTGAGTCGCCTCGTTGTTCCGGAAGGGGCGCTTGACTACCAGCCCGGTGGACCGCTCTCCGATTATCTATTCGAGTTGATCTTGGATGTTCCGGTAAGCGGGCTCATCGCAGGCGGAAACTGGATCTATTGGCTGGAGGTTTCTAATGATCCGGATTCTTCGAGTCCAACCTGTCGTTGGTTTTGGGATCAAGTATCAGCAAGTGGAAGGAAGGGGAATCATTATTCCGCTTCGGGTTCTGGTTTGGGATACAAGCAAGGCTCCGAACGATTCACCGATTACGCGTGGTGTATGGATGGAAACGTGGCGCGCGATGCGTCAGGCGACGTGGTTCGAAGTTGCTGTGATTGTCTGAATGGCACCTGTACGCTGACTACACTTGCAGGCTGCAATTCCTGGCACACGATTTGGGACGTGGACAATCAATCCGCATCGTGCAGCGGCTGCGAACTGGGTGGAGCGCCAAACGATCACTGCTCAAGCACGATCGGCAACCTGATTCCCTCTGCGGGAACCTATGTTACTCACACACAATGCGCGGACACGGATGGACCACAGCTCGGACTTCACTACAAGGAGGGTCCGATAATCTACAGTGACGTCTGGTACCGATATCAAGCTCTGGCTGACTGCACCCTGGTTGTCAGCATGTGCGGTACAGGCCATGAGTATGATTCGATGCTCGCGGTGTACCACAAACCCGGCGACTGTAGTTTCTGCCCGACGGATGCTAACAACGGGAACCAGTATCTGGTTAACGGCCAATTTGAGGATGAATCGTGTACCGGTGTGCCCACGGGCGGCGCGGGGATTTCTGTTTCGCAGGCCCAGGCTGGCGAATGCTATGTGATTCGCGTGGGGGGTTACTCAAGTTCACGCGGTTCGGGTACCGTGGATATTGGCTGCGCCGGCGTTGCTGTAGCTGGTTGTCCCCAGTCTCGGTGCGAGATTTCTGATTCGCCTCTGCCCATTTCCGGCGAGCCTGACCAGAATCGATACATTTCCTTTTTTGTTCCTGCGGCGGGCGAAAACGCACAAGTGGCAGGTTCGGCCATCGAGGTCAAGCTGGTGAGCCTTTACCACCCGGTGCCGCCAGATCTTGTCTGGGTGCCGTTGAATTTCACCGCTTGGGAAGGTCAATCTCGCTGGGTCGGACCGCCACAAGATTGCGCGGAATCTGAAATCCTGCACACGAATTTCAAATGCGCTCATTTGCAATGCACGCCGAGTTATACGGATTGGAATGCGGCGTTGGGTACGCAGCCGCTCCGCGTGACAGGCGCGGACATCATGCCTAGTTCCATCTACGAAGTCCGTGAATTCGGGTCGGGCTGCATGGGACAAGAAGCGATGTGTTGCGCTGTTTCCGCGCCGCT
>JACQFE010000054.1 GCA_016200265.1 Planctomycetota bacterium | reverse complement strand
TGGCCTGGCTGAGCAAGTGCCGCGCCATCTTGATCCGCTATGACAAGAAGGCCTGCAATTACCTCGGCCTGCTCAAACTGGCGTGTGCCCTGCTCTGGTTCCGCCGACTCTGGCGATTATCATTTTGAGATAGTTTCTTAGTACTACAGTTGCGCATTTCGTTTTCGGGTCTTGTAGTGACACTGTCTCGCGATAGCCTGGTGTCTTCGACGCCAAGTGGACCACATCAGGATTCGCTCATCCTGGTTCAGCCGCGGCCAGACGATTCGAATCAGGAGTCGCCTGACTTCGGGTTCCGTGAGCGGAATGAGTTCGCTGCGCTTTTTGAACGAGACTGCTTTCGCGACACCGCAGTGGATCGGACCACGGTGAGGAACGCCAAGGCCAACATCGACAGCGTGATATGCCGATGCCACCCGTCCCATGAACGGACCTCATATTCATCCAGCCCCGTCTCCTGTTTCGCGGTTTCGAAGCAGACTTCGATTGCCCAGCGCCGCCCCGCGGCGATCGCCAGGTCTCTTGCGGCGGTTCGCTTTGGCGCGGTGCAGAGATAGTACGCCTGTTCCTGCGTCTCGATGTTCCGGCGAATGAGCAGCCACCGAATCAGTCCCTTCTCGGTTGGAGCGCCGTACCTCGCCGCCGCCCAGTCGTACACGCGAGGCCGATAACGCCAGGAACACCCCGATCTGGCAATTCTCGATGCGGCCGGCCGTACCCGAGTATTGACGCTGAACTCCGACCGACTTGTCGCCCTTCTTGAGGAAGCCGGTCTCGTCGACGATCAGCACACCCGCATCACCGGGGCCGATCAGATTCTCGGAAGCATAGCGAAGCAACTCATCGCGAACTTCGTGGGCATCCCAACTCGCCCGGCCGAGCAGGCGCTGAATGCCGTAGGGCTTTTCGTGCCCGAGGTGCTCAGACAACTGCCAGCTGTTCTTGCGCTCCACCGAACCCAGCAGGCCACGAAGATAGCCCGTTGCCTGAAATCGCAGATCATGACGCGCGAAGTACGGTCCCACCCGATTCGCCAGTTCACCAAACCGCTTCGACCATCCCCGTACCGTCCCAGCTTCCATGCCGATATCGCTCCTCGCGGGCCATCCATGACCCAGCACTCAAATATCGGCTGATTCCATCGATGCGCAACTGTAGTACTAAGTCTTGTGCTCGCCAAGGAATCTACGCTATCCATCACGACGCGCATGCGCGATTATGGACGATGCTAGCGCACGCCGTGTGGACAATCCGGTATTCGAGTGTCTGTCGAACCGAGATTTTAACTTGCAAGCGAGCTCACCCTGCCGCGACAACGGACGCGCGAACGCACTTCCGCCTAATATCGCCGACGTCGAATTCAACAACAATGTCCAAGAGGTACTTCCTAGGAACCTGGAATTCAAGCTTCGGTTTTTCGGCAATGAGATTGACCGAGACGCATATGAGTTGCAAACAGCGACAATCTCCGGTTAACTGCGATGGCACCAGTGTCCATTTTGTACTCTCCAAGTCTTCACAATTGCGCAAGCACGGCGGCATGATGGTGGCGCCGACAATCGCAACATCAACGGCAGCACGGGCTTAAGACACGGTGCCGGCGGTTTCATAAACCGCTGCCTACTCTGAAAAAAAACTCAGCATCGTAACCCGATGCGTTGCATTCTTTCTAGTTTACGGGTCGTAGCGAAATTCGCAGACCCTGGGGTTAACGCGAGACGCCGGTGCAACTACGGGTCAGCGTTTGCGTCTTGATGAAATTGTCCACAAGAGTTCGGCAATACGCTGATCGACAATTGATGGGCGAGAAACTTATTCTCGATCGTCGCCGAACCCACAATCACTTCGGCTCTTGTCGCCTACTACTTTGCGATGCTCGTCGTATCAGCGATTCCTTTTCCAACCGTGTCATTGCTTTGACCGCCCATTCTCGTTTCAACGCTAGGCTTCGAGAGGCAAGGGGCTCCTGATAGTTCACACGGACTGGGAGGCGACTACGGGTGTACCGTGAGGCAGTCCCGGCGTTGTGCTGCTTGCTTCGACGTTTCACATCGGTTGCTACGCCTGTGTAGAGCGAGCCGTCCGAACAACGCAAGATGTACACAAACCACGCATCGACCTTTGCCGCTTTGATTTTTTTCTTCGACTTTGACATTGTTATATCCGTCTGCGTGCCGTTAGTTGTAGAAGGGCATTCCTAACGCGGCAAATCGTCGTTTCACAGCGTTCCAATCGCGGCGGCGAACAGTTGAGTTTGTTCCAAGGTAAACAGGACGAACGCAGTGCGAATCTGGACCGCGCCATGGATGCAATTCGCGACCGATTCGGTAACGACGCAATCAACCATGCTGCGCAGGAAATCCGCGAGCAGCGCTGGGTTTGATCGAAACCAGCCAATTGGTAGGCTTCCCTCATGACAACCTGCCCTCCAACGTTATCCGGGGAAAGAAATTCATCGTGAAATGCCCTTTCTGTGCGGAAGAGATTCAGGACACCGCCATCTTGTGTCGATTTTGCGGCGCGGCAAGTACGACGCAAGGCCAGTGGATTGCACCTCAGCGGCCCCTGCATCCATCGGCGCGGCGCAAAGGCAATTTCACCATCAAGACGGCCGGTGGATTTTTCCTGTTGTCGGGTGTTGTGTCGCTCGCTTCGCTGACTTCCGCCGTCCCGTTGTTCGGGGCGATGCGAACCGGAACCGTGGCTCTGTGTTACAACCTCTTCTAGGTAATTCTGTTTTTGAGCATCGGGCTAGGTCTGATCATCGGGCGAACATGGGGTTATCAACTCCTCTTTGCCGGCACGATCGTTTACAGCCTGGACCAACTTGCAATGCTTTTGAACAAGAGCACCAGGAACGCTTACCTTGCCGCCAGCGGCTCGACGAGCGAGATGGGGTCTTATTTGGACATGAAGATGCTTGATCAGGGAGTTTTTCTTTCGAGCCTTGTTTCGATCCTGTGTTGGTGGGGATTTGCATTCTACATTTACTGGCGGCGCGACTATTTTCGTGAACCCGATACCTTACGAAGAACATTGCCAAGATAGGATTTGGCCCGGAGACGGCGAGTCGCTAGGCCATTCAGCCCGTAATCCATAGAATCAGAATCGGAATTTGGAAAGGGCGGAGCCTAACACAGTTCGGTTTCCTTCGCTGCCCGCTTAGATGATCGTTTCTCTTTTGAGGGTTGACGTTCCGTGCCTGACGAAGTCGATTTTGATCCGCGGGATGCGTGCGAGGCCGTTGAAAAAACACACCATCACCATGCAACTTCGATCGCCGATCCGAAGCTAAGTCGGTGGATGCGCTTGGTGTCGCTGAGCACGGCCATGCTAGCGGTGGTCGCCGCCATCGCCGCTCTGGAGTCTGCCTCGCTTGCTAATGAAGCATTATTAGAGCAAATCAGAGCCGCGCAATTGCAGGCCCGCGCTTCGGACGAATGGGCCTTTTTCCAAGCCAAAGGTCTCAAGGCGCACATGGCCATTCAAACAGTTGACCTGCTCTCCGCCAACCATCCGGGATCTGACCAGACCGGAAAATATCAGCAAGAGGCCGATCGTTATCGACGAGAGCAGACTGAATTGGAAACCAAAGCTAAAGAGTTCGAGCGGCAGCGAGATGAGAAGGAGCACGAGTCGCAGCGGCTCATGCATCGACATCATCCGTTCGCCTATTGCGTCACCTTCACGCAAATCGCAATTGCCTTATCGGCGATCGCCGCCCTAACCTCTCGGCGACCTATCTGGTATGCGAGCATGCTCGTGGGGATCGTTGGCGTTGTATTTCTGGCCCTCGGTTTTTCAGGTGGCGGATAGCATCGAGACTGCTTAGTCATATTTATTCTGTTGGTCTCTGCTGTCTTGACGATGCGCACCAGCAAACCACCACGCTGCAATCCACCGTCAATATGACAAATTCGAAGAACCTTATGCAAGTACGGGTCCGTGTTGCTCCGACTAGACCAAGCCGCGTCATTCCGGTTATCCTCTGTGACCGAATCCGCTGAAATCTTGTGCTTTGCTGCGGGTCGGAAGTGCCTTACATAGACGCACCAATTTCGAAATTCTAAACACATGAGCGGAAATCCCGAAACGGAAGCTCGAAAGAACATTGACCGCAAGCTCGCCGCATGCGGCTGGGCCGTGCAGGACCGCGTGCAAGCGGACCTCACCGTCAAACTCGGGGTTGCGATTCGCGAATTCCCGCTCCTTGGAGGTGATGAGGCCGACTATCTCCTTTACTCCGACGGCAAAGCGATCGGCGTCGTCGAGGCCAAGCCCGAAGGCCACACGCTCAGCGGCGTCGAAGTTCAAACGGATAAATATGGCAAGGGCTTACCGCCGAACTTACCCGCATATCGTCGCCCGCTCCCGTTCATCTATCAAAGCACCGGCGTCGAAACCCGATTCACGAATCGACTCGATCCAGACTCCCGAAGCCGCGAAGTGTTCGCGTTCCATCGGCCGGAGACGCTTCTTGAATGGGTCAATCAAAACGCGCAACTCCGAGGGCGCCTGCGTTCCCTTCCGCCGCTCATGGACGGCCAACTCTGGAAGGTCCAGTCCACCGCGATCCATAACCTCGAATCCTCGCTGGCTCGCAATCATCCGCGTGCCTTGATTCAAATGGCGACCGGTTCCGGCAAAACCTTCACCGCCGTCAACTCTTCTTACCGGCTCATCAAATTCGCGAACGCCCGCCGAATTCTGTTTCTCGTAGATCGCAGCAACCTTGGCCGCCAAACGCTCAAAGAATTCCAGCAGTTCCAAACGCCGGACGATGGCCGAAAGTTCACCGAGCTTTACAACGTCCAACGCCTCAGCGGCAATCGCATTGACGACGTAAGCCGTGTCTGTATCACCACAATTCAGCGCCTCTACTCGATGCTCAAGGGCGAGGAGCTGGCCCGACGCTGGAAGAACAGTCGATGTTTCAGGCCGGGCCGCCATTATTCAAGAAACCGCCGCCAGTCGAATACAACCCGGCCATCCCCATCGAGACTTTCGACTTCATCATCACCGATGAATGCCACCGCTCAATCTACGATCTCTGGCGACAGGTTCTCGATTATTTCGACGCATTCATCATCGGGCTTACCGCCACGCCGTCGAAACAGACGATCGGATTCTTCAACAAGAACCTGGTCATGGAATACAACCACGAACAGGCCGTCGCAGACGGCGTCAACGTGGGCTTCGATGTCTACCGCATCCGCACGAGGATCACCGACCAAGGCTCCACGGTGGAGGCGAAGAATTGGGTCGATAAGCGCGACCGGCTCACGCGGTCAAAGTGGTACGAAGAACTCGACAACGATCTACTCTACGCTTCCGAGGACCTTGATCGCAGCGTCGTCGCCAAGGATCAAATCCGCACCGTCATCCGCACCTTCCGCGACAAGCTGTTCACCGAGATTTTTCCGGGCCGGACTGACGTTCCCAAGACAGTCATCTTCGCGAAGGACGATTCCCACGCCGAGGACATCGTCGATATCGTCCGTGAGGAATTCGCTCGCGGCAATGACTTCTGCCAGAAGATCACTTATCGCACGACCGGCAAGGACCCCGAAGATTTGATCGCCGAATTCCGAAACAGCTACAACCCTCGCATCGTCGTTACCGTGGACATGATCGCCACGGGCACGGACATCAAGCCGCTCGAAATCGTGTTCTTCATGCGCAGTGTCAAGAGCCGCATCTTCTTCGAGCAGATGAAAGGCCGGGGCGTTCGGGTCATCGGCGACACCGACTTCCAGGCCGTCACCTCCGACGCCAAGGCCAAGGACCATTTCGTCATCGTCGATGCCGTCGGCGTTTGCGAGGCCGCAAAGTCCGAATCGCGTCCTCTGGAACGCAAGCCGACGGTGTCGCTTGAAAAACTTCTGGAAGCCGTCGCCTTCGGCAGCACGGATGAGGATGTCGTTTCATCGCTGGCGGGGCGGCTGGCTCGGCTCAATCAGCGGCTCAACAAGCAACAGCAAGTCGAATTCGTCGAAGCCTCCGGAGGAGCGTCACTTTCGGGCATCACAGGTTCGATGTTCGCCGCTCTCGATGCCGACCAACACATTGAACGAGCTAAATCTGACAACAAAACGGGGCAGCCCAGCGACGACCAGATCAAAAAAGCTGCGGAATCACTTATCAAAGAGGCCGTCAAGCCGCTGCACAAGCCCGACCTGCGCGAGAAGATCGTCGATTTGCACCGGGTCACGATCCAGACCATCGACGTGGTCAGTCAGGACGAAGTCCTCGACGCCGGCTTCGACGCGAAATCTCTCGACCGCGCCAAGGGCATCGTCGAGTCATTCGAAAAATTCATCGCCGAGCACCACGACGCGATCACGGCCTTGCAGGTTCTTTACAGCCAGCCGTATCGGCGGCGACTCACCTTCAATGAGATCAAGGAACTCGCCAAGGCCATCGAAAAGCCGCCGCTTGGCCTGACCACCGAAAGACTCTGGCAGGCGTATCAGGCCCTCGAAAAATCCAAAGTTCGTGGAGACGGCGGACGACAGCTTACCGACATCGTCTCAGTCATCCGCTTCGCCCTGCATCAAGACAACACACTTACGCCGTTCGCCGACGTGGTACATGATCGGTTCGACCGCTGGCTTGAATCGCAGCAGGCCGGAGGTCGGTCTTTCACGCCGGACCAACTTCGCTGGCCGGAATTGATCCGCGACCACATTGCCGCGAGCATGAGCATCGCGCCCGACGATTTCGCGTACACTCCCTTCAATGAGGCGGGCGGTATCGGCAAGGCGTACGAGTTGTTCAAAGACGACTTGACCAAGCTACTCAACGAACTCAACGAGGTATTGGCGGCGTGAGGCTCTGGGAAAGTATCAAACTTGCCGATCTCTCGATCCATGTGGGTTCAGGCGCAACACCGACAGGCGGAAAAACTACCTATCACCACACCGGGATCCCCCTGATCCTATCTATGAACGTGCATTTTGATGGTTTCCGAAAAGACGGTCTCGTCTTTCTAGATGAAACGCAGGCGAAGGGCCTTGATGGAGCGAGGGTACAGGCTGGCGACGTTCTGCTAAACATTACGGGTGCGTCGATCGGACGAGTTACTATTGCTCCAGAAGCGATGGAAGGTGCCCGCGTAAATCAGCATGTTTGCATCATTCGACCCAAGTCGGTGTTGAACTCTGGATTTCTTGCTCATTTCCTCGCCAGTCCTGAAATGCAAAGCACGATTGGCGAACAGCAAGTTGGCGCCACTCGCCAAGCGCTCACAAAGAGCATGATTCTCGGATTCGACATCGGCTTGCCGTCGTTCGCTGAGCAGGGACGAATTGTCGATGAAATCGAGAAACAGTTCACGCGGCTGGACGCGGGAGTGGCCGCGTTAAAGTGGGTCGAGGCGAACCTGCGGCGATACAAGGCCGCCGTGCTCAAGGCCGCCGTCGAGGGCCGGCTCACGGAGCGTTGGCGGGCCGAGCATCCCAACGTGGAACCGGCCTCCGAACTTCTCAAGCGAATCCTCACCGAACGCCGCCGCCGCTGGGAACTATCCGAACTCGCCAAGATGCAGGCCAAGGGCAAACTACCCACCGACGATCGGTGGAAGAAAAAGTACCGCGAGGCACGCCTGCCGGATACGAAGGAATTACCTCAACTACCGGTCGGCTGGTGCTGGGCAACTGTTGACGTAATCGCGTTCGTCACCAAGCTCGCTGGATTCGAGTATACCCGATACGTTCGATACAGTGATGACGGCGACCTACCGGTGATCAAGGCGGAGAACGCTGGACCAATGGCTTCAAACTAACAGCGTTTCCCCGAATTGCTTCCGAAAGTGTGTTGCACCTCAAGAGATCATGGCTTCATGGAGGGGAACTTCTGATGGTGTTCGTAGGCGCTGGAGTCGGGCATGTCGCAAGAGTACCAAACGACCGCAAATACTTCTTGGGTCCAAACATCGCAGTGATCCGTGTTGATTCGGTCGACGTTCTTCCTGGATACTTGGAGCATTACTTGCGTTCACCGCTTGGGCGCAGGCTAACCTTGTCGTTCACAAAAGCGGTGGCCCAGCCCTCGTTATCGATGGGAACAATCCGCCAAATCCCAGTCGTGGTCCCCCCAGTTGCCGAGCAGGAGGTATTGTTGTTGGATGTGGATGAACGGCTTTCAAGTGTCGCGAATGTCAACGTGGCAACCGCGGAAAACTCGCACCGTGCATCTCGGCTTCGCCAATCCATCTTGAAACGGGCCTTCGAGGGTAAGTTGGTTCCCCAAGACCCGACCGACGAACCGGCCAGCGTCCTCCTCGACCGAATCCGCTCCGAACGGGCCAAATCACGGGCGGGCTCAGATTCCAAGCGTCCGCGGGGAACGTCGCGGCGACGACGCTCGAATGCGGCGATAGAATGAGACAGGGCTTCGCTGAAGCCGGACGGTCAAGGCTGCCGATTCAAGCTCAGCGAAGGGAGGTGCAACATCGTCACAGAAAACCACATTCTCACGCTGAAGGGCCCAAAGGAGTCGGGAGGTCGGCTGCCACCAGTGGTCGTGGGGAGCATATTGACCAACATCGCTCGACTGGTTGGCGGTTCTGTATGCATGGCTTTCCATCATGCGAGCCGGTTGCGCGGGCGACCGCCGGAGTGGTTGCAACGGGCAACGGATATTCGCTTCATCGAACAGAACAAAGCCGACGACGAGACGACGAAGCTGTTCTTCGAGGCGCCGAAATTCGGCGACGCGGCCGAGGAAGTCTATCGGGAAGGCCAATTATTTGGGCAGCAACCCGACCAGGGCGACACGGGTTTTGATCTTCTCGGTGACATGCTTCACGATATCGCTAACAGAACGCGGGACAGCGAACGTTTTGATCCGCCGTTGCTAGGATGCTTCAGAAAACTTGAACATCCCGTTTTCGATCGGGGCATCGCGTCGATCACAATTCAAGGGCACCGATTACCCACAACTCGACCACCACGAATTGACCACAAACTTACGGAACTTGCCGTTTCGCTGCGAAAAGAAACACCCAGATCGGCACGTGTTCGAGTTACGGGCAATCTCGACATGATCCGTCACAGCGATCAAGTATTTGAGTTGATCGTCGGCACCGGCGAGCGGATTCGCGGTGCTTGGGTTGGAGGCGACGCGGCCGTACTAGGTCAACTCTGGCGACAACAGGTTGTCATTGATGGAGTTGCGGTCTTTCGGCCATCCGGGGCATTGTTACGGGTCGACACGGAGGGGCTTCAGAAGGCGGTCAAGTCCGACGACTTTTTCTCAAAAGTTCCGACCGCTGCGGCCCGCTCGTTCGACCCAAAGAGGATGCGGAGAACCCAATCCTCGACGACTGGGGCGAACGCCGTGTTTGGCAAGTGGCCGGGGGACGAAAGTGAGGAACAATTGCTTGCGGCCCTAAAGGAACTTGGCTGATGCCGAACGCACCGCACTACCTGCTCGACACGAACATTCTGGTTGCGTATGTGCGGGCGGGTCCGCTGGGCGATCACATCGAAAAAACGTATGGGTTGTTGGCATCCGCATTCAAGCCTCTGATCTGCGTTGTGTCGGTTGGCGAGGTGCTTTCACTGGCAGCGATGCTGCGTTGGAGCAAGAGAAAAGCCGCATCGCTTGAGGAACTTCTCAACGAACTTGTTCTGATCGACATCAACAATTCCGAGATTCTTGCCGCGTACGCCGAGTTGGATGTCGCATCGCAGCGACACGCGGACGGTGCTCGCAACATGGGGAAGAATGATCTGTGGATCGCATCGGCAGCCAAGGTGACCGGAGCCACACTGTTGACGACCGATCGAGATTTCGACCATCTGCACCCGGCCAAGCTCACTCGCATCTGGGTCGACCCGAAATCAGGTAAGCCGCCATGAGCAACCACTCCCAGCAAATCGTCCAGAAGCTCTGGAACTACTGCAACGTCCTACGCGACGACGGCATGAGTTACGGCGATTACGTCGAGCAATTGACGTATTTGCTTTTTCTCAAAATGGCCGACGAGCGGACCAAGCCGCCATTCAAGAAGGACAGCATCATCCCACGTGAATACGCATGGCCGGCGCTTCTGAACAAAGACGGCGATGACCTCGAAGTCCACTATCGTCACAGCCTCGAGCAACTCGGCAAGAAGCCGGGGATGCTGGGTATCATCTTCCGCAAGGCGCAGAACAAGATACAGGACCCGGCCAAGCTGCGACGACTCATCGTGGACCTCATCGACCGCGAGAAGTGGCTCACGCTCGATGCCGACGTGAAAGGCGATGCTTACGAAGGGCTGCTCCAGAAAAACGCGGAGGACGTGAAGAGCGGGGCCGGGCAATACTTTACGCCGCGCCCGCTCATTGAGGCCATCGTCGATTGCATGGGTCCGAGTCCCGCGGATCAAATCTGCGATCCAGCCTGCGGAACAGGCGGATTCCTACTCGCCGCACACTCACATATTTCGCGGCACAACAAGCTAAACCCGGATGAAAAAAAGCATCTCAAGAATGAGGCGCTTCGCGGCTGGGAGATCGTGGACAACACCGCACGCTTGTGTGTGATGAACCTATATTTGCACGGAATCGACCCCGAAGAAAGCCCGATCACCGTCGGCGACAGCCTCAAGGCCGACCCCGGCTATAAGTTCTCAATAGTTCTAACCAACCCGCCATTCGGCAAGAAGAGCAGCGTGGCCGTGGTGAACGAGGAAGGCGAGTCGGAGAAGCAGGACGACGTGATCGTCCGCGATGATTTCTGGACTTCGACCAAAAACAAGCAGTTGAACTTCGTGCAGCACGTCAAAACGCTGTTGGCGATGAACGGTCGAGCGGCAATCGTCGTACCCGACAATGTGCTGTTTGAGGGCGGAGCTGGCGAACGGATTCGCCGCAAACTTTTGCACGAATGCGAGGTTCACACGCTTCTGCGGCTGCCGACCGGAGTCTTTTACGCCCAGGGCGTCAAGGCCAACGTGCTCTTCTTCGACCGCAAGCCTGCCAGCGAGAAGCCCTGGACCAAGACGCTGTGGGTGTACGACCTTCGGACCAACATGCACTTCACGCTCAAGACCAATCCGCTGCAACGACGCGACCTCGATGAGTTTGTGGAGTGCTTCTGTCCGGATAACCGCCACAAACGTAAGGCGACTTGGGACGAGAAAAAAAACCCCGACGGCCGGTGGCGGGCATTCGATTACTACGAAATTCTTAAGCGCGATAAGGTGAGCCTCGACGTGTTCTGGCTCAAGGACGAGAGCCTTGAGGACTCTGACAGCCTCCCCGATCCCGACGTGATCGCCGATGAGATTGTCGAGGATCTCCAGGCGGCGATTGACCAATTCACGGCGATCAGCGCTGACTTGGGGCGAAACAAATAGTCTCCACGCAAGAGTGTTTTCGGCGAAGGCCGCCGAGAAATTCGAGAAGGAGGAAACTGAATTCTTAGCATGTCAAAGCGCCATGCAAATGTTCAAGATGACGATCCCGAAGAAAGCACTTCGTTCCTGACTCAGTACATCAGTAGCTCGGGAATAATGGATTCCTCAGGAGGGATAGAAGTCGTCGATACGACAGAACTTTGGCGCATGGCGGACGACCTGCAAAAACTGAAAACTTGTCCGAAGAATGGTTCCTCTCATTATTACATAGCCAAGGCCATGCAACTTTCGGTAATTCGCAAAGATCCTGAGAGTTTTGGAAGATGCTTACGTTATTTCCCGCCAAAGGCCATTGAATACTTGAACCACATCAACAACAAAGTGTTTCAACGGAAAACTCAGCCCAAAACGCGACGTTGCTTGAGCGACCAGCGGGCGTTTCTTGATTGGGTAGAACGGATTCACGCGTTGCTCAAGAAAGAGGGGCTGCTTAATTCCTGTTCGTGGATGCTTTTCCGTCCCCACGCGGCAGCAGATGCCGCCTGGAACCGGCTTTTTGTCACGGCGCCCCTAGCTGCACAGCGGGTGCGGGATCGGCTGGATTACGTCGAAAGGAAATTTGAAGAATTCAAGAATGGCGGTTCCGATTTCAATCTTTTTGACGCATTGATGGTATTTGCCCAGACAATCCAAGATATCGTGCTGGCACTTCGGGCTAATGATGTCTTGAAAGCGACCCCGCCTGGAAAATCTTACCAACCTGGAACCCCAGAAATCGACAAGGCAACGCTCGCCTTTGCCATCTTGTTTCAGGAACCGAAGATCTCGCCCACGGAACTAGCCAAGCGAATCGGCGTGAAACGCAATACGCTTTACTCGAGGGCTCAGAAATGGAATCATGTCCGCGACACGCTGAAAGCATGCGACGCTAAGTCTAGGCCAAGGGGCAGTCGCTCCAAGGACGGCGAGATAGAAGCCGAGGACGAGTATCGCGAATTCCATCCCACCGACGACGACTAATTGCGCGGCGCGCATGTAGGCGCGCGATATTTTTCAAACCTCATTTTCGGCCATGCCAATGCGGTTTTTGACTACCAAGTCAGAGTCGCACGCGACTCATGTCCATACAACATGAGAACAAATCAACCGGATGAAACGGATCTCTGATACCAATTCCAGAAATTAATGGCGCGGTTCGGTTTCAGTGAGTGCCACTGGTAGCTTGCCTGCCAGTACTGGTACGGGCGGACAAGCCGCCCATGGCACCCCGGAGGTAGCGCCAATAATTATTGGGATTCGTATGATTGGTAGTCGGACACCTGCTACGGGACCTATCGCTTGGCCGATGGGCCCAATCGCTTGTTTGGGCGAAGGCGCTGGTGAAGCACATCGCCGGAAGGCTGGGTGATGTTTGAAGTCTTTCAAACACGCAACCGACATGGCACAACCCGCCGCGCGGAAAACACTCGAATCAACACCGAATCTCGATCTACTCCGCGGAGTCGCGTTCGTTTGCAGATATCTCGAGGTGTCCGACAGGTGGGTCAGGCGAAACATGGCCGCAAAACGATTCCCTCTGCCGGACGTCAGGCTAGGCCGCGGTTTGCGCTGGCGGCAATCGACCTTGGATCTGTATTTGGCGGAACACGCGGTGAATTAAGTGCGCCAGTAAATGCGAAACCCGCGTGGCAGCGCGGGTCGCATAAGGAAAACCTGATTCTCTATGTCGCTCCGGCGGTTAACTCTTTGCAGGTTACGGCTTTGGTGTCGAGTGCTGCGACGATAAGGCGGTCGAAGAGACTGGCTTCGATCCATCGGCGATTGGCCCGATAGGTGAACTCCGCCAGGTA
>JACQFE010000053.1 GCA_016200265.1 Planctomycetota bacterium | reverse complement strand
TGGGTGTCGCCCAAACATGTGGATGAATACCTGGCGGAGTTCACCTATCGGGCCAATCGCCGATGGATCGAAGCCTGTCTCTTCGACCGCCTTATCGTCGCAGCACTCGACACCAAAGCCGTAACCTGCAAAGAGTTAACCGCCGGAGCGACATAGAGAATCAGGAACGCCAATTATGTGCCGCGCGAACCAACTCCAGTCTTAACACGCAGGACGCTTCTTGATGCGCCAGGTTTCGGGTGCCACTGGCGGCTTGCCCGCCAGTGCGTTTTTGGCCTCGCTCAATGCCCCGACAAATCCGCGCAGATCAACTCTTTATCATTCCGCGCGAAGACGCACTTATTCGCGTAGGCCGGATGCGACCAGCACACCCCGCCGCGCTGGCTCAATTGTTTGGTCGTCGGTTCGATAAGCTTCGCCCGACTTATTTCCTTGTAGCCTATCGGCGACAGGGCGCTGATAATCAGTTCTCCGCGTTCGTTGAACATCCACACCTTGTCGTCATTTCGCACCGAGTGAATCGTCGCCCAGCGGGCCTTGGGTACGGCATCCAGATTCTCCCAAACACGATCTCCGGTGCGGGCGTTCAGACATCGAAGCTCGCCGTAGCTGTCCACGCCATAAATGGAATCTCCCTCAAGAATCGGCGTGGAGATGATCGAATGCAATGCGTCGGTCGTCTTTTCATCGACGCCCGCACGTTGCCACAACTTCTCCGCCGCCGGCTTCTGCGAATCAAGCTTGAGCATCAACGATCCGTCGAAGAAATTCGTGGTGAACAGCAGGTCTTTATCTCGCACGGGATCAGAAATCCCAATCACCATCTGCCGCGGCGGAAACGGCTGCTTCCAATAGACCTCGCCCGTCTGTGGATTCAACCCAACCACATTCTCGCCCGTGTAACAAACCAACACGCGCTTACCGGCCTGATCAATTACAATCGGCGCAGAATATGAGGCCTTGTCTTTGAGCGCCCGCCATTTCTCCGCGCCTGTGTTGCGATCAAACGCCACCAAGCACGCGCCATCCGCGCCGCCAATCTGCGTGATCAACAGATCGCCTTCAATGATCGGAGAGGCCGAAATCCCCCAGGCAGGCATCTCGATGTGATATTCTTTATTGCAATCCTTCTGCCAAATCACCTTGCCGCTTGCGGAATCGAAGCAGAATAGATTCCCCATCGCCCCGATTGAATACGCCTTCTTGTCGTAGATTAGCACCGATGCTCGCGGCCCAGCGTCATATCCGATACCCTTGTACGGGCAGTCATACGAATAATCCCAGATTTTCTTGCCTGTCCGCGCATCAAAGCAATGCACGCGTTCAATCTGCTTCGGCTCGACCACGCGATCTGTGACATAAACTCGGCCCTCAGCCACCGTTGGCCCGCTGTATCCGCTTGAAATTTCCGCCCGCCACAGCGGATCCAGCTTCGGCTTATCAAACTTCTGCACCAGGCCGCTTTCATGCCAAACTCCGTCGCGCGACGGCCCGCGCCATTGCGGCCAATCGTCAGCGAAGGAGGCAAATGGCCGCGTCGCCATGAATACAATGAATGCAAGTCCGAGGCGTTGGATAGACGATCTTTGATAGCTGTGTCGCACTATTTCGTTTCTCATGCGAATGATTGTAAGATGAGCAACATCTTTCTCAAGGAGCCGCATGATGCTTGATCCTCGCTGGACGAAACTCGCCGACGTGCTCGTGAATTATTCCACCGCCATGAAACGCGGCGAGAAACTGCTCATCGAGGCCGTCGACGTGCCGCACGAATTCACCTGCGAACTCGTTCGCACCGCTCGCGCCGCAGGGGCCGATCCGCTCGTCACCCTCAAAAGCAACCGCGTCGCCAGAGCGCTCATGGTCCACGGCTCTGAGCAACAAATGAATCTCATCGCCGACGCCGAAGTCCTCCGCATGTCCAACGTGCAGGCCTACATCGGCGTCCGCGGCAGCGACAACATCGCCGAGCTTTCCGACGTCCCGCCCGACGCCCACAAGCTCTATCAAAACACCATCTGGAAACGCGTGCATCAGGACATCCGCGTGCCCAAAACGCGCTGGGTCGTGCTCCGCTGGCCGCACCCCGCGATGGCTCAACAAGCCGGCAAAAGCACCGAATCCTTCGAAGATTTCTACTTCAACGTCTGCACTATGGACTACGCGAAGATGGCTCGGGCCATGAAGCCGCTCGTCGATCGCATGATGCGCACCGATCGCGTGCACATCACCGGGCCTGGCACCGATCTCGCGTTCTCGATCAAGGGCATCCCCGCGATTCCATGTGACGGCAAGGTCAACATCCCCGACGGCGAAGTCTTCACCGCTCCGGTCAGCGAGAGCGTCAACGGCAGCATCCAGTTCAACTCCCGCACCATCTATCAGGGCACAGTGCACGACAATGTGCGACTCGCGTTCAAGGGCGGCCGCATCGTCGAGGCCACAAGCACCAACTCCGCACACTTGAACAAAGTCCTCGACACCGACGAAGGCGCCCGTTTCATTGGCGAGTTCGCCATCGGCTTCAATCCTTTCATCACCGAGCCCATGCTCGATATTCTCTTCGATGAAAAAATCGCCGGCTCGTTTCATTTCACACCGGGTCAGGCCTACGAAATCGCTGACAACGGCAACCGCAGCGCCATCCACTGGGACATGGTGTGCATGCAGGACGACGCCCACGGCGGCGGCGAAATCCGCTTCGACAACGAAGTGATCCGCAAATCCGGCCGCTTCACCACGCCCGACCTTCTCGGCCTGAACCCCGAAAATCTGCGGTAGTCTTACCGAGCCGCGCCCGTGAGGAAGCGGTTTGCCGTCTAGCTTACCAAGGGGGACCACAGGGGGTCAGAGGTAGGACAGGTTTCACCCGCCGCCGCGTTTTTTCCGAGCCGCGCCCGTGAGGAAGCGGACCGTCATTCTGAGCGCAGCAAAGAATCTCGCACGGGAGCGCGAGGACTCTCATTGATCAAAGTGGCAAGCCGGGTTTCACCCGCCAGCAAATTGTTCCGAGCCGTCCCGTTTACGGGGCGGGTAAATCGCGTTGCAACCCGCACCGTCATTTTGAGCGCACGCGAAGAATCTCGCGTGAGCGCATCGATTCTCTTTCCACTGTCCCCCTTACCAAGGGCTGAGAGCGCCCAAGGCGGAAGCTCGAAGCAGGGGGTCAGTGGCAAGCCGGGTTTCACCCGCCAGCAAATTGTTCTGAGCCGTCCCGTTTACGGGGCGGGTAATGGCTTTTACAACCCCTCCATCGCCTTCCGAACACGCCGATGCAACTTCGCCTCCCCCTTGCGAGTCAGTTCGTGCTCCCACACCCGCAGCACGCGCCAGCGCCGGCTTCGCAGGGTACGGTTCACCAGCCGGTCGCGCCGCTTATTGGCCTCCAGCTTTCGCTTCCAGAACTCGCCATTGCTCACCGGCATGTTGAAATGCTTCGGACATCCGTGCCAGAAACACCCATCCACGAACACGGCCAGCCGCAGCTTGGGAAACACAAAATCCGGTTTGGCAAACACGGACCAGTTCTGACGTTGACTTAATCAATGATTTCCCGATTGATTGCGGGATCATGTGCTGGTTCAACGTTTGGGAATGTTGGAATACAGGCATTCGGCGCGAGTTTCTGAACCAAGGCGACGGCATCGCCGTAGGTCCCGCGGTCCGTAATGTGTTCGAGTAATCCGGTATTGTCGACGCCAAATATTCCGAAATAGGGTTCTCCGTAGTTGTCATCGTATGGATAGTCGCCCACGACATACGGTTCGACAGATTCAAGATCACTTGTTACGCGAACGGTTTGTATGCGAAATTCACGAAATGCCGAACCGCTCACCGGGTTTGTGACCTTCACATCAACTTGGACATGCAGTCCCTTTGATAATTTGATTGGCAGTCGAAGCTGAATGGCCGCTGCCAAGCAGGCTTCTTCATCGAAGTGATCGAGCATTTCTATGCGCATAACGGCAAGGCAGGCCTCGCCAAACTTATCTTCCAAGAGGTACGGCCATACCTCTTCGGTTTCATCGAACTCAATATGTTTACACGCCCAATCCTCGAACAAGTTGGCGACCTTCATGACGACCCTCATGAATTCGTCCATGCCATTGTAAGTCTCACTGAGGTTGACTCCGTCCGGCCGTCGTTGGTTTCCACCCGATGGTCGGCGATCCAAATGAGCGCAGTGAATGGATACCGGTGATCGCCGGTCGTAGCGCCGACACGTGTTCCAGAGCGAAATCGCCGCACCGAAAACAGCGGCAGGATCAGGGGTGTCTATTGTCGACGCAGTTGTCATTTCTTACTCCTGATTGATCGACCGTTCCATTTTGGTAACCTTGTGCAATGGCAGTTGGCAAGAGATGGACGCACGATGAATTGCTTGTCTCGCTCAATCTTTATCACAAACTTACGTTCGGGCAGCTTCATTCCCGCCAACCCGCGATTGTGGCACTCGCCGCAAGGCTTGGGCGCGGGGCGAATAGCGTTGCGATGAAGCTCTGCAACTTTGCGTCCCTTGATCCGGCGCTCAAGTTGCGAGGGATCAGAGGTCTTCAAGGTTCGAGCGCACTCGACAAGGGCGTGTGGAATGAATTTCATGCCAATCCCAACGAACTCGTTCCCGTCAGCGAACAAGCCTTGCGTGAATTGTTTGAAGTCCGAGAAGGAAGCGAACTTGAAATCTTGCCGGGCGAGGGAATACGAGTACGACGGCGTGCTCCCACTGGAGCTACTGAGGTCGTTACAAATATCAAGGTTCGTAGAGGCCAAGAATATTTCCGCGAAGCCGTGGTGAATAACTTCGGCGGTCGGTGCGGAATTACACAATTGAGTGTTCGTGAGTTGCTTGTCGCTTCTCATATCGTGCCTTGGGGCAAAGACCCCGATAATCGGTTGAACATCCGAAATGGGCTTTGTCTCTCACGACTACATGATGCTGCGTTTGATCGCGGCCTTATTTCATTCGACGACGATTTTCGCTTGATACTTTCTCCTCGGCTGAAAAGAGAACTATCGCAACGCGCCGTGTCGGAAAATTTCGGAGCATACTCAAGTCAGCAACTATGCCTGCCAGAAGACGCCGTTCTTCCCGAAGTATCGTTCTTTGCAAAACATCGCGAGACGATCTTCCTTCGATCTTAAACCGGTGCAGATGCGCCGCACTTCGACGATATCCAGCCGCCGCTCACCGCGTTCGCACTTGCTCACGAACGATTGGGTCTCGGACAGTCGCCGGGCAAGCTGTATCTGCGTCAGGCCGGCCTTCTTCCGGGCTTGGCGCAGGTGGCGAAGGAACACCTGGTATTCCTTCGAGTGAATGGACTTGTCCATGCGCTGCCAACCGCCTCGGGGGACCATGCTGGATGCCAACTTGGAATAGTCCAAAATCGACTATTTTGGTGGGTGGCCCGGGTTGCGTCCTGGGCAACCTGGGGGCGCGATTTCTTCGCCTTCAATCCGCGCGATCCCTCTGGATTCAATCCATCCCCCACCTTTCGCCTCGTGAAAGATGGGGCACCCGCGTAAACCTTCAATCCCGAATTGATTGACGTTTCCGCGCTCCCCCGTTCGCCGAATTCCGAAATTCATCGATCACCCCCGACGTTATTCCTTACGAAAAATGCCATGGGCCAAACCCGACCATCCCGGCCTTTCGCTTCCCGACAATGCAGCGGGACAAATCGCCTCGGCGCGTTCAGTGGCAGCGCAAAGAGAATTTTCACGCTCCCCGTGTTTCGATGTTCCGATGTTTCGATGTTTCGATATTTGCGGAATTGCCTGCCCGGCTACGCCGTCAGCGTGGCCTCGGCGTCGGCGAGGTGTTCGGGAAGGGCGGCGCGGATTTCGTCGATCGCGGCCTGCGGGATGCCGAGCGATTCGATGATCGCCGGTGCAATCTGATCATTTTGCGAGGTCAGATAGAAGCCCACTTTTTCCTGGCAGGCCATCACATCGGCGATGTGGATCACCGAGGCGATGTTCTTGAGTTCGGCGCTGACGGCGTCGGGATTGTGATGGAACCCGACCGCGGCGCGAAGATGGCGCGGGAACTTCCACTTCGTGGTGAGACCCACGCCAAAGGCCTGATGATCAGCGCCGATCAGCTCGCGCTCGATTTCAAGGAAGTTTCGGCCATTCTCTGAGCAACTTCGAATGGCTTCGGCGAAGTGATCGGGATAACTCTGTCGCTCGATCAGCGTGCCGATGTCGTGGATCAAACCCGCGACAAACAGCTCATCAGGCATGACGGCGTGCGGAGCGGCCTTGCCTATCGCGCGAGCCAGCACGGCCACCGCAAGACTGTGCCGCCAGAGATCGGCGGCGCTGAATTGATCGGAGATTCGCTTGCCCTTGAAGAGCCGCGCGATGGAGGCCGCGATGGCGATGTTCTTCACCGCGGAAAGACCGAGAAGAATGATCGCACGATCGACACTCGCGACTTGTCCGGGCAGTCCATAGAACGCCGAATTGACGACCTTCAAAACTTTCACCGAGAGAGCCGGATCGTTCTTGATGACCTCGTGCAGATCGCGGGCCGTGCTCTTGGGGTCTTCGACAATTCCGATGATTTTGACCGTGACTTCGGGAAGCGTGGCGATATCGCCGATCGACGCGATCGCCTTGTCCACTACGGTTTTGGCTCTGTCCGCTGTTTCAACGGCCATAGGAAGTCCTCAAGTGTTTTCTGCGCGGCGACGACCCCGCGGGCCTACGCTTTCGAGTTATCGTCAGGCGATCAAACAGGCATGAGGTCGCGGATTGATCGAGGAGCCCTCACGCGTGGCTTAATACTACTATTTTCCATGGTGCGGATTGTTTGGTCCGCGAATGTCTTGCGGCGAAATGCATCCGTGAGCGGCATCGTGGCCAAATGTTCCGCGATTCGTTCGCCTGCATGACCGTCGCCGTACACATCGCACGCCGGCATTATCGGTCCGAGGGCGAGCGCGCCGCGAATGGCACGATGGATCGATGCGGCATCCTCATCGCAGTTGAGGATGGCATCTCCACCGCGTTCTCGTCCCTTCTGGCGCGAGCCGACGTTGACCACAGGCGTGCCGGCGGCCGAGGCCTCGATGATTCCGCACGATGAGTTCCCAATGAGCAATTCGGCGCTCAACATTGACCGCAGGAATTCATCTCGATCCAGCGATTTCGCAACCCTGAATCGATCGGGATTCGCTCGCTGTGTATGCGTCGTGATGGCCGCAATGATTCCGCGGTGGCCACGATCGGTGTTGGGATAGATGCAGGTTGCCATTAACCCGGCGGCTTCAACTTCATTGAGGATGTTCTCCGCGACGCGGCGTTCAATGGTCGCTGACCGGCCGCACGGATGCTGGACAATGAGTGCCATTCGTCTGTCATCCGAACGCGCCAGTTTCGCGAGATCGACGAAATGCTCATCTCGCAATTCGCGAAGTCGATCCAGCCCCGGAGCGCCGACAACATGAATGCGATCCGCCGACTCGCCCATTTGCAAAATTCGTCGCGACGCGCTTTCGGTCGCGGGGAGGTGCAGGTGCGCCAATTTCGTGATTGAGTGCCGCAGGCTGTCGTCAATGTCGCCGGTGGCCACGTCGCCGCCGTGAATGTGAGCGAGAAATCTCCCGGTCGTGATGGCCGCAAGAGCTCCTGCCATCGCTTCAATCCGATCACCGAGCACGACGACGATTTGAGTGCGCAATTGATGCAATGCTTCCGCGATGCCGGCGATTCCTCGCGAAAGACCCTTTGCCTGGTCGAGCGGATCATCATCGCCGCGCTGCATACGCACGCGGGCGTCGATTTTCCAGCCGTTGGCCTCGATGTCGCGAATGGTCATGCCGAACTTCGGAAGCAGGTGCATCCCGGTGACTATTGTTTGCAAACGCAGCGCGGGATGGCGAGAAATCGATTCCATCACGGTTTTGAGCAAGCCATATTCCGCTCGCGATCCCGTGATCACCGCGACGCGGCGTCGGATTTTCTTTGTGCGTGATGCCGTGCGATCGCTCATGAAATCATTTCCCACGACAACACGGCATCGCTCACAATGTCACGGTTTGCGGTCCGGCCAATGACTTGTTGGAAGTCCTTGGGGGGAATTCCGGTGCCGGGTCGTTTTAGAGTAATCGCATCGGAGGTGATTTTTTCACCGCGTGAAATCGATCGATTTGCCACCACGCTGCGGCGGGCCACAGCGCGAACATCGGCCTCTAGCGGTTGGAATCCGACCTCGCCAGTTCCGAGTGCTCGTTCAACCTCGCGAATTTTCGCCACGTATTCGGTGAATTCATGCGGTGACAGGGACATGGCATGATCCGGACCACTCGCCCCGCGATCCATCGTCAAGTGTTTCTCAATTACAAATGCGCCGGCGGCCACTGCCCATGCGCCGGAGTCGATGCTCGTGCTGTGATCACTCAGGCCCGTCGGACGCTCGGTAAGCGCCTGGATTTTTCGAATTGCACGCAGATTGAGCGAGTCGATCGGCGTGGGGTACGCGCTGACGCAATGCAGAAATGTTGTTCTTTCGTGTGCTTCTTTATCGCGCAACAATTTGGCTGCGCTACAAATCTCCTCTCGCGTCGATGCACCGGTCGAAAGAATCAACGGCAAACCGGTGCGTGCGGCCGCCGCGAGGAGTATCGTGTTCGTGAGATCAGTCGATGCAATTTTGATCGCAGGCACACCGAGACGGACGACGATATCAAGTTCTTCCGTGCCGAACGGAGTCGCCAAGAAAATGATCTTCCGTTCATCGCATTTCTTCTTGAGGCGATCAAAATCTGCGATCGACAACTCAAGCCGCGAAAGCAGCGCGCGTTGAGACTTCGCACCTTCAGCGCTTGAACTCTGGTATTTCGCCGTCGGAGTGGAAGGCGTTGTCAAATCGCATGCTTGAAAGACCTGAAATTTCACCGCATCGGCTTTCGCATCAACGGCCGCATCGACCAATCGAAACGCCTCTTCGACGCTTCCATCGTGATTCACGCCGGCCTCAGCGATCACGAAGACGGGTTGATTCTCGCCGATGATTCGGTTGCCAAGTCGAATTGTCTTTGCGCACGTATCGCTCATGGTTGCGGCCTCGGATGATTCAGTCGCTGCCGCAAAATCGCCTCGGCAAGATAGAGATCGACCGGCTCGTCAATGTCCACCGCGTCATCGGCCGCACACACGATTGCACGTCGATCTTTTCCAAGAAACGATTGATGATCGTCTGGTGTTTGCAACGCGCCGAAAAGCGCTTTTCGCGTGACGGCGGCCACTGCCCCGTCGTGATAATAAAGCGGCTCCAAATCCTGACGACGGTAGATGCTGTTGGGGCGAAATTGTTCCATGCGATCCCCGTGCAGACGATGAATCCAATCCGGATGTTGCTTGCTCACCGGGGCCACACTTCGCACAGAATCGGCGCCGGTCTTCATCAAATGTTCGATTGCGCGATCGATCAGCCCATCAGGTCGAACAGGAATGTTGCCGTAAAGCAGCACGGCAATGTCGACGGTTTTCTGGTGCAGCGATTCCCATGTCTCGACCGCGTGCCGCGCCGCGGCGTCAACCGTCGCGGTATCTGTCGCAAGTTTTGCCGGCCGATCAACGACTTCAATTTCAAATTGCCGTGCGATTCGCTTGGCCGGCTCAGAATCGGTGGTGAACACGATCGCGCTGAGCAGTTGGCTCGCGCGGGCATGTTCAAGCGTGTACGCGATGACTGATTTGCCCAGCAAATCGCGCACGCACTTGTCGGGAAGCCCCTTGCTGCCCGCTCGAGCCAAAATGATTCCCAAGTTCGTGCTCACAACGTATTTATCGGAAGTCCGCACGAAGAAGGTTCAGTTGCAAGCAAGCGCCAAGGAACAAATTTGGAACCACTCTTGCGATGAGCGCGAGGCCGAGCGGTTAGCAGGTAGTGAATACGTGCAACGCGCGGCGCAAACGCTCTTGGCCGATCGACAATTCGTAGCGAAACGGCAATTCGACGGATAACTTCTCCGGCAGTGTACTTGTCGCACTCTGTTCCGCCTCAGGCAGCGGGTCGGTTTTGTAGGCCACAATGTGCCCACTGGGTGAAACTAATCGAACGGCCGAAGGAATAAACTCGTCGAGTTTTGAAACCGCCCGGCCAGTCACAATGTCAAATGCCGTGCCGCACTTCCAGTGATCGGAATGAGCATGGATCGGGCAAAGATTTGATAGGTTGAGTTCTTTGGCAATGCTGGACAGAAAATCAATTTTCTTCTTCGTTCCATCGAGTGCGGTGATTCGCCATTCAGGTCGCATGATCGCCAAGGGAATGGCGGGAAATCCAGCGCCGGTGCCGATGTCGAGCACACTCGCGACTTGCCAGCCGCGCTCCTCTACGAGCCGCAACATCGCCAGCGAATCGGCGTAATGTTTCACGGCGGCCTCGGTCGGATCGGTGATGCGAGTGAGATTGAATTCGCGATTGGCTTCCACCATGGCCGCATAGTGCCGCGCCATGGCATCGAGCTGCGACGGCGAGACGGGAATCCCGAGCTCGGCCAAGTCTTGGCTCAGGGCAACGTTGAATTGCTCCGGTGCGTGGAAGTTTGAAGTTGGAAGTTCAAAGTTCAAAACGCAGTCCCGTCAAAGCTCCGCGCATCAGCGACGGATCATACTTGTTGGACATTCGATACAACTCTCTCCTTTGGCCGGGCGCTCACGCTTCTGGCTCTGATTTGTCCATCGCACGCGCTTTCGTCCCGCATTCGGGACAGACGCCGGAGACGTTGCCGGTGAGGTCGTAGGCGCAGTGGATGCACAGGCCGTGTCTACGGCGAAGATTTCGACGGCGGCGCGGCCCACAGGCCCAATGAATTATGGGAAAAATCAACCCCATTGCGGTGTACCAGCGAGGGAACGATAGCACACTTGTCACTACGGGAGTTTCAAAGTCATTTAGCGAAGCATCGGAAGGCCAATGGAGCGGTCCATGATAATAGGCATCATGCTGCTGGCATTGCCATTCGGATTCGAAACCGCACGGATGACCTCGTTTTATCCAATAAGTTTCGCAAGCCGGCACATGATGCGAATATGAAAAGTAAACTCGGTCGCTGCTTGGGTAAATCTCAATTGAATCGTGTTGAAATGGGCCTAGACGCCATTTGATGACGCAAAATCCATCATTGCCAAGCACTAGCCTGCCGAATTCGTAATATTTACCTCCACTTTCGGGTGCGTTCACCAAACCTCCCAAACCGAGGCTCGAAAATGCCAAAGAGATAACAATCAAAATGTATACGGCGACTATTTGCGAGATATATGCAATACGGCGGATCATTTTGTTGCTCTTCCGCATAAAGCCCACAGACGCTGAGGGCTAGCGCGCCTCAAGTTGACGCATTTACCCGATGTCGATATATTCTCCCCGTGCCACTCCGAATTTTCCAATTTCATCAACAACCCCCAAACAGCGGTGCTGCCACCGAACCGGATAAAGGGCTTGTTCTTCCGCTTTTTTCGATCTTCGAACTTCGATCTTCGAACTTCATGCCGAGACCGCCCGTCGCTTGCGCTCCGGGTTCGGATGGAGCATCACGATGCACCCTACAAACTCCGCTCGCTAACGGACGCGGCTCGGAGAGGCGGGCAAAGCCCGCTCTACAAGTTCATTTGGATATTTCAACATTTTGCAGGGAGGCCGCATGACCGTCGTAGCGGTCATTCCGGCGCGGATGGCGGCCGTTCGGTTTCCGGGCAAGCCGCTCGCCAACAAAACCGGCAAGCCCATGATTCAGCACGTCTTCGAGCGCGTGCGATCGGCGCGGCGGATCGATCGAATCGTGGTGGCCACGGACGATGAGCGGATCCTGCAGGCTGTGAAATCATTCGACGGCGAAGCGCGGATGACGCGGGCGGATCATGTTTCGGGCACCGATCGGGTGGGCGAAGTGGCCGATTCGCTCAAGCTGGCGGATGACGACCTTGTGCTGAATGTGCAGGGTGATGAGCCGGAGATTGAGTCAACGTCGCTCGACAAGCTTGTCGAGCGAATGATGAATGCGGAATGCGGAATGCTTTTTCAGAGCCGCGCCCGTGAGGAAGCGGTCCAAGCGCAGAGTTCAAAGTTCGAAGTTCGAAGTTCAAAGAACGAGGATAGAAAGCAGGAAAATCACAGCTATAGTCAACAACAAATCACAATCGGCACGATCGCGGCGCCGTTTGATGATAACGGCCCGAAAGAGGGGCCGGGGTCGCCGCTCGATCCGAATTGCGTGAAAGTGGTAGTGGACTTGTCGGGCTGCGCGATGTATTTTTCGCGAAGTCCGATTCCATTTCCGCGCGACACGAAGGGCCTCGTCGATCGCCCGTCGCGATGGCTGCTGCACATGGGCGTGTATGCGTTTCGCTGCGAAACATTGAGGCGGCTCACGGGCGGGCGGATGAAGCCGAGCGTGCTGGAACGCGCCGAATCGCTTGAGCAGCTTCGCTGGCTGGAAAATGGTTATTCGATCGCGGTGGAAATTGTCGAGCATCGATCGGTGGGGATTGATACGCCGGAGGATTATGAGGCGTTTGTGAGGCGTTTCCGAGCCGCGACCGTGAGGGAGCGGATTTAAGGTCATGTATGCAAAAGGCGGAATGCGGGATTGCGAATGCTGAATGAAACCCGACGATCTTCGCGTTTCAACACAATCGAGACAGGGTCGTTTCGGACTCAGTTGGCGATTTCATAATTCAGCATTCCGAATTCAGAATTCGCGTTAGGGCGGGAGAAGCGGTTTCAGCGGATGTCTAAGATAAGAAGGACGGCGACACCATGACCACTGATAGCCAGCTCTCCCGGATCGGCCAAATCTCGGAAGAGACCGAATTCTTCACGCCCATGCCGGCAGGTTACAAGCCGGGTCGAACGAAATATGTCGTCGTTTTCGGTACGGTGATGAGCGGCCTGGGCAAGGGCATTTTCTCCAGTTCGCTGGCGAAAATTCTGCAGGATAAAGGCCTCTCCGTCACTCCCATCAAGCTCGAAGGCTATCTCAATCGCGACAGCGGCACGCTGAATCCATTCCGGCACGGCGAAGTGTTCGTGCTCGATGACGGCATGGAATGCGACATGGATCTGGGCACGTATGAGCGCATGCTCAACCAGGACTTGTCGCGGCTGAATTTCACCACCAGCGGGCAGATCTTCTCATCCGTTCTCGAGAAGGAACGCGAAGGTCGATACCTGGGCCGCGACGTGCAGATGATCCCGCACGTCACCGGCGAAGTGAAGCTGAGGCTTCGCGAACTGGCGATCGCGTCAGAGGCCGATGTCGTGTTTGTCGAGATCGGCGGAACGGTCGGCGACGTCGAAAATGCGTATTTCATCGAGGCCGTCCGTGAGATGTCGTATGAGGAAGGCCCGAGCAACTTTTGCTTTGTCGCCCTGACTTATGTGGTCGCACCGTCGGCACTCGGCGAGCAAAAATCAAAGCCGGCGCAGCTGAATCTGAAATTACTCAACGCGGCGGGAATTCATCCGCACATCATCGCTTGCCGCGCGTCGGCTCCGGTGAACAAGAAGGTGCGAGAGAAAATCGCGCTTTTTGCCAACGTTCCCATGGAGCGGGTTTTCTCCATGCACGATTGCGACAGCGTGTATCTGATTCCTGAAATGTTGCGCGGTGGCGGATTGGATGCGGCGGTCCTCGACCTGCTCGCCCTCGATGACAAGATCGATCATTCGCGAGAAGAACAGGCGCGGCAAGTCTGGAACGGCTACATCCAACGCTATCGCGGCGCGACGCAGCCCGTGACCATCGGCATCATCGGCAAGTACACGGCCGTTCGAGACAGCTATGCGAGTATCCTTCATGCATTGGAACACGCAGGGGCGATTTGCGGGGCCAGGGTCGAAGTGAAGTGGGTCGATAGCGCGGAACTAAACGAGGAAAACGTCGGTGAGGGATTGGCCGATCTTGGCGGCGTGATTGTGCCGGGCGGCTTTGGCTTTCGCGGAGTCGGCGGGAAGCTGACCGCCGTTCGCCATGTTCGAGAATCGAAAATTCCGTACCTTGGTTTGTGCTACGGAATGCAGATCGCGGTGATCGAGTTCTCGCGAAACGTCTGCGGCATTGCCGGAGCAAGCAGCACCGAAATTGAGCCGGATTGCCCGAACCCGGTGATTGACCTTCTGCCTGAGCAGAAACATATTGAAGGGCTCGGCGGAAACATGCGGCTGGGCGGCTTCGACATCGCCATTGCACCGAATACGTTGGCCTGGGAACTTTTCGATCGACAATCACTGGTGCGGCTCCGATTCCGACATCGTTACGAGGTGAATCCGAAGTACCTATCAGTGCTGGAAAGCCGAGGATTGGTTTTTTCGGGCCGAAGTCCGCTGCACCCGATCATGCAGATTCTGGAATTGCCCCGTGCGACGCACCCCTACTTTATCGCCACGCAGGCTCACCCCGAACTCTCCAGCCGACCGCTTCGACCCCAGCCGATGTTCGTCGGTTTGATTGCGGCGGCCATGAGAAAAATGGGGATCGTCTGCTCATCGTTCCAAAGTCGAGGAGACAGCGCCGCGATCGCCGAGAGTGAATCCCAGATGCACCCGGCGCCGAACCTGGGCTGATCCGACGATTGCCAACGGTTACGGAGAAAATACATTCATATTAGTGTTGTGCGTGGCCCGATATAGAGCAGCAACGGCGCGGAGCGCTCGTCTTCGGTTAACCATTGAACGAATCGAACAGCAACCGAGTTGCCGCCGGCTTGTATACGTGATGAAACATCCGTCACTGGAGTGGTGGATGCAACAAATAACCAACTGAATTTGAGGAGCCTTTCCATGCGGTGCAGCACTTTGACGAGACGATCGGGTTTCTTTGCGCGTTTGACGGCCATTGCCCTCGCCGTGAGCTGCATCGGCTTCGCCCCGGCGATCAGCAGTGCAGCGACCACGACCCATCCTACAACGACCCACAAGACGACGGCCAAGAAGACTTCGAAACCAAAGGGCACGCTGCGTGAGCGGATCAACCGCCGCCTGCAGGCGATGTCCAAGAAGAAGAACTCCAAGCCTCCCAAGAAAACGTCCCAGGCCCAGGCTCGAGCCACGAAGACCCAGCACCACAGTCGTGCGAAGTCGACGCGGAAGCCTCATACAACCGGCCGAACGGTCTAAAGCCACTGAAGAAATTGAAGATGGGACGAGCGAGGCTTCCGGCGAGCGATGGCTCTCCAAAAGCTCCGCTCGTTTCCGTTTAATGGCCGTGCATTCATTCTTGTTGCATTAGCAAGAGGTTGCGTTGGCTGACAGTTTCGTTAGTCTTTCAGGGAATCGGCCGCAACCCGAATGACGCGTTGTTGCGGCTGAAGAAGTAGGCAACATGATCGCGGTTCCAACGTGGAGGCAAACATGCTCGACATTACGGGTTACCTGACTTCCCCTTCGTTCCTGAGTGAGCTTGCAGCACTAATAACGGCCATTATCTCCGCCTTTGCCGGGACGTTTCTTTCCGGCTTTTTCACCGGCACGACGACGGCCGGCTAGTATCTGCCCCAAGACGGCGATTGTAGCCAAGTGCGTTTCAAACAAACCTAAATTCGGCCTTGGCGTCTTGACGCCCAATTCCCGTGCGGTATATTTTTGTAAGCGGGCGGTTCGATGTGAACGCGGCCGCAAAAACTATAAGTGAAGAAGTCCAAGCGGTCTTCATGCTGGTCACGCGCACGTTTTAGTTATCCGTTGCTGCTTCGGTCGTTTGGCCGAAGGGGGCGACGGCGCGCGTATCCCGCACGAGGTCCGCTTTTTCTTTGAAGGTTCGAGGTAGCTTTCGAATTGGCTAAGGTTGGGAGTTAGCAGTCTGAATATCCGTCTTCCAGATGGAAAGATTCTTGAAGTCGCATCAGGTTCGACCACGGCGGACGTGGCGGGGATGATCGGCCCGGGGCTGGCACGCTCCGCAGTCGCCGGAAAAATCAGCCGCAACGGGCAATCGGAGACGATTGACCTCAAGCGCCCGATCCCCGGCGATTGCGACCTGAAGATTCTTACCGTCAGCGATACCGACGCGGACAGCCTTTATGTCCTCCGTCATAGCGCGGCTCATGTCATGGCGGAGGCGATTTGCACTCTTTTTCCCGAAACCAAGCTCGCTTACGGGCCGCCGCTCGAAGACGGCTTTTATTACGACATCGACCTTTCACGTTCCATCACGCCGGACGATTTTCCTCGCATCGAGGCCGAAATGGCCCGGATCGTAAAGGAAGACCGTCCGTTCTGTCGCTATGAAGTTCAACGATCGGACGCGATGAGCAAACTTCGCGACGAAGGCAACCGCTACAAAGTCGATAATGCGGAGCGAGCGGAAGGCGATGCGCTCAGCTTCTACGTTACCGGCGCAAATCGCGGTCGGGATTTCGAGGACTTTTGCCGAGGTCCGCACATTCCTTCCACGAGCCTAATCAAGGCTTTCAAGATTCGGCAGGTCAGTCGATCGCACTATCGCGGCGACGTGAATGATCAGCCCCTCCAGCGAGTCTACGGCACGGCGTTTTACAAGAAGGCGTCGCTCGAGGAGTACTTGAAACAGGTTGAGGAGGCCAAGAAACGCGATCATCGCGTGCTGGGTCGAGAGCTTGATCTGTTCCATATTGATGAGACGGTCGGGCAAGGCCTAATTCTCTGGATGCCCAAGGGAGCGATCGTCCGCACGGAATTGCAGGCATTTTTGACCGCTGAAATGCAAAAGCTCGGCTACAGTCTCGTGTATACGCCGCACATCGGTCGGCTCAAGCTGTATCGTACCAGCGGGCATTTTCCGTATTACAAAGATGCGCAGTACCCCCCGCTTTTTGAGAGCGACTGGGCGAGAATTCTCAACGACCTCTGGGAAGCCTCCAACGAGCGCGGTGACGCCGATGGCTATTCACCCAAAGAGAGTGCGCTGTTGGATGAAATCGAGCGGAACGACAACGATATCGGTAAACGGCTGAAACAAAAGCATTATTCACCGGCCGCCGGCATGAAAACTCATAACCGCCGCGTGGTGGAAGAACTTCTCGAAGGGGCCGACGGCTACTTACTAAAGCCGATGAATTGCCCACACCACATCAAGATTTACGCTGCCCGGCAACGGAGTTATCGCGATCTTCCGTTCCGCCTGGCCGAATATGGGACAGTCTATCGCTACGAACAAAGCGGCGAGATCGGCGGATTGACTCGCGTACGCGGCTTCACTCAGGATGACGCCCACTTGTTTTGCACGACGGATCAATTGGGCGAAGAATTGCTCACCACCGTCAAGCTCACTCGCCACGTGTTGGAAACGCTGAATCTGACTGAATATCAGGTTCGTGTCGGGCTTCGCGATCCCAAGAGTGACAAATACGTCGGTTCATCCGAAAATTGGGCCAAATCTGAGCAGGCCATCCGCGACGCCGCCAAGCAAAGCGGGATCCCGTTTACTGAAGAGATTGGCGAGGCCGCCTTTTACGGCCCGAAGATTGACTTCATGGTCAAGGATTGCATCGGTCGCAACTGGCAGCTTGGCACGGTGCAGGCCGATTACAATCTGCCCGAGCGGTTCGACCTGACCTACATCGGGGCCGATAATGCGCAACACCGTCCGGTGATGGTGCATCGAGCGCCTTTCGGGAGCATGGAGCGGTTCATCGGCATTCTGATTGAGCATTTTGCCGGGGCGTTTCCGCTGTGGTTGTCGCCGGTGCAGGTGGCTGTGACGTCGGTCAGCGAGAAAAGCGAGGCCTTCGCTCGGCGGGTACATGAGACGCTACATTCGGCGGGGTTACGAAGCGTACTTGACATCACCAGCGAAAAAATTGGACCCAAAAAACACCGCCATCGCACCGAGAAGGTAAACTATATTCTTGTGGTTGGTGAGCAGGAAGCGGCCGCCGGCAACGTCAATGTGAATGATCGCGAGGGCAAGTCGCTGGGCAACATGAGCCTGGAGGGTTTCGTCGCGGCATGCAAGGATGAAATCAATAGCAAAGGCCAACGGTGTATTTCGGGAAGCCCGAGCCGAACGCAGGCAGCAACGTCGTGAGTTACGAGTTACCAGTTACGCTGGGCACAATCTGTAACTCGTAACTCGTAACTCGTTCATGGTATTAACTGGTAATTCTTAAGGAGTAAGCCCATCGCTAAAGCCCTTCGTCTCAACGAGCGGATTCGAATCTCCCCCATCCGCGTGATCGATCAGGACAACAACCAGCTCGGCGTGATCCCCACGCACGAAGCTCTCGCCAAATCGCGCGAGGCCGGTCTCGACCTTGTAGAGGTTTCACCGACCGAGAGTCCGCCCGTTTGCCGCATCATGGATTACGGCAAACATCTGTATGAGAAAAAGAAACGCCAGAAGGTCGCCGCCCAATCCCACGTCGTGCTCCTCAAGGAAATCCGCATGCGGCCCAAGACCGACGCCCACGACCGCATGATCAAGATCAAGCACGCCAAGGAGTTCATCGCCGAAGGGCACAAGGTGCAGTTCACGATGGTCTTCCGAGGCCGGGAGCGAATGCACCGCGACCTCGCCAATGAAGCCTTCGGCGAAATCATCGCGGAACTGGCCGAGATCGCCAAAGTCGAACGCACGCCAATCATGGACGGAAAGCGAATGGTGATGATCATCGTGCCGGGGAAGAAGTGACGGGAATTCGCGTATGAAAGCGATGAGTCCGACATTGATGATGACTCAGGGGCAGTTAGCATTCGTGCGACCTGTGAGCGTCCCATAATCCATCTAAAAATGCGTGGCGCTCGCGTGTGACGCCACAAGACACCATTCCCGTCACGCAATTCACTTACATGAAATGTAGCGTAGTTTGGTCAACAAACCCGACTGCGAGCGGCTGATCCAGGTCGCCATCGAGCTATCTTCTGAACGAATTTGTCAAATAATATAAGTCGCCGCTTCCTTAGGAATCAGTTCTCTTTCTTGCGTCGGGGAGTGCTGATCTGCAATTGCATTTTCCGCCAGATCTGATACCATAGCGGCTCTTCAATCATTGATTTCAATTGCGAGTCGGTTCGAAAACTGGCCGCGCCATGCGGCTGGGAACCGCTTGCTGGAATTAGAACTCGAAAGAACCAGCTCAACAGAGAAGGGAATGAAGCGATGAGACTTTATGGATGCATCGGGCTGCGCGGTTGCGCGGCGGGTTTTAGAGTAATGGCCAAGCGAATTTTCGCGGGGCTGGTTTTCGTCGCGTGCTTGCAAGCCTCCGCGCCGGTCCACGCCGGCGTCGTTGTCGGCAGCTGCACAGGGCAGCCTGCTGGAACGTCCTGCACCGACACGGACGGCATTCAATGCACGTTTGCACAATGCAACGGCGCGGGGATCTGCGACCAGAACGTGCCCGCACCTGCGGGAGTTTTCTGCACCGACACAAGCCCCGGTAATTGCTTCGCCGCTCGCTGCGATGGCGCGGGGAGCTGCGATCAGAACTCCTTAATATTATTAAGCGGAAGTGCCTGCACCGACACGGACGGCAACGCTTGCACGGAGGCCCGTTGCGACAGCGCAGGTACCGGCAACTGCGACCAGAACGCCCGAAACCTCTGCGGAGAATGTGCTGGAGAACCCTTGGGTACTCCTTGCACGGACACGGACGGCAATACCTGCACCATCGCTCGCTGCGATGCGTTGGGCAACTGCAACCAGAACGCGCTCAATCAGCCCTTCCGCGAGCCGTGTAACACCGGGTCGCCTGAATGTCCCGATGGTATTTGCGACGGCGGTTCAACTTGCTTGGCTTTTTCCAATTCCGCCTCCTGTCTGGACACGGATGGTAACGATTGTACGAGGGCTGGTTGCCTTCCAGATGGGCACTGTGACCAAAATGCAATTTTCCTCGATGGCGAACCCTGCCCCGATACGGATAACAATGCTTGCACGCGCGCACTCTGCGACGACGCCGGAAACTGCGACCAGAATGCGAACATCCTGAGCTTTGGCGAGCTGTGTAACACCGGGTCGACTGAATGTCCCGATGGTATTTGCGACGGCGTTTCAACTTGCTTGGCTTTTTCCAATTCCGCCTCCTGTCTGGACACGGATGGCAACGATTGTACGAGAGCTAGTTGCCGTCCAGATGGGCACTGTGACCAAAATGCAAATTTCCTCGATGGCGAACCCTGCCCCGATACGGACGGCAATGCCTGCACCATCGCTCGCTGCGATGGGGCGGGCAATTGCGACCAGAACGCCCAGGACACCTGCGAATGTGCCGGACAATCTGCCGGTACACCTTGCACAGATAGGGATGGCAACGAATGCACTACAGCAACGTGCGACGGTTCAGGGGACTGCAACCAAAACGGAGTCATTCGGGGCGGCGAATCTTGTACGGACACGGATGGCAACGCCTGCACCATCGCTCGCTGCGATGCGTCGGGCAACTGTGACCAGAACGCCGAAGTCGTATGCGGAGAGTGTACCGGACAGCCTGCCGGCGCGTCTTGCACGGACACGGACGGCAACGAATGCACGGCGGCAACCTGCGATGGTGCGGGGAACTGCGACCAAAACGGGATCGATCGACTCGGTGAACGCTGCACGGACACGGACGGCAACGCGTGTACCATCGCTACGTGCAAAACCGGAGGCTTCTGCAGCCAAAGCATTGACAAGGCGCCCGCCGGCACCCCTTGCGGCCCGCTGGGAAACGAATGCTACTCCGACGTCTGCGATGGCAATGGTCAGTGCGGAGTCTTCCGCATCGGTGAACCCTGTACGGACACGGATGACAACCCATGCACCATCGCTACGTGTAACCCTACTTTTCACGGCTGCGCCCAGGACATTGAAAAGGCTCCCGCCGGCACCCCTTGCGGCCCGCTGGGAAACGAATGCTACTCCGACGTCTGCAATGACTTGGGTGAATGTGGGGTCGTCCGGCTCGGTGAACGCTGTACGGACACTGACGGCAACGCCTGCACTATCGCTACATGTAAAACCGGAGGCTTTTGCAGCCAGAGCATTGACAAGGCGCCCGCCGGCACCCCCTGCGGCCCATTGGGAAACGAATGCATCTCCGACGTCTGCGATGGGTCTGGTGAATGTGGGGTCGTCCGCGTCGGTGCACGCTGTACGGACACGGACGGCAATGCATGCACGCGCGCAACGTGTACCCCCGACGCCTTCTGCAGCCAGAGCCGTTCAAGTGCTCCCGCCGGCACCCCCTGTGGCCCAGTCGGAAACGAATGCATCTCCGGCGTTTGCGATGGGCTTGGTCAATGTGATGACACCATTCAAGTCGGTGAACCCTGCACGGACACGGATGGAAGCGAATGCACCATCGCCGGCTGTGACAGCACGGGTACCTGCGACCAACGCGATCAGTGCAATGCAATTCCGCCGGAAATCACCTGTCCGCAGGACGCGCGAGTTACGTGCGGCTCAGCGACAGACCCCAGCGCCACCGGCGTGGCCACGGCGACGGACGATTGTGATCCTTCGCCAGACATCGACCACTCCGACAATGTGGTCCCCACGAACGATCCAGCCAACCCAATCCAAGAAGTGATCGAACGAACTTGGACGGCCACGGATGACTGCAGCAACCACGACGATTGCGTTCAGAACATCACAGTTTTGAAGCGTGTTTTCTCACTGGATATCAAGCCTGGTTCGTGTCCCAACGCCCTTGACCCACAGGCCCACGGCGTGCTCCCGTTAAGTTTGTTGGGCACCGCGAGTTTCGATGTAAGGACGGTGAACGTGAACTCTTTGGTGCTCTCACGAGCGGACGGAGTCGGTGGAACGGTTAAGCCCACATCGTCATCGCTGCAGGACACGGGAACTCCATTCGGCGGCCAGCTTTGCGGCTGCCACACTCGTACCGGAGATGGGATCAAAGATCTTTCGCTGAAATTCGACAACACAGCGGTCACTAGGACCCTCAAATTGGATTCCGTCGCGTCGGGCAAGTCTGTTATATTGGTCCTCAGCGGTACTTTGTCCGATGGCTGCGAGTTCGTCGCGAGCGACTGCATGGTTCGCACGGCGGTTCGAGGGAAATAGGACAAACGTACACTTGTTGCCGGTACGCGTATGGCGTAAGACCTGTGGATCGAAGGCGGTGCAAACCGTCATTTTGCCGCTTGCGCCAGATTTCGGGTTCGCCGTCGATTCCTTTAACTATGGCCGCCCTTGAAGTTCCCTCGCGAATTCTCTAATCTCGTGCGCTGAATCATTGGTGGGTCGAACAATCATTGGCTGGCTGGGGAAAGGAACAAAGGATTTTCATGGCTCATAAATTAGTTGAACCGCATGGGGGGAAGCTTGTTGATCGCACGGGGCATAAGCCCGACGCCACAGCGCCGAAGGTAAGCATCCCGCTGACCGAGTGGCAGCAGTGCGATCTGGAGATGATCGGCATCGGGGCCATGAGCCCGCTCGAAGGCTTCATGGGCGAGGCCGACTACAACGGCGTTTGCGACAACATGAAGCTGGCGAGCGGAGCGACGTGGTCGATCCCGATCCCGCTGGCCGTCGATGATGCGACGGCGGGTAAAGTCGGCGTGGGTGATCGCGTGCAGCTCAATGACGATCAAGGCCGACTGCTCGGTTACATCACCGTCAAAGAAAAATACAGGCAGGATAAGAAAAAGTGCGCGACCAAGGCGTTCGGCACTGAAGACGTCGCGCATCCCGGCGTCAAGAACTTGATGACTTCCGGCGACACGTGTCTGGCCGGTCCAATTGATGTGGTCACGCTACGGCATAATCCGATGTTCACGTCGCATCGGCTCACGCCAAAGCAGACTCGTGCGGAGTTCGAGAAGCGCGGCTGGAAGACGATCGTCGCATTTCAGACGCGAAACCCGATCCACCGGGCGCATGAATATCTCACAAAATGTGCTCAGGAAATCGTCGACGGTCTATTGATTCATCCGTTGATGGGCGCGACGAAAGACGGAGACATCCCTCCGGAAGTGCGCATGAAGTGTTACGAAGTACTCATCGAGAAGTATTACCATCACGAGCACACGATGTTGGCGGTGATGCCGGCCGCGATGAGATATGCGGGACCGAAGGAATGCGTTCTTCACGCCATCCTGCGGCAGAATTACGGGTGCAGCCATTTCATCGTCGGTCGCGATCACGCGGGCGTGGGAACGTATTATGGCACATACGCGGCCCAGGAGACGATGGATTCACTGCCGCCGGGTTCGCTAAAGATTACGCCGCTGAAATTCGAAAATACGGCCTGGTCGAAGGCCGCCGGGGGGATGGTGAGCGACAAGACCTTTCCAGCCATCGAAGGCGACCGTATCGCGCTTTCCGGAACGAAAGTGCGTGAAATGTTGGCCTCCGGTCAGCGTCCGCCGGTGGAATTCTCGCGTCCCGAAGTGGCCGATATTCTCATTGAGTTCTATCGCCAGCAGAAGTAAATAAATGCGAGGCAATAGGGCAAAGAGGCAAGAAGGCAAGCGAAACGGGTGCCCCAGCCCTTGGGCTGGGGGGCTGGATTTGTCTAATATTCGATGAGCAGTGGCGTGGGTTTCACCCATCGAAAAGATCGGTTCCAGCGGGCAAAGCCCGCCCCTACAATCCCTCGCTTACGCTTCGGGCTCTGATGACCCCGCGTTAGCGCTTGGGGTTCGGATTGATTGAATGAACCCAGCGACCATTTCTGAACAACTCTCCAATGCTTCGTCTGTCCCGATTGACGTCATCACGGCCATCGAGGCCTCGCGCTCGCCGATCGTGATCAGTCATATCGTCCCCGATGCTGACGCGCTCGGCTCGATGCTCGCGGTCGCACTTGGATGGACGGACAAAGGTCGCATCGTGAAGGCCTCCATCCCTGAAAGCTCGCTTTCTCAGAAGTTGACTTTCATGCGTGATCACGCGGGCGTGCCGATTGCTACAAAGAACGATTTCGAGCGTGCTGACGCCTTCATTGTGCTCGATACTGCCCGCAAGGATCGCTGCAATGTCGGAGCGGAATTAAGGGAATCCGATTGGTCGCGGGGCCGGCCGATCATCAACATCGATCATCATGCCACGAACACACGATTCGGCAATGTGAACTGGATCGTCGATCACGCCAGCAGCTCGTGCGAATTGGCTTATCTATTGCTTCGGCACGCTGAACGTCCGATCACGCCGATGGCCGCATCGCTGCTCTATGCAGGCACCCTGACCGACACGCTCGGATTTTCACTGCCGACGACGAGCCCCGACGCCCTTCGCGCAGCTGCCGATCTCGTGGAAATCGGGGCCGATGTCGCCGATCTGGGCGAACGCTTGTTCCGCAGCCATAAGCAAAGCGAATTCGATCTACTCCGTGTCATCTACGCCAACACGAAGCGCGTCGGCGCTGGCCGCATCGCATACAGCTCGGCGAGCTACGATGAGATTCATAATGCCGGCTGCAAGGCCTCCGATATTGACGATCAAATCACGGTCCCGCGTTCGTTGGATGGCGTGCAGCTTGCGATGCTTTTCTCCGAAGGCCGACCGGGAAAAACACGAATCAATTTTCGCGGCTCCGGCACTGTGACGGTCCTGAAACTAGCGCAACAATTCGGTGGCGGAGGTCATGCCCAGGCGGCCGGGGCGATCCTCGATTGCGGGTTGCAAGAAGCGATCGACCGGGTCATTCCAAAGGCCGTGGAATTCCTCAACGACGCCGGTAACTCCTAGTCTCTCAAATCCAGCCTACAATTCCAATTCCGGTTGATTGACGGCACGAATTTCGATTCCATCCGAATTCGAAACCGCCCTTTGGTCTCGACAAGCCTGTGCATCGAACCGACAATCAATCAAGGTAAATGCGTAGGTACAGGGTGTCTTGAATCGATGAGTTGGCGTGATCGGGAATATGCGGGTGGTGCGAGTCGCTGGCCTTATGCCGGCCGCGGCGCACCCACATTGCGCCTCATCGGCGGCAGCATGGTCACGACGCTCATCGTGATCAATGTGGCGGTGTTCATTCTTTGCAGCATGACCGAAAATCCGAGGCTTGGCGCTCGTTCCGGTCATGGCACGATCATCGCCAGCCCCGTTTTTCAGTGGATGGTGATGGTCACTCCTTACGTCCTACATGGGGAGATTTGGCGGATCATCACGGCTCAATTTCTGCATTGGGACTTCGGTCATATATTTGTGAACATGCTGGCCCTGCACTTTCTCGGTCGTTCCTTGGAGAACGATTGGGGCTCCAAGCGATTTCTTGCGATTTATCTCATTTCGGGCACGCTCGGCATGTTTTTTTACATGGGGCTGACCGCAATCGGCTGGCTCCCAGTGCAAGGAGTATTGGCCGGTGCATCGGGATGTATTCTTGGTTTGCTCGGGGCCTGTGCGGTTCGTTATCCGCGAGCGGTGGTGTATTTGTATTTCCTCTTTCCAGTCAAAATCCGGACGGTGGCCTTGTTGTTCGGCGGATGGTACGCGTTCAACCTCTACAAAGTCGGTGAAAACGCCGGTGGCGATGCGTGTCATCTTGCCGGATTGTTATTTGGGGCCTGGTGGGCGTATCGGGGCGAAAATTGGTGGGACCGAGCAGGTTGGCGATGGGCCGCATGGCGGAAGCAGCCTCGCCGTGTTCGCGTCGTTCGAGCGGATGACCGCCAACCCGTCAATGTCATCGAATCAAGTCGAGTCGATGAAGTTTTACGGAAAGTTTACGAGCAGGGAATTCATAGCCTGTCCGACGCCGAAAAAGACATCCTCCGCACCGCCACGGAAAAGCGCCGAACGACCTCCGATCGTCCCTATAACGAGCTATAATTCATTGGTTCGCATGTAAGGCCGCGCGTTCTCTCGAATTGCGACGCCGGTTTTTGCGTGACAGAAAAATTCTCTATCCCCCGATGGGCCTTTTTTGGTAAAAAGGCCCGGAAGTAACCGACGCGGAGGGAGCATTCGCCATGATTCCAACAGAAAAACCGCTGGACAATCCAATCAACTGGTCATTCCGACTTGGGAGGATCGGGAACATCGATCTGCGCATGCACTTGACGTTTCTGATCGGATTTGTGGTTCTGATTTCGATGGAATTAGCCAGGTCTGAGAGTACGTCAAACGGGATCGCCGCCTCGGCAGCATTACTCGACGTGTTGCAAACCTACGCCCTCTTGTTCCTGATTGTTTTGTTGCACGAATTCGGACATTGTTATGCGGCCAGAGCGGTCGGCGGCGAAGCGGATCAAATACTCCTTTGGCCCCTTGGCGGTCTTGCGTACGTGAGACCACCGAATGCAGCGCGAGCGCACCTGGCGGTGGCCGCTGCGGGACCGTTGGTCAACGTGGCCATCTGCGGTGTCTTATGCGGCATTCTCGCCGCGCAATCTGGAACGCTCGGGGCGATCCCGTGGAATCCGTGGCATCCAATGTCGCCTCTGAACGCATCGATTGCACCCACGTCGGCTCAGTTGTGGCTGGTCCGTGCATTTGGAATCAGTTATTTCCTGCTCGTAATCAACCTGTTGCCGATTTTCCCCTTTGATGGCGGGCGAATCCTGCAAAGCATTCTTTGGGATCGCAAGGGCTACACAACTTCGGTGGAAATCGCGACCGGCGTGGGAATGGTGGCCGCGATCATCGTCGGTCTGCTCGGACTGTTTCACGAGCAAAGCTGGTTGTTGATTGGCATCGCGTTGATTGGATACGCCACCTGCTTCCAGACGCGGCGGGCATTGCGCGACCACGCAGGATTTTCCAGTGGCGAAATGAGTTACGATTCTCCATCGGAATATGTTTCCGCGGAACCCAGTTCGGGCTCTGCCCGTCGTCATGGCTATTTCGCGCGGATTCGTGCTCGCCGTGCGGCGCGCCGTGCTCAACTCGAAAGAGAGTTTGAGATCAACCGTCAGCAACAGGTCGAAGAAATTCTCCAAAAAGTCTCGACTTCCGGCCTTGCGTCATTATCTCCGAAGGAAAAGCGCGTGCTTGAAGATGAGACCAAGCGTCGCCGCCACATGGGGTAATGCAAGGCATTTCGTTGCCGGAAGTTCGCAATTGACGGTCAAGCGTCCCTGCACTAGAAACCACTTCCTATGGCTTCATCGCTTTTTCGAACTCCGCTTTACGATCTTCACGTCTCTATTGGGGCGCGGATGGTCGAATTCGCGGGTTGGGAAATGCCCGTGCAGTACGCCGGTATCGTCGAAGAACACAATCACACACGAACGGCCTGCGGCGTGTTCGATGTCTCGCACATGGGCCGGCTAAAAATCACCGGCAAGGATGCCGGCACATTCCTGGATCGAATTTGCACGAGAAATCTCAAGGACGCGGCGCCCGGGCGATGCTTTTACTCGCACGTCTGCCGCGAAGACGGCGGGATCCTCGACGACGTCATCGTCTCGCGATTCGAAGATCACTGGGGCATTGTGTGCAACGCCTCGAATCGCGAGAAGATCATCGGCTGGCTCGAACAACATCGCGCGGGCAAGGATGTGCAGTTGGCCGACGAGACGATGGACACGGCAATGATTGCATGCCAGGGGCCAAAGACCCTGGAAGTAGCGAAGGAATTGACCGGCCAGGATTTTTCCTTGCTAAAGAGATACCACTTCACGACTCAGGCCGCGGGGCCGGCTACGATCATCGTTTGCCGCAGCGGCTATACCGGCGAGGACGGCCTGGAGATTGTTTGTGGGGCCGGAATTGCTCGATTTCTCGTCCCGAAGCTTTTCGGATCGAAAGAGAAGCCCCATCCTATTGTGCGACCGGCCGGCCTCGGCGCACGCGACACCTTGCGGCTGGAAGCAGGAATGCCACTGTATGGACACGAATTAAGCGAGGATTGGGATTCTCTGACCGCTGGGCAGGCTTGGTGCGTCGATTTGAGCAAGGATTTCATTGGTGCGGACGCCATGCGCCGACTCAAAGAGCGAGGCCTCCAGCGATGCATCGTGGGACTCGAACTCGACGGGCGGCGGATCGCACGGCAGCATTTCCCGGTCTATCGTGGGGCAGAAAATATCGGCGAAATCACTAGCGGCACACTGAGTCCTACTCTAAATAAGAGCATCGCCATGGCGCTGATCGCGACCGAAGCATCGGCGCCCGGAACAATGCTGGAAATTGAGGTCAGCGGCAAGCACATTCCTGCACGGATTGTGCCATTGCCATTTTACAAACGCCCAAAGACTTAATCTCGCTCTGAGCGGCGATTGATTCGAATCGGAGTCCGGACTTGACCGGGATGGGGCGTCCCGATACCACCCTGGCGCAACGAGTGAGTGGCAGGCATTTGAGGGTTGATTCATGAAAATACCGGTCGACCGAAAATACTCTGAGACACACGAGTGGTTCCTTCTGGAAGACGACACGGCCACCATGGGAATCACCCAATACGCCGCGGACGAACTTACCGATATCACTTACGTCGATCTGCCTGAAGTCGGCGCGAAAGTCAGCACCGGGGACGCCATTGCCGAAGTGGAATCGGTCAAGGCCACCTCTGAAATCTTTGCGGCCATTCCCGGCACTGTGACCGCGGTGAACACTGCTCTGACCGATCATCCAGAGCTGATCAACGACGACGCATTTGACGAAGGTTGGATGATCAAGATCAAGGTCGATTCGAATGCGAGTCTTGAAAACCTGATGACCGCGAAAGACTATGCTTCCTTCCTTCGCAATTCCGCCTGATTCAACTCACTCGGCCTGACGCGACCCATCGCGGAGTCCGAGCTGATTTCCAGCGTTGTCCCATAAGAATCTCCTCATCCTTTGCAGCCCCATCCTTTTACCGGCCGAACCAAATCCGGAATTGTGAAACACCGATAACTCCAGGGCGGCCCGTTTTTCATTGACTTCTTTACCGGTGCGGAGATGGTGAACCCTATTCTGGCACGATCGATCTTTGGCTTGCAGGAGCGATGGCTCGGGCGGTCCACTTTGCGCTATGCGAAGGAACTCGAATGGTCGCAATGGGAATCACCTGATGCGATTCGAGAACTGCAGCGTAGGAAGCTGCGTGCCCTGCTAAATCATGCTGCGAATTACACTTTCTTTTATCGAAAGCGATTTCAGATCGCCGGCTTCGATGTGGTGGCGGATGATCCGTTCGACGTGCTTCGTTCGCTCCCCACATTGACAAAGTCAGAGATTCGTGGGTCCATTGATGCAATGCAATGGCACGATGCGCCCGGCGGTTTGTTTCCGCACAACACCGGCGGGTCCACAGGGGAACCATTGACGTTTTGCGTGGATCGGCGCCGTCAGGCCTACGACCAGGCCGCTCGAATTCGCACGCATCGGTGGTTCGGCGTGGACATCGGCGAGCGTGAGCTATACTTGTGGGGATCACCGATCGAGCGCGACCGCACCGACCGCTTGAAATCATTTCGCGACCGTCTCTGCAATCAAAAACTACTCGACGCGTTTCAAATGTCTCCTGCGCGAATGGATGCCTATTGGAATGCGTATGAGCGCTTCAGGCCTCGATGCGTTTTCGGCTACCCCAGCAGCATCGCCTTGTTCGTGCGTCATGCAATCTCGCAAAACCATAAGCATCGAAGCAACGCGCTTAAGGCTGTTTTTGTAACAGGCGAAGTCTGTTATCCGCACGACCGCAAGTTGATGGAGGAGTTTTTCAACGTTCTGGTCGCTGATTGTTATGGAAGTCGTGACGGCGGATTCATCGCCCACGAGTGCCCTGACAAGAAAATGCACATCACGGCGGAAAATGCGATCGTGGAAATCTTGAATGGCAATGAACCGCAACCCATTGGAACTGAGGGCGAAATCGTATTGACTCATCTTGATGCGTTCGGCATGCCGTTCATTCGGTATCGAACTGGTGACACCGGGCGGCTACTATCAGGACGGTGTTCGTGCGGGCGCGGCCTGCCGCTGATGGACGTCGTGCAGGGCCGCGTGACTGACTTATTGCGCCTTCCTGACGGAACATTTAAGCATGCACTCTCCGTGATTTATCCAATTCGCGAGCTCAGTGGCGTCGATCAGTTCCGAGTCACGCAAAGCAGAGATTACAACATTGCAATCGACATTGTGCGGAATTCGCAGGGCTTGGAGCTAACCCACGCGAGAATTTTGCAGCGTGTGCGGCCTGTGTTTGGCAACGGCTTGGACATCAAGATCAATTGGGTAAATTCGATCGAATCGACGGCTTCTGGAAAATACTGCTATGTCGTCTCTGAAGCAGCCAATAATGAAGATGGCGGTTCTACAGTGGGACGATGAATTTGGTCGGATTGCTGTCATGCGAAAAGACCTTGGATGAAAATGAGCCAATGATGCAGACAATGCACACCGAAAGTCGAATTGAAGCGATCGGTCCCGACCGGGAGGAAAGTTGGGATGAATTTGTTGAAGCCCACCCCGATGGAACGCTCTTCCATACGCTCGCCTGGCGGAACATCGTGTCCTCTGTCTTCCGTCACAAACCATATTATCTCGCGGTACATTCAAGCGGCCGAATTACGGGTGTCCTGCCGCTGTTTTTCGTAAAGAGTATTTTCGGCGGACGGATGCTGGTAAGCGTCCCGTATGCCGTGTCGGGCGGGATTCTCGCTGAAGATGAAGTTTCAAGCAGGCGACTGTGGCAGGAAGCGATGCGCTTGGCTCGCGAGCTTCGCTGCTCGGTGATCGATCTTCGCAGTGCAAGCGCGGGAGTGCCAGAACTCCCAGTGATCCATCGATATGTGGGTTTCGCGCGGCCACTTCCGAAGCATCCCCATGAAGTTCTCGACAGCCTCCCTCGAAAAGCTCGGGCGGCGGCACGAAACGCTCGTGAAAAATACGGTCTTACGGTTTGTCATCGCAACACAAATCTGCGCACGATCTGGAATCTTTATTCGCGAAACATGCGCCGTCTCGGCTCGCTTGCCTATCCGTTTTCATTGTTCTGTGCGATCCGGAGTCACATGCAGAATTCACATTGGGTGTCCGTCGTCCATCGCGAGGGTCGCCCTGTCGCATCACTTGTGACTCTGCTTTATCGTGACCGCGTCATGCCCTATCTAGCCGGGTTCAGCGATGAGGCGAGAGATTGCAGCGCGGCGAATTTTCTCTATCTGACGCTAATGGAAAGATCTGTGACCGAGGGTTATCGCATTTTTGATTTCGGTCGGTCGCGGATCGACAACCACGGCAGCTTTGACTTCAAGCGGTTTCAGGGCTTTGAACCCACGCCGCTCGAATATCAACAGTGGAATCCAGGCGGAAATGCGGTCAATCTTTCACCGTCAAACCCCGCCTTTTCATTTGGACGAGGCATCTGGTCGCATCTGCCATTGTCTGTGACACAGCTTCTCGGCGGCTTCCTGGTGCAGCACATCCCCGGGTGAACAAATGAATATTCTTTATCTCGCCCATCGGATTCCGTATCCGCCGAACAAGGGCGACAAGATTCGCGCGTTTCGACAAATTGATCGTTTGCGCCGGCGGCACAAATTGTGGTGCGCGTATTTTGTGGATGATCCGGCCGATGAGCGCTGGATTGGCCCGTTCGGCGCGTATTGCTATGAGACCGCGGCCATTCAGCTTTCGCGACGGTCCGCCCTTGTCCGCGGGGCCGTGAGTCTTTTGCGCGGTCGCACGCTCACGGAAGGCTTCTATGCCCATTCAAAGATGAATCAATTGCTCGACAGATGGTCAGCCGCAAACCGATTTGATGCGGTGGTCGCATTTTCATCGAGCATGGTTCCTTATGCCCTGCGCGTGCCAACACAGCGTCACGTGCTCGATTTGTGCGATTGCGATAGTCAAAAGTGGCGGCAATACGCAGACCATTCTCGCAAGCCGTTACGCTGGCTCTACAAAGCAGAGGCTTCGCGGCTGGAGCAATTTGAGGCCGAAACCATACCCAAATTTGACGCCACGATTGTGATCAGCGAATCCGAGGCCCGCATCGCCCGCCGTATCGCACCTTGCGGCCGCTTGCAGGTCGTCACAAACGGCGTGCAAGTCCCCGATTCGCGGGATTCGGAAACAGGTTCATCATCAGTCCGACCAATCGCACGACCGGTCGTCGGATTCCTGGGCGTCATGAACTACAAACCGAACGTCGATGGAGTGGGGTGGTTTGTGAGAGACTGCTGGCCGGAAATTCGCACCGCCCATCCGGATGCAGAATTCCGAATTGTGGGACGGAATCCGGCCCGCGCGGTTCGGCGGCTATCCTCAGCGCCCGGTGTTCGCGTGATCGGGGCGGTTAAAGACATTTGGCCGGAGCTGGCCGGCTGGCGGGTCAGTGTCGCTCCGCTTCGAATCGCCCGGGGCCTGCAGAACAAAGTGCTCGAAGCGATGGCCGCCGCCAGGCCGGTCGTGTTGACGACCGCTGCCGCCGACGGGATCGACGCTAAGAATGGGCGAGAATTTCTTGTCGCTGACACGCCCAACGAAATCGCGGATCGCGTCAAGCAATTGCTTTCAGACGCGGACGAATGCCTCCGGCTCGGGCAAAATGCGCGACATTTCGTTCGGAAAAATCATCGCTGGGACGACGTATTGGATCATTTCGAGTTCATCGTCACCGGCGCCGGCGTGCAGCGGAGCGAACCACGCACGGCTGTTGAGTCATCGGCGTCGTCGCCCGAGAAGCACATCGGGTCTCAAGCTGGACGCGCGGAATCGATCACGGCATCCTAAGTTCTTCCGCAGAACGCGCCTGCAGGGGTTTTTCCTACAATTTCGATCATGCCTTCCCGTCGTGGAACTTCGATCCTAAAATCCCCGCGTGCTTGATACGCTCCTGACGTCCATCGCCGGCGGCATGCTGTTTGTGCTCAGCTTGAGCCGAACTGATCAAATTGCGTGGAAATTCTATCGCCTTGTGGGTTGCATTTGTCTGGGGATCGCTGCGGGGTTGGCAACCTGGTGGCTTCGAGAGTCTCGGGGCAGCGGACAGCTTAGCGGAGCACTTCTGTCTGCCGTCATCGTGATTGCCCTGACAAGTTCGATCATGATCTTCCTGGCACCACGGGCGGAATTGCGTCCCCAGTCCTTTCGAATGATTTGTGCTCTCGGCGGCGTGGCGGGCATTGCCGCAAGTTGTTTTTCAATGGCTGACCAATTCCTCACACCCGAAATTCAATCAAATCGGCTTACAAGATACTTGCTCCTATTGGTTGGCCAATGGACCGGGAGCCTGTTTCTCGGCAGCATCACACTGGCATGGCTTCTCGGTCACGCGTATCTTACGGCCACTCGAATGACCATCGCGCCGCTCCAGCGTTTCACGCGTTTGCTGAATTGGTTCGTAAACGCCCGGCTCGTTATCTTCGCGGTGAGCCTAGCTGTGGCATGGTGGCTCAACACGACGTCCGGGCGATTCAGCGTGTCAAATCACTTGTCGCAAGCGTGGCTGATCGCCACCATGCGGATCGGAGTCGGGCTGATTCTCGTAAGCGTTCTGGCCTGGATGGTCAATGACTGCGTCAGGCTTCGTTCGACGCAGTCCGCAACCGGAATTCTCTATTTCGCTTCGGTGGCGGCATACATCGGCGAGCTTGCGGGACAACAATTGATCCGCGAGTGTCGCTGGCCTTTGTGAACCATGATCCAGATTCGTTTCCACTGTCCGACCGATCGATGTGTGGCCATCATTGAATATGAGCCGCTCGAGGAATGCGGGCCGACCATCGAGTGTCCGCGATGCCACAAGCCGCACGCCATGAACATCGGCGAATCGGTTCGAAAATCGGGCGTGATCGATCAATGCGCCGTTTGCCGGGGCACGGAGATGTTCATCCGTCGCGATTTTCCGCAACGTCTGGGGCTTGCCATTGTGGTCGTTTTCGGGGTCGCCGCGTTGTATGCATTCAGGACGTCGGTCATCATCGGATGGTCCATCCTAGCCGCCGCCGTCGTGCTCGATCTCATCATCTACGCGTTCATCGGCACGGCCACGACCTGCTACGCCTGCCGCGCGGAATATCGCGGCTGCAAACCCAATCCTGCTCATGAAGGATTTGATCTGGCAACTTCGGAAAAATACGGGTCAGGTTGAGGCCGGCTCCAGGCGGGCGATCGATGTGCTGTCGTCAACGACCAGCAGCGTCTCTTCGCCATCGACTTTTCGCAGTCGCAGACGCTTGAGCCACAGCTTGTCATTGCGTCCGTAAACGTACCAACTTCCCGTCGGAAGCTCTTCCCAATCCTCGACCACGCCCACCACGTGCGCCGAAATCGGAAGCCCGCGCCGCTTCGTGATTTGCGTCACACGCACCGGCGTGCCCTTGGAAAATTCAATTTCAGGAGACACTGTCATGAAAAATCGGGATTGAATTCGATCGTGTTCATTCAAGCAAGCCAGTGACGATTGGACAAAATCAATGCGTCTTATCCTCGACGTTGAAATCGGGCGAGGCCTTGAACGTGAATCGATCCGGCGTCAGGGGAACGTTGATTTCAATATCCGTCGTGGCGCTGATGAAAGCCTCCTTTCCGTCTTTATCGTAGCCGATGTTCTTGATGTTCAGGCCGACATCCTTTCGGAAATAGCTCTTCGTTCGCACCGTGGGACCATTCTCGGGATGCTTCGGGATCAGCTCCAACACATAACAGTCAAACCCGTCCAGTTTCTCTTCGGAAAGCACCTTCATGTCGTAGTTGACCCGCAAGCTCTCAAACAAGGCGTGCGGATCACCGTATTGTGCAGGACTGGGTTTGTACTTTTCGGCCCGTTTCGCGCCCGCCTCTTCCGAAACGACGTAATGAAATTCTCCGTCATGAACGGTGGTGAATTTCCCCTTGCTGGCAATGGGTGCGACCCCCTCGCCGTCCTGTTTCTGCTGGGCCTCCATGTCGGATCGGAACAGAATCGAATCGCCCTTGCGCATCCATTGCACTTTGGCCGTGCTGTCCGAGACAATGTGCTCGCCCGTCGGAAGCACCAGGTCCTGATGCGTCGTCGTCTTGGCCGTGCCCGACTGAATCTTGGCAAAACTCTCGGCGAGGTTCTTTTCGATTTCGGCCACCGATTCGGCATGCGCGCCGGCACCGAATCCGCCCATCGCCGCGAGAATCAGAAATAATCGCACGCTGCGCGAAAGATTCTTCATGGACCACTTACCCGCCAGACCACGAACTGCTGTTGAATAATACTCCGTCACTGCTTCTTTTCCCCCGAAACACTCTTGAAGACAGTCTCCAACCACGCATCCGTCTTGATGAAGCCGTTCCCCCAACTCTTCCACGCGTCGGGCATTCCTTCGCTCTTGACCTGCTCAAGAGTCTTTCCGGCCTTGATTCGAGACTTCACGACATCCACGCTCTCCGCGAGCATTTTCTGGAATTCTTTCAAATCATCAACGGTTGATACTGGACCGTGTCCGGGGATGATCTTCGCGTCCGGCGGAATCTGCGAAAGAATCTTGGCCACGTTGTCGGCCATGCCCTGCACGCTCCCCCCGTTATCGACGTCAACAAAGGGGAACATTCCCGCGAACATGTCGTCGCCCATGTGTACGACGTTGGACTTGGTGAAAAAGATGACGCTGTCGCCGTCTGTGTGACCGTGGGGAAAATGGATCACGCGGATATCTTCGTCATTAAAATGGATCGTCACCGACTCCGCGAAGGTAATCACCGGCAAACCTTCTTTGGCGAGCGGATTGAAGGCTTGGCCTAAAATCTTCTGCTTTTCCATCAGTCGCTTGCGCACATTTTCATGGGCAATGATCACGCCGTCTTTCCCGAATGACGGGTTGCCGCCGGTGTGATCGGGGTGCCAGTGGGTGTTGAGAATGAACCGAGGTTTGTCGCTACCGAGCCCTTTTAACGCCGCACGAATCTTGTCCGCCAGCGGAGCAAACTGATCATCGACGATCAGGATGCCGTCAGGTCCCGCGGAAACACCGATGTTTCCACCGGAGCCTTCAAGCATGTGAATGTTGCCGTCGACTTTGTGGTCTTTGATTTCGACCTTCGAGAAGTCCTGCTGTGCGAAAGCGACCGTCGCGTGCAGCGCAACCAGGACAGCGACGACGACCGGGCGCCGAATGAAGCGAACTCGAATTGAAGTCATTGCAACCATTTGCGTCACTTCCCCGGTTGCTTGGTAAGGTCCATCAGTTCAACACCGGCAGGTGCCTTGAAGACGAAATGGTCCGCCGGAATGACCGCATTCAACTTGATGTCCGTGGTCTGCGAAGAAAAAATCTTCTTGCCGGCCGCATCGAAGCCTTCATTCTTGACGTTGAGCGCATTATCTTTGCGTAGGTAAACGACCGTCTTTGACATGGGTGCCGCAGTCTTGTCCTTGGGCGTGGCTTCGATCACGTAGCAATCGGCCCCGTCAACCTTCTCATCGGGCAAAACCTTGATGTTGCTGTCTTTTTGCATCGCTTCGAACATCGTCTTCGCGTCGCCGGCGATGCTTGGTTCGGCAGGGGACTTGATTGCATGCTTCTCTCCTCCCTCCTCACCAAGAGTGTACATAAAGTCGCCGTCGCTGATGATCGCTGCAGTGGATTCCGTCTTGGTCTCCTGGCCACCCATGCTTGTGACTGTATTGGCTTTGTTATCATTGCGATAGAGCACCTTGTCGCCCTTGCGCATCCACTCGATCGTGCCCTCCATCGTCGATTGCATCTTGTTGCCGCCGCCCATGTCGATATCCTGCGTCATCTTCGTCTTCGCGGTGTACGACTTCACTTTGGCCCGGGCATCCTCAAGGACTTTCTGAACTTCCTCAACCGTCGCCGCGGAGGCCAGGCTGCTAAAAAAAAGACCACACCCAATCGCGATTCCGAGCTGCCGAAACATACGTTGCACGATTCAATCCTTTCAGTGATTTGGTTTTCACTCTACGGGGAAGCCAACTTTTCCCCTGTCGGACCGTAATAATAACAGCATCCTCCTGATTGGGCGAGTGGGAGAGAAACGCGAACAATCGCCGGGTTAAGAAAATCTCCTGGGCCACCGCGACGATTGGCTACCGGACATGCCGCCCTGAACCCTTTGCTTTTTCCTGAATCTCCGAGGGGATCACGGCATGCGCCGCACAGCGCATGACCGCGCCCTTCGCGGATTGGGCTATCAAGTTATCCGCAAGCCAGTGTCCTGACGCGGCCGATACGCAACTGACGAAATCGCCATGATTCGCGGCCCTGTCGGCGCATTGCTTGACCTCGTCAGCCATCGTGCAGCCGTTCGCGACCATCTTGCTGGACAGTCCCGTATCGCAGCCGCCGATGCTGAGGTTCGCGGAAAGATCGGAATCGGGACACGCATCTTCATCATCCGGGACGCCGTCGCCGTCGGTGTCCGGCGGGCACAAAGTCAGCGCCCAGTCGGGGCCGTTGTAGTTATTCATTCCAGTTGCTGGGTAACCACCGTCGAGGACGGTGATGCCTCGGTCATTATCAAAGGCCATTTGGTGATAAGCCCGTGGACTGGGACCGGCAATATTTAGTTGACTCCATTCCTCGCCGTTCCAGACCCACGTGTCACCAAGGGGGCTGGATCCCAAGTTGCCAAGGTAGCCCCCAAACAATACCGTGACTTTGGCGCGTTCATCAAAAACCATTGCATGAGCATGTCGAGGGGCGGGGCCTGTCATCGCACGGAGCGTCCACGTTATCCCATCCCACTCCCATGTGCCTGCATCTGCGTAGACGCCGCCAAATAAGACCGTGACGCCTCGGGCCGAATCATAAGCCATCGCACTTGCGTACCGAGGAGAGGGTCCGTTTTGTGCCACCAGATGCCAAGATGTTCCGTTCCATTCCCAAGTGTCATTAAGAACTGGAGAGCCGGAATAGATGTCTGGCGGATTGGCGTATCCTCCAAATAGAACAACGACATTTCTGCGACCGTCGAATGCCATCGCTGGAGCCCCGTGCACTGAAAAGCCTGGTGAATCGTGCGGTGTCCAAGAGATTCCATTCCATATCCAAGTGCGTGGGTCAAGGAGTATTGAGAATGGCAAGTGCGTTCCAACCAGCAAAGTGATTCCGTGCGCCGCGTCGTAAGTTATTGCGCAGTCTTCCGTTGCGAAGGGCAGGTAGTAGTCGCGCACCAAAAAGTCTGCGCCGTTCCACTCCATAGTCCATTCCGTCGAATAAGGCCCATTTGCGATTGCAGCGCCACCAGTAATTACGAAAACACTGCGAGCACGATCGTAGGCCATGACATGACCATAACGAATATTCCCATCGCCCTGTACCTGCTCCCAGCGTGGGCAATCCTGCTGGGCGCAAACAACCTGCAACCGAAATCCGCCGAACGCACAAACCAAGCCAAGAACAAGGATTCGTTTCATGGGAGCCCCCTTTCAAAGTACCCGCCTACCATCCAATTCCCTAGCAATGCGCGTGCCAGAGAGGAAAGAAAATAGTCAAAAATCTTGCTTTGCTCCGAAATTTCGCGCTGAAAATGCGGCTCGAACCTGCCCTGCCGCCCTACTTTTCCCCGATTCCTTTCGCTGACGCCGCCCGTCCTTCGCGGAGCTTGGGATCATTTTTGTCGTCGAACTGAATGGCCCTTTCCCACACGGCCAAAGCTTCCTCGTTTCGATGCAACTGCTCAACCGCTTTGGCCCGCCACGATTGAGTATAGCTCATTTAATATCGCGACATCGCGTCGAGGGACTCTTTTTCCAAAACGCCATTGAGAACCTGTTTCATTGTATTCAAAGAGGTGCGGGATGAAGGCAGATTTTCAACGCCCCGAATGAAGAATGATCTTCCGTTTTCGGGCAATTCAGAAAAAGCCTGGGCATGAACCCAGGCTCTATCAAGGACGGTTGATCACGGGTTCCGCATCACCACCTGCGTTCGCTCCGGTCCCGTGCCGAGCATTGTCGCCGGCGTCCCGAGGAGGGATTGGATTCGTTCCACGTAGCGGCGGGCGTTGAGCGGCAATTCGTCAAACGAGTGGGCGGAGCGGATATCCTCGCCCCAACCGGGGAGGAATTCGATCACCGGTTCGGCGCGTTCCAATCGCGCGGCGGAGGCCGGCGGCGTGGTGAGCGTTTCACCGTCGACGCGGTAGGCCGTGCAGATGCCGACCTGCTCAAACGTGCCGAGCGTGTCGAGGTGCATGAGTGCCACGTCTGTAGCACCTGAAATGCGGGCGGCGTATCGGCAGGCGACGGCGTCGAACCAGCCGCAGCGGCGAGGTCGGCCGGTGGTCGTGCCGAACTCGTGGCCTCGCTCGCGAATCCGATCGCCCACGGCGTCCTTGAGTTCGCTGACGAACGGTCCGCCGCCGACGCGCGTGGAATAGGCCTTGGTTACGCCGATCAACCGCGTCACCGCTGAAGGCGGCACGCCCGCGCCGGGTCCGATGCCATGCGGGCCGGTCGAGCTGGAGGTGACGTACGGATACGTTCCGTGATCGACGTCGAGGAGCATACCGTTCGCGCCTTCGAAAAGCAGCGATTTCCCGGCGTCGATGGCGTCATGAAGCAGGGCGGTCGTGTCGCAGATGCACGAGCGGAGACGCGAGCGAGCAGTTTCAAGATCGGTAAGGATGGCGTCGGCTGTTAGCGATTCCGATGCTGTTTCAGAACCGCGAGTGAAACGAGCGGCAATACTTTGCGCGGCCGCTCCATGCTGTCGCGGTTCGGAAAACATCGCCTCCAATCCCGCGCGCTTCTTAGCAACGATCGCCACGACCCTCGCCCGCAAATTCTTCTCATCCAACAAATCGCAAAACCGAACCGCCGTCGTGCGGCGCATCTTGTCCGCGTAGCATGGCCCGATGCCGCGGGAGGTCGTGCCGATTTTTCCACCATCGCCGGCGGCCTGTTCGCTGAGCTGGTCTTCGATCTTGTGATACGCGAGCACGAGATGAGCGCGATCGCTGATGCGAAGTCGAGGAAGTACGTCGATGCCGCGTTGGGCCAACGCATCAATCTCTCCAATGAGCGAAATCGAATCGACCACAACGCCTGGCCCGATGACGCCGATTGCTTTCTCGTGCAGCACTCCCGTCGGCAGAAGGTGCAACGCGAATTTCTCACTCCCGACGACAACGGTGTGACCGGCATTGGCCCCGCCGTTGAAGCGAATTACATAGTCGAAGTCAGGGCACAAAAGATCGACGAGTTTGCCTTTGCCTTCGTCGCCCCAGCCCAAGCCAAAAACGCACGTATGTGGTGTCCGCTCTGATCGTTTCATAAATCCTTGCCCAATACGAGGTTCCATCAATTTGTGGGCATGAAAAAGGCCCCGCCGGGGGCCAGAATTCGCGTTGCCTTTTGCGCAATCTATCGGACGGTCAAATTGGTGTCAAGGCAGATCGAATCGCCAACAATTAACATGTTTATTGTTTGCATAGCTATGGATACTATATTTCTTCATTGAATTAGTTGACAGCCGATTATTTTTATTATATATATCAATTAAGTTGGCGTTTGGCGGTCGGTTCGAATTCTCGGACTGGCAAGAAATGGCCTAATTTTGAGTGAGGTAAATCATGGGCGACTGCTGCGAATTGCGGAATTTCCTTTCGATTCCCTACGAAGAGCTCGAGGAGCTTAACCTTGAGGTCAAGCGCCAGCGGCTGGAGCGCGTCAAACGCGACACGATCGAAGAGCAGCGTCGGAAATACCTCACCGACGAGAAGCGGATCAAGGCCCTTACGGTTTGTTTTTCCGATCTTGAAGGCCGGTTCCACATGCTCGACTACGACAAGAAGTTCCTGCTGAAGTCGTCGGACAACCTGACTTTCGATGGCTCATCGATCCGTGGATTTTCCGAGATCGCGGAATCGGATTTGAAATTGCAGATCGACTGGCCGGCGTTCTACTGGCTGCCGGCGGACATCTTTGGCCCGGGCAAAGTGATCGTTTTCGGCGAAGTGCATGGGCAGGACGGCACACCGTACAAATGCGATTTTCGATCGCGTTTGCGGCTGTTCACTGAAGAATTGCATCGCAACGAAGGCATGGTGCTGCACGTCGCGCCAGAGATTGAAGGATTCCTCTTCAAGGGTACGGATGCGGAGCGCACCTTCAACGAGACCGGCAAGTTCGAATTCATTTCCACTGGCGGTTATTACCATTCATTGCCGCAGGACCCGCTGCGAATGTTCATCGACAAATGCTGCGAAGCGCACCGAGCGATGGGATTGCAGAATGAGAAGGATCATCCGGAGGTCGCGCCGTCGCAGTTTGAGATGAACTTCGGTTATTCCGAGGCCGTCGTCACTGCGGATCAGATTCATCTATATAAACTCGTGTGCCGACAGGTGGCACGCTCGATGGGATTGACGGCGTGCTTTTTGCCCAAGCCGGTGGCGGGTGTGAACGGCAGCGGCATGCACTGCAATATGTCGCTCAATCGCAACGGCAAGAATCTGTTCTATGAGAAGAGCGGCCAGGACGGGATTTCCGAATTCGCGTGGTCGTTCGTCGATCGCATCCTCAACAATGCGACGGACATTTGCCTCGTGCTCAATCCGAGCGTGAATGCGTATCGCCGCCTCGATCCGCACTTTGAGGCCCCAAATCAGATCAAGGCCTCCGCGACCAACCGAGCGGCCATGATCCGCATCCCGCTGGGCAATGAGCGTAGCGCGCGAATCGAGTTCCGCTCCGTGTCGCCGGATACGAATCCGTATCAGCTTTTCTACACGTTGCTGCGAACCGGTTTGGAAGGCGACATGCCCGATTCCGCCGACGCGGAGGGTAAGCGTTATCGCACGCGCTTCCTGCCGGACAACATCTACGACGCGATCCGGTTGTTCAAGGCCAGCCGCCTTGCAGTGGATATTCTGGGTGAAGAGGCCCACAACAAGTACGTGGAGCTCAAACAGCGCGCGGCCGACCGCTGCCCCAAGGACATCGGCACTCGCGTGAAACCTTGCGAGATCATGTTCCATCACGAGGTGACGAACCAGCTCTTGTGGTCGCAGTTCTAGCCGCAATCAGAGCCCGGCGCGTGAGTGACGGGCAGCGGCAAAGGCGAACCACAGATTTCGCAGATTTTCACAGATTGCTGGTGCGGGAAATATCGCTGGTGCGAGAATCTTTTCTCGCACCAGCTTTTTCTACTCATTGGGCAAACCCTTGACGCCGTAGAGTTCGAACACGGCCTCATCGATGCGACGCTCATTGCGATCCACAGTGCGTTCAAGGTCAGTCCTTTCACGGTCGGAAAGACTGCGATTGGGCAACATCACCTTGGCATCAATGATCTCGTGGACATGCTCCACGATCCGACAGGCGAGTTTGTTTTCGTCTTTATTTTGGGGTAGCTTAATGGGTAGGTGCTGAAGGAATTGCTTGTTTGCTGGGTAGTAACCGCCATGAAAGTGATTGCTTAGATGACGCATGCAATGATCGAGTAAGCGGCTGTTCAGGAGTCCAACGATATAATAGTGTGGGAACGAAAACGACTTCGGAAACAACCCCGCGCGAATTTCAAGACCATAGCCGCCTGTTGTGACATTGACGAAGAATGCGCCGGTGGAGTCATAAACTGCTTGCAACCGATTGATCATATATGGCACAAGGATCTTAGAACCACACCATAGTCGGATGTTTTGCGCGCGGGAGAGTGACCACCATTGTTTGGCGAAACGGCCTTTCTCTCGCTGTGCCAATTTCTCCTTGTGTTGCTTTAAGTACGCCCAAGCATTGGGGTAGCGCACCCGCATTTCGCTTTCCGGTAACAATCGCTCAGTCTTTCGATCATAGGGAAGTAAGAGCAGCTGACTCGCGCTGGAGCAGTAGGAATCAAACCCTTGTCGTCGCACGACCGGAACTGTAGATGCGAGCTCAACGTCAACTGCGAGCATCGATGCAGCCGAATGAAATCGAACGAGTTTCTTTTTTGATGGGTGGGGAGTCCAACCATTGGACAGGAAGATGGAATCCGCGCCCGTTACGATTCCTTGGAAAATGCTTTTGCACACGTCAGGGTAAAGGAGTTTAGAGTTAGCACGCATCGTAGCCAAGAGGTCGCGTGTTGTCGCGGTGTGAAAATGCCATGCTGCGCTGGCCAAAGGTGCAGGCACTTCGAATCGTAAGACACCTGGAGTAGGCCTTCCGGAATCGATTGCCGCACATTGCGCCGCACCATCTTCTAATTCGGTGATCCTCGCTATATCAACTTGACTTGTCTTGTTCGATTTCGCGAGAAGATGGACAGCGGTGTAAGTTGTCGCTCCGTCGAAAACTTGTTGATCTGTAAAATCAACGACAAAGCAAAGGTGTTTGCCGTTGGCGATGACTTTGCGTAACCCCTCTCCATATTTCGCCTGCCAAAACTTGTGCGGCATGATGAAGCCGAGAAGCCCATTGGGCGAAAGCAGGCCTAGGGCTTTCTCAGTGAACACGACATAAATGTCATAGTTGCCCTTGGCCGCGCTCTTGTAACACCATTTGTAAAATTCACATTCCTCGGGCGCCCACTTGTTCAATTCCTGGACCCGGATGTAAGGGGGATTGCCGATGATGCAATCAAATCCGGCGCGGCCTCGCTCCTTGACCGATTGTTCGTCTAAAATGCGCCCAAATCCTCGGGTTCGGCTGGTCCAGTCAAATCGGTTGATGCGGAAGCGTACGTCCTCGTCGTCCAAGGGAAATAATGTACCATTTTGCTCCTCGCACCAAAGATCGAAGTCTTGGGAGTCAATAAGGGAGTTACCACACCTGATGTTGTTATCAAGCGACGGAAGCAGTTGATTTTCGATCCAATCCTTCTGCCAGTTTTTGGGCAACGCTCCCTCGAGCATCTTCAGGTACAGGGACATCACAGTGACTTCGACAGCCTGCCGGTCGATGTCCACTCCGTGAATGCAATTGGTCAAGAGAGCCGCCTTGAAGTCGGGAGCGAGATGCCAACCGCCTTTTGAATCTTTGAAAGCGATTTCTTTTCGTTTTTTCCGTGCTTTTGGCGATGCGGGGACTGATGCGAGCTTAGGGTCCGCCGCGATGGTGCGTATGCAATGATCGATTAGATATTGGAAAGCAGCCACCAGAAACGATCCCGATCCGCACGCCGGATCAAGAATCTTGATATCGAGAACTTCACTCGGACTCTTGCCGGCGATCTGCGGACCGACAACCCGACGAATGATCGTGTCGACGATGAACCGAGGAGTGTAATAGACGCCTCCCGCGTGACGGACTTCGGGCTTTTCCTCGACTTCGGCCTGGTGCTTGCGAACAATGACGACGTTGCCGAGGAAACGCTCGTACACAATGCCGAGAATATCGTCTCCAATTTTCGAAAAATCCCAAGGTCCATCGGGAGGATATAGCTCGCGGATAAACTCGGAGAGCGTGCCGCCATCCACTTCAAGTTCTTCACAGAAGTGTGGTTTGAAGAGGTAGCCGTTGTACGAGGCGTCGAGGGCGCGAAATTCAGCACAAAGGGAGCGATAAAGGTTGCCGCCTTCTCCACCGATACGATCCAGCGTGCTTCGAATCCCACCCCACTCCGCGATTCCTCGATCCTCACATACGCGCATGAACACGAGGCGATCCATCAAGCGCTGGACCGCCTCAGTGAGCCTGGCCGCACCGTGAAGCGTGTCGGCTTCCGGGAATTGGCTCCGATTGTCACGATAGATCGCGCGTGCAAAATGCTTGCGGTAGACATCAAGGTACGCGAGAAACACACGATCGATGGGCTCATCTCCCTTGAGATCGATGAGCATTCGATCCACGGTGCGGATTCGTCGCCCGGCGGGGACTTTGCGGATTTTTGCGCGAAGGGCCTCCAGCGATCCGGCGGCGACCGCGTCTCGCCCGAATGTGGCCAGAAGAACATCCCATTGGGCCGGGTAATCAGCGAAACTCAGGCGGAATTCCTGGACAAGTCCGCGATCCGGTTCGTTGATTCGGGGTTGCAATGTCGTGTCGAAAAGGCGGAACTGGTCGAAATTCGTTAGTATGGCGAAAGGAATCGTGCCACTCCAGGCGTAGCGCTTCGTTTGGAAGATCGCAGCACGATCCGTGTTAACGTCAATTGCAGGCTTCTTCGCCTCAACAATAAATCGCGGAAAGCTGCCGGGCCGAAAGAGGTAATCAGGGGCGCGAGTCGTGAAGCCCTCGTCATCGATGGAATCCATCGAGGGCTCGACAAGCACTTCAACGTCTTGAGGCGGAAGGTGCTTTGTGTTGTCAACGTCCCATCCGAGCAAGCGCCAGAAAGGGTCGATGTAGTCGAGTCGAGCGCGCGACTCCTTGTAGGCTGGAACCTTCAGCTGTTGAATGTTTCGTGCGAAGCCTTGGACCAGAACGGCGATACCAGAATTTGCTTCAAACAAACCAATGGACTTGCTTCTCACTTTGACCAAGCCGATTCTCCCGTAGAGTGGTGGTTAGACTACTCATTCTTGGCGGCAGTACAAATTTCGAGAATAGGCAATTATTAGGATGAATGTTCTGATTGAGATGGGAATAACTGCGATGGTGATTAGCGTTCGATACGCGCGCAATGCGGCGACCGATGGTGATGGACTCGGTCCTTCAATTCTTCGCCAGCAGCGTTTCCATCTGCTCGACGAGGCGTTCCATGCGGAAGGGCTTGTTGAGGTAGCCGTCGACGCCGAGGCTTTCGGCCCAGGTTTGATGGCGCTTGCCGGCGTTGCCGGTGATCATGATGACGAGCGGGCGGACCCCGCGCTTCTTGGTGGTTTTCAATTTTTCGAGGACAAGAAAGCCGCTGCGCTTGGGGAGCATGGCGTCGAGGATGACAAGATCCGGGTTGAACTCGGTGGCAGCCTCAATCGCTTCATTTCCGTCGGAGGCGGTTTCGATCTCCGCGCCGGAACCGTCGAGGACGGTGGTGAGGGCGGTGATCATGTCCTTATCGTCGTCCACGAGAAGGATGTTCTTGCCGTTGAGCGAGCTGGCCATTGTCGTTCTCCTGAACGTGTACGCATTTCCCCGAAAATTCACTTGATTCGTCGAAGTATAGAGAGTCAAGGAGCTCGGATCAAGCATGAAACGTGATTGATCGCGGATTTGGCGGCGCGAGATCTGCAGTGCGATTGCGTTGAAGAATGACCAGCAATGAATCATCATTGAGAATTCAAAACTCGTAGCATGGTGTGAATTCCTGCGGATGCTTATCGGGCGATGGGCTGCGGATGCAATTCAAGCTCGCGCCACTGTGCTTTACTCGGCGGCGTACCCGATTACGATGCGCGGAGCAATGGCGAAACGATGGATAATTGCCGCTCCAACGGAAGGTTGCGAACGATTTGCTAGCACTACCGGCGTTTCCAATTTGATCGCACAGCTCTTGTTCAACCGAAAAATCCGCACTCCGATAGAAGCCGGTGCGTATCTATCCCCGCAGCTCAAGGACTTGCTGCCGCCGAGTGATCTCCCTGGATGTGAGGCCGCTGCCCTGGTTCTGATGCAGGCGGCACGAGATCGACATCGGATCGTTTTGTACGGCGACTACGACGTAGATGGAACGACGGGTTTGGCGATTCTCTGGCACGTCTTGACTCGGTTTGGGGCAGACGTGGGGTTTTATGTTCCACACCGCATTGAAGAGGGGTATGGCCTGAATCTTGCCGCCGTCCGCAAGCTGATCGGCGAGGGAACGAAGCTCATCGTCACCGTGGATTGTGGGATTACGGCGGTTGAGGAGATCGAAGCGGCCATATCGAGTGGAATTCAGGTGATCGTGACCGATCACCATGCTCCGCAACCGCAGCTTCCGGCTGCGACTGCCATCGTGCATCCTTCGGCCACAGGGCAATCAGGGAATCCGCATCTTTGCGGTGCGGGTGTGGCGTTCAAGCTGGCGTGGGCGCTGACACGAAAGATTTGCGGGGCTGAGCGTGCGTCGCCGGAATATCGCGATTTGTTGTCGGCCATGTTGCCGCTTGCGGCCTTGGGTACGATTGCGGATGTCGTACCGTTGACCGGAGAGAATCGGATCATCGCGCGACACGGCTTGGGCGCGCTTCCACAAACGAGAATTCCCGGACTGCGGGCATTGATCGCATCAGCCGGCTTGAACGGCGAGAAGATTGACGGCTACGACGTTGGGTTCAAGCTCGCTCCGCGCCTGAACGCCGCCGGTCGCATGGGCCATGCGCAGCTTACTGTTGAGTTGCTCACTCGTGCCAATGAAACTCGATCCGCGGAAATCGCTCATTACCTTGCGGATCACAATCGCGCTCGTCAAAGCGCCGAGCGTCGAGTTCTCAAACAAGCTTGCGAATTGATCGAGCAGCACAATTTCGCAAGCGACGCGCGTCGTGCGATCGTGCTGGCGGCCGAAGGCTGGCATCCGGGCGTGATCGGCATTGTCGCTTCTCGAATCGTGGATCGCTACCACCGGCCGGCAGTTCTCATCGCCATCAGCAAAGGAGAGGGTCAGGGATCGGCGCGAAGCGTGCGCCATTTTGATCTTGCGTCAGCGTTGGCGAATTGTGCAAAGCATCTGCTCGCGCATGGCGGGCACGCGATGGCGGCCGGGCTGCGCATCAAAACGGACGACGTGCCGGCATTTACGGATTCGTTCGTTGATCATGCGAATCAAGCCCTTACGGGCGACGATCTTGTGCCCAAACTCCGCTTGGACGCGATTGCACCGCTCAATTCCTTTGATTTGCCCACAACCGTGGCAATTCTGGGCCTTGGGCCGTTTGGCGAAGGAAATCCCAAACCGCGGTTCGCGACCGATTGGGTCGAACTGGCGGCCGAACCACGATGCGTAGGAGCATCCTCCGATCATCTCCAGGCGTCATTCCGACAAGATGGCTCGAATCTGAAAGGCATCGGCTTCGGCCTGGCCGGACATATCGAGGATCTCAAACAACATCGCCGCTGCCGCGTGGCATTCGAGCCGATCATCAGTGAATTCAATGGTCGGCGGTCGGCGGAAATGCAGATTCTGGACTTCGAGTTTCCAACCACTCGCTAAGTTCTATTTCTCGCAGGTGGCTTGAGGTTCTTGCGACGCATACGCTATGGACCATGAACCAGCCGACGTTGGAATCCGAACAGCCTGAGTTTCTTTGTCCGGAGTGCGACTACCAGCTTCTTGCATCCAATCAGGAACGGTGCCCGTGGTGTGGATGGGTGATCGATCCGGATGTGCTGCTGGAGTGCGTGCGAACACGGCGCGGTGGCGGTCGGATTGGAGTTTCCATTGCCGCGATTGCCGTCGGCATTGGGTCGCTGGTTGGGTTTTGGAGCCTATTCTCAGGCTGGGGGATTGCGTCCGGGCGCGGAGCGGTCCATACCCATCTTTCAATGTGGGACGGAATCGCGGTGGTTGGCGTGCTCGGGGCCGCATTTGGAAATCTGTCGCTGGCGGGACTTGCGATTGCTTCTCGATCGCGTTGGCCCATGCGGCGCGGCGATTCGGCGGCCGTCCTGCGCGCCATTGCGGGAGCGTCATTCATTGCAGCAGTGGCTGGTGCTCGTCCCGCGTTGCATTTTCCCACCGAGCCGCTGATTTCGCATGGAGTGCAGGTGAACGGCGTCATGGAATTCCTGGCGATGGCGTTTTTTTTCGCCACTCCGGCGATCCTCTTGCTGTTGCTTTGTACGATCGCCTTTCGCTCGCGACGAGCGAGGAGTTCGCGGAGGCATTTTGGAAATACAGATGTCAAAAGCAGCATGGGCCGACCGGCCGGCTTTCAAGTTGAATGCTCAGGGCGATCATCGCGAGAACAAGTGAAAACGATCTGGTCCGATGCGCGGCGCATCACAAATCCTGAAATCGAAAGGAGAATCGCTGAAACGTGGGCCTCACGGATGCAATCCGCGCGAAACTCGCAGGAAAATCTTTATGACGGCGCGCTGGCACGGCTGATTCGCACGTCGAATGACGATGGGAAATTGCTGCTGGAGCTTGGCCCTACCTCGTATCGTGATTTCGTGGGTACGAATTTGCGATTCGACCGGGCGGCACCGCCGGAATCTGACAACACGCGGTCCGACGCATTGGGCACGAGCGCGATCGTCGCGACGTCCGACGGCTTTCTGGCATTGGGGCGGAGGACGCACAGGGTCGCGTTTCACGGCGGATACGCCCACACTTTCGGCGGCATGGTCGAACTTTCCGATCGCGGCCAAAACGGAATCGATGTGTTTCTTGCCATTGAGCGGGAACTCCGCGAAGAACTTGGGATCGAGCCACGAGATCTGCTCGACTTGGGTCTCATCGGGCTCGTTCGCGATCGCGAGATCCTACAACCGGAGCTCATCTTTGACGCGACCACCCGCGTGACCCGATCACAGTTGCAGCATTTGTTTGCGTCATCGTTGGAGAGTCGGCAGGAACACTCCGGCCTGGAATTCATGCCCGACGAACCGGATTCCGTGATCCCTTTCATTCGGCGCGTCGAGCCGATCACGCCGGTTGCGGAGGCCGCATTGCTTCTTCACGGGCTGCACTGCTGGGGCAGAGATTGGTACGAGCAAGCGAGCTACATCCTGTACGAGGACATTCCAGGCGCGATGAATTTGCGCGGGCAACGGTCGTCGTCATCCTGAGTCCCGTATGGCGGGACGAAGGATCTCGACGAGATGCTTCGCTACGCTCAGCCTGACGGACAGCAGTATCCCCATCGCTGGACTGCACTTAAGCACCCGTTTTCTTCATTCGCTCGGCGGTCTGACCGATACACATGCGCGATGCACAGCGCGTGGGATATCATCCTCAGGATTGCAGTGAGCGGCTCCGCTGTGACCGTATTCCTGAAATGCGTTGCCGATGGCGTGGGCCGCGCCCAGCAGTCCATTCAACAACTCGAACAACATGAACACGAGAAAGTAGCCAAGCGCAGGAAGGTGGAAGGTGATTCTGGGGGCGTGCTCACCGCGGAGCCGGCTTGATGTTGATTTGCGATTGTGAGGAACCCTGTTTTTCCATAATACCGCGGTGAAACGCAAGGCACTCGCCCAATTCATGTCAATGCACCCGGACTCGATCATCCAGATTGGTTGACGCGACCGTTATGCGGCATACGATGAAGGAATGAATCCGAAGGAGATCTGTAGTTGAGCGGATCCAACCCAAAATTGAATCAGTTGCGTTTGCTGCAATTGGCTGTCTGTGCGGTTGCGCTAGTCGGCGCAGCGACATTGATCGGATTGGGGCTGATCGGCTATGGGTCGTCGCCGGGCGTCTGGATGGTCGCGGCCGGGGGCCTTCTTCTCTTCTTTGCGATTCTCGCGATCACGGTCATGCCGGTCTTGCTGAAGATCGAATCGACCCAGGCACGCCAACTCGATGAAATTCGGGAATTGCACGAAAAAACTTCGAAGCAGCTCGCTCATCTGGAAAACATTGCCGCAAACACCTTGATCTCGGATGCAGCCAAGTCCCTGGCCAACCGCGAACGCGAGCTGGATGCACTGCGAAGCGTGATTCGGGATGACATTCGCAACGAGCGATGGGAGGCCGCGCTCACGCTCATCAATGAAATGGAGCGGCGATTCGGTTATCGCGATGAGGCCGAACGAAGCCGTGAGGAATTGGATGACGCGCGAAATGATCGCATCCAACTAAGACTCAACGAGGCAATTGAAATCATCGAAGCTCACTTCCGCGTGTTTGATTGGGAACGTGCGGCACGCGAAATCGATCGACTCCGCAACGCCCTGCCGGATGAGCCGCGCGTGCAGGCACTCGACGCTCGCATGACCATGCTCCGTGAGCTGAGAAAACAAGAGCTGTTGCGGATGTGGGATGAGGCCGTTCGAAATGAAGACACCGACCACGCTATCGAATTGCTGAAAGATCTCGATCTCTATATGTCGCGTTCAGAAGCCCAGGCGCTGGAGGATTCCGCGCGACAAATCTTCAAGCAGAGGCTTCTTCAGCTTGGCATTCAATTCCGATTTGCGGTCAATGAGAAGCGCTGGCAGGACGCATTGCACATCGGACTCGATATCGTCCGCGAATTCCCCAACACGCGAATGGCCAATGAAGTCCGCGAGCTTCTGGACACACTTCGCGAGCGTGCCAGACAGGCCGAAGGCGACCTCGCCGGCGCCAAAGCACGCTAAAATCGCCACAAACCGTTTGCAGTGCCACACGGATGTCGCCGATTCCATTTTTTGCTTGCATCGCCGATTTCCTGATTTACAATAACTGTGCGTCATTAAAGCAATGCTGGAAGGCTAAGGCGACGCGTCGATTCTGTTGATGCCGTCCCTGAATCGTTTTCCGCAAGTCGAGAGTTCGGAAATTGATCCACGCGTTGCCTTTGAAGTTTTTTGGCTCAACTAATTTCTTGGGGTAGCGGCGACCTCGGTGAGTCAGCTTGGGTCTCGCGAGTCGGTCGTGCTGCGCGAAGCACTTGCGTACTTCGGCAAACGATTGGATCGCTGTTGAAACAATCGAGGCCCGTGATGCTTAATGAAATCAATCATTCTCCTCCTCGCACCGCGATCCCGCCGGATCGATGGGAGAAGATAGCACATTCGTTGAAGTTCTCAAACCGCGAACTCCAGATCGTTCAACAACTTTTCGCCGGAGGTAGTGAAGCGGACACCGGCCGGGCGCTGGGCATTTCGTCTCACACCGTTCACACTCACCTTGGTCGCCTGTATCGCAAGCTCAATGTCCACGGCTGTTCAGGCCTGTTCCTGCGAGTCTTCGACGCCTATGTCGCTGATTTGAACGCTTCGACAACTGACGACGAGTCACACAACGAAACCGCGTTGATGTCTCGAGATCGCGCGAGACACTGAGCCACATGGCTGTCACCTAAGAAGGTTACACCAAAAAGATTAACCTAAAAAAGCGACTTGTATTGCCGACGGGCATTTCGTTACGGTGCCTCTACCGGCATTTTCTCTCAGGCAATTTTGCTTATTTGCGTCGTTGGTGTTGAAAATGTTTGAGCGAGCAGTCGATCATGTGCTGCGCAAAGCCGCGGCGCTTTTAAGCTTCACGCGCCGTCACGCCGCACTCTTTGGGTTCATCATCCTCAGCGCGGCGATCAATTGCGCGATCGCCAGGACCGGCCAAAACACCTGGCTGGAATTTGTCGCCCTCGTGCCGCTCTTCTGGTCGATTCGTTCCGGCAATGCTCGCCTTGCGTGCGTTTGCGGTGCCTTGTGGGGTGGAACGATTGCGCTCTGCGCCGCGTGTGGCCTTGACCTCCCGATGTCTATCACCGCCGTTTCCGCCGCATTGCTCATCGCCGCTCCCGCTATTTACGCAGCGATTGGCGCACTCCTGACCCGCTCGATCGGATTCAGCCCGTTGGTTTTGGCCGTCGCGTGGACGGGAGTGGAGTTGCTCCAATCGCAGTTGGGATTGCGGTCCGCACTGACTACGTCAGTCTATGAGCACTCCGCCCTACTCGACGCGATCGCACGCACGTTTGGTTACGTCCTGATCGCCTTTACCATCACATACCTCAACGCGGCCATGCTTTCACTTGTCACGATCGCATGCGGAAATGTCGGCAACTTGTCACGCAGGATCCTTCGGAGCCCGCCCCTTTCGATTGTCGGCAATTCTTCTTTCGAAGCAGCTAGATCATTCTTGCGTCTGACAACTCGGTCGCGTGCTCCACCACGAGGTCCGCACATTACCATCGTGGCAAATCCGTAATTGGTCATTCTCTGTGTGTAGTCCTTTGACAATCGATCGAGGAGGAGTGTATGCGAAATTTGAAAACACATTTTACAGCAGTTGCCCTTGTGTTGTTAATTGGCGAACTTTCTTCGCCAAGATTCGTTTGCGCCAATGATTGCTGCTCGACGGGAACCGGGTGTATGAGCGGCCCCCCATTTCCAGGCTTCCAGGCCTCTTGCCAAAATATCCCTAACGGCGTCTATCATGCCAACTCCTTTTGCCAGAACCTGATTTGCGTGCCCAAACCTGGTGGCGACAAGCCCATCTGTGAGGGATCGTTTTCCGGCAATGATTGCTCTCGACTCACTGGAATACCCACTGTATCTGGATGGGGCCTGTTCGTGTTGGGACTACTCACCGCGTCAGCTGCAACGATCGTCATCATGCGGCAAAGGGCGCGCTTAACTGATTGATTATTCGAAAGGTGTAAGACATGCGAAAGCTATTGGATTGTGGTGTTTGCACCGTTGCGATCATCATTGCAGCCCAATCAACCGCGTTTGCTGACAATATCCATAGTGCAGCGGTGTATAACGGTGTTACCAAGGAGACCACACTCACGGTGACCATAAATGACCAGTCGGGTACAAACTACGATGGTGTCCAGGTTCGTTGTTTGGACGACGATGTCGTCGCGAATTTCGGCGTAAGCGCCGCCAGCGCTGGCGATGGCTGGTCAGTCGATAGTATCCAGGACAAAGGCACCCCGCAAAATCCTCAAAAATATGTCAGGGTCAAGCACGCGGGGATGCTGAACGCAAATAGCGCTGTTGAGATTACGACGTCCGTAGCTCCCAAGAAGCGCGGTAAGAATGGGGCTTTGTCCGCGACCAACTCAACCGGGATTCCAAACCCCAAGCCGATCACTGGAACTGATCATACGTTCCTCTTGGCACTGGGCGCCTGCGACCTTCCAAATACGACGAACTGTCTCTGCAGTGTATCCGCCATCGATTGTGCGGATGCCGGTGGCACCTATTTGGGAGATGATTCAACCTGCCCCGGTGGACAGTGCGTGCCAGCGGTTTCGACATGGGGCGCAGTCGTGCTTGGCCTGTTGATTCTCGCCGCGGCAAGTGTCGTCATGATGCGGCGAATGGCGCGCGGCCGCGTAATTGATTGAATTAGTACGCGCCGGGAAAACGTTCATCTGAAGAGGCGGCGCGGGAGGAATATGCCCCGCGTCGCCTTCAATTCATCGGCTACGTTTGAAAATCCGATACCGACGATTTCGCGTCAGAGCCTCGCGCGCGGAGCCTTCATTTTCGAACTCGATAATCATTTCGATTTCATCCCAAGCTACATACACAGGGCAACCTCGCCCAACTCTTTTCGGAAATGCAAATGCCCGTCAGAAACCACCGGCCATCGAATTCAACAAGCCTGACATCTTTCAACCTACCGCCGTCTCGCGATTATGTCCTCACAACCACAACATTCCCTTCGAATGGAAACGACGACCTGGGTGTGCCCATTCAAATCCATGTACAACGTTGTCTCTGATCCATGAAAAAATAATATTCATCAAGCGCCCCGCGAATCAACCCGGAAAACGCCACTTGTGTTCGGATTTGAAGGCCATGCGGAAGAGGCCAAACCTTGTTTCACGTGAAACAGGTTTTCGCAGCCCAGAGTATCCAATTCCGTTTCACGTGAAACAAGGTTTCGCTCAATCGCATGATCTGCGGATTTTCCAGGTCCCCCAGTGGAGTTATGCAGCGCCGAGAAGGTGCAGCATGACGGCGTTTTGGGTCCACATGCGATTTTCGGCCTGATCGAAGATGGCCGAGTTCGGCAAGCGCGAAGTCGCGTAATCAATTTCGTCGCCGTAGTGGGCCGGGAGGCAGTGCAGGATTACGCAATCCTTGTCGGCAAGCTTCATTGTCTTTTCGTCGATGCGATAGTCCTTGAAAATTTTCTTGCGGGCTTCGGCCTCGGATTCCTGACCCATCGACGCCCACACATCGGTATACACCATGTCGGCGCCGCGAGCCGCTTGCAGATCGCTGGTCACGGTCATCTTTGCACCCGTGGCGGCGCCGGCTTTTTCCGCGATCTGAACAACCTCGCGCTGCGGCTCGTAGCCTTCTGGCGTGATCGCCGTGAAGTGCATGCCGACGCGCGCGGCGCCGAACATCAATGAATGGCAGACGTTGTTTCCGTCGCCGATGTAGCAGCCTTTAAGACCCTTGAGCCTGCCCTTTCGTTCCATCACAGTGAGCAAGTCGGCCATAATCTGACATGGATGTTCGTAATCACTCAAGCCGTTGATCACCGGAACCGTCGCAGACTTGGCGAGATCGACGACGATGTTGTGGCCGAACACGCGGGCCATGATGATGTCCACGTAACGCGACAGAACGAGTGCAATGTCTTCCGTCGTCTCGCGCTTGCCGAGACTGATGTCAGTGGGTGCAAGGTAGATAGCGTGGCCCCCAAGCAGCGTCATGCCAGTTTCGAATGACACGCGGGTACGGAGCGATGGCTTCTGAAAAATCATGGCCAGCGTTTTGTCCTTGAGCGGAAGCTTGGAGCATGCTTCGATCGCCCCACGTTTGGCCTTCAATGCGCGAGCGGTATCGAGCACGGCGAGTATTTCATCAGTGGAAAAATCGAGCATAGAAAGTAAATGGCGGCCCTTCAAATTGACTCCCACAGTGATTCCTCCGTTTGGATGTACGTGCGTGGCTTACATCATTGCCAAATTCGACGCCTCAGGACATACCATCGCGCAGAAAATGAAAAAAGTCCAGAGCGCCAGTTACATGCTAATTAAATTTCAAGTACAATCGCAGCTCCGGGGCAAGCAAATGGGCTGGACCCGAAAGCCCAGCCCATCCAGAGCATTACCCACTGCAATGCAACACCTTCGTGACCAGCCCAACATCAATCACGATCGTTGTCGCCATGGGGATGCGGTATGGGTTTGTTGCAGCGGCTACGGGCCTCATCGCAGAACGGCGGCGGACAGGGCCTTATGCCGTGGTGGCAACCCGACACCGGATGGCATCGTTCCTGACCATTGCAGAATAAGCCATCATCACAGCGGGCGTCGTCCGGCTCGTGCACACAGCCAACCGACGGCACGCACCGATCGTTCGTGCAGTCGACACCATCGTCACACGCCGCGTCATTCAGCGTATGTGCGCACGCACCGAGATTGCTGCACTTGTCCACCGTGCAGGCAATTCCGTCATCGCACTGGGCATCGTTCGTGCAGCAATTCGACGAAGGCTCATGCTGACAGGTGTTGTTCACGCAACGATCCGCGGTGCAGCCGTTGCCGTCATCGCAATCCGAATCGGCCGTGCAGCACGCCGCGATCGGAGTGTGCTCGCAGATCTGATTAACGCAGGCGTCGTGCGTGCAAACATTCGTGTCCGCACAATCCGCATCCGTGCAGCACCCCGCCGGAAGCTGGTGCACACACAAATTCGTCGCCGCGTCGCAGAAGTCGCGCGTACACGGGTCCGTATCCACACACTGGGCATCCGTCGTGCAGCAATTGACGATCGCATCGTGTACACAAGCGTTGGCCTGGCACGCATCCCGCGTACACACGTTCCCGTCGGCGCATTCCGCGTCGGTGTTGCAGCAGCCCGGAACGCTGTCGTGCGTGCACACATGATTTGCACACGCGTCGAGCGTGCAGGCATCCGCGTCGGCGCATTCCGCATCCGTCAAACAGCAGCCTGCGATCGGACCGTGTTCACACACGTGATTCACACAAGTGTCCGCGGTGCAGACATTGGCGTCTGCACAGTCGGCGTCCGTCAGGCAGCAGCCGGCCAGCGGGGCATGTTCGCACAGATGGCCTACACAGGCGTCGAGCGTACAGTCGTTCGCATCGACACATTCCGCGTCCGTGTTGCAGCAGCCCGGAACGGGGTCATGCGTGCAAATATGATTCACGCAGAGGTCCCGCGTGCAACCATCTGCATCGTTGCACTCTGCGTCCGTGTTGCAGCAGGCCGCAATCGGTTGATGCTGGCAAACGCCCGCCACGCACAGGTCGGTGGTGCAAGCGTCCGCATCGACGCAATCCGCATCCGTGAAGCATTCGGGTGGGGCGACGACCGCGGAAATCGTTACAGTGTATTCTTTGGATACGAGGACGGCATCCGTGAACAGATCCTTGGCATCCACAGTGAACGTGAAAACGCCCGCAACAGTCGGCGTTCCGGTGAAGACACCCGTGAATTCACCCAACAACGTACCATCGGGAAGCGTCCCGGACGTCGTGGCATGAAATGGGGTGTCCGCTCCCGGAACCACCACCATGCGATCGGCGTAGGCGACGCCGAGCTCGCCGTCGGGAATGTGATCGATCAAACCCAGGGCCGGGGCGACATCGAATCCGGCCATCTGCGCGCCGAAGAACTCGCCGACCACTTCCACGGTCGAGAGGTCAACCGTAACCGTAACCCATTCTCCTGTTCCAGGATCGAAGTGATCGTTAAAGGTCACACTTCCAACACCGTGGATTCCGTCAGCGGCCACCTGGTCCGCCATGCCCTCGCCTGATTCCGCGTCGAGAGGCCCAGTGTATTTGTAAAACTCATAACGGCGGGTGATGATCTCGTCGCCACCCGGCAGGTCTTGCGGCACACCGGCCAACTTGCCTTTGGGATTGTTGGCGTTGGCGAATTCAGTCTGCAGAATCCTCCACTCAGTTTCCACCTCGGCGGGCTCGCCGTTGGCCCAATTCTGAGCACCCGGGTTGTCGGGATCGGGATCGACGAGATCCCTGAGTCCTACCTTGTTGGGATTGTGCGTCGTCGTCTTAATATCCTTCACCCACGTCGCCTCTCCGAATTGCAACACGGGTGGGGCCGGTGGCGGAGGAGGAACGATCACTGCCTGAACTTGTGGGGGTTGCGCCGGAGCCGGTGGATAATAAGTGAACGTCGGCGTCGCGACATAGACCGGCGGTCCATGGACGAGATGCCCTGTCCCGTCATCGATCAGCCAGTTGTACTTCACCGCTGTCGGCGCACCGTAATAGCCGGCGCCAAAATGTTCTCCCCCGAAATTCACCGATGGATTAGTGAACTGGTGGCCGTCAGTCGGGGTAATGGGCCCCGATGGAATCGCCGTAAACGCAGTCCAGGTGCCGTCGGAGTTCCTCGTGGCGGCGTAACGAATGAAAACCCTCGGGTGTAGTGGGTCGGTGTTGTCCTCCGTAATCTTTGGAATGCCGTAATGATTGTAGTCGTAGGTGTAGGTGATGTCCGTGCTGTGCACATCATCCAGTTCGATTTCAAAACCATGAGCTTCGACTCCGGTGTCGTTGACACAATCGAAGTTGTTGAGGCTGCCGTAGGCAATACTGGCCTCGGCTGACGGAGATACGGCAAGCGTCATCAATGCTGCCATGATGACCACAAGCCCGATCCCGCCTATCGACAACTGCTTATTCATAATTAAGTCCCCTTCAGGCGCCGTTTGGTTTGCAAATTGCGTGAAGATTGACGCCCTGGTGGTCTCCATCGCACGATCTTACACTCTATTGGGCGGTGAAATTCTCATTTGAAGTCCAATGCAGGCGGCCGGCGAGGAACAACCTGGTTGTTCTCCAGCTTTGGGCACGGCTTGCACATTGCGGAACCGAAACGATCACGGTGGCTATGGCAGATTTGCCAAAGGCATCGGCGGAGTTGCCCTCATCTTCAAAGAGTCGAAGACGATGGCGATTTCCGCGAGATTCCGCGTTGAGGGGTGCTTCCTAGATGAGGAAAGTGTGGTTTCGCAGCCGTGCGACGGCGGAAACGGTTTCGCCGCTGGAGGCCAATGGAACGCTGAAGGAAGCATCCATCGGCGGCTGGTGCGGTTCTGCGGCTACAAGAATCGGGTTCGTTGGATGAGAGAACCAATGCACATCGACGGCATCGGTTCCTCGAGGACTCGTTGCGAAAATCATACATGTGGTGACGATGGCCAGAACGCGGGCGTTTTTCGGCTCCGACTCGATAGTCGGCTTGGAAGAGGTGGGGTGCCCAAACTTCGCGGACCACGCGGCGCCGGATTGAAGGTCGCCGAATGCTAAAGAATGCAGATGCGCCGCTCGAACGCCGTGCTGGTGCAACACCAACCCCTCGCCCACGGCACTCGTCACAAGCACCGAAGAAACCAGGGCCGACACCAGTAAGAACCGCCCCACGATGCGAACGGAAACGTGAGATGCTGTCATCGCAAACCCCACCGACGAAACTTCATGGACCCCCGCACTCCTCAACGCACAACCGGAATTCCCATCGATCCGGTTTGTTTGCTCATCATATGGGAACTTGCAGAAATACTCAAGCCCCCTCGATTGGACCGGTCTCACGCGGGTGCGTCCCAAAGATAGTGGCAAATAATGACGAACGTCATGGCGGCCGCTATTCTGTGCATCAGCGAAGAACCTCGCGAAATTTGAGACCCTTCGCTGCGCTCAGGGTGACAGCAGTTTTCACCCCTTTCTACCCAGAATGGGATGCACGCCTATCACGCATGGCGCCGGGCGAACCGAAGGGCCGGCTCCGCCGAACCAAACGGTTCCTGCGTCCAAAGTTGTCAAGTCGTCAACGCCCATCCGCCATCCATGACACGCCCCAACCGCCATTCCGTTTTGCGCTTGGCCTTGAGCGTGCGGGCGGTGTCGAGAACGGCGAGGATTTCATCCGTGGAGAAATTGAGCATGGAAAGTTATTGACGGCCCTTCAAATTGATTCCCACGGTAATTTCTCCTTCCGGTTCAACGAACCCAAAATTCATTCAGTCCTTGTACGTACGAGCGATGTTGAATACCTTTTTACTTCGATGCTCCAAAAAGTCTAGCGGGCCCGTTGATCCGCAGCGTCAATTTGCCCGCGCGGGTGCAGGAATCGAATCATGGACGACTCGAGCAATCGAGAACAACCGACTTATACGCTGGCTCAGCTCGTAGGGTATGCCACGAAGCTGGGGTCGATCGGCTTTGGTGGCCCGGTAGCGCTCGTCGGATACATGCACCGCGATCTGGTCGAGCGGCGCAAATGGATTTTCGAGGCCGACTATAAGGAAGGGCTCGCGCTCGCCCAGCTCGCCCCCGGCCCGCTCGCCGCTCAACTGGCGATCTACCTTGGTTACGTTCATTACAAAATCATTGGGGCGACGCTGGTTGGAATTGCTTTCGTTCTGCCGTCGTTCCTCATGGTGCTCGGTCTCGGATGGGCCTACGTTCGCTATCAGGGGCTGTCGTGGATGCAGGCGGTGTTCTACGGGGTGGGTGCGGCCGTCATCGGCATCATCGCGCTGAGTGCATACAAACTCACTCGCAAGAGCGTGGGCAAAAACTATTTGCTCTTGGCCGTTTATTTCATCAGCACGATCTTCACGATCGTGACGGAATCGGAGAGTGTATTGTTATTCCTGTTCGCCGGCGTGCTTGTCTGGCTTGTGCGATGCGGGCCTGCATTCTTGAAGCGCCGGACGAATGGTCCGTCCGTCGCAATTTCGCCCTTGATCCTTGCGCTGGTTGGAACGCCATCAATAGACTGGCCAAAACTGGGGACCATAGCGGCATTTTTCGCGAAGGCCGGGACATTCGTGTTTGGAAGCGGACTTGCGATCGTTCCGTTTCTCCACGGCGGCGTGGTCAACGAATATCATTGGCTGAATGAACGGCAATTCATGGACGCGGTGGCCGTCGCGATGATCACGCCCGGACCGGTGGTCATCACCGTTGGATTCATTGGATATCTGGTGGCCGGTGTGCCGGGTGCGTGCGTCGCCGCAAGTGCGACATTTTTGCCTTGTTATCTTTTCACGATTCTTCCGGCCCCGTACTTCCGCAAATACGGAAAGCTGCCTGGAATCATCGCGTTCGTGGATGGCGTGACCGCGGCCGCCATCGGAACAATCACCGGCGCGGTGGTGGTGCTCGGTCGGCGATCGGTTGTTGACGTGAGGACGTTGCTCATTGCGACCATCGCGCTGGTCGTCATTTGGCGATTTCGATTGCCCGAGCCGGTGGTCATTGCGTCTTCGGCGCTTGCCGGATTATTGATGTATTCAGGAGCGCGTTAATCGTCCTCTTGAGGCGGTTCATCGGGAGCGGGTTTGGGCTGCTGCTCCGGGTTTGGCTGCGCCGGGTCGAGCGGTTCTTCAATATCCGGCAGTGGTCCCAATTCATTATTGCGGGCGAGCGGGAGCTTGATCTCGACCTCGACATTGTCGCGTTCCACGCGGAGGATGATGCGCTCACCGGCCGGGATCATGTAGATCGCCTGGACGAGTTGGCCGTAATGCCGAAGTTTCTTGCCGTTGATCTCCACAAGGCGATCGCCGACTTCGAGTCCGGCGTTTGCGGCCGGTGACGGGCTGGCGATTTTTTGCATGACCAACGCGTCGGGATGTCGCGGATCGAAAACAACTCCGAGCCAGCCGCGATAAAACGATCGACCGGTTTTCAATTCTTCGACGATGGGTTCGAGCTTTGCGCGAGGAACGGCGAAACCGATGCCGGAATCGTAGAATTCGACGCCCGCGAGTTCGCCCGGTCGCTGCGCCATCGGCACGCACAACCCAATGATGCGACCGTCGAGATCGCAGAGCGGGCCGCCGTAGTTGACGGGGCTGAGTCGAGCGTCGGTTTGAACGGCCATCGAGTGCATGCGATTCAGTGCGCTGATGATTCCGACGGTGATGGAAGGCTCTTCCGCGCCGAGACCGAGTCCCAGCGCGACCGCCCATTCGCCGATTCTCACGTCATCGAGCGGCGCCCATTGCGGAACCGTCAGTCCGGTCGCGTCAACTTTGAGCAGAGCAATCTTGCGAACCTGATCGCGAGCGATGAGATCGGCGGCCAAATGGCGTCCGTCGGGCAGCGTCACTGTGATGATCGACGGTTGAGTGACGAAGTTGAAGCTGCTGGTGAGGATGAGTCCGTCCGCGGAATAGACGATGCCGGTGGTGGGTCCGTCGGCGACGACAAAGCCGCCTCCGCCCGGTGCGTCGCGAAACGGATTTTGCGTGCGTTTGGCGGGATTGGGTCCCCCGGGGGCGCCGCCTCGGCTTGCCAATCGAGAATCTTCGAGCGGTTGGGCGCCGCCAACGGTTTCGATTCGAACGAGGGAAGGCTTAAGCTTCTCGGTGACCGCGCGGAAGCGATCCTGGATGCCGCGATACAGATCGGGACCGTGCGTTTCGGTGTGAGTGGCCGTGGCGTTTCCATCCGCCGAGAGTGCCAAGGAACTGACACCTAAGTAGCTACAGACGGTGAAACAGAGCGTCAATTGAAGCCGGTACGGCATCAGAATTCGATTCATGGTTTTGTCTCCGGCTTGAGCTTGAGACGAATGACCTGCCGATCGCGGCGGATCAGGAGATCAATCGTATCATCGGCAGTCAGTGATTCGATTCGCTCATCGTAATCGCGAACGTCCTTCACGGTCCGGCCATTGATGGAGAGGATGAGATCATCCTTGCGAACGCCGGTGACGTCGGCCGGCGACGCGCGCCGCACGCGATCGACAATCGGCGGGACATTCTGATATCCAGAGCGCACGACGCGGATTCCCAGATCGACGGTGGATTTTGTCTGCGACGAGTGCGAACTCGCCGAGGCCAATTCGTCCGTCGTCGCGGCGGAATTCGAATTGGCATTGGCGGCGGCGTGTGCATCGCCGTCGGTCTTCACAGTGGCGACCAATTTGTCGTCTTGCTTGGTTGTGGCTTCCTTGAAGTATGCGGCCAGCACATCGCGCGGAAGAGCGTAATTGAAATGGGTGTGCGTGAGATTGGAAATGACGAGCCGGCCGATCATACCCACGAACTCGCCGTCCAGATCAACGACGGCGCTGCCTGGTGCGCCGGGATTGCTGGTGACGGCGTCGATCACAAGGACGTCCCCGTGATACGGGAATTCTTTGACCGTTCGCCGCGCATCAAGACGCGTACGGGCCGAATAGATGCCGTGAACGATGGACATCGGCTCGGCGCCTTCGGCGACTTTGAAGGCATTCCCGGCCGCCACGACCCAATCTCCGGGTTGCAGAGTCGATCCTTCCGCGCCGATGCGCGTGCTTTGAGGGTTCGATGCGTCGCCATCGACGTTGAAGAATGGGAATGGCCCGACTTTCGCGACCCGACTCGTGCCCACGGCGGCCTCGCCATGGTCTTCCTCGAACGGCCTCAGCCGCAGCAGAGCGAGCTGGCGCTGGGGATCCCGGTGCAAGACCTCGGCCAAATATCGCGTGCCATCTTCCGTCACGGCGCGGACTTTGTGTGCGTCGATCAGCAGCGAAGACACGGTGAGTACGAGGCCATCTTCGGAGACGATAATGCCGGTGCCATAGCCGGCTTCTCCACCGACTTTCAATCCGTAGAGCTTCACTGTGCGTGCGAGGAGCACATCGATGGCGCGATCGAAGCTTGTCGGATGCGGCGGTGACGAAGCAGCAAGCGTTGCCGTCGACAACAGCGAACAAACGACCAAACCCAGGCGATGAAACAGTCGTGAATTCAAAATTCGATCTTCCAATCGCTGTAGGTTTCGCGGAACTCGCCGTTGGGAGTGCGGACCTCGACCGTGCAAGGCCAGTTCATCCCGCCGATGTCCTTGTAATCAGCCAACTGGATGATGATTTCGTCGCCGGTGGGGATATCGCGGATTCGAATCTGCGCCAGCCGTCCGCTATCCATGTCGAACCCATACCATGCCGTGGCTGTATCAGAGAATTTCCATTGAATGACGCTCAACACAGGTCGAAATACGGGTGACTCGCGTTTCTGCAGGGCAGGCGGCGCATCACCCGCGCACATGTCGATGGGCATCAGCGCGTCTGCTCCGACGTGAGTGATCTCCGGTTGTCCGACGGGCAGCCCGTCATGAGCGTAGAGGAGTAATACTGTCTGCGCACGATAGAGAGATGTGAGAATCAATTGCATCGAGTCCGTTACTAAGAACTCGCGAGGCTCTACGCCCTCGCGGCTCTCCGATTGAGTTTCCGTAGCGATGTTCGCATCGAATTTGACCATTCTCTCAGGAACATCGAGATTCCGAAGCAGTGCCGGCGCGCCGCCTTGTAAATTGCCGGAAAAATGTTCAGTTGTGCGACGAATGCCATTCGAATTGGGCTCGAATTCTCGTGTCATTTGCCAGTGCCAAGACCTTGGTAGTTTATTTTCCTTGCCAAGCACGGCTGATCCGAATGCCGAGAGCACTCGTCGGGTTTCATCATAATTCTGTTCTCCAAGTTGGGTGAAGCCCTTATCCATTCGGGGATTGACAGCGACAAGCCTTACAGGAATGCGTTTCGTCTGACCTACGCGCCCGACGTCAAGTACAATTGGCCAGTCCGCAGGGTAGGCACCAACTACACTGGCAAATTGATTGCGGTTCGCAATCGGCATCTCATCAAAACCGATCAGACGGTCGCCGCTTCGCAAGGCGTTCTTGTAAAAGTTTGAGTCCGGCGACACTTGTGTAAAGACGACATCGCTGTGTCCTTCCTGAATGCGCGGCAGCGAGCCGTGTCGTGCAAGCAAACCCGCTCGTAGCGTGGGAATGAATCGCTTGATCTGATTGGAAGAAATCGCGTACCCGAAACCGACATTGTATCGGCCTCGCGTGTTGACGGAGATACGCCCATTGATTCCGACGACTTCACCGGCTTCATTGAACAAGGGCCCGCCCGAGTTTCCGGGATTGATCGAGGCATCGACCTGAATGCAATCGGTATACGCCAAATTTCCGCCGGTGCCCCATTGATAACGGTGGATTCCGGTGACAATGCCCATGGTGGCCGTCGGCGTGTAGTCTTCGCTGAGGCTGAATGGGTTTCCGAGTGCGATGGCCGTATCACCTAGTTTCAATGCGTCGGAATCGCCGAGCGCCGCGAAAGAAAATGGTTCGCTGCGGGCGAGTCGAAACATGGCGAGGTCGCCGGTTGGGTCGATTCCGAGCACCTGGAGTTCGTAGGTTTTTCCATCGCTGAGACCGCCCAGGCCGCGTCGGCTGCCGAGCATCGGCGCGACGACGTGGAAGTTGGTGATGCCGAATCCGTCCGCGTCGATGAGCACCCCTGATCCGCCGCCGCGCTGTTGCTCGTCGAAGACGGCCACAACCGCGGGCGTGACGCGCTGAATCATCTCGATTCGGGCTTGCTCGTCTTGGTGGATGGGATCTTTTTCGGCGGTGAGTGATTGTCCATGTGCGAGCGTCGCAACCGCAAGTGCAATGCCCAACGCGCAGGATAACAGTCCTCGCCGCGCGGAGACATTGAACTGGATTCTATGGTTGGGCGTCATCCCTACATTCGCCTTTTTGCCGGGACATTTTGACTCTTGAGCAATCGTGCGCCGCCCCAGTCGGCTTGTCCGGCGATGTCCAGTCCTTCGCCGTAATCCACTAGAAGTGTCAATCTCTTGACACTGTTTAGCGATACCTCGATATCGCGCGGAGGGTCCGTGCCGCGCACCAGGCCGCTATCGAAGATCACTTTGCCGTCGCCCAGCACCTTGAACACAACCGCGCCGCGCGGTCTCACGACATCGTCGAGCCCGATGGTGGTCAGGAGCGTGTCGTACGCGCCGCCCAGATCATAGGAAAGCGTTGTCCGGCTGTGGACGCCGAGGCCACGTGCGAAAGTCCGACCGGCCATGAAAATCGGCGTGTTGGAGACGCTTCGATCGCGGCGAACCGGCCAAGGATCGTACACGATTCCCTCGACCAGTTCCTCGCTCGGAGTGAGTTCGCTGATAAACACCACGCGATCGCTGTGGACATCGATGGAGCGAACGTCTGCAAGCGGAATGGTCACAACCGAACCAAACGAGCTTTTCAGGGCGATGTGTTCGGCGTCGCCGGACTGCAATGCGCCGGAGATCACGTCGCCACAGGCAAGATGCACCGCAAGCGGTTCACGCGGCGGCTCGTCCGCGCCGGCTGCGAAGACGATTCCAAATATCTTTTCGATTTGAAAGACCCTGGACCGATCCGCGAATCGAAATGAACCCTTCTCCGCATCCAGTTCTTCCAATGTCCCGCGCACACTCTTGACCTCATCGGCGTCGCGGGAAATGAGGATGTCCTGCGCCGGGAGCCGGGCCGCCACCGCATCCCGAAAAACTGTTGCGGCCTTTTCGGATTCGGATTCCTTGCCAAATCGAATTGCAGCCAGCGATGCGAAAGGTACGGTCACTTCTCCCAGCGAGGACTTCACGATGATTCGATCAGCACCCCCTTTGACGATCTCACCGCTTAACCGGCCGCCGTCGGCGAGGAAGAAGGCGAGGTTTCCGGTGGCCGGCTTTTCATAGGCAAGAAACGAAACGTTGGAAAGCGATTCCAGCAAGTGGACGGTCGAGTCGGCAACAGCACCTGACTTCGACATTTTGATGGAAAGCGGTTCGGCACTGACCCATTCACCCCGAACCGTTTTTCCGTCAATGCCGAGGAGTTCGACCTGAATTCCACGCGCCCTTTCGGCGGCGGGAAGCGCCAAGGCGACGACCGCGAAGGCCGCAATTCGTTGACAATGGCGAGAAAATGCGTTACATTTCACAATCCGCACTCCGGAGTCGAGGGTATTCGACGCTCGACAAGATACGATCAAGGGGAAGGATACCGAAAACATGGCGAGAATTCACCGGCTTGTCACTCCAACCTTGTGCACACTTGTCATTTCCGCGTTCGGTTCGCACAAGAGTCTTGCGGCCGATCGCAACGCCAGACGTGGCGATGAGCGCCTAGTCGCCGCCTATCCGGGATTGCGCGTTCATCGCGAATCCATCGGAACCGTCACCTATTTTGGCCGGGCGATGAATTCAGCGCCAACGGCTGATTCCGCCATACAGGCCTGGCTTTCCACGAACGGCTCCGCATTTGACGTCATGAAGCCCGATTTACGCCTGCGCGAGCGGACAGCGGTCGGCTCTGGAAGCACAATCGTTTATTCATACCAACAATACATTGACGGGCTGCCCGTGGAATATGGGACCGCCCATATCGCCGTTCGTGGCGGCCCAAATGATGCATCGGTAATTTATGCGTCGGCCCGGCTGGCAAACAAGCCGGAAAACGGATTCAGGCCTATTTCCGTCAGCGCCGCAGATGCCGTTTCCAAGGTTCAGGGCGTGTCGCAATATCGTCACTTGTCGGATTGGTCAGCGCCGAGCATGGTGGTGTATCCGGGTGAATCCGATCCGCCGCCGGTCGCAATCCGGGCGTGGAAGTTCACCGGCTCGACGGTCAATACACCGGATTTCGACGCCTACACGTTTTTTGTCGACGCTTCGAACGGTGAGCTTGCGTATGCCCGCCGTGAAGTTTATTCCCGCGATGTGCAAGGGACTGTGACCGGAATGGGGTCTCCCGGCGTGCTGCCGGATGAGCCGAGCAATCCTCCCGCATCGCTTTCGCTGCCGAATCTTCAGGTCAATGGCCCGCACAGCAGCACGGCATTGACGGACGCAGGCGGAAACTTCACGTTTACCAACGCCGGAATTGGATCAGTTGCTCTGAGCGCGGATCTGAGCGGCCCGTGGGTGCAGGTGCTGAATCAGCAGGGCGACAATTTGCACGTCGATCAGTCGGTGTCGCCACTGAACGACGCGAGCATGCTGTTCAATGACGCTCCGTCAGAGTTCACCACTTCGCAGGTCAACGCATTCATTTACGTCAATACAGCACACGACTTCTACAAGAAATATCAGCCCTCGTACACGGCGATCGACCTACAAATGCCTACGCGGGTGAATGTGGACCTTGTGTGCAATGCCTTCTTTAGCCCGAGTGATCTTTCGTTCAACTTCGAAAAATCCGGAGGGTGCGTGAACACTGCGTATAGCTCCGTGATCACGCATGAATACGGACACTTCATTGTCAACCGGCACAATCTTCGTCAGCAGGCGTTCGGAGAAGGATTCGGCGACTGCATGTCCATTCTTATCTTCAATGATCACGTGATTGGCCGGGATTTTCTTCAAGGGGGCGTTGCAGTCCGCGACGTGGAAGCCGCGAATCAGCAGTATCCTTGCAAGGGGGAGGTTCACGAGTGTGGCCAGGTGCTTGGCGGGAGCTGGTGGGAAATTAAGCAGGCGCTCGCTGCGTCGCTCGGTGAAGATGCCGGACTTGAAGCGGCTCGCCAGCTTTTCACGGATTGGAGCCAGATCACGATTGGCATTCCCTTTGGGCCGAATAGCGCGACGCCGAAAACGGCGATTGAAGTGCTTACGGCCGATGACGATGACGCCGACCTCAGCAACGGCACTCCGCATAAGGCGGAAATTTGCGCCGGGTTTGCACGGCACAGCATTCCGTGCCCGGGCGTTTGCGAGGACGTTCAGCGCGTGCAGCTTTCGTGCCGATCGGGTTCCGGAAGGATTCGCGCAAGTGTTGTGACGACCGATCCGGAGGGTACGGAAATCACGTTCTCGCTCGATGGCGACGCGGCAACGCAATCGGGCACGGTCAATAGTCGCGGTCATGCGAGCGCCACATTCACGAATGTTTCCTTCGACTCTCATAGGGTATGCATCGACGGATGTCCGGGTGTTTGTCACACGGTTGCCTGCGCACCGTGATTCGCAATTGCGCGAGAGCGAATCCTGCTGCGGCGTCGACGCTCAGACGATCTCCTGAAATCGCTTGCGCGGACAACCTCGCGTTCATGCGCACCTTGCCGGACGCACATTGCGATCTGATTTACGCTGATCCGCCCTTCGATCAACCTCGCAAGCGCGGCTCATCCGATTGGAACAAAGCCGGGGGCAAGCCGCGATCATTCGTGGACATCGAACCCTTCCTCGAATTCATGCGCCCGCGGCTTGAAGAGACGCGTCGAATCCTGAGTTCGCGAGGCTCATTGTATTTGCACCTGGATTGGCGGACGGCGCATTACGTCAAGGTGATGCTCGATGAGGTTTTTGGTCGAGCTGCTTTTCTCAATGAGATCATCTGGAGCTATCGTGGCGGCAGTCGCCTGGGCCGATGGTTTGCGCGCAAGCACGATACGATTCTCGTTTATGCGAAATCCAAGGGATCGCACACGTTCAATCAAATTCGCGGCGGCTCGTATCGCACGCGCGACATGCTTTTCGATGACGCCGGTCGTCCTTACAAGTCCACGCGGCGCGGGCGAATCTACTTCAATCCAGACGGCCCGGCGTTGACGGATGTGTGGGATCTTCCGATTCTTTCCACGGTTTCACGTGAACGGACGGGTTATCGGTGCCAGAAGCCGGAGGCGTTGCTCGAACGGATGATCCGGGCGGCTTCCAATGAAGGAGATCTTGTGGCGGATTTTTTTTGCGGGAGCGGCACGACCTTGGCGGTTGCGAAGCGACTGAATCGACGCATACTCGGCTGCGACATAAATCCGGAGGCGATCGCAGTGACCCAGGAACGGTTGTTCCCAGCTTGTGACTCGTCGAATCGCGAGAATCTCCGTAGAATGAATACGCGGTAAAGGAAGGGTTTGCACCGGGGGCTTGCATGCCACATTTCAAGCGAATTTGCGCTGCGGTCGCGGTGGCTACGATTGCGATAGCGGCGCGCGCACAATGGTCAGTGCAATCCGTGCGCAACGCAATTCCCGGCAATTCTCGATCGCAAAATGGGATTTGCGGAAACGGCGTTTGTGAAAACAAATTGGGAGAGAACTATCTCAATTGCCGAAAGGACTGCAGCGCACTGAGCGAACGAGTTCGTGTTGTGCCCCAGCAACTTGTGTCTGCCGGATTCAACGTAGCGCAAGGGGAATTTGTCATCTTCGAGGCCGCCGATTGCGCGACGCTGCCGCACTGCTGGAGCAACAATCCCACGTCGCCCTACGGCTTTTTTCTGACGCCGCTCGGTGACGGTGAACCTGACCCTGATCCGCAGAACATCGGCCCCGGCTCGCCGAAGTTGCGAAGCATGTTTCGTTTCCAGCCGGATGAGGCCATTGTTTTCATCGGCGTGACGCCGCCGCAGTCGCCGTATTATTCCTTCACGCCATATGTGTTCAGCCGCTTTGATCCGACCTCAACCGGATCGCCGCCGTATGACGACCGAGTGGAGACGTATGCGAGCCTGGGCGATTCGTTGAACCAGTTGGTGCTGAATACCAGCGCGGGGCGCGATGAAGACTCGTTTAGCAAGGAAACCGTGGTGATTGTGGCGACGGATGAAGGCGTTGACCGTGCGATTCGGGCGGCCCTCGTTCGCAGCGGTTTTCCCGATGCGATGATCAACACGCTGGTGCTTCCGCGGTTCGAAGCCGACGGTTTAACTTCGAAGATTTTCCTCGGCTATGAAAATGAGGCCGACTTGTTCAATATCCTGATTCGCATCGCCAATCCGGATGCGCTGACGCCCGGTACTCCGATTCGTGCCTGGTTGGATGATCCGGAAGGGTATGTCTTTCGCGTCCGGCCACAAAAGAGGCCCACATTGCAGCCGTTTCCGCTGCCCGCGCGTCGTCTGCAGGGGACCGGCGCGACGGAGGATGGTTCGACGCTCAACCATCTCGTACAGGCGATTCAATTGAGCTTTCCGGTGTTGATGACGGATGTGAAGATCGGCGTGCCGTCGGTCCATGAGAACGGCGACTTGTGCCTGCAGCAGATGATTCCGTGCTTCGCCGATTGCCACGACACGCCGTATTTGGGAACGGTGGAAAAGCTTGGGCCCCCTCCGGATGCAATCATCGTCGCGGGGATCAATTATGAACTCGATAATCAGGCCGAATATGTGAACATCACGGTAACGCGCATTTCTGATCAGACGGCGTTTTATTCGGTGGTGATGCGTGATCTGATCGGCAGTGCGGATGAATACATTCCGAATGATCCGGATCGCGGCAGCGTGTGGCAGGTGAAGTTCTCGCGTAATTGCCGCGGCGAGCCGTTTTGCTTCGAGGTCACGCAGGATCAGGTGCCGAGCAATGAATGGATGACGATCGTCGTGCGCGCGTATCTACAACCCGCGACGCAAACATCACCCAAGGCCCTGCCCGCACAGGACTCTGAGATCATTTATCCGCGCGTGATCAAAGTTCACAATTAGGTCAGAATTCCGGGGCGAAGCCATTCGGAATTCAATGTTGCGGATCGTCGGGTCGTCATGCTTAGCGCAAGCGAAGAATCTCGTCTTCGAGATTCTTCGGTCGTCTGCGGCGACCTCAGAATGACGATTGTCCCCCTTTGATTGCTGCGATTTAGACTTGTTTCGTGTCCAATACGATCGTGAGGTCAACTTTGCAAACACCCAAAGACATCTTGCAGGCGATTGGAAACACCTCGCTGGTTCAACTTCAACGCGTTGTGCCGGCTGGATGCGGGAAGATCTACGCCAAGCTGGAATGGGAGAATCCAACGGGGAGCATGAAGGATCGGGTGGCACTGGCGATGATCGATCGCGCGATGGACGACGGGCGGCTGCGGCCTGGCGACACCGTCGTCGAATACACCGGCGGCAGCACGGGCACCTCACTCGCGTTCATTTGTGCGGCCAAGGGGATTCCGATCCACCTTGTCAGCTCCGATGCGTTCAGTCAGGAAAAGCGCGATCACATGGCCGCACTGGGGGCGAAGCTCACGCTTGTGCCGAGCGAGGGCGGATTGTCGACGAAGAAGCTCTTTCTGCAGATGATCAAAGTTGCGGAAGACTTGGGCAAATCGCCGCATACTTACTGGTCTGATCAACTGAACAACATGGACAGCTTTCCGGGCTATTTTCCGCTCGGTGAGGAGATTTGGACGCAGACAGGCGGGCGCGTCGATGCTTTTGTGCAATGCGTTGGGACGTCCGCGTCGTCGCGAGGCGTGGCCACCGTGCTGAAGCGACACAACTCGAAGACTAAAATTGTCGCCGTTGAGCCCGCGGAGTCGGCGATTTTACAAGGCGGGCCGCCCGGTGCGCACAGGATCGAAGGGATCGGCATCGGCTTTGCCCCGCCGCTGTGGGAACCAAGCCTCGTCGATGAAATCATTTCCATTAAGACAAATGACGCCGAGGAAATGGCACGTCGTCTCGCGAAAGAGGAAGCACTGTTCGCGGGTACGTCATCCGGGGCAAACCTCCTCGCGGCCATTCAAGTCGCGAAGCGGTTGGGCCCGAATTCAATAGTCGTCACGTTAATGGTGGATTCGGGTCTGAAGTATCTGAGCACGGATGTGTACAAGCGGAAATGAACGCTTCGGGAATCGGCGTTCCGCACTCTGGACAAATGCCGGACTCATTGGCGCTTAAATCGTATTCGCACTTTATGCAGCGACCGATTCTTGCCCGCTCCGCCAGGGGCGCACGGCGCCGTAACGAAATCGAATGCGGCGAAGCGTGGCACAATCGATCAAATGCACTGCGCGAAGATTCACCCCGTGATGCGCACTCTCCGGCGCGGAGCGATCGGCGGATTTTTGCCCTGTTGTGGCTTCGATTTCGAACCGGCACAAAGCCCAGCCGCCTTCAATATCCCTGCCAGCAAGCGGCCCTTGGCCTCGCCGCCGCAACCGTCGGCGCACCTACGGTAGCCGCGGTCGTTGGCATTCGAACCTGAATGCTCAAATCAATCCAATCCGGGGCGGAGGAAACCAAAGAACGAAGGGATTGGTGGAGACACCATCCGATTCCACGGGTTTCGCTTCGCTACACCCGTGGCCGCAGTCTCTCGCTCCTCCGGAGCGATTGAGATTCGACAGATGCGTAGGGCCGGCTATGCCCGCCGCAACACATTTGCAATGGGAGGCGGGTAAGACCCGCCCTACGAGCCCGTGGCCACAATCTTTCGCTCCTTTAGAGCGATTGAAATCCGCAAGGCAATCTTTCCACGACGGAAACTGCGAAAGAACCCACTGAAAACAGTACCACCGACCACGGCGATTTGGTTATGATGTCGGTATGCGAGACGGAATCAGACGCTCCGAACTTTTCCTAATGGTTGCTGCCGTCGGTTTTGTCAGTGGAACAATGGCAAAATCTTTGGGCGACGAGCTGGATTTTCAATATGAGGGAAATTCCAGACCTCAAGATGTCGGCTTTTTGATCTTTCAACCCTGCATCCCACCATGCAGTGAATCCGTTGAAGATGGGCATTTCGTCAATGAATGGTCGGGCTGTTGCCAATTTGTGATCTACGCTCGCCCCATGCCGGAGCCGATTCCCGCCGCTCCTTTCTGGATGGAATGGCGTTTTCGAACCAATGAGCTCTACGTCAATTTCGGTTTCGGGGGCGGGAGCTTTGAAGTTCAACATCGTCGCAGCAACGAGCTATTCTATATGTATTCTGATGCAGCGGTATCTTCAAGCGGTAATCAGGAATTGCTGGGGTTAACTCCGGGCGAATTCCGCACCTATCGCTTCGAGAAACCAGACGATGTGAATTTCTGTTTCTACGTTGACGGCAAGCTTTTCTATTGCCTCTCCCAAATTGAGAGCACTGATAGCTCGTTTTTCGAAATTCGTGGCGACGGCGGGCGGCACCCTATCTCCGTTCCTTCGACAAACGAATGGGACTATGTTCGGTACGGACGCATTACCACGGATGAGGCCGTTGTCGATTCAAGTCCCCCTGCTGGAATCGTGGATGCAAGCCAGCATCCAATCTTCAGCTCGTTCACTGTGACGTTTGATCAACCAAACTACGTCCACGTCGATGAAATCAACGTGCAGGTATCCAGCGGTGTAGCGCCGCAGATCGTCAAGACACGACGTCAAGACAATGGTGCGCCAGAAACGATTGAGATCGTCCTCGATCGCCCGCTTCAACTCGGCGTCACAACGACTTTCACCTTCGCCACGGGCGGATCACCGAACTCGGTCACATATACACTTGTTCAAACTGGCGCTTGCTGCCAAACGAATGGCACTTGCATTGACTCAAACGATGCCGATTGCGCTGGGGATCAGGGATCATTTGCCGCTCGCGCTATGTGTTCCGCACCCTCAGCTTGTTGTGGTGCCGGTGGCTCCTGTCAGAATCTGGCTGGCGTCTGCTGCTCACTGGCGGGCGGCACGCCAAACTCAAGCAGCGTTTGCGAGGGCGATGCCGATCACGACGGCATCGACGGCATGTGCGGGGACTTATGCCCCAACGACCCCGACAATGACATCGATGGCGATGGAATCTGCGGCGACGTTGATCCGTGCCCAACGCTAAACCCCAACGACGCCAACCACAACGGAATTCCCGATTGTCAGGAACCGACACCGATCCCAACCGCCAATCAATGGGGTCTGACGATTCTCGCACTTGCGTTTCTCATCGCTGGCAAAGTCTATTTTGCCCGCCGAATACGAATTTGATTTCGGTGGTAGGAAAGCTCCGCCAGACCCTGCTCGACGTAACGACCCCGAACGGGGTCGCGGATTGTTGCCACGGGTGAAGGCCCGCGCAACGGGACGAACCCGTGGAAAGCGAGGGTGAAAATTCATTCTATTTCTCTTATGTTTCATCTGCCCCGATCGGGGCGGATGAAACATAAGAACACAATTGGTTGAGACGTCATCCGTTCCACGGGTTTCGCTTCGCTACACCCGTGGCAACAATCCGTCGCTCCATCGGAGCGATTTCGATGGGCCGCCCTGGATGGGACTCAACGGCACATTCGCAGCTTGATCTCTGCTTGGTGCCGCACATCTCCTAACGATCGGAATCCGCTCTATAGCAGACTCAATTCAAACTTAGCGAGCCGAGAACTTCAGTTCGCGCGGCATACCGCTTGCATTTGAGATTCTCGGAAAAAGCAACACGCTACGATTCGTTTCATGATGCGCTAAAACTTTGTCACGCTCGAAAGATGAAAATCCGGCAGCAGGACCGCCGGAAGCATCGCGAAGCATCGCAGCGGGCTGTCGTGGAAGCGGAAATTCTTGACGCCGCAGGTGATCTTGCCGTCTTCGACAAGAAACGTGCCATCGCGTGTCATTCCCGTGATCGTCAAATCTTTTTGATCGACGGGCCGGATGTACCAGAAGTTGGTGATGAGGATCGCCCGCTTGGTGTTCGCGATCAGGTCATCAATGGACGATGCATTCCTGCCTGACAGACTGACGATCATCGCCCGCGGAAACGGCGTCGGCTCGACGTTGTGCTCCTTCGCCGTGAAGCGATCATACGAGAGTTGCTTGAGCACGCCGTCCTCAATCCACGTCATGGGCCTCGTCGCCAGACCGCTGTTGTCAAATGCGCCGCCGAGCAGATCGGGGTGTCGAGGATCGGTGCGAACGCTCAATCGTGGATCCAGAATCTGCGAGCCGAGCTTGCCCGCCAACGCGCTATTTCCCTTGTAGTAACTCTTCGCATCGAACGCGAAACCCATCGCCCCCAGCACGCCCGCGACCGCGGACGGTTCGAGAATTGCGGGATAATGCCCCGCCGGGAGCTCGCGCGGGTTCTTCGACATCTTCGCCTTGTCCACGGCCCGACCGACGCCGTAAGAAATCCCCAATGCCTCGATGTCGCGGTGCGAATTGTTGCACCAGCCGGAGCTGTCGTCGGCCGTCGCCGTCAGCGAAAACTCCGATTCGGTCGATTGTTCGTATCCGAACAGCCCGCTCGAAGCGGCCACACCCTCCGACGAATAACCATTCGACACGATCCCCGCGGCGGTGAAACCATTTTTCGTGCATTGCTCGATTGCCGGACGTGCAAGTTTCGCCAGGTCCATCGGCCCGGCCGACGCCGTCGATTTGCGAAATGAAGGCACGTCGAGATATTTCTGCGGATCGAGCGGCGGAAGATATTCCGGATCATCCGGGGCGAGCCGCGCGATCGTCTCGGCTTGTCGAACCACCGTCGTCAGCGAATCCTTGTCCAGCCGATTGGTGCTGGCCGCGCCGTGCTTTTGCCCAAAGGCCACACGCACGGTGACGTTCGGCGTCCGCACCGAAACATTCTGCGTCACCTGATCGTTCGCGAATCGCAGCGTGGACGATTCGGAATCGTTAAAGTTGACCGACGTGTGATCGGCCTTCGACGCGGAAAGAACCGTGTCCGCAATCCGCCGAAACGTTGCCTCAGAAGCAAGACTTAGTGTCATCTCATGTCACCTCTTATCGACTACGCCTTCGGATTAATCACATTAATCTGCCGAAATCTCGCCGGGCTCGCGGCGTGCGTCATCCAGCCCGATTGACCCGGCTGACCCTTGCCGCAATTCGTGAACCCGTGCTCGCGCCATGTCTCCTTGTTTCCGACACCGTCGCACGATCCCCAGAATTCCGGCGTAATGCCGTTGTAGATCACGTTCTTGAGCATCGCCCCGCGCTTGCCGTTCTTGATCTCCCAAAATACGTCGCCGCCGAATTGCAGGTTGTACCGCCGCTGATCGATGCTGAAGCTGCCGCGACCCTCGATGTAAATCCCGTCATCGACCCCGTTGAACAGCGAATCCAGCGTCTCCGAACCAGGCTCCAGCCCGACATTGGAAATTCGCACGATCGGAATCGCCGCCCAACTATCCGCGCGACACGACCCGCGCGACCGCTTCTCGCCGATCGCACGCGCCACCTCGCGATTCGTCGAGTAGCCCCGCAAAATTCCCTCTTCGATGATCGGCCACCGCTGACCGGCCACGCCGTCGTCGTCATAGCCCGTGCTCGCCAGCGCCGTCGGCCGCGTGTTGTCGGCGACGATGGTGACATGCTTCGAGGCATATCGAAAATTGTTCAGCTTTTCAGGTGTCAGGAAGCTCGTGCCCGCGTAATTGGCTTCGTACCCCAAGGCGCGATCCAGCTCCGTCGGATGCCCGCAGCTTTCGTGAATCGTCAGCGCCAGATGGCCCGAATCCAGCACAAGGTCATATTTCTTCGGCTCCGGCTGCCGCGCTTTCACCTTCTCCACCGCCTGTTCCGCGACGCGCGGCGCATTCGCAAGCAAATTGCCCGCGACGATATGCTCCCAGCCGATGCGCTTGTTCGTTACGTCGTAACTTCGCGATTGAAAATCACCATCATCGCCCTTGGCCGTCGCGCCGAACCCGGCCCCAACCGCGAGCAAATTGAAGTCGATGGCGCTGCCCTCGGTCGACGCAAAATGCTTGACATCGCGCTGGCACCAAAGATTCCCATTCGAACGAATAATGCCGTTCTGGCGATGCAGCGCCTCGGAAACCTCCGTCAACAAATTGCACTTTTCATTGAGTGAAATCGTGAACGGATCAATTTGAAATGCGGTTTTCACCGAGTCATTGTGAACAGGCTCATCCGCGAGCCTCACGGGCTCCTTCATCAGCGTATGACTCGCTCGCGCTATTTCGACGGCCAGATCCGCCGTTCGACGAACTTCATCATTGGTAAAATCGGCACTCGCCGCGAACCCCCATGCCCCGCGATACAACACCCGAATTCCGTAACCGCTATCAAGCCGCTCATCAACGTTCGCAATGCGCCGATCGCGAGCTGATACATTCTGCGTTCGCGTTTCGATCAATCGAATGTCGCCATAATCGCAGCCGCCGCGACGAACGCGATCCATTGCTATCTGTGCAAGTTCAGGCCAGCGGTTCTTCGGCGCCGGACCCATCGCCGTCGGGCGCAGGTCACTGTATGGACGCGAAAGTGAACGCGAGCAACCGCCGAGATACATGCCCGCCGCGCCGCCAACCGCGGCATAGAGAAAATCCCGACGATTCCAATCACTGGATGAGGACATAATTGACTCCACGATTTCGCCGAAGTACGAGGATCAAGATCTGGCGCGAGGCTAACGCGCTTGCGAGTGACCTGCAATGGGGTTCTGTGTAAAAGAGTCAGGAGGATGCAGCGGCGGCGTCAAGTTCGCGCGTCACGTCGTTGTATTCGTCAAGGAGCTTTTGTGGGGCATCGGGAAACTGCTTGATTGCCTTCTCCAAAACCTGAAATGCGTCATAAAGCGAAAGCCGACGGCTGGTGTCCGCTCGATGACGCATGTAGCCCACCAATCGAACCGCGTCTTCCGCGTTCCATCCCGACTCCCCCATTCTCGGCCGCAGGATATCAATCAACAATTGGGCCTCGGAGTCGAGCGTCTCAAGCACCGGACGCAGGCGGGGATGGCGCCGAGCGTCTGCGTCGGCGATCTTATACGCTTCTTGCCCCGCGGACTCGGCATCGGCCCATTGCTTCTTGGCCGAATACATTTTCGCCAGGTTCGCGACGTAGATCGCCTTCTTGTGTCCGTCCGCTTCCACCGCCGCCTTTGCCAGGTTTAGCGCGCCGTCCAGATCCCCCATTTTTTGTGCGCACCTGGATAGCCCCATTAGGATCAACGGCTCATTGTTCTTGAGCGCCGCCGCCTTGTCATAATTCGGCTTTGCAAGGTTGGGAAATTCTCCGACACATTGATCACCCAGCAGGCAATACGCCTTCCACTCGTTGCGGCCTTCGCGCGTCTCGACGAACCTCCGCAACTGATCAATCGCGTCGCCCGATCGGCCCCGCGCCGCGTACGACCGTCCAAGCAGATAGTAGATCCACGGATTCGCAGGCTCCGCGGTCTGCACCGCGATTACATGTTGATTGATTTCATCGAAGATCGCCTTGGTGTCCTGTGATTCCGTCGGATTGTCGAGGCTGTCAAGAAGTTCAATCGCTTTTTGAATATGCTCGGCCGTGGAAAGCGGCTTCGTATTTGGAGCTTGCGCGAGAGCGAAGGCGTGAAACACTCCTGCGAAAACGAAACCAAGGATGAGGAAACGTGGAAAAAATTGAGAGCGAATGAACACGTGTCGATCCATCCCTACGACTCGCCGCAACATACATTCCATGCGCGGGAACTATAGGCCTCGTCTCTCGCCCTCGCAAGTGCAACCGGCCCTATTTCGGTGTCAGCATTCGATGCAGATGCCTTGGGCTACGGTTGGATTTTGCGGCGACTTATTGTTCCCCGATGAGCCGAAAGACGTCATGTCCTGTCCTGATTCCCGTACCGCTCGAATCTTGTCCACCAGAATTTGCCAGGTCTCGCGCTCAATGCGAAGAATCTTCAATGATTCATCAATGGCGGCCACGTCGCGATGAAGATTCGCGTCAACGAGTCTGCGATACAGGTAGTTGTAAATCGACGCCACCCGCCCGCACAACTCGCGGTTCACCTCGTAATTCAGCCCGTTCTGCATCTCCAGGATGATATTCTGGGCCCGCGTCAGCTTGTTGAACGACTCTTCATAGTCCTTTCCCTCGATCGCGTCGCGGGCCTGCAGGCAGAAGCGAATCGCACCGTCATACAGCATCAACTGAAGCTGCTCCGGCGCGGCGGTCAGGATCGCATCGCGAAGATAGGCATTCTCTGTCTGCGAATTCGTACTCATGGTCACAGTCATATCGGAATCGTCAGGCATCTGGATGATGTTCGGCGCAATTTGTGCTCACCCGCGAGCTGACTTTGCGTTTCATCCACCGCCCCGCCGTTCTCAATGCTGAAATGATCGTACGCTCAATCGTTGTAAGTCGCGCAACCACGCGCCGGATCCGCGCGTCTCCCGTGGTCATGTAGTCAACCGATATCTGTAGTAATGTTTGGTATTTCTCGGCGAATTGCGAGCTTCGGCAGATTGCGCTGGGTGCCATGGCCAAGCGTAGCGCCGCGACGCTTCCTGGGGGTGCCATGGCCAAGCGCAGCGCCGCCATGCAAGTTCTTTACCCCGCACCTTCCGTTAATCTTCGCATTACTATTCCCCCCCGCAATCGCTATTGCCGCTCCACGAGCGACCGGTGGATCACTCAAGCAGGCTCTAGCCGTCCAAATCGCCCTCGAGCGTGTCGGCTATTCCCCCGGAGTCATCGACGGAACTCTCGGTCGCAAGACCAAAATCGCCCTCGCAGAGTTCCAGCGCGTGCATCACTTGCCGGAAACCGGCTCGCCCGATGCAGCCACAAACGAAGCGCTACGCGTCGATCCCTCCGACTCGGTGACCGACTACCGCGTGACCACTTCGGACGTAACCGCAGTCGGCCCATCTCCCGAAAAATGGCTCGAAAAAAGCAAGCTCAAATATCTCGGATACGATTCCGTCGAGGCCGCAATCGCGGAAAAATTCCACTGCTCGAGAGGTCTCTTGCGCTGCTTGAATCCGGGCCGAAATCTAACGAAGTTGAGCGACGGCGAATCCATCGTCGTGCCGAATATCTCCTGCGAGCCCGCACACGCCGCACAACACCTTGAAATCGATCTCGGTGAAAAGATCATCCGCGTCTACGACAGTCAGCGCCGCCTCGCGGCCATATTCCATTGCTCGATCGCAAAGAAAAAGGAGAAGCTCCCCAGCGGCGAAACGAAAATCGACGTGGTCAGCGAAAACCCCACTTACCTCTTCGATCCAAAAATGTGGCCCGAAGTGAAGGACGTGAAGCAGAAAATCCTGATCCCGCACGGCCCGCGAAATCCCGTCGGACTCTGCTGGATGGGCCTGAAACTCCCCGGCTACGGCATCCACGGTTCGCCCAACCCCGAGCTCATCGGCAAGACCGGATCACACGGCTGCTTCCGCCTGACCAATTGGGACGCCCTCCGCCTCGCCAAAATGGTTCACGTCGGCACGAAAGTGAGCTTCATCAACGATTCGCAAGTCGCAATGACCGATCCAAGGTCATAAGACTATCCGCCGCCGCGCGGTTACAATTCACCCGCGAGCATTCTCGGTAGACACTCTACAAAAAAGGAAGAGCCGATGAGTCACGTTCTACAGTTGTCTAGAGGGAAATGCGCCTCTTTCCGCATTCGTTCCGCGTTCATTGTGAAGGCAATCTCAATATTCATCTCCGGTCAAATTCTTGCGAACGTCACTCGCGCGGATGACTGGCTTCAATGGGGCGGACCTCACGGCGACTTCACTGTAGACGCTTCCGGTCTGGCGGAGAAGTGGCCCGCAGCCGGACCCAAACAACTTTGGAAGCGACCGCTGGGCGACGGATATTCCGCGATCCTCTGCAAAGGCGACAAGTTGTTCACTGAATACCGCGAAGGCGATCAATGTGCCGTCGTCGCCCTCGATGCGAAGACAAGCTCGACCATTTGGGAATATCGCTACAGCGCGAAGCTATTTCCCGATATGGAAGAAGGTTTCGGTCGTGGCCCAAACGCGACGCCCGCAATCATCGGAAGCAAGATTATCTCCCTCAGCATCGACGCGCACATTCGATGCCTTGATCTGTCGTCCGGAAAGCTGCTCTGGGAGCACGATCTTCCCACCGAATATGGCCGGCGAAAACGCGTCGAAGAATATGGTTATTCCAATAGCCCGTTGATCTACAAAAACATGATCATCGTTCCGGTCGGCGGAACTGATCATGCCGTCATCGCATTCGAGCCGGAAAAGGGTGAAGTCGTTTGGAAGAGCGCCGCCGGCGGCATCAGCTACGCGTCGTCCACCCTCACGACGCTCACCGGACGCGACCAGTTCATCTACTTCGAGCCGGAAGGAATCGCCGCACTCGATCCGACCACGGGCGGCGTTTTGTGGCGATCGCCCATCGAATTCGATAACGGCAATCACCTGACGCCGATCGTCAAATGCGATGACACGCATCTATGGGCCGGCAGTCAATTTCCGACCGGGGGCGGGCGACTTCTGGAATTGTCCGAGAACGCAAATTCGATCGGGGCGAAGCAAAGCTGGTTCGACAAAAAAATGCGTGCTTCACATTGGACGCTGATTCGCCTCGGCGACTACATCTACGGCTCGATCGGCGACAACAACGTTTCGTTTCTGGCGGCATTTGAATGGCGAACCGGAAAGATCGCCTGGCGCGAGCGCGGTTACCACAAGGCACAAAGCCTGTACGCCGACGGCAAGCTCATCTTCCTCGATGAAGAGGGCAAGCTCGTCCTCGCGAAAATCTCTCCATCAGGCTTACAGGTGCTCGCCGCCGCCACTGTCGCCGAATCCCCTTCCTGGACACTACCGACGCTTGTATCGACAACTCTCTTCGTGCGCGACCGAAAGAACATCATGGCCTTCGATCTCGGAAAAGGGAGCGAATAACTGGCCTCCAAATGCAGTCTTAGCAACAAACGGATTCTCTTCGCGGGCAAGCTATAACACGGGCTTGCCACAATCCGGACACTGACCGGAAGTGTTACCGCGCAGGTTGTATCCGCATCGCTGACAATGCCCTGCCGGAAACGGATCCCGGCGAGACAACCTCATGGCATTCACAAGGTAAACGAGCCCAAGAAGCATCATGAATCCGCCATATGCGATCAATGTATCAAATGACCGAGAACCCACCGACTCGTAAATTCCAAAGAGCGTGCACGCCAGGCCTCCACCAAGAAATATTATCGGAAGAGTGAATCGCCTTTTTCTCGAAGTCTCGAGTGTAGCATCAACATAAGGAGTGTTCCGAATGTTACTTGCGAGCATTGCCTCAAGCATTCGAACATCATCTTCACATCGATTCTTGCACGCGATGCGCTTGCCAACTTCCGCAATGCACTCATGACAAAGGGCACGCCCGCACGCGCCACAACCGCCAACTGATTCACGATCACCGTGATTGAAACAAGCCATCGAATTACTCTCTATCTGCGGAAATCTGCGTAATCTGCGGTTATTTTTTTCCGCATTTCAACCGGAAACCGCCAACAACATTTCGCGATACTTCAAATCAGTCACAAACATGTGCCCCGGTTCGTGGGTGATCGCCAGCGACGGCTTGGCCCGCATGATCGCTTCCATCGGCGTCACTCCGCAGGCCCAAAACACCGGCACTTCGCCGGGCCGAATCGTCACCGCATCGCCGTAATCCGGTCGACTCAAATCGCGAATACCAAGTGCAATCGGATCACCAACATGCACAGGCGCGCCGTGAGCTTGCGGCATTCGTTCCGTGATTCGCGCGGCGACTTCCGCCTGGGCAGGCGTCATGGGCCTCATGCTCACCACCAGCGGTCCGGAAAATGCTCCCGCTGGCGCGCACTCCCGATTCGTGCGAAACATCGGCACGTTGCGATTTTCTTCAATATGCCGCACCGGAATCCCCGCATCCAACAGCGCCTGCTCAAACGTAAACGAACACCCGATAAGGAACGCAACAAGTCGATCAGTATCGGCGGATGTTGTGGCACGCGGACTCTCCGAAGCGGACGTTGCATCGAGCGAGCCGCGAACTTCACTTCGTGCCGATGGGGACCGCAAAGAATCTCTTTGCGCGCCTCCCCCCTTGATAAGGGGGGACAAAGGGGGGTCGTTCCCTTCCGCCCAATACTTCACAATCGAGGTGCATCGCTCGACCAATTCTCCGTTTCGATATACACGATACGCCGGCAGGTCCGTCCGCAAATCCGATCCCGGCGCGATCCGCTTCGCTTCGTAGCACCCCGGCAGCGTCACCTCCAACAATGGACACGGCTTCGGATTCAGCTTGCAAAACCGCTCAAAATCCGCCGCCCACGCCTGCGGCAGAATCACCAGATTCGCCTGCGCATACTCCCGCGCGACTCCCGCCGTCGGCCCAGTGAAATCCCCTGTGCGACTTAGTTCGCGAATGACCCTGCCTGTGATTTGTGTGTAGTCCATTTTGCTGACCATACATCCAAATTTAAAAGAACTCCGTCCACCGATACCACGGGCCATAAAAATGTCTGTATATCCTTTCATTTACGCTTACTGGCGGAGCATTGGGAGAATACGCAAATCCTTCCTGATCCAAGAATCCGGCTCCATTCACAGCAAACTGCATGCCGCCTGGAAACACCTCGAATCGGGACACTCCGTAAATGCCGATTCGACGAGGGGTTGGCGAAGCTTTCGATGAGGACACGCACTTTTGAGCCACACTATCCATATCCCACAATGAAATGAAAAATGTCGTGTAGAGAGGAATCTCGAAATATGCCACGACTATTCCGAGAACTAGAATGGCTGGTACGCCGAGACATCGCTTGATCTTCCGCCAACGGCCAATCACTTGAGGTTGAATCAGCATCCATCCCAGTGCGAGCATCGTCCCCACAAGAAGCCCAAAAACAACAAATGCCAATGGATACAGCACAAAGAATATTGGCATCCATCCGCCGGGGAGTGAACAACTGATCCAAATGCCTGCCACAAACAGCATCATGACGATATATGTAAACTTTCCTGGCGGACCAAGTGTAAACCAAAGTAGCTTGAAATTTGCGGGTTCGGATGATGTCGTAAAGGAAATGCTAACTTCTGGATCAAATTCGCGCCCGCATTCCGGACAGCGATTCTCTGACAGCCCGCGCAGCGAATACCCGCACTTCTTGCACAGCGGCCGACTGTCCTCAGGCACTTCGGTATCGGCGTCGAATTGCCAATGCGGCTGTTCTTCTCGACTAGTCATATTCGTGAGAAACAGTTCCGCTTCCTTACGGGCGCGGCTCGGAAAAGCATGAGAACCCGATCAGCACCATTGTTGCGAACGATCACTTTTCGATCCTCAATATTCCCGATAGCATCGCTCGTATGGCTCTTCTTGTCCAAAAATTCGGCGGCACGAGTCTCGCCAACGCCGAGAAAATTCACCGCGCGGCGCGGCGAGCCATTCGCGCCAAGCTCGAAGGCCGAAAGCTCGTCCTCGTCGTCTCCGCGATGGGTCACGCGACCGACGAATTAATCACCCTCGCCAAGGCCATCTCCAGCGATCCGCCCAAGCGCGAGCTCGACATGCTCCTCACCACCGGCGAGCAGGTCTCGATCGCCCTGATGGCCATGGCCATCGACGCCGCCGGACACGAAGCCATCAGCCTGACCGGCGCGCAGCTCGGCCTCGTCACCGACAGCTCGCACACTCGAGCCCGCATCCAAACCATCAGCCGCGAGCGCATCGATCGCGAGCTCGCCAACGGAAAAATCGTCATCATCGCCGGCTTTCAGGGCATCGACCCCGGCGGCGAAATCACCACGCTCGGCCGCGGCGCATCCGATACCACGGCCGCCGCACTCGCAGCCGTCCTCGGCGCCGACGTGTGCGAAATCTACACCGACGTGGACGGCGTCTACACGGCCGATCCGCGAATCGTGCCCAAGGCCCGCAAGATCGAGGAAATCAGTTACGATATGATGCTGGAGATGGCCGCCGCGGGCGCGGGCGTGATGCACTCGCGAGCCATTGAGTTCGCCAAAAAATTCGGCGTCCCGCTGCACGTCCGCAGCTCGATGACCGACTCGAAAGGAACCATGATCGTGGCCGAAACCGCTGGAATGGAAGCGATCGCCGTGCAGGGCGTGGCCCTCAAGGAAGATCTCGCCATGGTCTCGCTCATCGCCGTGCCGAACAAGCCCGGCGTGGCCGCTCGCATCTTCGCCGAAGTCGCTCGGCATAACATCATCGTCGATGACATCGTGCAGAACATTTACGACGGCGGCTCGCACGCGAACCTCAGCTTCTCGACGAGCGCGGGCGAAGCTCGCGAGACGCGGCACGTTTGCGAGCGACTTGCGACGACGCTCGGCATTGGCGGCGTGGAGATCGACGAAGGCGTCTCGAAAGTCAGCGCCGTCGGCATCGGCATGCGCACGCACACCGGCGTGGCCGCGGCCATGTTTGAGGCTTTGTCACACGCCGAGATCAACATCGAAAACATTTCCACGAGCGAAATCGTGATCAGTTGCATCGTCCGCCGCGAAGACGGCCCGCGTGCGCTCCGATGCATCCACGATGCGTTCAAGCTGGATGAGGTCGCGGCGGGCAAATAGCGCTCATCAGAGCCCAGAGCGTGAGCGACGGGTTTGTCTTACCGAGCCGCGCCCGTGAGGAAGCGGTGCTTTGCCTCCTCCCTTACCAAGGGGGGACAAAGGCGGGTCACCGTATTCTGAGCGAAGCGAAGTATCTGTGTGGCGCCGGTTTCCAACCGGTGAAAATGTGGGACCGATTTTCCAGTCGGTAGGCCCCTCGTACTCTCCGGATCGCAACTAAATCCTCCTCGACCACGAGTATTTCACGGACTTCTGCATGGGTATAGACTGGAATCGGCACTCGAGTGTTACTGCCGGGGGTCAATGACTACCATTCTATGAGAAGGAATCCGGTATGTGGGGTCTGTACATTTTGGGAGCGTTCGTAGCGTACTCCTTTCTGATGGGCCTACTTGCAGCCATAGGCAATGCTCGAGCGAACCTGAAAGAAAAGAGTCGGCTCGAATCGTTAGGCAATGAGCTGGCTAAACGAGATAGTGAACTCATGCGCGACCGTGATCGACTTCAGTCGATCAAAGACGAAATGTTCTCGTCTTTAGAACTGATCAATAAGGAAAAATCGCTGGGTTTTCCATGGCTAGCACAAGCTTATAGTGACTACAAGATACTATGTGAGCTGAGGCTGGCGGACGACCTGGAGACGAGACAACGCCCCGCGAGGCGTGCTGCCGAGGAAGTTCGCACATTGGCACGGGAAAAATCGGCCCTCCGTCGCGAGAATAGGGTCCTTCGAAAAGTTCACCGTTACTACGAGGCCCTATTTCCTTGGCTAATTGATTTCAAAGGCGACGAACTCGACGAACTCATTCGTCAAGTCAGTGAACCGAAGGACGCGAACGCGGGGGACGACGAGGGCGAAGACCCCGCAAAAGAATGGCTAACCCAAGCAGAGCGTGATTCCACCGAGCTTACTCGAGCAGAGAAATTCCAGCGATCTCTGGATCGGTATTGGCAATCTAAGAAGACGCCATGGCGCCTAGGTCGTGATTATGAGCGCTATGTCGGGTTCGTGCATGAGAGGGATGGATTCAACGTCGAGTATCATGGAATTGAATTTGGCATTGAAGACCTCGGTCGGGATCTAATTTGTTCAAAGGGCGGTGAAATCCGAGTTGTCCAGTGCAAGTATTGGAACATGGCGAAAACGATACATGAAAAGCACGTCTGCCAAGTGTTCGGAACGGCCGAAGTATATCGGAAGCTGATTGCTGCGGAGAAGATACTTTTCGATCATCCCATTGTGATCCCATGTCTCTACGTTTCGTGCCCGGCCTCGCCGAAGGCTCAGGAATTTGCGGCGGCACTTGGGGTCGAATTGATTGATAACTGCCCCTTGAAGCGATATCCAATCATCAAGTGCAACGTTTCCATACGCGGCCGCACGAGAATATACCATTTGCCTTTTGATCAACAATATGATCGTACACTTATCGATTACGAAGATGAGTGTTATGTTGAAACGGTGGCAGAAGCTGAGTCCCTTGGTTTCCGACGTGCGTATAGATGGCGAGGGATTAAGGACGATTAGACGGAGGGTCCGCTCGAGCGCAGGAGACCACGCCGATTACTGAACCAAGAGAATTCCCCGAGCGCCTCGGACGTTATTCCTGCTGGAGCCGCCACGCTCCGAACGCGCGACCTTGGCAGCCGCGAAGCAGAGGCAACCGCGAAGCGGCGGAACTGGTGTGGCCGACGACGTGAGCAGTTGAGAAATGGCCCGCCCTCAGCAAAAAAGCCCCGGAACGGGCGGAAGAAGCGAAATGCTACGGCACGCCGAAACGCCAATCATATCGATGGGATTATCTTGTCCGACAACCTTTTTACCCTACTTTTTTTATCTTCTCTCTTCCCGCTTCAGTCTTCGTATGAGTGCCACACAATGACACTCGAGAAAAAATACTTTTCCAAACGAACCCATTTAAAAGTGTCACTGACTATGCGCCCACGCCGGCGCTCTACGAGAATCGTCATTCCACCGATCGCCGCGCATGTTATTCAAGCGGCCAGCGAAACATTTGCCTTCTGCCTATTGACTCGTTGCCTCTCCGTTTTCGACCTTCCCCATTCGCTCTTCGAACTTTCTCTTCTATTTCACTAAGGTCATGTGCAAAAGAACGTGGGCACCGCATGAACTACCCCTCAATCCTGATTCGGCCTATTATCTGGCGGATCGGCATTCGAGGAAATTTGATGATGGATCATACGGGAATCCTAAAATCGTCGGCGCAGCGACTAATGACGCCGCTTTTCTTGACGTTCGCCGCAATCACATCGCTCCCCCGTTGCTCGGAGGCGTTTCGGCATTCGAGTGCGGGCGTGACGGCCGATCTTCAGGAGCCCGAAAATGCGGATGACTACGTTCTCTATACACCCTCCAACTATGATCACGATCATCAATATCCGCTCATTGTCGCGTGCGCCGGCGGATTTTTCGACTCTCCGCAACGCGAGATTGGCGAATGGTCGACGCTCGCGGAGTCCGAAGGCTTCATCGTTGCGGCTCCCAAGCTTCGCGGCAGCTCGTCGATGCTGTCGCGAAGCGGCGATCGCGTCTACGCTTTGACCGCAAACGAATGCGAGATTCTCTCCGTCGTGCGGCATGTTCGCGGATCACACAACATTTCCGAAGATCGAATTTTCCTGTTCGGCACCGGAAAGGGTGTGAACGCAGCGATCTATACAGGTCTTCACAATCCGCGAGTTTTCCGTGCGATCGCGATCGTGCAACCAAGATTCGATGAGGCCGGACTGGGAATACTTCACGGCCAGGTCGATCCCAACCAGCCGGTGTACCTCTGCTATGGCGGTGGAACAGACAAGTTCACCAAGGAGAATGGCCGACGTGTGGACGAATGGCTGCATCACCACGGGGCCGACGTGCGAAAGGAAACCATTCGGTTGGGTAGTCAAACCGACCCGCAGCGGTGCATTGCTTTCTATCGCACGGTGCTGGGAAATATTCCGTGGATTCAGATCAAAGTGATTGCTCCGGATCCGGCGGAACCTCTCAGGGTGCAATTCTCTGTCGAATCGCGCGCGAAACCGGCGCAACTTCTATGGAACTTTGGCGACAGTGATGAATCGCAAGTTGCCGAGCCCGTGCACACCTTTGCCAAAGCAGGCAATTATGTTGTTACGGTGACGCTTGATCCGACGAAAAAGGATGCCGCATCCCGAGCCGTGTCCGTGACCGTGCCAGGCCCCATTGTGCAGCCGGCCCCGGTTCCGGAGCGCCATCATCACTAATACGTGTGTTGGCCCGCCCACATCTAAACCGAATAGTCCGGTAAGCCGAAACACCTTGCATCCGCGGGATTCCGCGCAACGCCTGCGCCCCCATCGCGGATCGGTACGGGTGACTATGCGCGTTTCGTTCCTGGGCGAAGAGAACAACGGAATCAGTGTGTCGTCTCACCACGCGCAGGCGTTGACCGACACCGGCGTCGAAACTCGATTCGATTCCGATTCGCAGACGAACTGGAAAGGTGATGCACAGGATCGAGTCATCCATTTGGTCAGTCGCGGCCATCGTGAACCGCTCGCGAAAACCGTGACCGCTGCAATGTCAGCGGGCATCCCTGTCGTGCGCTATTGGACGAATCGCAGCGCGCTATGGGCCAAGTTTGACGCCACTTCGCTTGAATTCGCACGCTCGTTGTCTCGACGCGGCGCGGTCAATGTCACGCGATCGGAAATGACCGCGGACACATTGAATCCACTGGGTATCGACGCGACGGCGCTTCCGGCTCTCAGCCTCAACCTCTCCAGCGTCATGGAACCAACTCCGCTGCCCGCAACGTTCTCCGCGCTTTGCTATTTGCCGGGCTCGCTGCGAGAGTTTTACGGCGGAGCGATTGTGGACCGATTGATTCTGCGGTTTCCGACCGTCCGCTTTTTGATTCTCGGAGATGTGGAAACAGATTATTCGATGTATCGAAATGTCGAATCGGTGGGCACGGTCGAAGATATCAGCAGGTTGATCAAGCGATCCACGGTCCTGGTCGAGCCGAGACTCGATGCCGGTCTATCGCGGCTCGCACTTGAAGCGCTCAGTCATGGCCGGCACGTCATCAGCACGCACACGGATGAATTGTTCTGCCATGCGGACTCGGTGGATGGATTCGCGGACGCCCTGCGGTTGATTCGTCAGGATGCCCGGTACAACCTCGCCGGACGAGAGGCCGTGTGCCGGTTGCATGATCGTTCCGTCGCCACGGAGGCTTTGATCGATGTCTTTCGCAAGGCGCACGATCGACGTGGCCAGAGTCTGTCGACGCGACGTGCCGGCTACAATCATCGAACCGCAAACCACGAAACGGATGCAGGCCTGGAAAACCGGGATTCGTCAGCCGAGCAAACGGCATTTCAAATCCTCCGCCAGGCAGAATCAACAACGACTACCAACCATTCCAAAATGCCGGCCGCACAATTCAATTGAATCATGAACGATTCGACTCCCAATTCGCATGCGATTCTTGTTGTCGGCCCTTCACCCGACCTCATTGGGGGGATGGCGACAGTGGTCGGCAACCATCTTTCGCTGCGTGATCCGCGCATCCGAATTTCGTTTCTTCCATTGCCGCTAGGGAACAGGCCGGGGCTTTTTCGATCCCTTGTGCGCCATGTTGCGCATACTGTTCAGTTGATTCTCGCCATCGGCCGCAACGACGTCCATGTGCTTCACTTCCATACGTGCAGCGGGACCACGTTCTGGCGAACGTCGATCAATATGTGTGTCGCGAGGGCGTTGGGATGCCAGGTGGTGTTGCACGTTCACGGCGGAGAATTCGAGGAATTTCATTCAATTTCAGGCCGACAGGTCCGCTACATGATCCGACATTGCCTGCAACTTGCGGACCGTGTGATTGCGTTGTCGTCTCGCTGGAGGCGCGCCATTTTGCGCATCGCGCCCGATGCGGATGTTTCCATCATCGAAAATGCCGTCGAAAACGCTCCGTCGCATTCAACTGCTGATCGCGCCGGTCCTGTCTGCCACTTTCTTCTGCTTGCGAAAATGGATGAATCCAAAGGCGTCATCGATGCACTTGAGGCATGCCGTCTCCTTGCGGATTCAGGGATATCGTTTCATCTCACTCTTGCCGGTCCGAGCGGAACCGCTGGTGATGCAAACGCATTGAATGAAAGAATCAAGAAACTCGGATTGGATGACTCTGTACGATTTGTCGGAGTCGCGACAGGTGAGTTGAAAGAACAGCTTTTTCAACAATGCGATGTCTTGTTGCTTCCGAGTTGGTTTGAGGGGATGCCGATCACTGTTTTGGAAGCCTTCGCTCGCTCGATTGCCGTCATCGCCACCAGCGTAGGCGGAGTCCCCGAAGTCGTCAGCAATGGCGTCAGTGGGCTTTTGGTTCCGCCGCGGAGCACGGCCGCGATTGCCGACGCCATGCGTTCTCTCGTCGAAAACCCGGAGCGCCGTGCCGAATTCGCCAGCGCGGGAAAGCGACTCGCCGATGAGCGATTTTCAATCGCGAGATTTCATCGCGATCTTGCTGATTTATGCGCGGAACTTACCCAAGCCACGGATGGCCATTTCCGACAGGCAATCTCTCCCGTCGCTTGTTTCGCGAGACCAATTTTCGGCCGGCGCGATTTGCTGTCAGGTGAGTGATTCCACCGGCGCGGTGAATTCGTCCAAAACGTCGGGAGAACTTGCCGTGTTGATGTGCTGTGCTTTCGCAGCCACGCGTCGATACCCCAGGCAGTTGATGAAATCGAATATCTCCGACCACTTCGGGTATGGCCTCTCGTTGATGCGACGATAGTCATCGATGGCCGTGATGAATTCCCATAGTTCCCCGCCCATTTCGCCCTCTTCGGCGGATTTTCGAACCTCACCGCGGCGTCGGCCGGGCCCCTTGCGCCGATCCATACCCGTTCGCCGCTCGGCGACACTCTTCCGGCGATCGCTGTCTTGCTTCCTGCGTTCCGGGCCTGAGTAAGTAACCTCGCCCATCCGTTCCGCCGATCCGGCCGTGCATATGGAATTGGTAGCTATCGCCACGCGGCGATAACCAAGGTACTGGATGATTTCAAATACTTCTGACCAGCTCAGAAATGGTTTCTTGTTGATTGTGCGATACTCATCGATCGCGGCGATGAACTCAAACATCTCGCCGTCCAGCGTGTTGTCTTCGGCACATTTTCGGGAATCGGGTCGCCAATGTCCCGGACTCTTTTCAAGGTCAAGGCCAGATCGTCGATCAACAATGGTCTCACGTCGCTCAGGCTGAATGGCCCGACGGTCCGAGCCTGCATATCCTTCGGTCATGCATGAGACATCGGCGTCCGCCGGTGCGGGCTTTGGGAGTATGCGACACCGATAAGTAGAAAACTGGCTTTGTGGCGTGAAAGCCGTGTGTTATGGGGTCAGGCGTTCGGAATCGGTCCTGTCTCACGTACCGATTCAAGAAAGCTAACGAATCCTCGCCGAGAATCGGGAACCCTGCGGTTAGCCTCTGCAGCAATAAGTGCGGCTATTCCTCCTCGTCCTCATCGTCGTCATCATCGTCATCGTCGTCATCAAACTCGTCAAATTCTTCATCGTCGTCACCGTAGAAATCGTCGTCCTCCTCCTCTTCTTCTTCGTCGTCATCGTCGTCGGCCGCCTCGGCCTCTTCTTCTTCGTCCCAGGCGTTCTCAATATCCATCCACGTTTCGTAAAACGGGCCAGAAGAAATGTAATCTATTTCAGATCCTATGTTTACGACCAAATCCTTTTCACGCACTTGTTGCCTCGATCGGATCGCCGAATTGTCCAGTCCAAAGCCACAGTCCATGCCAACAGAACTTCGAAAAAGCGTGCCTGCGCTCTTTTCTGCTTCGATTTCGCTGGATTCGAGGATTCCGCTTCCCATTTGTATCAATTCAGAACCCCACATTTTTCCCATCATGGTCGTACGTCTCCGTCTCTGAGGGTTGAAAACTGCTCCAATTTTTCCCTTTCATGCAATCTGTAGTCAAATTGTGAGCGTCTTGCAAAGCGGGCAGAGTCTATTCCTCGAATCCGTTGAGTCAAGAGGAAAATCAAAGACTTTTTTCATGGCGCGAATGTCCTCATGAAGGGTCAAAGGCTGCAAATGAGGCGGATCGTGGTATAACTCCTCTATCAGAGGAGCCCACGATCAATGACCGCGAATCCAGAATCATTTCCAAAGAGTCCAAATCAACCGGAGGAGGACGCACGGAAAATGCCGCACCGAGGACCAATGATCGGTTCTCCGCCGGTGCAATCCAGCTCCATGCCGCAGGATCCGGCCGCCGCCATGTTGCAGCCGCAGCCGCAGCCGCCGGTCGGCCCCGAACAAGAGCTATGGACCGGACGCACCAGCTTTCGCCATTTTGCCGGATCGATCTCCGTTTGGCTGATTGTGAATATTGCGATTCTAATTGGCGTGGTCTACCTGATTCGCGGATCGGGTAAGTTAAGCTGGACCGCTGATCTATCAATTGTTTTGGTCGCCTTATTGGTAACTTCGATTCTGATTCTGTCTCGCGCGTTTGGAATGATTCTTGGGCGACGCTATCGACTGACATCTCAACGCCTGTTCATTGAGCGCGGCCTATTGGGGACAACGACCGATCAAATGGAGCTCACCCGCGTCGAAGATATCCGCGTGCAGAAATCATTCATGGACCGCGTTTTCGGCGTGGGAACGGTCGATCTTCTGACCACTGATGTCACCGATCACGGTGTGGTCCTCGCAGGTATTGCGAATCCGGATATCGTGGCCGAATTGATTCGCGCGCGAATGCGGAACCTGCGCGGACGATCGGTGTTTGTTGAAAATCTCAACCCGTAATCGCAATTCGCAGTTCACCGGGAGATTGATGCGGCATTCGATTCGATCGTACACACCGGGCGGAAATCGTTCGGGCGATTCCTCACGGCCGCCGCGCGAGCCGAAGCGCGACGTTCAGACCCGCACGCGCGAAAAAGCGGTACTCGTCGCTGTGCTCTTGCCGCACACGAAAGTTGATCTGCGCGATCCGCTGGGCGAATTGGCGGCGTTGGCCGGCGCCGCGGGCGTCGAAGTCGCCGACCAGATGATTCAAAAACGATTGAAGCCGGACGCCGCTTTCGCGCTGGGAACGGGAAAGGTCGAGGAGCTGCTCCAGCGAGTGACCGACTCCGGCGCGGACGTTGTGATCTTCGACAACGACCTGGCCCCGCGACAAATTCGCGGACTGGAGGAAGCCGTCCAACGAAAAGTCATCGATCGAAGCGAATTGATTCTCGACATTTTCGCTTCGCGCGCCCGAACGCATGAGGCTCAGCTCCAGGTCGAGCTTGCTCAACTTCAATACACGGCCCCGCGACTTCGCGGCATGTGGACCCACCTCGAACGCATCGCCGGCGCGGGCGGAGGAACGGCCGCGGGCGCGGTTGGAGGCGTCGGAACGCGAGGCCCCGGCGAGCGGCAGATTGAACTTGACCGCCGCGTGGTTCGCGATCGAATTTCATTTCTTCGCCGCGAGCTGGACGAAATCGATCACCGCAAGCAACGCGAGGTCCGCACGCGCACCGAGCAATACACGGTTTCCCTGGTGGGTTACACGAACTCCGGCAAAAGTACGTTGATGAATCGATTGACTGATGCCGGCGCGTTTGTGGCCGACATGCTCTTTGCCACGCTCGACACGAAAACCACGCGCTGGGAACTCGGCGAAGGGCAGACCGTGCTGCTTTCCGACACCATCGGCTTCATTCGCGACTTGCCGCACCATCTGGTTGCGTCGTTCCGCGCCACGCTGGAAGAAACCATCCATGCCGATCTGCTGCTGCACGTGATCGATGTCTCGTCGCCGTCGGCCTGGCAGCAGATGGAATCGGTCGACGAGGTCCTGCACAGCCTCGGCTGTGACGAAGTGCCCCAAATCCTCTTGCTCAACAAGATCGACATGGCCAACGATATGATCGTCGCGGAGATGATGGCTCGGCATCATGCCGATGTCTTTCGAATCTCGGCATTGAACGGCGATGGAGTCAGCGAGCTCGTTGACGAAGTTGCCCGGCGGGCGCGTCGCAACGCAGTGGAAGCCACCGTTCTCATACCGCACAGTGAAGGGAAATTGCTGACCGAAGTGCTCCGCTGGGCCGACGTCACGCGGCGGGAATACAACGACGAAGGCGTCGAGCTCCATCTGCTGATGAACCGCGACCAGCTCGCTCAGCTTCGCGGGCGTCATCCGTCACTGCAAATCATAGAAAACGGCGAAAGCATGGAGAATGGTTCGCCTTGAAGATCAATCTTCAGCGAAGCGCTCTCCTTTTCGCAGTCGTCTCTGCAATTGCATCTCACCGAGGAGGCGGACAGACGATTAATCTGGCGAATCTTCCTGAAGACTTACCAATCGTAGTTATTCACTTACTGACCGGCGGCGAACTTCGCGGAGTTCTCGTCGATTCAAACAATCATGCCGTCGTCATTTTGCGAGAAAAAACGCCGTTCGTGTTCGCCTGGAAGGAAATGACGGCCGAATGCGCCATTGAAATCCACCGAACCATGCTCGCAAAAAATGTTGGCGGCGTCGAGAACTTCTCCGCTCGCGAATATTACGATCTCGGACAATTTGCGCTCTCGATTGGTCGAAATGATCTTGCCTCAAAGGAATTCCACGAGGCCACTCGTCGCTCGCGCGGATTCGAAAAAGACGTCCGCCGCGCCTACGATGAATTTCGCAAGCAGTCGAAGACTCGCTCGCATGAAGCTCCTCTTGGCGGCGCGAATGGGCATGAGGACGAACTACCTGCGCGAGAAGAGACTGTGGCTGACGCGTCTGGCGATTCGGAACCGCCGTATCCAAACCCGATCGATTGGTCCGTATTGAACGACGGATCTACGCCTCAGCGGCGCGAACAAGTTATGGAAAAATACCGCGTCTTCGGCGAGAAAGTGCGGGAGGTGATTGGTCTAGATGTGGCACTGGTGGAATCGGAACATTTCCTTATTTGGACGGATTGGCCTGCAGGCGATCGCGTTCGACTTTCGACGATGTGCGAACAGATGTACTCCGCCGTCAACAAGGAATTGCACGTCCCCGAAGGCGAACAAGTGTTCCTCGCCAAATGTCCGGTGTTCTGCTGGCGAAACCGCGCGCGGTTCCTAAAGTTTGCTCGTAATTTCGACGGTTACGACGCCGCCGATGCCGTTGGCTATTCACGTTCCATCGCCAACACCGGCCATGTGCATCTCGTGCTGGTTCGACCGGGGAATTCCACGGCTGATGCGGACCGCTTCGCATGTACGCTCGTCCACGAAGGCACGCACGCCTTCATGCACCGCTTGTTCAGCACGCGGTTAATTCCTGGCTGGGTAAACGAAGGCTTTGCGGAAATGATGGTCGAACGCGTGCTGGGCGATCGCAGCGAAACCACCGAGAAAGCCACTCTTCTCGCCAGAGAATATGCGCGATTCGATTGGCCCATCGGCAACCTGATTGATCGCGGCGGCCCGATTGAAGTATCCGAATACGCCCTCGCCCAAAGCCTGGTCGAATATCTCGAATCGCGCGACCATTCGCGTTTCGTGGAATTCATCAAGTGCCTGAAACAGGGGAGTAAAGCGTCAGAAGCTTTGGCCGTGAGTTTTGACGGAATGACCGTTTCCCAACTTGAATCGGCGTGGAAGTCAGCGAATGGCAGGAATTGAGTTTGCCGCGAATCTAAGTTATCATTTCCCGTTCGACACAGGCGGTTTGGCGTCCATCGGAACGATTTGACGCCTTCCTGCTTCAAAGAGCCTTTTCGCGAGTCAGCCGCAAGTTTCAGCCCGGGCGATGTGACGGAGGAATTGGCCTCGAAAGGAAGATCATGGTTGCCCATCGAAACGTCGTGCGCGCCGAGCCAGGCGCATTTAACAACACAGACTTCGTACCATTGACAATCAGCTCGCGGTCCTCGCCCGTGCGATCGAAGGTGTCTTGCAGTCTTGCTCCGCTACCCATGTCGATGCATGAAGCTCGCGCTCGCGGCTGGGACGAAATCGACATTGTCTTCGTCACCGGCGACGCGTACATCGATCATCCCAGCTTCGCGATGGCCATCCTTGGCCGCGTGCTCGAAGCATGCGGATTTCGCGTCGGCATCATCGCACAACCCGATTGGCATTCCTGCGAGCCGTGGAAGACATTCGGAAGGCCTCGACTCTTCTTCGCCATTTCCGCCGGCAACATGGATTCGATGATCAATCACTACACAGCAAACAAAAAAGTCCGCAATGACGACGCCTATTCGCCCGGCGGTCGCATCGGCCTGCGGCCCGACCGCGCCACACTCGCCTATTGCCAGCGTACTCGCGAGGCCTACAAGGGTGTGCCCATTATCGCCGGCGGCGTCGAGGCCAGCCTGCGACGCCTCGCTCATTATGATTATTGGAGCGACACGGTGAAGCGGTCGATCCTGCTCGACGCCAAGGCCGATCTCGTCGTCTTCGGCATGGGTGAATCGGCGATCGTGGAAATCGCCCGCCGCCTCGATGCAGGTGAATTACTCCATGATCTCCGGGACATGCGCGGCGTGGCGTATGCACTCGGCGCTGCGGAGAGCAACGTTCAAAAATCGAAGATCGAAGTTCAAAGTGACGGGGAGCGCAAAGATTCTCTTTGCGCGTGGCAACAAAGCAACGAGGCGACAAGACAACAAGGCGATGGCGCCTCCTCCAATCGACAATTGACAATCTCCAATCGACAATTTGATGACTCTGTGCGTCTGCCATCGTTCGAGGAGGTGCGAGAAAATAAGCTCGCTTTTGCCGAGGCCACTCGCCTGATCCATCTCGAAACGAATCCCTACAACGCCCGCCCGCTGATTCAATGGCACGGCGATCAGGCTGTTCTTTGCAATCCGCCGCGGCTGCCGGAATCGCGCGAGTCGATGGATTTCATTTACGATCTACCGTACACGAGAAAGGCACACCCAATCTACAAAGAGCCGATCCCCGCGTTCGAAGTCGTGAAGGATTCCGTCACCATCATGCGCGGCTGCTTCGGCGGATGCACGTATTGCTCGATCACCACGCATCAGGGCCGGATCATCCAATCGCGGAGCAAAGAATCAATCGTCGGCGAGGTCGCTCAAATGGGCTCGCAGAAAGAATTCAAGGGCGTGATCAGCGACATCGGCGGACCGACGGCCAACATGTACGAGATGCGTTGTGTGCGGCCGGAGATCGAGGCCATCTGCCGGCGGCTCTCCTGCGTGCATCCGAAGGTGTGCCCGCTGCTTGGCACCGATCACGGCCCGCTCATCGACGTCATGCGCGAATCGCGATCGCAGAAGGGCATCCGCAAAGTCTTCGTCGCCAGCGGCGTGCGCATGGATCTCGCGAGGCTTTCGCCCGAATACATGCACGAGCTGACCACGCATCACGTCGGCGGCCACCTGAAAGTCGCTCAAGAGCATTCCGATGCCACGACGTTGACACTCATGAAGCGTCCCGCGCCGGAGACGTTCCAGGATTTCGACAAGAAATTCCGCGAGGAATCAAAGCGAGCAGGCAAGAAGCAATATCTCGTGCCCTATTTCATCTCCGCTCACCCGGGCACGGATTTGAACGCCATGATCGACCTGGCCGTCTTCCTCAAGCGAAACGGCTACAAGCCCGAACAGGTGCAGGACTTCATCCCCGCACCGTTCGACATCGCCGCGTGCATGTATCACACGGGCCTGGACCCGATGACGAAAAAGCCGGTGGCCGTCGCCAAAGGCCTCCGCGATCGCAAGCTCCAGCGTTCGCTGATGCAGTTCTTCAAGCCGGAGAATTACTTCCTCGTGCGCAAGGCCTTGCTCGAAGCGAATCGCCCCGAACTCATCGGCGCCGGCTGCGACTGTTTGATCCCCGCTCACCCGCCCCAAGCGGCCATCGACGCCCGTCGTGCTCAGGCGGCAAGAGAATCCCGCCGCGCTGCCTCCCCTCTTGCCAAGGGGGGATTAGAAGGGGATCAGCGTATAGACACGCCTGTGTCCTCGTCCGACGGCGACCACGTCCATTCGCAGCGACGCTATCTCCGCCCGGGCTACCGCCCGCACCGCAAGTCTGTGCAATAGTCGAGTCATTGACTTAATTGGGGCACGTCGATCGTCGCTGTGCGATCAATTTCAAGGAGTGCTTTCGATCAATGGCGTTCTAATTCAACTTGAGCCAAATAACCCGAATTGACATGACTGCTACTATTGCTCCCAAACCAATCATATAGAACAATGCTATCCCGCCATCCTGGAAATTCGCTCCGAATTTGCATGCCGACCAATGCGACCACTAAACCAACGACAGTAACGGGCAACTGTATTATTACGAAGCCGAGAGCACCCAGTCCTTGAGGACCTGGGATCATCATCAGCATGTCCGGCTTGTCGGGTGGTCCAGCAGGGGACCCTATTAATGTGCACGAAAGAATGGTTAGAAAAACGCAACATAATGCAACTGTAACAGCACAGGCCAGCGCTCTCACGGTCCACTCATTCGATCCTTGGTCGTCCATTCAACATCCGTAACTGTCCATCCGACACACGGCTCAGCCGATTCACGAAGGGGAGATCACGTACGTTCACGACAACGATGTTTTCGGCTGGGATACAGGCCGCACCGAAAGAATATCAGGTCGCACGAGTGGCGGTTCGACAATATGACCGAAGAACGTCACTGCAATTCTCTTGCGTCGGCAATGTCCTGCGGTCTACCCGCGGCACGCTTGTTTGCAATAAGGTCTTCCCGAGAAATAACTGGAATCTCAATATTGTCGATGATTTCGATCTTTCGTCTTTCGTAGCATTGATTGAACACAACACCTGAAATACCGGTCAGCAATTCAATTCTCAATGGCGGCATTCCCATCCGAATGACCTGCCCCTCAAGATGAAGCGGCGCGGAATCCACTGCCTGCTTCGAGAATCCGAATCCCGTCAATACTTGCTTCACCCGGGTGATATTGTCAGGTGAAATTGCAATCCAAACATCAAGGTCGCCCGTGGTTCGAGGATGACCGTGCAACGCGACCGCATAGCCCCCCACAACGAGGTAGTTAACTCCGTTCGAGTTCAGCAAACTCAAGAACTCTTTGAATTCGGTCGGCAATTGGATCGTAGCCATAGATGACCTGCCTCAAGAATTCCAGCGCGGCCAAGCGCTCCGCAGGGGTGCGGCTGAGCCAATAGTTCCTTCTGTCGTCGTCATCGAACGTGCCGACGCTGAAGGCCGTCCGGTCCATCCGCCATCCCTGCGATTGCATAACGACTATTGTACCCAAAACGCGGGTTTGCGACATTCTCCCCCTTCGCTATAATGCGGGGCTTTTCGGGAGCATTCTTTCAAGGTCTCCCGCGAAATACTTACAAGGAAGGCGGGTTGAATGCCCACGGTGAAGAAAAAGAGTCACAAAGGTTTGAAAAAACGCATCCGCGTGTCGGCCAGGGGGAAGATTAAGTTCAAGCACCCCAACTCCGGGCACCTGATGAGCGGCAAGAGCGGTCGTCGGAAGCGAAAGCTCCGCAAGCCGGCCGTACTTGTCGGCAAAGTGCGCGATGCGATTCTGCTGGCCGTCAACGGCGTGGCGTAATGTCGGTTTCAAATCCGAACCCCAAGCGCAAGCGCGGGGCAGGCGAGTGAAGAGCTGTAATTCGTAACTTGTAACTCGTAACTGAAAACGCCGAATACGAGTTACTGGTAACAGGCTTCCAGAGATACGAGGTTTGATATGAGTCGATCCACATACGGTGCGGCAAGGAACAAGAAAAAGCGTCGCGTAATGAAAGGCGTCCGCGGCTATCGCGGAGCAACCGGCAAGCAGTGGCGTCTCGCCAAAGAGGCCATCGTACGTGCCGGCGTCAACGCCTATCGCGACCGGCATCGTAAGAAGCGATTGTATCGTGCCTTGTGGATCACGCGCCTCACGGCCGCATGCCGCATGCGCGGTATTGCCTACAGCCGCTTCATCTTTGGCCTGCTAGCCGCCGGTATCGAGCTCAACCGCAAAGTCCTCAGCGAGATCGCCATCACGTCGCCCGGTGATTTCGACAAGATCGTGGACATGGCCAAGAAGCATCAGCCTAAGTCCGCCAAAGCGGCGTAGACTGAAGATTCAAGTACGATACTCAATGTGGGACCGGCCTTCTTGCCGGTCTCTTTTTTGTTGGGGGCAGCTTGACCGACTGGAAAGTCGGTCCCACAAAGACCATTTCTTGCCCGCCAGCAAACTCCGAGCTTGATCGCGCCAAGATTCCCACATCCGCGCTCAGAAATCGGTAGAACATGAAACGCGATGCGCGGTATGGTTCCGGCATGAATGCGACAAAAACAAAACGAGCTCGGCCCAACATAGTGAAGGGAGCGGGAAGACTAACCCCCCTGAATCCCCCCTTAGCAAGGGGGGAGGCAGACGGCGCGAATGGGTCCAATCGGCGCAAGGCGTCCGATCGACCGGAGGCGGCAAACCGACCCAAGCCCTCCGAGATGGAACGAGCCATGAACGCCCGCGACGCAAGCTACGATGGCATTTTCTACATTTGCGTGCGGACCACAGGGATTTTCTGCAGGCCTTCGTGCTCGGCGCGGAAACCGAAACTCAAGAACGTCGTCTTTCTACACAGCGTGCGCGACTGCCTGCTCGGCGGCTTTCGACCTTGCAAACGGTGTCATCCATTGGCACTCGACAAGGAATCGGCCACTTGGCTTGAGCAATTGATCAATCTTGTCGAGCGCTCGCCCGGAGAGCGATATACAGACGCGAATCTTTCGGAACTCGGCTTCAGTCCGTTTCGGATTCGCAGATACTTCACAAGGAACCTTCACATGACCTTTCAGGCTTATCATCGGGCCCGCAGAATGGGCATGGCGCTTCGGCAACTTCGCAGCGGCGACGAAGCGGATGCAGTGGCCGTGGATCAGGGCTATGAATCGCTCAGCGGCTTTCGCGACTCGTTCAAACGAGTGTTCGGCACGACGCCGGGCGATTGCGATTCCATCGATTGCATCTATACCAAGAAAATCGACTCACCGATCGGGCCGCTCGTGGCCGGCGCCACGACCGAAGGAGTGTGTCTTCTCGAATTCGCCGATCGCCGCGCGTTTCAAAAACAAGTCGCGACGCTGCGATCTCGATTGAAGGCCGCCTGCGTGCCGGGCCGCAACGCACACCTCGATCAGCTTGAACGGGAATTGCGTGAATACTTCAGCGGCTCGCGAACGGAGTTCACCGTACCACTGGTGATCGCGGGCAATGATTTTCAAACTCGCGTTTGGAATGAATTGCGAAGAGTCCCACACGGCAAAACGATGTCCTATTCTGAGCTGGCGCGACAAATCGGCGCACCCGGCGCGCAGCGCGCGGTTGGCCGGACCAATGGAGAAAATCGCATCGCCATTGTGATCCCGTGTCATCGCGTGGTGCGCAGCGACGGAACACTTTGCGGCTATGGCGGCGGCGTGTGGCGAAAGAAATTTCTTCTGGATTTGGAACAAAAATCCAGTGCGCTTTTTATTTAGCTAGTGGTTCGACACCACCTAATCTGCGGGGTCGATCCTTTTTTTCCGAGCCGCGCCCGTAAGGAAGCGGTGGTTGGAACCCGCAATAATGGGTGTGTCGATCCACTAGCATCGCGTTCTCGAATTCAGTAGAATCACAGACGAATCATTCGCCAGGCCGGAACCGCTGAATTATTTCGAAAGGAGGGGGTCATGCGTCGAGCGATTTCATCCGTTGTGCAGTTCATCCGTTCGGAACACTTGCTCCAAAGAGGATTGGTTTGTGCGCTTCTTGGTTTCGCCGTGACACCCACTGGCATTGTCGTCGCCGATCCGCCGCAAGGCTCGATCGTTGGTTGGGGTTCGCATGTTTTCGCGGTAGACCTGACCGGACCTTTCACACAAGTCGCCGCAGGCTTGAATCACAGTTTGGGGCTCAAGGCCGACGGATCGATCGTCGCCTGGGGAGACAACTATTATGGTCAGACGAACGTCCCCGCGCCGAACGCAGGCTTCGTGAGCGTTGCCGCTGGCGGGAATCACAGCGCTTTTCCTAGTGGGGGTCACAGCCTCGGGCTCATGGCCGACGGATCGATCATCGAGTGGGGAGACAACAGCTACTTTCAGTTGAACGTCCCCTTGCCCAATAGCGGCTTCGTAGCCATTGCCGCCGGCGGGATTCATAGCCTGGGCCTAAGGTCTGACGGCTCCATAGAGGCTTGGGGATGTGCTCCACCCGACGGTAATTTCGGTCAGTGCAATGTTCCATTACCCAATAGCGGCTTCATCGCCGTGGCTGCAGGTGACCGTCACAGTCTGGGCCTGAAGGCTGACGGCTCGGTTGTGGCCTGGGGATGGAACGTCTATGGTCAAACTAATGTTCCCGCACCCAACGACGGATTTGTGGCCGTTGCCGCAGGCGGGTGGCACAGCCTGGGACTCAAGGCCGACGGATCGATCGTGGCGTGGGGAGAGAACTTCTACGGTGAGATCAATGTCCCCGCGCCCAATACGGGCTTCGTTAGCGTCGCCGCAGGCTTCTATCACAACCTAGGGCTGAAAGCCGACGGATCGATCGTCGCATGGGGAGACAACCAATACGGTCAGACGAACGTCCCCGGGTCCAATATGGGCTTCGTGGGCGTTGCCGGAGGCGAGTTTCACAGTGTGGGGCTGAAGGGCGACGGATCGATCGTCGTGTGGGGAGCCACCTACGATGGTCAGACGAACGGCCCTGATCCCAATACCGGCTTCGTGCGCATCGATACAACAGGGGCTGGCTTGTATCCTGCTGGGAGTCACACCCTCGGGCTCAAGGCCGACGGATCGATAGTCGAGTGGGGAGACAGTTACAATAGTCATACGGGCGTTCCTGCGCCCAATGCCGATTTCATCGCCATCGCCGCGGGCGGATACGACAGCCTCGGGCTCAAGTCCGACGGCTCCATCGTGGCCTGGGGATGTGGAAGTCCATACGACTATGGTCAATGTAACGTCCCCGCGCCCAATACGGGCTTCGTGGGGATCGCTGCAGGCCATTTATATAGCCTGGGGCTGAAGGCCGACGGCTCCATCGTGGCTTGGGGAGACAACTCATATGGTCAAACCGATATTCCCGCGCCCAACACAGGCTTCATCGCCATCGACGCACATTGGTTGCACAGTTTGGGCCTCAAGGCCGACGGCTCCGTCGTGGCGTGGGGCTGCTCCGGTTACAATCAAGACTACGGTCAATGCAACGTTCCTGCACCCAATACAGGCTTTGTGGCCGTGGCGGCAGGCGCTCTTCACAGCCTGGGCCTGAAGGCTGACGGATCCATCGTGGCCTGGGGATACAACTACTATGGTCAAACGAACGTTCCCCTCTCCAATGAAGGTTTCGTGGGCATCGCCGCAGGCCTGCGGCACAGCCTGGGGCTCAAGGCGGACGGCTACATCGTGGCCTGGGGAGGGAGCGGTCTCGGCGAAGCCGAAGTTCCCGAACCCAATGCAGGCTTTGTAGCCGTAGCCGCAGGCGCATATCAAAGCCTGGGGATTCGAGGAACTGGAGCGACGGGCGCTTGCTGCGACACATATGGAATAGACCGAGGTTGTCGCGACGGTGTCCTGGAGATTAACTGTAGCCAGGCTGAGCAAACGTGGATGGAGAATGCTGTATGCGCGGATATTCCGTGCGCATGCATTCCCAATTGCAACGGCGCGACCTGTGGCGATGACGGCTGTGGCGGAAGTTGTGGTATGTGCGATGACGGCAACGCCTGCAACGGCGTCGAGACCTGCGGTCCGAGCCACACCTGTCTCGCCGGCACGCCGCTCAATTGTTACGGCAACGTCGCTTGCACCGTGGATGCTTGCGTCGATCCACAAGGCATGTGCACGCACACGCCCAACAACGCGGCGTGCAGCGACGGCAACGCTTGCAACGGCGCTGAAATCTGCGATCCGAATGCCGGTTGCCGCTCGGGCCAGCCGCTCAACTGCGATGATGGCCTATTCTGCAATGGCGTGGAGACTTGTGATGCACAAGTCGGATGCGTTGCGGGCATTCGGCCATGCGGCGCGAACAATGAGCACTGCAATGAGGCCGCGCGCCAATGCGTGCCCAACGCGATTCCCGCGGTGAGTCAGTGGGGATTGGCAGTCCTTGTGCTGCTAATGCTCAACGGAGCCAAGTTGGCGTTTCGCCGCCGCGCAGAATCGCTTCGCTAAATCGTAACAAGTCCGCAGCTCACGATGTCGAAAGCAAGACTCGAAATCGCTGCCGTTTTTGCGTCGGATCGGACGATATCTGACAACTAACGAGCTTTGCAGCCCGGAATCCATTGGCTTTCCTAGACAACCCATTTATACTGCATACCGTATGCTCGTTGAATGGGAATGGAGTCCCGGTCGCCCCGGGCGACGCGTTGAAGGAGGTGCCTGATGAATCGGCAGTTTGCGGATCGTGTCAAGACAATCAAGCAGTCGGATATCCGTCGTTATTCGGCCATCTGTGGCGCGATGAACGGAGTCAACCTCTCCCAAGGGGTCTGCGACCAGCCGGCGCCGGATGCGGTCAAGGACGCCGCGAAACGGGCCATCGACGAAGATCGAGCCAGTTACACCAACCTCCGTGGCATCACCGAACTCCGTCAGGCCATCGCCCGTAAAATGCGCGACTTCAACAAGGTGACGTGCGATCCTGAAGCCGAAATCTGCGTCAACGTTGGATCGGCCGGCTCATTTGCGTGCGTCGCCCTTTCCACTTTGAATCCCAGCGATGAAGTGATCGTGTTCTCGCCGTTCTACGGCTATCACGTGAACCTGCTGAAACTCTTCGGCATCACGGCGCGATTCGTTGATCTCAAGCCGCCGAGCTGGTCGTATACGCAAGCCGAGCTTGAGGCCGCAATCACGCCGAAGACGCGCATGATCGTGCTTTGCACCCCCGCGAATCCGAGCGGAAAAGTTTTCACCGAAGAGGAACTTCGCGGCATCGCCCGCGTCGCTGAAAAACACGATCTGTGGATCGCGACCGACGAAATTTACGAATACATCACGTATGGCAAAGAGCACATCAGCATCGCGCGGTTTCCGGAAGCCCGCGGACGAACGTTCACCATGAGCGGCGCGTCGAAGACTTACGCCGTCACCGGCTGGCGCGTCGGATACACCATTGGACCGGCCGAAGCACTCGATCGCGTTGCCGTGGTCAACGACTTGTTGTACATCTGCGCTCCCGCGCCGCTTCAATATGGAACCGTCGGCGGAATGAATCTGCCCGAGTCCTACTACATTGAAATGCGAGCGGATTATTTGGCCAAGAGGCAGCTTTTGGCGGATACGCTTCGTTCCATCGGCTTCACTCCGTTTGTGCCTGATGGAAGCTATTACATGCTGGCCGCCTTCGAGAACGGGCGTTGGGGCACCGCCACTGCGGCGACCGAATCGATTCTCAATCAAGTGGGCGTCGCGTCGGTTCCGGGATCGGCGTTCTATCGCGACCCGACCTTGGGCGACAATCAGTTGAGATTCTGCTTCGCCAAGAAAATGGGTGATCTGGAAGAGGCTTGCCGCCGACTGCGAAAGCTCGGGGCGCGACAGTCGCTCGCCGCCGCCGTTTGACGTGATTTCTAAGAGAATCAGGAAACACCATCGATGAAGATAGTTATTCGCACAGCCTGCGTACTTATGGCAATTCCTTCAATGCTCGGCTTGGCACGTGCCGAAGGCACGACGCTCGGCATCGGCGATCCGGCCCCAACCCTTTCCATCAAGGAGTGGGTTCGCGGCGATGCTGTGAACATCAAGAAGGACGCCGCACAAAAACTTCACATCGTGGAATTCTGGGCCACCTGGTGCGGACCCTGTAAAGCGAGCATCCCTTTGCTCAGCAAATATCAGGAGAAATACAAGAAGGACCTTGTCATCATCGGCGTCACCGATCCTGACCCGCTTCGCAACTCCCCCACCGAGATTCGCGACTTCGTAAAGTCTCAAGGCAAGGACATGTCCTACACGGTGGCCATGGATGATGACGGCAAGACGACCGACGCGTACATGAACAGTTCCGGTGCCATCGGCATCCCACATGCCTTCGTCGTCAATAAGGAAAACAAGATCGTCTGGCAAGGAAGCCCGCTCGATCCCGAGCTCGATTCTGTTCTGGGTCAGGTTATTGCGGGCAAGTATGATCTTGCAGTCGCCAAAGCGAATGCTGCAAAAGACCAGATGTTGGACGAGAAATTCCAGGCCCTCGAAGTCGCCTACCAGATGGGAAAAATGGACGAGGTCTGGAAGGGTGTCGAGGAAATCTTGAAGATGGATCCCGCGAACGAGACGGCCATGCAGTTATTGGCCGGGCTTTATACGACAGATTCAAAGTACGCCGACCGATACAAAAAATGGGTCCGCGCCGACATCGATGCGAATCACGGCAACGCAAAGGCCATGCACGTGCTCGCGATGAGCTTGAGCACGAATGACGACTTCGCGACGCGACTGCCCGACCTTGCACTGGAAGCGGCCAAGGCGTGTTACGATGCTACGCAGCCGCGAGCAAGCTCGGCCGCCGAGATTTACGCCCGCGCTTTGTATCAAATCGGCGACCTCGACAAGGCCATCAAAATTCAGGAAGAAGCTCTTTCGCTTGGCGGCGAAGCCGAGAAGGACCCGCTCAAGGCCACGCTCGCTTATTACCAGCAGTGCAAGAAGCTTCGCGGGTGAAGTACACCCCTTGAGCCCCGAAAGGGCGCAGGACTGTAGCCGGGGGTGAAGCGAACCCCCCGGAATCAGGCGGAACCGGCACAATAGCCTCGAAGAGGCGGCAGAAGTGATCGCGCATCCTCAAGTGGTGGTGGCGTCCGAACGAAAGAACTGACAAGCCGATGTCACTCCGTCATCCCATCGTACGCTTCGTATTCCTGCTGACTCTCCTGACCATTGTGTTCAACGCCGCGTTCTACTTGTTCATCGCCGAAAGCAGACCCTTCGAGTCGTATCTCTCCTGGAACGCCCGCGCCTGCGCGTTTTTCCTTCGATTATTCGGTGAAGGCGCCACCTCCAGCAGAGAGTATCTATCATCCAGCCGCTTTGGCCTGGAGATCAAGCACGGTTGTGACGCGATCCAACCGATCGCGTTCTACGTATTCGCCATGCTCGTAAGCCCCGTCAACGTGCCGATCCGCAAACGCCTGACGCCTATTTTCCTCGGCACGGCGATCTTGTTGCTCCTCAATCTGGTGCGGATCATCACGTTGTTTTACTCCGGCTGCTACTTTCCCAATTATTTTGAATTGTTGCACATCGACGTGTGGCAGGCCGCATTCATCTTTCTGCCGTTGATTATGTGGATCGGATGGGCTTTGGCGGTGGCACGCCCGCCGTCGGAGGATCCCAATGCTGCGCCGTGAGACGCTTCGTGCGTTTGTGGTGCGGTTGGTCATCGTCTATGGAATCCTGATCGCCCCCTGGCCGGGGCTGAAGCCCGGTTACGCAAAATTCTTTCGCGGCAGCGCGAACGCGCTGATCGGCGTTGTTGGCCTGAAGGAATACGTATCGCTTGATACGCCGCCTGAAGAGCATGCCGACTGGGACATCCAAATGTCAATGCGGAATCCCGTTACAAACAACCGCTGGCACGGCGAATACAGTTCGCGAGCCTTTGGCTATCTTCCAACAGCAGCAATGCTGACCCTGGTCCTTGCCATTCCAGGTCGTCGAAGAAATCGTCTTCGAGCACTGATCGCCTCACTCGTTCTGATCCAGTTCTTCGTCATTGTTCGCATTGCCGTGGCAATTGGATACGGGATGTATGCCGGCGGCGTGATTCACCTGGGTGAGAGAATGGCAAAGTTCGCCGAAATACTGCTCCTGGCAACGTGCGACTCGCCCGCCCTTACCTACATCATAGCCATCCTGGTCTGGCTCCTGGTCAGCTTTTCGAAGCAGGATTGGGAAGCGGCGATCGCCGCAAGGTCAGAATCGAAATCTCAGGCGGGCAGTTGATTCGAATCGGAATTGGATACGAACGGCCGAGTCCCGCGCTCACGTGCAGCATCGTGTTCCTCAGACGGTGCAAACCTCGGGCCATGTGCCGTGGAATGTCATCGTGAGCCCAAACGCACCCCAGCACGGGAAACCGAACCTGCCCGCCATGTGTATGCCCTGAAAGCACAAGATCGATTGTGTTTTCGCGGATCCGATTTGCGGATGAAGGATAATGCGAAAGAAGGATTGCCGGCCTTGGAGCGCCGTTCATGGGCATCACTTCGGCGAGATGACCGTCGAACGGCTTCGTTGGTTCGATACCCAATAACAATAATTTCCCACCGTTGAACGACACCTCAACCACGCGATTGCGGAGAAACGTAATCGGTGGGGCCGTGTGCTCCGCGATTCCCGGATGATCATGGTTTCCGAGAACGGCATAGACGACGTGGCGTTCCGCCAGCGGCGTGAAAAATCGCTTGGCCAATTCCGCGGAACGCGGCCAGATTTTCTTCCGCGTCCCAAAATCGCCGGTCACACATAGCAAATCGAATTCAGTGGTCAGAAGTGCCTGCTGCGCGACGGCGAGGATCTCATTCCACCGCCCCATGTGCAGATCGGAGACGTGGGCGATGCGCATGCCCTCCAGCGCCGGAGGACAATTCGCCAGCATGACATCTTCTCGACGAACTAAGACTCTGCTGTTCGACACAGTTCTTTTATATCGGAAATCGGTTGATGAGGAACCCTCTTCCTCGTAGGGGGAGGGCAGGGTGAGGGTGAAACGCCAGCGCTCAGCATCACCAATTCGCAATCAATAAAGCATCGGTTCGGCTGCACGGACATCGCTGGCATCGAGCGCGGAAATGAGTTCCCTCGCAACCGCCTGCACCTCGGATTCCTCGGTAAACGGACAAATCGGCAGTGAGAGGATTTCGTGGCAGAACGATTCCGTATAAACAGGACAATGCGGCAGCCGGAAATCTTCACCCAACGCGGGCTGCTGATGAACTGGCGTCGGATAGTGAATCCCGCACTCGATCCCCTGCCCCTTCAGCCGCGCCAGGACCGCATCGCGATTGGCCACACGCACCACGAACAAGTGATAGACATGATCCTCATGGCCATCGTCCGACGGAAGCGTCAATTGGGCGTCGCACAGCTCGTTTCTATAGAGTTTCGCCAATTGGCAGCGGCGAGAATTCCACGCCTCAAGATGCCGCAACTTGATCCGCAGGACGGCGGCCTGAATGCTGTCCAAACGGCTGTTGTACCCGCGAACAGCATGGTGATTTTTGACTGTCGAGCCGTAATTTCGCACCGACCGCAGATGATTCGCCACCGCCAGATCGGAAGTCACCACCGCCCCTCCGTCGCCAAGCCCGCCGAGATTTTTCCCCGGATAAAAACTGAATGCGGCGGCATGACCCAGTGACCCCGCACGACGTCCCTTGTACGTCGCTCCATGCGCCTGGCACGCGTCTTCGATCACGTAGAGATTATGCGATCGTGCGAATTCATTGATCGAATCCATGTCCGCGCATCGACCATACAAGTGGACGGGAACGATCGCACGCGTCCGCGGACTCAACGCGATGGGAAGAAGCTTAGGATCAAGATTGTAGTTGTCCGGATCATGGTCAACCAGCACCGGCGTGGCCCCCGTGTGCTGGATCGCCACGGCCGTCGCCACAAACGTGTTCGCCACCGTAATGACTTCATCGCCCGGACCAATGCCGAGTGCCTTCAGTGCCAGAGTAAGGGCGTCGAGCCCATTGCCCACGCCGATGCAGTGCTTCGCTCCACAGTACGCGGCGAACTCCTCTTCAAACGCGGCCGTCTCCCGACCCAGAATAAAATCGCCCCGATCGATCACGCTTTCGATGGCGTTTCGAATTTCCGCGCCGAGTGATTGATGCTGCCGCTTCAGATTGACCAACGGAATTGTCATTGTCGTACTCCTCAGCCAACGATATCGGCCAGCGCATCTCGTCTCATGCACATGCCGCCGCGGCCGCGATCGACGGAATGTCTTGCAAAGACGTGTCATGCTGATCAAGCTCGGCCTGTGACACCGTCGATTTGGTGAACAGAATCGACTGAAACGCCCGGAAGTTGGCCTTGAAATCTTCCAACCCACGCAGCTTCATCAGTCGTTTGATCAAATATCGCGGACGAAAATAGAATTCTCGATAAGCCGTTCGGTACATTTGATTGACCTCATCGCGCGAGACCGTCGGCAACTCGAGCACCTGGTTCGCGAGGTCGTAATAATTCCAATCGAGCGTGCGCAGATGGCCGTTCCTGCGGGCCCATTCGAACATCTGCGTGCCGGGATACGGCGTGGTGATGTTGAACAGGGCGATGTCGGGATCGAGTTCTTTCGCAAAATCGATGGTGCGGCGCATGCTCTCGATTGTTTCGCCGGGATTGCCGAACATGAATGCGGCCCGCACATCGATGCCCGCCTCCTGGACCATTCGACAGGCACGTCGCGTCTGCTCAAGCTCAATGGGCTTGCGAATCGTCTCCAGAATTTTTTCGTCCGCCGATTCAATTCCAAACAAGATTTGGTGACAACCTGCGGCACGCATCTTCTTCAGAAGTGATGGGCTGACGCAATCCGTTCGGGCGAAGCACGACCACGTCAAATCCAGGCCGCGCTCGACGATCAAATCGCAAAGGCGGACCACGTGCTGCTTGTAAATCGTGAACGTGTCATCATAAAAGCTGACTTCGCGAATGTGATATCGCGCCTGGAGCCGTTCAATCTCATCGACTACATGCTCCGCCGACCGCGTCCGCAGCGCCGTCTCAGCTGAATTGCAGAACGTGCACTTTCCGGGACAACCACGGGTCATCGTCATATTCACGGCCGGCAGCCGCCGATACGCTCCAATCGCGGGCCTATAAAGACTGAAATTCGTCAAGTGGTACGCCGGCGTCGGCAGCGAATCGAGATCGGCGATCGGTTCAGCCAATGGATTGTGCTCAATCGGCTGCAATAAATTCATTCCGCGATACGTGAGGCCGCCGATCGTGTTCAACGGCTCGCCATTGATCAGCGAACAGAACGCAAGCTCGCCCTCGCCGCGAATGACGTAGTCGATGTTCGCATCGCGCATCACATCGTCAGGAAGCGCCGTCGCATGAACGCCGCCGACCACAATTCTGCTCTTCGGCGACACTGATTTTGCGATCGCCGCGATGCGATGCGTGTTGATGATTTGTGCCGTGACCGCAGTGAATCCGATAAAATCCGGCTTCGTTCTCGCGATCTCGTCTTCGATGTTTTCGAAATGAAGCTCTTCGGCGTTCACATCCATCACGCGGACAGCAGCCCCGCGCGACTCCGCATACGCGGCCACATAGAGCAGCCCCAGCGGCGGCGATGTGCTTTTCACGCCGTGCCAGATGTTGCCGTTCTTCGTCAGCCACGGCGGATTGATCAGTAGAACATTCACAAAAAGCTCCACTCTCTGCGCGCATGGTCACCGCGCAGCGATGGCTGACTATCGTCCGAAAATGCACGTGGCTGGAGAACCCTAATTACGGACAGGAAGCTTCAGGATGAACCGCACGAATCGCCGCTGCAACGCCTCATCGATAGGCCCAAATGAAGCCCGGAACGAATCCAAATCTCGCTTGGAAGACGTCCCGGCCCCTGGTCCATCATCCTTCGCAGCGGTCACAACCTTTTGAAGATACTCGTGAAACCCCTTGGAATGCTCGTGCGCCAGAAAGTACACCAGCGCCCAGCTTTCGGCATATCGCAAGTTCACGGCCCCATCGTTGCGATTGAACAGCCGATCAGTGAGCAAGGAATCAAATGAGATCAACCGTTCATCACGAAATAGTGCATCAATTTCGGCATCGCTGATTCGCTCATTCCGCGCGACCGCACCAACGGCCTCTCGAAAATCGGTAAGCCGGTATTGATTGACATTGTTCAAGTTTCCCTGGCGATTGGCCTGCGGAACCTCGAATTGCGTTGCCAGCCCTTCCACCAGCCACGGCGGATTGCCCGTGCCGAAAGCGTGGACGCCGAGATTGAAGAGCACTTGATGGGCGGCCTCATGTTGGATCGTGAAGCGGTTGTAGGATTCGATCACATCCTCACGCTGCTGGCGCAACGCATTGATCGCATTCTCGATCGCGTCGCTCTGAACGTCTCCGTCATCGCCCGCGCCTAGTCCTGCGACCGCGCGGAATTTCTCCTGTAACGACGCAATCTCTCCATTGATTCGCCGCACATCATCATGGTCGCGAGCGTTACAGAAGACTGCCATATTCGTCGCCTGATCATAAAACCCCGCCACCGAATTCGCTCCGATGTGGAATGTGGCCAACTGTTTCCCGAAATCCGCCTGAGAATTGAAGAGAATGATCTTGAGCGGCAATCTAGCCTCCCCCCACTTGGGCCGCTGAGCCGCCTCCCCCCTTACCAAGGGGGGATCAAGGGGGGTTTGTTGATTTGCGGGATCACTTGCTACTCCAAATCCCTCCGCCTTCGCAAACCGCTGGATCGCGTTGTACGTTCCTTCCAGCCTCGCCACCAGCGGCCGTAAGTCGCACTCCGCAACATCGTTCACGATCTCAAAATGCGCCGTCGACCGCACCCACCCATGAGAACCCATCACGCTCGATGGATCATCGCCCGCCGTCAATGGCAACCAGATCATGTAAGCGAAGTTAAGCAGGATTCCGAATCGCACAACAATACATAGCTTTCAAGAGTGACAAAATCAATTCATCGAATCCCAAGTTTCGCGTCTTCGCAACGCGTCCTGCACTTATCTTCGTATCCTCCTCGCTCTTCGTGGTTCAATATAGCTTCTTGTCGACCACGAAGATCACGAAGTGATTCTCAAATTTCAAATCTCAAATCTGAAATTGCCTCTACCCTTCGATCTTCATCACACGCTCTTCGATCTTCCTGTCGCATTCCGGACAAACGCCCGAAACATTTCCCGTCAGATCATAGCTCCATTTTCGACAATGCGTGTCCGCGCGCGTCGCCTGCCCTGGCGAGAAAATTGCTCTGCAGTTGCGACACCGATTTGGGATAGCAAGCTCCGGCATACCGAGAATGCCGACGAGTTGGCTATTCTCGCATGCTCGCCACAAGTATCGCAAGGTCCAAACAACAGGACCGGCGCCAATGGGGCCCCTTCGCAAAAACACCCGTATTGAACGCCTTTGTTCGAATCGGTACAATCGACTCCGTAGCGACGAAGCAGCCAACTCAATATCTTCGGGGGCCAACAAATGTTCTTCAGTCGACGAGATTCCACCGCGGTCAGGCTCCCCACTTTGTTAACATGCGTGACGACGGGGCAGATCATAATTGGATCGTATCTCGCCTTGCTTCCTTCTGCGCGAGCTGCTTGTCAAAGCGGTCCTTGATACTTCAACTACGGCCCGCATCGGTCGGATCCGAAAGCCGAGCTGTTGGCGATGCAGTTGACCGGCGAGCTTCGTGCACCCGACGCCGAATACAATCGAATAGTCCGCGATCTGGCGATCATTCGCCAGGCGAATTCATTGCTTGCGACGGTCATTGACGATCCGAGCTTCGTTCCGAGTCAACTCATGGTCCAACTCGTGCCCAGCGCGCCCACGGACGGATATCAAGCGTTGAATCAATATTACCAGGTAGTTTCAGACCATGTCATCTCGCAAACCCTGAACATCCACGTGCTCACCTTTTGTGACAACATCTACGCACCCACACTCGCCACCTTGTATGGAACCCTTCCGGAAGTGGACAACGCCGAACCGAATTTTGTGTTCGGCACCGACGATCAAATCACCATCGTCCGCAACGGATCAGATTGGCAATATTCGATCGAAGATGGATTTACCGACTGTTTCGATGGATGCGATTGTTCACGGACCTGGGTTTTCAACATGACCGATTTCGGACAGTTGACTTTTGTGAATTATAGCGAATTCGGACCTTGGTCATGGTGTGCGTTCGAGCAAAGCGCTTGCTGCATCAACGGAACGTGCGAAATGCTACCTGCGCCCGCCTGCGCGATTTTCGGCCATACGCCGTTCGGCGCGGGAATCGCATGCGATGGCGATTCGGACGGTGATGGACTGGAAGCCGGTTGCGGTGATTTTTGTCCGAGTGATCCCAACATGACGCAACCTCTACTCTGTGGGTGCGGGAGAACTGAAACCTGCGATGCCGCCATTCCCATTCCTGCCGTATCGACATGGACGGCAATTGTTTTGGGAATATTGTTGCTGATCACCGGCTGCGCGATCAAGTGCCGCCGGATGACCGGCATGACGCGATGACACTCTGTGGCGGGGAGATGTTACGGCAATCATGCGGAAGGGTGATTGCGATGCGCTTCGCCATGCCACCCGATCTTGGATCTAACTTGGGTGCGATGCTGTCGCGCCCCAGATTGAATCGGGCATGAGGATGGGCCGGCCGTCGCGTCCGACGCACGCCAGCGTGCTCGAGGCCTCGGACATGAGCTGCTTCTCGCGATGAATTTCGTAGACGTGGTCTACACGCGTGCGTGTGACGCGCACGACTCTTGCGGTCACTTCGATCAAGTCGTCATAGCGAATCGGCAGGATGTACTTGCACGCGCATTTGTAAACCACGAAGAGCACGCCTTCGGCCTCAAGGTCGCGGTATCGAACGCCGTTACGGCGCAGGAGCTCGGTGCGCACGTGCTCGAAATGCTCCCAGTAGCGTGAGTGATGGAGATAGCCCATGGCGTCGCATTCCGCATAGCGCACTCGAATTTCAAGAGTGCATGATCGACTGTGATCTGGGGTCGGCGGCATTCAAGCATTTTAGCCGAAGTTGGCTGTTGGCCCGAAGGCGCCTCAATGGCTCGGCGGGTACCGGTGAAGTGAGTGACGTGGGAGCGGTGTGTTTGACAGTTGGAGGGTGTTTGTTTCCAATGACTTAGAATTCACGGGGCGTGGCGCAGCCTGGTTAGCGCGCTTGACTGGGGGTCAAGAGGTCGCAGGTTCGAATCCTGTCGCCCCGAATTAACGATTGAAAGTACGAATCCAGAGCAGCGGCTGTGTCGGCTGCTTGGTCATTCGGATATGCAAGATCATCCATTCCAGCGGTTTTCTGGAAGGTGAATCAGCGCAAACCCATTGAAAACACCTTGCAGGCGCGATTGGTTAGTTGCTACAATACCTGCGCGAAGCTGCACCCAGTTGAATCCCCGCCTGAAAAACCGAACAAAGGAGTGGGAAATTCCATGTTGATGCGTGGCACTGAGTTTGTTGAGGGAGTCTCTCGTAGGCGTTATTTATTTGCAGTTGCAATCATTGGGTTCTTGCTCGCTTTGAGTCGGGATTCTCAGGCTCAGAACGAACAGCCGGCGATAGACGCATTTGAACCGATCTCAAGTTTGGATGGGGGACCGATCTTCGTCAATGAAGCTGCGCTACAATTTGCGTTTCAACATCGCGGAAAAGTGGCGCTCGGCCGCCTGCCATTGGGGGCGGGGCGATCAGTCGTGCTCGACGTTGAGCCGATTCGCGTGGTGGGCAACCAAACCCGGATTGTCGTTGCTGGTCCGAATGGGCCGGAAACGCCATTTCAATATGACGTGTCCCAAGTAAATTCGTTGGTAGGCAAAGTACAGGGGTACGCCGACTCAAACGTCGCCCTTCTTTGGTCGCCTCGCGGCCTCATTGGGCACATTGATCTTGGTCCGACAGAACACCAGTTCAAAGTTTCTTCGTTAAATGGAATCGGGCAGGGGGTTGGCTCTAATCTTATCGCGATAAGTTCCGTTGCTCGAAGAACCGCCAACCTGCCGGATGTCAGGATGTGCGGCGTGGAATCGGCTTCGCTTCATGGCCTGAACGGCGGCGTTGCACGGCCTGACGGGTGCTGCTCCGAGCCGCCGCCAAGTGCGATTTACAACAAGCGAATGAAAGTGGTGGAGATCGCGATCGAGACTGACTTTGATCTGTATCAGAATTTCAACGATTTGAGCGCGGAGACAGATTATATCATCGAGCTCTTCGCCCGAACGAATGCGATCTTTATGCGTGACGTGGATGCGCGATTTGAAATCGCGTTCATGCGGCTATTCAACAACGCAGCGGCCGAGCCGCCGTTTATGAACGATCCTGATCCGCTAGATGGGTATGTCAATTTCTGGGACGCGAACATGGGGGCCGTTCATCGCGATACAGGCGCATTTCTCACGGGAAGGCGCGACTTGCCGTATGGAGGGATCGCTTACGTCGGCGCTGTTTGCACATCATTCGCCTATTGCGTCTGCGGATACTTGAGCGGATTTCCGGATCCTACGCGGCCCAACAGCGGAGATTACGATCTTGGCGTCGTGGCACACGAACTGGGACATAATTTCAACGCCTGCCATACACCGGATTACTGCCCGTTTATCGACTTGTGCTATCCACCGCCAACTGTGCCACAGCGCGGCACCTTGATGAGTTACTGCAGCCAGACGGTCAGCGGCGGCAACTTGATGACCGACCTCTGGTATCACGCGAGATTGAAGCGGGTCATGCGCGACTTTCTGGAGAATGACGCATTGTGCGTCGCTTATGACTGCAATCAGAACGGCGTCGATGATTCCATCGATCTTTCGGGCGGGACCAGCTTTGACGTGAACGGCAATGGAATTCCAGACGAATGCGAGGATTGCAATTTGAACGGCGTGCTAGATCCGATGGACCTAGCACTGGGCACGAGTTCGGATCTCAATGGAAACGGATATCCGGACGAATGTGAGCCTGACTGCAATGGAAATGGTTCGCCAGATGATCGCGACATTGCGCTGGGTGTCAGCGCAGACGTTTGGGGGAATGGAATACCAGACGAATGCGAAGCGGATTGCGATGGCAATGACACTGCCGATTATGATCAGATTCAGGCAAATTTGGCGCGAGACATTGATCGGAACGCGATTCTCGATTCATGTCAGGATTGCGACGGCGACGGAATCAACGATCTGGATGCGTTGTTGGGTTCTCGTTATGCGTGGGTAGCGAGCGACGTTCTCGATTACGTAGGCCAATACCACCCGATCAGCGGTGTGCGTGCGAAGATTTCCACAACGGGTCGAATTGTCGCGGCGCAGGACCTCATCATCGCGCCTGGGAATCGAGTGCTCGTAACAAGCGCTACCGGGAACAAGGTTGTTGCCTACGATGCAATCACCGGCGCGTATCTGAACGATTTCATTCCTGCCGGTAGTGGTGGTTTGATGAATCCCACCGGCCTGGTCATCGGCCCGAACGGGAACCTGTTCGTCTGCAGTCAGAACACGAACAGCGTCTTGCAATACAACGGAACGACGGGCGTGTTTCTGGGGGCGTTTGTGACGTCTGGATCAGGGGGATTGGCGGCTCCCTTTGGCCTGACGTTTGGTCCGAACGGCGATCTGTTTGTGACAAGCGGCGGCAACAGAGTTCTCGAATATGACGGCTGCAGCGGGGCATTTGTCCGTCTATTCGTGGGCGCTGCAAATGGCGGTCTTTCCGCCGCGCGCGGGATGCTTTTCAAACCGGACGGCAACCTGTTAATTGCGAGCTATAACACGAATGCGATCCTCCAATACAACGGAATGACAGGCGCGTTCATCGGGAAGTGGAACAGCGGAGGAACGGCCAGTGCATTGTTTCTCCAGGGACCCTGGGGGCTGCGCCTGGGCCCAAGTGGAAACGTGTTCGCAACGCGGGATTTGCCTGCTACGGAAGAGGCTGACAGCTTCACGAACCCCGAAGAACTTCACGTCACGACGGCGCGAATCATGGAATTTGATATTCATAGCGGAAAGTACATGCGATCGTTTATTGTTGGCGATGACACAGGGTTGCGGTCGACGACGGGATTCGCGTTCATGCCCGCGGCTCGCGACTGCAATTTCAACATGGTGCCCGACAACTGCGACATTCTCAGCGGATTCAGCGCGGACGCGGACGGCAACGGCATTCCGGATGAGTGTCAGCTTGCTTCAGTCGTCGCGGAACTGGCGGGCATTGATAAAACACGTTACATCTCGTTTCAGGTTCCATCGGTTACCACGGGCGACGGAACGTCAGCACTGCAGGTCAGGCTTGTCAGCCTGATGCACCCGAATCCGCCGAACCTGCCTCAATTTCCGGCTCCAAATTTTGCCAGTCAGGAAGGGCAATTGCGGTATGTCGGCGCTCCCTCCGACTGTCAGGAAACGAGCATGCCGGTCACGACATTCAAGTGTGCAAGCCTACAACATGCTCCGTTATATCTGAATTGGGATGCGGCCCTGAATGGTCAGATGTTGCACGTTTCCGGGCAAGCGGTCGTTCCAAGCTCGACGTATGAAATTCGCCTGGTTGCTTCGTCCTGCAAAGGAAACGAAGCAGTCTGCGCACAGGTCTCTTTGCCATTGACGATCAGCACGCAGCGGTGGGGCGACATTGCCGGGCCGTTTCAGGTTCAGGGGAATGTGCCGCTGACGCAACCGAACATTCAGGACATTTCGGCAGCCGTGGATAAATTCAAAGAGACGCTGGCTGCATTCATCGTGGCTCGGAGCGACGTCAATCCCGGAATTCCTGACAACGTGGTGAACATCGCGGACATCGCCAGCATTGTGGACGCGTTCAAGAATCTGGCGTATCCGTTTGCCGGGCCGGCCACCTGTCCTTGATCGGCGCTGCTCCTTTACGGGTAATCAGCCTTCCTCATTGAGGTTCGGGCTTCGCGACAAGATGCTTTGTGAGAACTCTGCGGCCGGTCACGCGGCGGATCGTGTCGAAGAACACGGGGGTGAGAAAGATCCCGAAGTTGGTCACTCCCAACATGCCGAAGAACACCACGGTTCCGAGTGCCTGGCGCATCTCCGCACCGGCGCCTCGAGCAAGCAGCAAAGGCACGACGCCGAGAATGAACGCGAAGCTCGTCATGAGAATGGGCCGGAGTCGCAGGCGAGCTGCTTCCACGGCGGCCGCTCGACTGTCCAATCCTCGTTCCTGCTGCTGCTTTGCAAATTCCACAATGAGCACGGCGTTCTTCGCGCTCAAGCCCGCGAGTACCACGAAGCCAATCTGCGTGAAGATGTTGTTGTCCATGCCGCGAAGCCAGACGCCGGCGATGCCACACAGAAGGCACATCGGCACAATCAGAATGATGGCCGTGGACAAGGCAAAGCTCTCGTATTCGGCCGAGTGTGTGAGCCAGACGAAGAGAATGCACAGCGGAAAGATGAACAGTGCGGTGCTGCCGGCGTCTTTTTCCTGATAGGCAAGGTCGGTCCATTCCAGGTCATGTCCGGACGGGAGAATTTTGTGCGCCAGCGCCTCCATGGCGGCAATGGCCTCGCCGCTGCTGACGTTGAAAGCGGCGCTGCCGTTGACGTCCGCGGCCTGATAGAGGTTGTAGCGGCTGATGCGATCGGGACCGACGGTGTCGCTCACATGGACCAAGGCGCCCAATGGGACCATTTCGCCTGCGCGGTTGCGGGTCTTGAGTGCCCGATGGAACCTGCCGTGGCGCGAAACGGCGCTGCGGCCTGTGCGATCACGCGGTACGTTCGACCAAGAAAATTGAAGTCGTTCACATAGAGGCTTCCGAGATACACCTGCAATGTCTCGAACAAATCCGTAAGCTGCACATCTTCCGCTTTTGCTTTCGTGCGGTCGATGCTCGCGTAGAGTTGGGGGACATTGGCGCGGAATGTCGTGAACATGGACTGAAGCAACGGATTCTTCCTCGCTTCGGCGATCAAATTGTCGGTGACCGCCTGAAGTCGGGATGACGAAATCCGTCCGGATCGGTCCTCGACTTCCAGCTTGAAACCGCCGGCATTTCCAAGTCCGTTGACGGGCGGCGGCATCAGCACAAGAGCGAATCCCTCTTCGACGCTGCTGTATTCCCTCATCAATCGGCCGAGGATCGCGGGCGCGGAAAGCTCCGGATGCCCGGAGCGTTTTTCAAAATCCTCCAACTCAAGGAACATGATGCCGGTGTTTGACTGGTTGGCGCGGGCCAGAAAAGAGAATCCGGCCACCGCGAATGTCTCCTTGACGCCGGGGTCCTTTCGAGCGATCTCGGCGATTCGCTGCATGAATTGCTCGGTACGTCCGACGTTCGCGGCGTCGGGCAGCTGCACGTTTACGAACAAGTTGCCCTTATCCTGCAGCGGGATGAAGCCGGTCGGAACGGAGCGAAAACCCAGATACGCAAGTCCCAACAACCCGATGTAGACCAACCACGCGACGACGGCCAATCGAACGACACGGCCCAGCACGGCGGAATACGCCGCGGTCCCCGCTTCGAGCACTCTGTTGAAGAGACGAAAGAACCATCCGAAAAGGAATTGAATGATGCGCGACAGCCAATCACTCCGCTCGTGCCGCGGACGCAACAGTAGCGCGCCGAGTGCAGGACTCAGCGTGAGAGAATTGAACGCCGACAAGAGTGTGGAAAAGGAGATCGTCAATGCAAACTGGCGATAGAACTGCCCGGTGATGCCGCCCATGAAGGCGACGGGAATGAATACCGCCGACAATCCGAAAGCAATGGCGATCACCGCGCCGGTGACTTCGTCCATGGCTTTGAATGCGGCTTCGCGAGGCGACAGTCCACGATCCATCCAACGCTCAATGTTTTCGACGACCACGATCGCGTCATCGACGACGATGCCGATGGCAAGAACGATTCCGAAAAGTGAGAGGTTATTGATCGAGAAACCTGCCGCGGCCATCACGGCGAATGTGCCGATGAGCGAGACAGGAATCGCTAACAGCGGGACCAATGAAGCACGCCAGCTTTGAAGGAAAACAAGGATGACCAGTACGACAAGTCCGATGGCCTCAAACAACGTGGTCACGACATCGCGAATGCTGTTGCGAACGAAGATCGTCGTGTCATAGGGAATCGCGTAGTCGATTCCGGGAGGAAAATTCTTCTTGAGTTCGCGCATCTTGGCATAGATGGCGTCGGCGGTGGCGACGGCATTGGTTCCGGGAAGTTGGAAGATGGGAATTCCAATGGCCGGCTTGCCGTTGAATTCGATGGACGTGCTGTAATCCGCGGCCCCCAATTCCACACGCGATACATCGCGAAGCCGCGTCACACGGCCATCGGTTCCTGTCTTGACGACAATGTCGTCAAACTGCTCGGGATGAATCAGCCGTCCTTCGGTGTTGATTGTGTATTGGAAATTGGTGGTGCCTTTGGCGATTGGTGGCGCACCGACGACTCCCGCGGCGACTTGGACATTCTGTTCGCGAATGGCATCCACAACGTCGCCGGCGCCGAGGTTTCTGGCCGCCAGCTCGTCGGGATTGAGCCAGACGCGCATGGAATAATCGCGGGCCCCAAAGATGAACAAGTCGCCGACTCCGGGAAGTCGAGCGAGCTCGTCGCGCAATTGCAAAGTCGCGTAATTGCTCAGGTAGAGCGTGTCAAAACGATTGTCGGGAGAGTAAAGGGCCAATGCGAGCGTGATGTCCGGCGACGCCTTCTTGACCGTCACACCGAGGCGACGAACGTCTTCGGGGAGCTGGGGTTGGGCGAGCGTGACGCGATTCTGAGTCTGGACCTGTGCGATATCGAGATTCGTTCCCAGCTTGAACGTGACGGTGAGAGTGTAGCCGCCGGTGCTGGTGCACTGGCTGGACAGGTACAACATGTTCTCAACACCGTTGATTTGTTCTTCGATGGGCGTCGCCACGGTATCGGAAACGACCTCGGCGCTGGCACCGGGATACGTGGCGCTGACGGTCACGGTCGGCGGAACGATTTCAGGATACTGTGCGACGGGCAGATTCAACAATGCAATCAACCCCGCAATGACGGCGACGATCGACAGGACGCCTGCGAAGACCGGACGATCAATGAAAAAATGTGCGAACTTCATGGTTTGCTCGAGCCGTTCGTCGGTGCGATGGAAGCGGATGTCGGCATTGCCGATGGCATCTCCGGAAGGGAAGCGGAGAGCGATGTTTCTTTGGGGTTCACTTTGGCGCCGGAACGCGCCAGCATCAAGCCGTTAATAATGATCCGATCGCTCAACTCGATGCCGGATTCAATCGCCCGCAAGTCTCCAAACAACGCTCCGGTCTTGACGAATTTTTGGGCGACGATGTTGTCCGTTCCAACAACCAGAAGAGCCTTTTGGCTCTGGTCGATGATGAGCGCGGAATCGGGAACGAGCATCGCTTCATATTTTCCGCTGCCCGGCAACCGAATTCGAGCATAGAATCCCGGCACGAGACGCCCATCAGGGTTCGGAAAAATCCCGCGCCCGCGCATCGTTCCAGTGGTAGGGTCCACACGATTGTCGACAAAGTCAATCACGCCTGCATGTGGAAAACCTGTCTCATCGGCGAGCTGCAAATAACATGGAACCTTTACATCGCGAGCGCTTTTACGCTTTCCCTCGAGCGCCAGCCGTTCGTACTTGAGAACGGATCGTTCGTCGGCATCAACGTAACAATAAATCGGGTCAATGGACGCGATCGTCGTCAAGAGCGTTGCCTGCGCAGTTCCGCCGGTGATCAGATTGCCCGCGGTCACGAGCTTTCTGCTGACACGACCTGACACCGGCGCGGTCACATTGCACCAACTCAGGTTGAGTTGCGAGGATTCAACGGCCGCTTTGGCTGCCGCAAGACCGGCCTGCTCCTGTCGAAGGGTAGCCGCGACTCGATCCAGCTCGACATTCATGACCGCTTCGGTGGGAATCTTTTGCACTCGACGATATTCGATGTCAGCCAGTTCAACTTGTGCGGCCGCCCTCGCTTGGTCCGCCAGCTTGCTGTCCAGGTCCGCTTGAAAGGGGGCTTCATCGATTTTCACGAGCACGTCGTCCTTGTTAACGATCGCTCCCTCATGAAAGGGTGTGGCCTTGATCATCCCACTGACTCGAGCGCGAACTTCCACCATATCCACGGCGGCTAAATAACCAGCGTAATCGTCCCATTCCAATACTTCTTTGCGAATCGGAGTCGCAACCGTGACTGACGGAATTGGAGGAGGAGGCGGCGACGGTACTCGTTTGCAACTGGATAGTAGCATTCCCAACAAAGGGATCGAAATCGTGCCGAGCAGTATAGAGCCGCGAACGGGGTCAAAGGACATGGTGCCAGCCGGGCCCGTCCAGGTGAGAAAACTGTATTGTTTGAAGCGTAACATCTTCAATCAGCATTCCTCTCAGGACGCAGATTACCGTCGGAATCAGCTTGTAACCCAGGCGTTCTCAATCGTCGAGAGGCGACCCCATTTGCAATGATAACTCTGAAAGAGCCTGAATAGGGAGCAAGGCCAAGCATTTTCATTGACGCGATTAAATTTGCTGGCAGTAAGATCGAATTACAATTATATTAGTTCCGAGTTTGTATGCATGGCAAGTAATTGTAACACTTCGGTCGTAGCGAAACGAATTCGGAAAGCCCTATGGATGCATCATCGAAGGACGTGACGCAAATCCTGAACGATGTCGGATCAGGCCGACCTGAGGAAATCGCCGCGAAGCTCACTCCGCTGGTGTATGACGATCTTCACGCGATGGCCGCGCGGCTGCTCCGCGGCGAACGCAAATCTCACACGCTTCAACCGACGGCATTGGTGAACGAGGCGTACTTGCGTCTTGTGGATCAGAATCGCGTAAACTGGCAAGGGAGGACTCACTTTCTTGCGATCAGCGCGTCGATCATGCGTCGCATTCTGACGGATTATGCCCGGCAGCGCGGCCGGGTGAAGCGAGGCGGCGATCGGAAGCGCCTGATGCTCGAGGACAACCTTGTTTTTGAAAAGCCTGAAGAAGTCGACGTGGAGGTCGTGAGCGACGCGATCGACACGCTTGCGTCGCTTGATGCAGAAGAAGCCCGCGTGGTCGAGTTACGATTTTTCGCGGGATTGTCCGTGGAAGAAGTCGCGAGTGTGCTCGGCGTGTCGAAACGCAAGGTCGAGGGCGAGTGGACTCATGCGAAGGCCTGGCTGCGAAATCGGCTCCGGGAGAAAGCAGCATGATGTCCGAGCAATTCGGACGCGCGAGGGCGCTTTTTCTGGAGGCGCTCGAGCTTCCAGAAGCTGATCGCTCGAAATTCGTCGCCGATCGATGCGCCGGCGACCCGGCACTTCAGAAGGAAATTCAAGACCTCTTAGCGGCTTATGTTCCTACGGTTGAGACCGACGCAGTCATTCGCTCGATTGGAACCGGCGATCAAATCCCCGCTTCTCTGAAAACCGCCGGCGCGAATCCAGCGGCCAAGACCGCCGCTCAAACTCCGATCATCAATGAGAGCCGCCGTCAATACAGCGCGGGGACTTTGATCGCCGATCGATATCGCATTGTGGATCGGCTCGGCGAAGGGGGCATGGGGGAAGTCTTCCGTGCCGAAGATACGACGCTCAATCAGACCGTGGCATTGAAATTTCTTCCCCTCGCATTTGCAAAGAGTCCGGCATGGATCGCGCGCTTTCGACAAGAAGCGCGTCTGGCGCGGACCGTGACGCACCCCAATGTTTGTCGAATCTTTGACCTCGTGGAGAGCGGCGGTGAGTGCTTTCTAAGCATGGAATATGTCGAGGGGGAAGACCTCGCAGCGCTCTATCGGAGGATCGGGCGACTGCCGATCGAACGGGCGATCGCGGTAAGTCGGCAGATTTGCCTTGGGTTGGCCGTCGCTCATCAGCACAATGTCATCCACCGTGATCTGAAGCCGCAAAACATCATGCTCGACGGGAACGGCAATGTGCGGATCACGGATTTCGGAATTGCGGCTCTGGCGGGTGAAATTCAACCGTCGGAAATTCGCACGGGCACCGCGGCCTACATGGCGCCGGAGCAAATCACCGGACGAGGTGTATCCATTCAGAGCGATATCTATTCTCTCGGGCTGGTGATGTTTGAGCTCTTCACGGGACGACGGGCCTTTCAGGCCGAAACAATTGATGAATATGCCGATTTGCACGTGAATGCAGCACCGCCTTCGCCGTCTCAAATGAATCCGGAAATGCCGCGAGACGTTGAGCAGATCATTCTTCAATGCCTTGAAAAGGAGCCTTCGGCCCGACCTGCGTCGGCATTGATCGTGGCCGCATCGCTTCCGGGTACGAATGTGCTCAGCGATGTCCTTGCGGCACATTTGACGCCTTCGCCGTCGATGGTGGCCGTCTCGCGAGTTTCGGCGCCGACAATGTCCGGGGTTGTAATGGTTGGATTGGCAGCCTTGTTATCGCTAACGACGTGGTGGTTTCGATCCAAAACAATAAATTCCTGGGATCATCTCGGTGAAAAATCGCCGCGAGTGATGCGAGAGCGGGCCCGGACCACGCAGGAGTCGCTTGTGCCCGAACGAGCACAACTCTTTGACGCGTTTGGATACTGCGATCGGCACGAGACGGAAGAATTTGTTGGCAGGTATCCACCGTTCAGCGAGACGAACGAATTGACGCTGGGCGAAGGACGAGGTCCCGTCTTTTGGTATCGCGAAGGGATGAATCCATTTTTGCCACAAAACGTGAGCAATGTAATTTTCAATAATGGTCGAGCGACGCTGTTCGATCCGCCAACAGAGATGGGTTCCTCGACTTCGTTTTACGATCTTGAAGGTAAGCTCATTGCATTTGTTGCGCGGCCGATAGTGCAGAGCGAAGCGACCGTGGAATCCAATCCGCTACCGAAATTTCAACCGTTCGTGCGTGCTGCCGGATTTGACGGAGCTGCGGGTTCACCGCAATCTTCGGGACTTGATCCGGCAAAATCCGGATTCCAAGCATTTGGATGGACAAAATCAAAGACCAATGAGAATGAAATCCCGATGACTGCGGTTGGTATCGCATTGCATGACCAACCGATTGTTTTTGCGACGATCACTTACAATGCTTCATCCGCTCCGTCAGTCTGGACTTCGTTCATTCGGCGGAGAGAAGTTGTCTCCATCGGCGAAAGTGCGCTGTTTCTGGCCGTGATGGCGGCCGCATTCCCGTGGGCGTGGCGCGGATACTGGTCGGGCAGGATCGATCGTGACGGCGCGGTCCGTCTTGGGCTTGCGGTCTTTACGCTGAACATCGTGCCATTCTTTTTGACACTGGGAAACTCCGGCGGACTCGGGCGCGAAGTCTCGCGGCTTGCGACCGCGATCATCGGCGCGCTGGGTGAGGCGGCGGCTGTCGCGATTCTTTTCGTGGTCGTTGATCTCTATGCCCGCCGATATTGGCCGGACATTCTCATCACCTGGAATCGAGCAATCCGGTGCCATTTAGGTGACATCGACGTTCGAAGGCACGTGGCCGCGGGAGTTTTTGTTGGGTGCTTGTGGGCGTTGCTGGCCGCCACTGAGCGGATGATCGCGGATTGGATGGGATGGCCTCCGCTGCCGTTCCTGTTTGGTGATCGAATTGCGGAAAAGGTTTATGGTCTTCGTGACGCGATGGCGAGTTCCGTCGCAAGTGCTTCCAACGCCATGACATTGGGGATGATGTTCCTTCTCTTGTTGGTTCTGCTGCGGATTTTTACGCGCAACGCAAAAGCCGCGATGGTGATTACAGGTTTCATCTTGGTTCCAATCATCATTCCGCGCGGCGCGCATGGACTGTTGTCGTGGCTTTTCCTCGGCGTCGGCGGGATCGGAATTTTTCTTTGGCTGATGACAACGTGCGGGTTGCTTTCCGTGGTCGTCGCATTGATCGTCACGGGGGTGCTGAATACGACGCCTTTGACGACATCACTCGATTCATGGTATGCGGATGTTACCATCTTGAGCGTGGGATTGATTGCAATACTTGCCCTTTACGGATTGACAGGGGACTTCGCCAAGAATCGCGCTCCTACGGCGCTAGTACGTTCTTGATTCCTACGCGCCGGCGGTCTGATTGGAACCTGCGTTGACACCGCGCGTAAAGCGTGTTTAGATATTTTCATGATTCATCCCTTTTGGCAATTCTACGATAAGGTTCGTTTCATGAAATCGACGCGAATAATTTATGTAGGAGTGATTGCGTTTCTGATTCCGAGTATGGCGCAGACTTCGGTATTAGTGGCTCAGCAGCCGGACGTGCCCGGTGCCTCGGCGCAATTTTCGCAGCAAGAGCTTGACCAGCTGCTCGCCCCAATCGCCTTGTATCCGGATTCACTGCTATCCCAGATTTTGATGGCGTCCACGTATCCGCTTGAAGTGGTGCAGGCGGACCGCTGGGTAAGACAGAACTCCAAACTGCAAGGGGACGCCCTTACGGACGCACTGGAAAAACAATCGTGGGATCCCAGCGTGAAGTCTCTGGCAAATTTTCCCCAGGTGCTGTCCATGATGAGCGAAAAGCTTGATTGGATCACGAAGCTCGGAGACGCTTTTATTTCACAGCAGAAGCAAGTGATGGACACGACGCAAGCGCTTCGGGCCAAAGCCAAATCTCAAGGCAACCTTGAGACAACGCCGCAACAGACTGTGACCGTGCAACAAGTGGATCAATCGCCTTCGCCGGTAATCGTGATCGAGTCGCCGAGTCCACAAGTGGTCTATGTGCCGACGTACAATCCCACGGTCGTCTACGGTGCTTGGCCTTATCCCGCGTATCCTCCGTACTATTACCGTCCGCCCGGATATGTGGCTGGAGTTGCGGCCGTTTCGTTCGGCGCTGGTGTGGCATGTGGTGCGGCATGGGGGTACGCATGGGGACACTGCAATTGGGGTCACGGCAACGTCAACGTGAATTTTAATCAAAATAATTTCAACACCCGAATCAATCGCTCTAACTATTCCCAAAACAATTTGTACCGTGGAGGCAACAACACATGGCAACACGACGCGGCGCATCGGGGTGGGGCAGCTTACCGTGATGCGGGCGCTGCTGGTCGATACGGCGGCGCTTCGGCAGCCGATGCCGCCCGTGCACGCGACACATACCGCGGACGGGCGGATGCCGGTCGTCAGGATCTCGCCCGGGGTGGCGCCGATCAAATCAGGGGAGGACAATCTCCTTCGGCCGGCACGCGCGACATACAGAATCGAAGCGGTGCGGGGAACCGACCGCAAACCGCTGATCGACCGGGAACAGGGGCGCCGGATCGTGGCTCACAGGGCAACCGACCGCAGACGGCCGACCGTTCCGCATCTCCTTCACATAGCCGCCCATCGCAAACCAGCCGTCCTGCGCAAACGCAACGGAGCGGCGGCGCGTTTGATGGCGTCGGCAGTGGAAGTCAGGCTCGAAGTGAGAGTCAGAGGGGCCAGGCGAGTCGTTCATCTTCCGCCGGACGTAGCGCGGGCTCAGGAGGAGGCAGTTCATTTCGCGGCGCCTCAGGAGGGGGTTCCCGTGGCGGAATGGGCAGAGGTGGCGGTCGTGGAGGCGGGGGTCGTGGCGGAGGCAGACGTTAAGAGCGAAAACGGATATGTCGTGTTTGAAGGCGAATGTAGGGAATTATTTTCGTGAATCATTCTGAGTGAAAATCATGCGTTCAGTCCAATTGAATCCAAGACTAATGGGAACATTTTTCCATTCCGCTATGCGAGCCGTCGTCGCTGCACTTTTTGTTGTCGCTGGGTGTGGCTCTTCGCAGAAGCGGTTCTCGTCACCTGAAGAAGCCGCCGACGCACTGATCCACGCATCCAAGGCCGAACAACGTGACGAGGTCAAGAGAATTCTCGGTCGAGGTGCGGACGATGTCGTGTCTTCCGGAGACGAGGTTGCGGATCGGCACGCGAGAGAAAAGTTCCTGAGCGCCTACGACGAAAAGCACTCTGTCGTTGCGGATCCTGACGGAAGCATGACCCTTCAGGTTGGCTCCGGCGATTGGCCCATGCCGATTCCGATTGTCGGGAAGCGGAATGCCTGGAGATTCGACACACTTCGCGGGAAAGATGAGATTCTCAACCGTCGGATTGGTCGCAATGAACTTTCAGTGATGCAGGTTTGCCTTGCCGTTGTGGACGCGCAGCGAGAATTCGAGTCGATGGATCGGAATGGAGACGGCGTCAGGGAATACGCTCAGAAGTTCATGAGTGACCCTGACAAACACAACGGCTTGTATTGGGAAGCTGGGACGGGTGATCCCCAAAGCCCTCTCGGCCCGTTTGTCGTGGGTGCGTCAGAGGAAGGGTATTCGTTCCAATCGAGAGAATCCGAAGGACCTCGTCCTTTTCATGGGTACAAGTTCAGGATCTTGAAATCGCAGGGCTCCGACGCTGCGGGGGGCGCCCGAAACTATGTCGAGAGTGGTCGAATGACCGGGGGTTTTGCCGTGGTGGCATGGCCTGCGGAACATGGAAACTCCGGGATCATGACATTCATCGTGAATCAAAACGGCGTTTTGTTTGAGCGCGACCTTGGGCGTCGGACGAGCAAGATTGCGGCGGAAATGACGGAATTTGATCCTGACAGCAAATGGAAGATTGTGGATTCGGTGGCAGACCCGGGATGAAGGCCGGCCTCGCAATTCAGCCGCATCAATCAGCGTTTCTGTCGCGCGGCCTCCAAACCGTATTGAGTCGTCCATGAAAAACTCGCTTTTATCCACAGAGTGCCGGACGAGCGGAAGTTGAGTGGCTGGCGAGGAGAAGTTCGAGCCGCTGGATCAGCGCAGCGGCAAGCCGCCGGAGGAGCTTTTGGAGGTTGGAACCGGCCGCCGCGAGCACG